>CAZVTA010000003.1:0-182817 GCA_964629815.1 uncultured Candidatus Saccharibacteria bacterium | reverse complement strand
ATAATACAGATAAGAAACCTATGAGTAATAAATCAGCAGCAAAACTAGTTAAAGACGCTCGAATCGCCAAAGGCCTGACTCAAACTGAGCTAGCCGAGAAAACCGGCGTGCATTCAAATACCATCGCCAAGATTGAGCAGGGCATCCAGCAACCTTCCTACCCAACTATCAAGAAGCTATCTAAAGTACTTGATATAGACATCAACGACTTTCCAGAGTAGCTAGCTTATCAAGCTTGATAAAATGTAACATTTGCCAAGCCAGGCTATCAGATACCGTTCGGCGCATAATCTCGCAACTATCGCCCTGAGATAAAATGTTTAAGCTACCCTCCCAAAGTATTTCTTCGTCAATTATGGTCAGTTTACGATGATGTTTGACGGTATAGAGCACTATTATGCCAATATCCTGCATAGCCACTACCGCATCCTCTGCTTGGATAGCGTACTCTTCGTTATGCTCCTCTGGATTTCTGGTATTTACTACTATCCTTACACCCTTACGACGCAACTTCATAAGTAGTGGTAATAGGTGCTCCATCCGTCTTCTGGTGATGAAGGGGCTTTCTATGATTACCGACTGCCTAGCACGCCTTAAATCACGCTCAAAAGCTCTATAGAACGTATTATTATCAAAGAGAACTGAATTATTCATTATCACCCTCCTTGATTTCCTCATCAAGTAGTTCTCTAATCTCCTCAACATCTACTATTGGATCATCTTCCTGGATGGAAAAAGTTCTATTAAGGAACTCGAGCCCCAGCCATGATAGTTTCGCATAAGTCATATAGGCACTCTAATATGGGTACCTATTTGTTATATTAAGCGTATGGAAGCAGTAGTCGACCAACAAATACCAAGCAAACTTCGTTTTAACCGAGTTCTATGCTTACTCGGGCTGACGACAGTTCTTTCTGGCTGCGGCGATAGCGCAAAGGTCGAGGAAGACCATGAGGCAACAATCATACGTGAAGAACAAAGCCAGCGGTATGTCACACCAGAAGAAGGCGGATACCCACACTACAAAGATGTCTATCGGTTTGTTGTACAGCAATGCGGTCGCGAAGATCTATCTATGGCTAACGAAGATGGGTGCGTCAACTTTACTATAACGGTAAGCAAGCGGGAATTTGATGAATATGGACCCGGTGATCAAATAACCTTCCAAACACCTCGCTCAGGCTATCCTTCGAACCCAGATAAATAATCTCTGTTTGTTGATATACTACTGCTATGCAGACAGAGACACAGCCGAGTACACTCGTCACACATTTTAGTACACGTGATATAGCATTGCTCGCCACACCTGATTGGCACCAGGCAACACTGCACGGATATTACAACGAAATTAGCCGTAGGGAACCTGATTTTCGTATAGATGCCACGCTTGACTGTACCAACATACAACCATCTCATGACAAAGTTTTTAATGTATCACTCCGCAGCAATGGGAAACTGGGTCTAGCTATATCCCGCTACAATCTTGTCCGCTGTGCTACAGATGCAGTGACAGAATTTAACGATTTAGAATTCTTAGCTGGCGAACATGCCGATGCAATACGTGGTCTTGGCATTTTTGCTATTCGTATTCACAACCTAGACTGGTTATGCGAGTGGGTGGCCCTACATCAGCAGTTTGACAACTCTTATGAACTAGATTGTGCATTACATCGTACAAGAACCAACGCCGACCCCTTAGCATATGCGATCTAGAAATTAACCATCTATGCTTTGGGGATAGGTTACGCCCTGTGTTTAACGGGCATTAATGATTACTATGCCTGATTCTGGTTGCGCTACGCCGGCGTTATCTAATTTGCATTTCAAGCGCTCTACTACATCATTAAATTCATCCACGTTTTCCTCAATACCTTCATCTCGCGTGCCGAGGACTAACCCAAGCGACAAATGAGTGAGCATATTCTTTGTCAATTTACCTAAATCAATACGATTATTGACGTCTAGGTGCTCAAAAAACAACTTCACCGCTAATGAGATGTCGTCGCTATGGCTTGAATCTCTGCGAGAAGCCTCAATCGCAGAGCCTTTTAACGATGCAAGCGTACGGACATCATAGTCGTATCGGTTCCAATGGTGAATAGGCTTTGGAGCCATGCCTTTTTTCGTTTCAAAATCTGTAGTTCTGCCCCCAATAATTGGCACCTCGACTGTATTGCGCATCACAAGAGCATGAGCCAGCTGCCAGAATTTATTTGCAGGAGAATCTGGATTAAACACCAATTGTTCATCACCCGGGCTTGCCGCAGTTCGCTCAGGTTCGATACCTGCAACACGCAGTGCATGGTCAAAAGCCTTACCGTGTGGAGTTTCATCCCAGCCGTGGGTCTCTACTACGCCATCGAGTGGTACGTAAGAGTGATCAAATAGGTATTCGTCACGACCAAAATATATACGCATTCCGTTCAGTAATCGTATTGCCGCATCAAGAGAAATTGTTGCTTTGTCACCTATCACCTCTACATCTAGAATTCCTGCATCATCAAGTTCAATGGGGTGCATGGTTCTATCGGTAGCCATGATATCGCTCGTCCATGCCCGCAAATGTTCAGTACCCAGTGCCGAAAAATACTGTTCAATCATACTTAAAGATTTTTGATCACGAGCATCAACCGCCTGTTCGGGCAACTCAAACCAATCATACATATCGTCTTTGTAGGGGTGTTGACGTACCACTTCGAGACCGGAACATGTCAGCTCGGTATCGTCAACATCACCACCCAGTGGTCGCCGAACACTTGGCAACAGCTGTCCTTTGCTCCGTCCTGCCCAAGATTCATCTGCTACAGATAAATCTACTCGTCTTTCGCTACTATTCCTAACCTCTTCAAGCAATACGTTGCCTATTCTGTCAGCCTTAAGAGAGATCATAAAACGTTCGCCTTTTTCAGCACTCAACTCTCTAAAACGCTCGCCGAAGCTATCTTTAATATGTGCATTAGCAATATCAAAGTAACGCCCCGTGCGGATAGCTTGGTCGGCCCTTGTATCACCTACAGGTACGTTCAATTGTTGACGAATTTCGGACGATGGCATAGTTTTAATCCTCTATTATTCACACCATCGTACAATAGTCTAAGAATCTAAACAAAAGCTCTATATTCATTAAAGACACATCTTTTCTGAAAGTAGCGAATAAGTGCATAGGCATAATCATGCTGCTACAATATCTTCATGGCTGAAGCACTCACTCCAGAAGAAAACGAAGCTTTTCGAGCAGAACACCCATGGCTGCCACCCGGCGCCTGCTTAGTGCGCGCATCTGGCACGCTGTCCAAAGACGGAGAATCTCTCTTTAGCGAATACACCGCCAGCCCTGAGCGCACGAAACGCTTTGTAGAAGCTTTACGGCAACTCGACAGAGACATACTCGAAGCCGCCGGACAAGATCAAGATATACGCTTATAATAAAACTCCCTATAATAGGGGTATGGAATTTTCTGAGCTAGTACGCCCTGAGGGACTTGGTGCAGAAGTGCTGCACGGTTTTGTTGGTTCGCAAGAACAAGCAGCCATAACAAGTGAAACGCAAGATACAGACAGAGTTCAGTGGCTCGACGCCCACGAAACCTATACCAATCTGCGTGGCTTACAAATTGTGCAGAATCATTTTACCTTTGCACATAAACTGAGTCGTGGCGATCAAAGCCCGCTTGAAAGAATTCCTGCCACGGTGCGTCTGTACAAACGAACTGAACAATATATCCAAAGTTTGGCCAGCATTTTTCCATCGCTCGCAAGCTGGAAAGCCGACGAACTGTCGTTTCATTTGTATGACGATGAACATGTGGGTCTGAGCAAGCACCGCGACAACCTTCGATTCATCGGAGTTATTGCTATAGCATCTATCGATGGATCGTGCGACCTTGTTATTTCCTCCGATGATGGCAGTGAAACTGCCCTTGCGGTCGAACCGGGTGATTTATGCTTGCTACGTGCCCCTGGCCTGATTAATGCCAACCAAGAAATTCGCCCTGAACACAGCGTTCAGCATTTGCGTACACCAACTCGGACTTCGATGATGCTCCGTGCAAACACAAAACCAGACGAAGCTATACCTGGGTTTCGGTTTAATAACTGGGAGCCGGGCTTAGAGGCCAATTAGAGGGCGATGCCCCGCAACGTCGTGAACGCGCAAGTAATGCGCACCAGCACCAACAGCAATTTCTCCGGCAAAAAGATTAATGGGTAGCTCCATGCGTTCCTCGCCCAAAAAACGCTTCCGAGAGTAGCCAACCATAGTTCTAAACAGCGGAATTTTTTTACCAATTTCCAGAAGTTCCCAGTTAACTTCGAGCGTTTTGCCAAAACCTATGCCAGGATCAGCAATTATGTTTTTGTGCGCAACTCCCGCAACGACCAAAGCCGCTATCGACTCAAACAGTTCCTCGACAACCTGCTCTACCGAATCAATCGGTTTTTCTTTGTGGGCGCTTTGTATGTCTGCACTTGCGTGTGGTAAATGGCTGACAATAACTTCGTTACCTGTTTCTGCGGCAGCTTCTCGCATATCTGCATTTCTAAAGCCAGTTACGTCGTTTATGATAAAACGTCCTATTTGTGTTGCTGCCCAACGAACGGTTTCTGGATGGTACGTGTCAAGCGACAAATCCCAGCCACGCGTTCTAGCTTCGCGGAAGAATGGCGCCAACCGTGCAATTTCTTCTTCCCAGCTCAGTGGTACAGCGCCTGGGCGAGTACTTTCTGCGCCCACATCGACAACACTTGCTCCATCAATAAATAACTGTTTGGTGTGCCTAACCGCATCTTCTGCACTCTGATAACGACTGCCGTCGCTAAAGCTATCGGGAGTGATATTTAATATGCCTACAAGCTCTGCCATAACCCGAGTGTAATACGTAGAGCTTCGTAAAACAATTAGCGGCACTAAATAAAATTGATGATACTCTGTTTTTGTTGCATTATATATTCATGTCAAACTACCCGTTTTCGTATAGCCCTGCATTTGGACAAGAAGTCGCTCCATCGGAAGTAGTTGGACTATTCGAGGCCAAGCCATTTTTTCATGCTGCGATACATCAGCAAGAAGGCATATCTGCTGATACGTTTGTTGAGTTTAGCTCTAGACTTGCACACCTATGTCTACAAGCATACGGCGAAAACGACGTTACACTAACACTAGATACAGCTCACCCAACAATAACAATAGAGTGTGAGGAAGTTGATGAACAGCTCGCCGCCCAGCCTGGCGAAAGTCTTACTGTACCAGCCGATCCAAGCATTTTCGAGCTGGCATTTATGAAAGCACGTGCCGCAGATGTCATCATCAAGCCAAAACAAGAAATACCCGGTATGCTCAGTACGTTCGCAAGAGCGAGCTGGGATAGATCTGCGCCTCGCCTAATGGAATTCTATGCACAAGGTGGTAGTAAAGCCGATGGTTTTGATTTTATAGAACAGCTTTACCACCGTATGTTCTATGTTCCAGAGTCTGCGCCACGCCCTGGCATAGACGTTGCACTGGGTATATTAGCAGTACACGAACTTCGTCGCTACAGCATGGGAAGTGCTGCACACATGAATGAAAAACGAGCAAATTTTGACGCAATTAGCTCGCAACTCGGATTACAAACTTCTGATTATTATCTGGGATCGCCTCATCATAAACCGGGTCTTTTTGAACGCTTCAAGAGACATCGATAAGTCAACAAATCTTGTTCCATATAAGCATAAGCAGTATGCTTATATGTATGAAATATTCACAAGGTGGTTTTAGTGTAATTGAAATAATTATTGTATTAATTGTGGTCGGCCTAATTGCCGGTGTAGGCTTTACTGTCCTAAATCGAAACGACGATTCAAACAGCCCTAACCAAACGTCTTCTAACAACAAACAAGGGCGTTCAAGCGCCTATGACGAAGCGCCAAAATTAAAAAATCTTGGCCTCAAGAGCCTCGATGCCGTAGACGTAACTATGAATGCACTCCGCGACTATAAAGCATCGGGACACAAGGGGTTCTATATTTTTGGCGACAAATTGCCTGGAACACCTGTTCGAACAAACCCAAACTTTGAGTTTGCATCTCTGAAAGAAAATACCGAGCTCGTTTCTGCAATAGACGGCGTTGTTATGTTTATACAAGAACAGCCCGAAAGCAAAGATAGTGAAGTGTTTCTTGGCACCAATGACGACACTCAATGGATAATTGGCTATGATCATGTTATCGATTTACAGATCAAAAAGGGCGACAAGGTCAAAGCTGGCGACATCATTGGTAAACCCGCCCGACAAAACAACGGTCTGTTGCGTTTTGAAATACAAATAAACCATGGCACTAATGATTCAAATACTAAACACATATGTCCTACGACCTTGCTCGATGACTCTATAAAAGATTCGACCATACAACAGCTAAGCAGTATGCAAGCAGCCTGGGAGAAAATTAGCGGACTCGACCTGTATGACGTAAGTACACAAAACCCTGTGGGTTGCTTGTATAAAGAAATAACCCCTGCTCAAGCTCAAGGCCAAAGTTCTTAACGCACTTTGTTATGATAATGCCATGAAGTATGTTGCTTTTCTTCGAGGCATCAATGTTGGCGGTAATAGCCGCGTTGAGATGAAGACATTAAAAAGCGTTATGGAAGGTCTTGGTTTTACCCAGGTAACAACCTACATAAACTCTGGCAATGTGCTATTTTCGAGCACCGAAGCGTCTACAGCAAAGATTACCGACCGCATATCTCGTGCCATAACCGAAGAATTTGGATTCGGCGTACCAGTCCTTGTTAAAACCGACGAAGAATTAACTGCAATTGCGGGTAAAATACCCCGCGGGTGGCGCAATGATACCTCCAATAAGTGCGACGTACTGCTGCTATGGGAAGGTATCGATTCACCAAAAACCCTCCATGCTCTACCATTACGAGAGGGCGTCGATAGCGCACTATACACCCCCGGTGCAATTATCTGGCATATTGATCGAACCCAAATTAGTACGAGTGGCATGCGTAAAATTATCGGGACAGAACTCTACAAAAACATCACTATTCGCAACTGTAATACCATGCGAACCCTGTCCACCAAAATACAATCCATCTAACTTCGCACGCCATTTACTCGTGCCATAGCTTCTTGCGCAAGATGTGCAAACGAAATTGACCCAATCGCACGTACATAGGGTGCACCCTCAGAGCGCATTTTAGAATATTGATCTATGGCACGGTTTCTCGCATCATAGAATGGCATCCACGAACCAGTAGCATCGTCTCCGGTACCGTTTCCCATACCAAAAACAAAGTAGCTATTATGGTCATCGCGATGTCCTCTTGAAAAGAAATCGGTATTAATAGCGAGTCTAAAATCGCCATATCTTAGCTCCCTAAGTGCCCGCGCTACACGAAAGCTAATATCAGTATACTCTCCTGGCAGATACCCCCCAATTTGGACGGTGCGCTCACTGTTACGAGCCTCTTCTTTCGATCTGAAATCAGAAATAACTTTTGTGTGTTCGGTCCCAAGGCGACGTTGCATACCGCGAACCTGCCGGTCTGCCCAACTTTGTAGACGACGTTGCGGCACATCGTCTAATATTGCACGGAATTGAGACCGTGACTTATTTTCTAACTCACTATACACACCGTCTTCAAGAGCAAACGCCGTTACAGAACGGCCAATCCCCACGATACCATCGATATACCGCTTACATTCATTACCATAAGTGCCGGCATGTGTTAACACTACCGCGTCTTCTGCTAAATCGGGCCTATACCGTACTGTGATTACATTCGCTCTTCTCTGTTCACTCATGAAAATATCATAGCATACAATATGTTAGCCAAATTGTATTCGTTATTCTGCTAGTTTGTGGGGAGGCTCATAAACTGCACATTCGACGGCACAACGAATAATGAATCATTTACTGTCCAATTTTCGCATGCCAGATCAAACTTCTGGGACGGATCGGTTGTTGCCGAGCCTGCAGCTTTCTTTGCATCCGCTTGCACACTTGATTTCTTAAATTTAAATCCAATAGTGCTTCCGTTTATTTGTGTCCAGCCATACGCATCATCGGCGAGCAGAAGAGTATTTATTGTGCCTGTTTTTCCTTCAGCGGTTTTAACATCTATCGTCATAAGTCCATTGCCCTTACCGTTTGTGTACATGGTTCCTGTGCCGGTGCCGTTTGAACCATTATAGGTAAACGTACATTTGTGAGCATGGCCAATATCTACCAACGAGTATATATTTCCTTGCTCCATAGCGTGATTACCCTCATGCTCTTGCGTATTTGTATCAGCGGTTTGTGTTTGAGTGGTCGATTGAGAAACGTTTTTGTCGTCTTTGTTCATTGTGAATACAAAGACTCCTCCGCCAACGACCAACACCGCTAGCGCCGTAATAATGATAAGTTTTTTATGATTCATATATCTCCTTTTGCTACATACAGTATCCTACAGTCTGGAAAACACAGCAAGAATCGGTAGGCTACTCGTCGCTTAGAAGCGTTTCAAATGAGCCAACAATCTGCGTACGCATAAAGTCGATCGCAACATCGTCGAGCGCTTCGTGTATAACCGTAACAACACCTACTTCACCAAGCAGTTCGATTACCTCTGGCTCGGCTGCAAACATAACAGCACCTTCGAAACTACCACCTGGCACATGAAATACATGATTGTATGCACCATCGCCTTCGCGATATTCTCGTATATGCGTGTTGTCAGCATGGAGCTCTAGGGTTATGTCGCCGTAATCAATTAACACCGCTTGCTCGCCATCTGGTGTATCTGCTTCTTCAAAAAATGATTCCATATGTGTAACTATCTTCTCTGAAGACCGATTTTGCAAGCATAAGTATTGTTACTGAGCAGACGCTTGTTTGATGTCGAAAGCCACTAAAACATCTTCGGTAATAGTGTTGAGTAACTTTTTTCCTTCTAAAAAGTCGTAATCGCCTTTTGCTTTGGTAAATATAACCAAAGCAAATGGGTAGGTTCCGTTGTCGATAATTGCTGCATCGTGTACGCGGTCTTTTAAATAACCTGTCTTATGATAGACAGTTGCGTACGGCTTAGCGACATCGGCAACATACTGTGGCTCGCTGGCATTTTTCATATGTCCTAACAACCGGGCGGTATTGTTCTTGTTTAAAAGTTTGCCCGAGTACAGTTCCTTTAAGAACGCAGCTATCTGACTTGGCCGTACATGGTTAGACTCTACGCTATATTCTGCAAACCCGTGCTTAATTGCATATTTTTCCAGGTTGGGGCGGCCAATTTCATCGTTAATGGCAACCCACGCAGTTTGGTCGCTTTTTTCGATAAGCATGCGTAGCTGTTCTTTGCCAGAGAGTGCTCCAATCTGATCATCGAGAGACTCGTCGTTTTCTTCAATGGTTTGCAAGTAATACGTTGCGGTCAATAACTTTGAAATGCTGGCGGCCACATACGGTTCTTGCACACCGTAATTATAGGCACTGCCGTGCACAAGATCGACGACACTAACGCCAATATTAAGCTGGGGCTCTGATGCCATGATCGTATCGAGCTGGCCTGCAAACTGAGCCATGTCTTTTTTTGCAGGCTTTTCGGGTTCTTTTACAGCAGGCTCCGCAACCGATTTAACAACACTACTTCCCGATGGTTTTAGCACAAAATAGCCAACGAGTAACACTGCCACTAAAAATACCCAAAATGACCGTCGTTTTGGTTTTGCTTTAACTGATGCTTGCGGCTGGTAGTACGCACGCGTTGGTATGTATTTATTTCTTTGATACTGCGGCATGTATATCTAAGTATACATTGCACACCTAGGATACGCCTGAACTATATAACGTCTTTTCCCGATCCAACCCTCCAACGAGAACCCGAGCCATAAGCAAGTAAAATGACTGCCAGCGCATATACTGGCAGGTCTTCGACTTCCCATTTGCCGGTGCTCACTAGCATGGTTACCACTGAAATGCCAAAAATTGAGCCAATGGCGATGGTGCTGACTCGTGTGAGCACACCAAGTATAAACAATACCCCAAACAGCAATTCAACAGCCCCTGCTATCAAAACAAATCGCTCATCACTTATTGAGCTCAGGCCCAAATTTGCCAAGATATTCCAGTGATGAGTACTCAAAAATTGCAAGCTCATTTCAGGGTGTAGTAGTTTTTCGGTAAAAGCCATAACAACCAATGATATTCCTGTGGTAATACGTGCTACCGGCACAGCATACGCTTGCTTTTTAGCAAGCCATGATTGCTTTGGAGCGTACTGTATAAGCAAAAAGATAGCACTACCTGCTATCAGCAGATTCTCCAACCAAAATTCCATGCCATCTACAAAGCCGCACAAAACATACAACACAACAAGACCGATTGCCGAAACGTAGGGCTTAAAACCGACAACAAACAGTACACCAAGCGCCACTTCAAACGCGCGTAGCAGTTGCGTAAACGTATTGGCATCTGCCACGATTTCTGGGGAGAGTACAAAATTCCACATTAGACCCGTACAAATCATAAACACGCCAAATAATACCGAAAACGCCCGTAAAATACCTTTTTTGTGATTACTAACAAACTGCATCCACTTTTTCGGAGGCGAAACTGCCTTCCTATCGATCATGTACGCTGCGGCGATGATGGCAAGTACAAGCAGCCACACCCCAAGAGCAAAACTATCGCTCATTGAAAAATTATTTTTGCTAAACTTTACGATTTCATCGTTTTCTACAAACCACTTAACGTGTGCAAAATTCATATTCTTTATCTCGCTTATGCTTCATTTTAAGTATAAGCGAACTTTTGTCTAAAACAAATGACAAGCGAACAATAGACTGGTTTTGCTATAATTAGTAAGTGATAATGCTTATAGCAATTTTTTCCTTAGACACCGTGCGCCCATTCGCCTTACTATTAAGCGCACTGGGCCTCATTGTACTCGGAACAATCCTCTACGTATTTATCGATTACCAGAACCACAAGTCACCTCTTAAACAAGCTGACCCCCGCATACGATATGGCCTTATGCACCACGTAAAAGTCGTAACAATCCCCTTGCTTAAATACCGCCTCAGTTTACAAATCTATCCCGCAGATAGAGAACGCAAACAAATACGCAAATATTAAACCTTGTGCGACAACGCCTGCGTAATACTCTCGGCTGTAACCGGTTCGGGCAACTCTATGTTTGCCATACGCAAAATCGATTCTATTCCCGTTCGAAAACGCACAAACGTATCGAACGTGTCTGTCTGACCACGCTCAGGCCCCATCCCAATAGGTAAAGCACAGGCACCAAGCAGTAGTTCATGCATTCCAACCGCGATGTCGTCATCAGAAAAACCAGGATTTGAAGCTACCCCGTTATATCCCATGAAATCCCGGCATGTTCGGCGTAGCGCAACATAACCATCGATAATTTCCATGCTCATTTAACGATCATTCCACTTACCAGAGAAGCGTATTCCCTTAACCAAAAGACCATCGAGTAGCAAATGACTGAGGTATCCAGTTACGGCAGCAGCATATAACACGCATGAAGCCGCAAGCAACGTACTTCGGTTCATGTATGGCACAAGTACAATAGGTAGCGGCACTAACAAAGCCGCAAGCTTGCTATGTGTCCACCCACGATGCCTTCCAATAATGGGCGTCATGGCCAGCAATCCGAGGTAAGCGGCAGTTTCGGTTTTGCCGGTAGCAATAAGGACAATGTCGAGCGTAAACGCTATGGCAAAAAAAATATTCTGTCCTTTGCTATTAGTATCTACGTCGGGCCATAATCCAAAAAGAATCGCAATAACATACATTGCCGCAATAAACTGCCAGTTATTCATAAGTATGCTGGCACGATTCGTAAATTCCCATGGGGAAACCGCCATACCGCCAACGAGTACAGTATTCGCTAAGACCGCGCCTGTTATGTGTCCTTTATATCCACTCATTTGTATAAAAATACCCCCTTGTTATTGGGGGTATTCGCTCCGATTCATTGTCTTAGAATGATCCGAATTGCTGTGGCGCTTCTGCGGGCGCACCCTCTTCTGCTGGAGCCGGTGCTGGTGCAGCTGGGTCAGCTGGAGCCGGTGCAGGCTCTACAACTGGCGCAGGTTCTACAGCCGGTGCAGGCTCTACAGGTGCTGGTGCAGCTGGGTCAACGCTTGGCGTTGGTATATCTGCCATTGGCGCACTTACAGTGATGTCTGGTGTAGCGCTTTCTGCTGGCGCTGGAGCCGGTGCTGGTGCAGCTGGGTCAACGCTTGGCGTTGGTACAGCAGGCTGATCTTGTGTTGGATCCATTATTCCCTCCGAGGTACCTTAATAGGCATTATTGTTATTACAAAGATATTGTACCGCATGAATACACGAATTTTGAATTTTATATAAAAACAGTGTTGTATAATTGCCTATATGGATACAGCACTTTCTCTTATAGGTTCGGGGGCACTCTTTATTTTTTGTTATATGACCGCTTGGTTTTTATGGAGCCAACTCAAAAAACGTAACGATGTCGCCGATATCGCGTGGGGTCTTGGGTTTATTGCTACCGCATGGTGGACTTTTGCGAAACATCGTACAAGCCAGCAAGCGAGCATCGTTGCCCTGATACTCACCACACTTTGGGGATTGCGGCTTGCTATACACATCTACACGCGTAATCACGGCAAACACGAAGATTTTAGATACAAACAATGGCGTGATGAGTGGGGCAAGTGGTTTGTCATTCGTACATATTTGCAAGTCTTTATATTGCAAGGACTTTTTATGCTCGTAGTTGTTTCCCCCGTTTTATATACGGTTGGCATACAAAACACTGTAATTATCCCCGCCTGGCTGTGGGCAGGTATTTTACTATGGGGCCTTGGGTTTTATTTCGAAACGGTTGGCGACTGGCAACTACGCCAGTTCATTGCCAACCCAAAAAATAAAGGCAAGATCATGAACCAAGGTCTATGGAACTATACACGCCACCCCAATTATTTCGGAGAAGTTACCCAGTGGTGGGGCGTATGGCTCGTGCTTGCCGCTACCGACATATCAACGAATATTAAGTTACTTGGCCTTCTCGGGCCCGCAACTATCTCTTACCTTATTATCTTCGTATCCGGCATACCCATGCTCGAGAAAAAATACAAAGACAATCCAGATTTTCAGGCCTACGCAAAACGAACAAGCGTATTTTTTCCTCGAAAACCACGCGGCTAATCTTTTCAAAAGCTTATGTTTGTGTTAGAATAACTTAGAAATGCAGTCACGTTTCGTGACTCTTTATTTTTGCTTATGAATATAACACCAGACAAAATCCGCAATATCGCCATCATCGCACACGTCGACCATGGCAAAACCACACTCGTCGATGGACTATTAAAGCAGTCCAATACTTTTCGCGACAACCAAGCCGAAATGAGCCAAGAATTAATCATGGACAGCGGCGATCAAGAGCGCGAACGAGGCATTACCATCACCGCAAAAGTGACTGCCGTTGAGCACAATGGCTACCGCGTAAATATTATTGATACGCCAGGCCACGCCGACTTTAGCGGCGAAGTAGAACGAACCCTCAATATGGCCGACGGCTGCCTACTGATTGTAGACGCCCAAGAAGGTCCTATGCCCCAGACGAAGTTTGTCTTATCGAAAGCACTCGCTGCTGAGCTAAAGCCAATTGTCGTTATTAATAAGATCGATAAGCCAGGCAGCCGAATTGCAGAGGTAGAGGACGAACTTGCCGATCTGTTCCTAGAACTAGCAGTACACGAAGATCAGCTACACTACCCTATCTTCTACGCCATTGGTCGTGAAGGTAAATCATGGAAACAAATCCCCGAAGACAGCACTACCGCAGCGGACCTCGAGCCTATATTTGATGCGATTACCGAGCATGTTCCCCAGCCTGAAGTTGATGTCGACAAGCCACTACAAATGCTTATTACCGCACTCGACTGGGATAGCTTTAAAGGCAAATACGCCATTGGTCGTATCAATCGAGGCACGGTAAAAACCGGTCAACAGGTTGCCCTCTGTAAGAAAGATGGAACGATTACACGCGCAAAGATCGACAGTATCTTGATGAGCCACGGCGTTTCTCGCAAAGAAGTAGAAGCCGGTATAGCTGGCGACATCGTGCAGCTCACTGGCCTTACCGATGCACAAATTGGGGAAACGGTTGCCGACACCGACAATCCAGAAGCTTTGCCAGTACTGGAAGTTGAAGCACCAACACTCAAAATTTATTTGGGTCCAAATACGAGCCCGTTTAAAGGCCAAGAAAGCCAGTTCAACACGAGTCGTCAAATTGGCGATCGCCTCAAGAAAGAGCTTGAAACCAATATTGGTCTATCGGTTGAAGAAGACGGCATTGGCTTCCTCGTAAGTGGACGAGGCGAATTACACCTAAGCGTGCTCATCGAAACAATGCGACGCGAAGGCTTTGAATTCGAAGTTGGACGACCACAGGTTGTGACCAAAGAAGAAAACGGTACGACCATGGAACCACTCGAAGAGCTCTTGATAGAAGTCCCTGCAGAACACGTTGGGAGCATACAAATGGAGCTCGGCTCGCGCAAGGCGACGCTCAAAGAACAATTTGCAAGTCCAAAAGGTGTTACGAAACTTGTCTATGAGTTACCGACCCGTGCGCTGCTTGGTTTACGTAATATACTTATCACTAACACCAAAGGTACCGTCGTCATGAACTCACTCATGATTGGCTATCAACCGCTCGGCGCGCCAATTGAGCAGTTACGCAACGGTGTACTTGTAGCATTTGAAAACGGCACAACAACGCCGTATGCACTACAAACAGCCGAAGAACGAGGCACATGTTTTGTTGGGCCCGCTGAAAAGGTATATGCTGGGCAAATCGTTGGTCTTAACCGCCGGGGTGATGATATGGAAATAAACGTATGCAAAGCAAAGCACCTCACAAACATGCGCAGTTCTTCAAGTGATGGTGTCGTACAGCTTACACCACCTACGAGACTCAGCCTGGAAGAATGCATCGATTTTATCGAGAACGACGAACTACTCGAGGTTACTCCACTTAACCTACGGCTTCGCAAACGCGAGCTTGACCACAACAAACGAAAACGCGCCCAGAAATCTTAAGCTGTCGCGCAAGACTGACAGACCCCAGTTAGTTCAAATTGGTGGTTCGTAACAGTGAAATTATGCATCGTACTCATGCGGTCGATGATTTTAGAGAGCTCAGTGTCTTCGTCGATAGATATTACGCGGCCACATATAGTACAGGTTAGGTGATGATGGTGATGCATAAAATCGTCTGATAATTCGAGCTTGTACTTCCAGCCATTGTATATTCGATGCACAATATCTAACTTTTCAAACAGGTCAATCGTTCGATATACGCTCGCCCGATCTACAGTACCGCACAAACCCTCTACAAGTTCACGAATAGTAATGCTGTCGTGTTGTCGAAGCATAGTAAACACTGCTAGCCTCGGCTTGGTGGCGCTATAGTTCGCCGCACGGAGTTTTGCAGCCAAAATATCAGAACTCATGGAGTTTAGTATATCATTTTGCAACTAAATTGCATTTATAACACAACAGCGACGATGGCATCGATATGAATCCATCCATGGTGACGACTGTCAGTACTACCTGTTGGGTTATCGCCAATTACGTATACATGTTCCTGCTTCACGGCACGAACTCTTTTTATTTTTTCGCGGCCTTCGTGGAGAAAAATAATAACATCGCCAGGATACACAATACGAAAGCGTCGCGTGCACACAACTATCTTACCAGGTCGGTATTTTGGTAGCATGCTTTCGCCTTGTATTCGTCTCAAAAAAATCGGGAAGCCGCTTGGCTTAGCCTTTTTTGGTAGCATCGAATACTTTCGTTATTTCTGCAATCAAATCAAGAAGCTTTTGCCCTACTGTAGGATCAACAGACTTCTTGGTATCGCTTGCAGCTTTTGTTGCCCGCCAAAACAAATCGTGTAAGTCTGGGAATTGTTTAAGATGTTCTGGCTTAAAGTAATCACTCCACAAAACCCACAAATGGTGTTTTACTAGTTCGGCACGTTGCTCTTTGATGACAATAGCGCGAATTTTATCCTCGTCGTGCTGGGATGCATACTTAGACATGATCATGAATACCGACTCAGCTTCAATGCGTGCTTGAGCAGGATCGTATACACCACATGGTAGATCACAATGTGCGTATACTGGCTTAATCAGTTGCATACATCCTCCTTGTATTTATATTCTATCATGACCTGCTAGTGCTCTGCTACAATAGTTCTAATGGCTGCTGTACTACGACTACATAATGTTACAAAAACTTATAGCAATGGACGTGGCATACACAATGTCAGCTTCCAGATTAATCCTGGTGAGATCTTTGGCTTTTTAGGGCCCAATGGCGCCGGCAAAACAACCACTATTCGATGCATCATGGATTTTATCCGACCACAGGAGGGCACTATTTCCGTGTCGGGACACGATGCCCAAAATGAATCAGCCCTAGTAAAACAACTTATCGGCTATTTGCCTGCGGAATCGCAGCTGTACGAGCACTGGACCGGCGCAGAACATGTTGCTTTTTATGCCAATACCCGAAAAACAGCCAAACCTGCCGAACTCGCATCACGACTAGGACTCGACCTCACAATGCAAGTGCGCAATCTATCGACAGGAAACCGCCAAAAGCTTGCGTTTTTATTAGCCGTTATGGGTAAGCCTAAGCTACTGATTCTTGATGAGCCAACCAAAGGGCTTGACCCATTACTACAGCAGGAAATTTACGATATCTTAAAAGAGTACAGTCAAGCGGGAGGATCGGTTTTTATTTCCTCGCACAATTTGCCAGAGGTCGAAAAAATATGTCATAAAGTTGGTGTCATTAAAGATGGTTCCATTGTGGCTCACGAAAGCATGGAGCGAATACGCGCTATGAGTATCCACAACATAACACTTACCAGCGGCAAACGTATCAACATCAAAGATTTTTCTGACAGCAACATAACAATTGTTCATCAAAGTGACAAACACCTTTTGCTTCGAGTCAAAGGAAGCGTCCAAGAGACTATTGAAGCCGCAAGCAAATATCCGATTAAAGATATAGAGATTACCCACGCAAACTTGGAAGATATATTTATGGAGTACTACCGATAATGTGGCCCCTTATTAAACACGAAATTCGTGAACGCAAAGTTTCTCTAACCATTTACGTCGTCGTAGCACTACTTCTCACCTGGTTGTATATCATTCTATTTCCAACCGTACGAGATCAAGCTGCAAGCCTCAATAAGCTCGTCGAAACCTACCCAGATGCCCTCAAAAAGGCCTTCAAGATTGAGGGGGCAGGCTTTGAGACTATAGAGTCATTTTTATCATATGAACTATTCAGCCTCATGTGGCCTTTGCTTGTTATTATGCTTGGGCTGTCTCGTGCCGGCAATGCCATTGCCGGTGAAATTGAACGTAATACCATTGGCACCTTGCTAGCACAACCAATCAGTCGCACGCGTTTATTTATGAGCAAGTACCTAAGCGGCGCACTAAGTATTGGGCTATTTATATGTGCGTCGATTCTCGCACCAATACCAATCGGCTGGATCTATAAGCTTAACATTCACCCAAGAAACTTTCTATTGTGCGCTGTTTTTTGTGCACTGTTTTCACTCGCTGTTTTTAGCACGGGCATGATGGTATCGTCTATTATGAAAGATCGCAGTAAAGTATACGGTATCGTCGGCGGAACACTATTTCTGATGTACGTGTTAAATGTCGTTTCTGGCATAAAACCAAGTCTCGAAGGACTTAAGTATGCAAGTGTCTTTCATTATTTTGATGCAGTAACCGTACTTAGTAACGCGCACCTACCCCTTGTTTCGTGTATTGTATTTGTACTGATTACAGTAATCAGCACTATTGGCGGAATCTTCTTCTTTAACTCGCGAGACATTAGCATTTAGCATGAAAATGTCCCGTCAAAACTTCGGACGGCTAGTTGGAGTGTGCGGATCAATCGCATGCATCATACTGTTTCTTCGCACCCCCAGCTGGCCAACGCCCGATAAGTTATTGGTTTTTCTCACACTTGTCTTTATGATTTTCGGCCAAGCAAAGGAAATGCTTAAACGTTTTCTACCATTTGTACTCTTGTTACTAACTTACGAGTCTTTTCGCGGCTTTGCCGACAATCTGGGCGCGCGCGTAAATTACTTATGGATGCCATCTGCAGACCGCTGGATCTTCTCGGCACTACCTACTAGCTGGCTACAACAGCATTGGTGGCACGGCTCGATACAATGGTATGATTTTGCGTTCTATATTTTTTATATGCTCCATTTTATTTTTCCGTTAGGCTTAGCTATTGTTGTTTGGAAGGTAAAAGATTCTTTTTACTGGCAATACATGGCTACGTATGTTGCCTTGTCTTTTTCGGGCTTTCTAACCTACACATTGTTTCCGGCAGCCCCACCATGGATGGCATCGGACCAAGGACTGATTGAGCCCATCCGCCGCATATCGAGTGACGTATGGTTTTCGCTTGGCATTCATGACTTCCCTTCGGTTTACAACAAAATAGCCCCCAACCCTGTTGCAGCCGTGCCTTCACTGCATGCTGCATACGCAACCCTTTTTGTACTCATGATTAATAAATTATTCGGGCGTAAGTGGGCTGCTCTAGCGTGTATCTATCCATTGATGATCTACGTTGGAACCGTATACCAAGGAGAGCATTACGCCATAGACGCTATCTTAGGCATTATCTATGCATTTGCAGCCTACGTTGGTGTTGGCTACATATTCAAGCGCTATGGTCCTGCTGTTCGCAAACAAGCATTCGCTCAAAAGCTACACAAATTGTGGCTAAAGATCTAAGAAGCCTGGCTGCTATTTTCTTCGCGCCAGCGGGCAATTTCTGCGTGATTGCCACTCAGTAGAACGTCGGGAACTTTCATGCCCTTAAACTCTTCCGGACGAGTATACTGCGGGAATTCCAGTGTTTTGCCATCGCTAAAACTCTCTATTGCTGCACTTGTTTCGCCGCCGAGCACACCGGGGATAAGTCGGATAATACTATCGACAATAATCATTGCTGGCAGCTCACCACCCGTTAAAACATAATCACCAACCGACAACTGTCGATCAACAACCGTAACTATTCGTTCATCGTAACCTTCATAACGACCACAGATAATTATAAGACCCTTGTCTTGATCGGCCAATTCCTGAGCTTTTGCTTGCACCCAGCGCTCGCCGCGTGCCGTCATAAGTAGTACCAACGCGGTTGGATCGTTTTGTTTGGTGGCCTCTACCGCTGCAAATAACGGCTCTGGCTTGAGTAGCATGCCATCGCCACCACCATATGGAGTGTCATCAACTTGCTGTCTCGGGCCAATACCATAATTACGGAGATTAATATAGCTAATATCTAGATGCTTTTTATCTTGAGCCTTCCAAAGCATACTGGCGTTCATAACACCTGGAAACATTTCGGGAAATAGGGTAATAATTTGAATTTTCACTTCGTTTATTGTACCAGATAAACAAAAAATCCGGTTCGCTAAATGCTACCGGATGTTTTGCCACATAAAGCTCCCATGTCTACCTCTCAGTAGAGATGGCTCGCAATGAGCTTCTAGATCTTTGTTTTGGTCGTTTTCGACTCGTATATAGTCTACCTGACTCAAACCGATTATGCAAGCAGAGCGGCTTACAGATCGAGGTCGTCGAGTTCGGCAAGCTCTTGGCGTGTTTTGCTTACAACGTCGCTTGTAGGCTCTTCCTCTGCATCGTCGTCTTCTGCCTCTGGAGCTGTTTGTGCTGGCTCGCTGTTGTTAGAAACCGATGCTTCTTCTGATTGCTGAGATCGTTTACCATCTTGTGGACCATTGTCGACAATCTTGAGGTTAAAGCGTGCGTCGTTCTTGGTACCAAGTGCACGCAATAATGTTCGCAAACTTTGCGCCGTTGCTCCTCGCTTGCCGATAATACGGCCAAGATCTTCTGGATCAACGGTTAGTTCTAGTAGCACACCCTTTTCGTCTATACGTCGTTCAATAACAACCGCATCGGGCTTACTGACAAGTGACTTAACAATAAACTCTACAAACTGCTGGTCAATACTGCTCATGACAGACTCCCTGTTACTTAACAAACTTATTATACCATCAGTACCATAACAAACAAAAAGCCCCTTACGGGGCTATTGTGTATTTCTTGGTCTTACTACGCAGCTGTGTCTTCTTTAGGGGCATCTGCCTCTAGCTGTGCTGCATCTTCTTGTGGAGCATCCTCTGCTACCGCTTCTTCTGCAGCCGCTTCTGGCTCTTCTATAGGAGCCTCTTCTTTTGGTTGGTTCTTGCGCAATTTTTCCGGATTACGAATCGTACGATTCTTTGCCTCAGACGCC
Organism: uncultured Candidatus Saccharibacteria bacterium; assembly: GCA_964629815.1. Lineage (GTDB taxonomy): Bacteria > Patescibacteriota > Saccharimonadia > Saccharimonadales > AWTP1-31 > CAZVTA01. The sequence continues at coordinate 162,450 of CAZVTA010000003.1, read as the reverse complement.
ACAACCCAAGAAGGCAGTGTTACGCTCTTTTCGCTCGAGAGTAGTCGAACGACTTTATCAGAAGGTTGCGCACCATTGGTCAGATAGAACTGAGTCTTTTTGGCATCTACAGTGAGCGACTTTGTGTGTGGATTGTAGGTACCAAGCTGTGCTACAACGCGCCCACTGGTTGGTGTAAGGCGTGATTCCTGTACGACCATGCGAAACTGAGCATGACCTTTACGTCCGGTGCGTTGCAAACGAATAGCTAACATATGTATCTAAAATCCTTTTTCTACTGTTTTATGAACAATTTGGTCATAATTATAGAGGTAAGTCGCGCTTTTGTCAACAAGACTAATTCATCCCGTAAGGTACTACTTGAGACCGGCTGCGAGCAGTCTTGCTTGATGTGCTGATAATCTCGTAGGTAAACCATAGTAAAATCCCTCACCCGATTCAGCAACTTTTACTGGCATAACTGCTTCAGAAAACCCACCAACAACTCTTTGCATCGTCATAACTGCATGGCGACTAGGATCAATTGACTCAAAGCTTACATAGGTACCGTTATTCCCCGTAACCGAACCTCGGACACAATCAGGGAAAGAAGGGCTTGCCGTGTTACGAATATAGGGTTCAACAGCGGCTGCCCCTAGCTTTACGAGCCACTGTAAATGATACGAACTTGCAAGGACTTGTTCCATATATGGTCTACCGACCTCAAAATCTGCATTCATAAAAAATATTATACTACCTCTGCTATTTTTGTCAATGCTTTGTCTTCTTATCTACTTCGTTGTATGCCATTAAAGCCTGTTCGGCAGCTTTTTGCTGACCCTCTTGCTTACTCGGGCCACTTCCTTGGCCTTTGAGCGTATTGTTTACATAGACCCCAACGGTAAAGATTTTTTCATGATCTGGACCTTCTTCACTCAGCACTCGATACACCGGCGTAAAACCATCCTTGCTTTGGGCAACTTCTTGAAGGTGAGATTTTGGATCCATCCACGAACCAGTCTCAAGAATTTTCTGAAATGTAACCAGTAGCGTGTTTGTAATAAATTCCCGGGCTGCCTCGTATCCCTGGTCGAGATACAACGCACCGATGACACTTTCGTACGCATTGGCTAAAATTTGCGCTCTCGCCCGCTCGGTTCCGCGTCGTTCACCACGACTTAGGCGAAGCAGTGGTTCGAAGCTATTATTTGCCGCGGCAGCACTAATACTTTCCGTTCGAACAAGTGCACTACGCCAGTTGGTAAGAATGCCTTCTGGTTCGGTAAAATTAGAGAACAGATAATTAGTAACAACCAGCTCAAGCACGGCGTCTCCAAGAAATTCTAATCGCTCGTTATGTTCGCTGGCGGTCTTACGATGTTCATTTACATACGATCGGTGAGTAAACGCTGTTACCAGTAGATCAATGTTGTTGAAGGTTACGCCAAGAACATCTTTGGCGAATTGTTGGTATGCACTATAGTCTTGCATCTTCTCGAATCTTTTTTAATGCTAATAAAATTAATTTTCCAATGTCTTCGTACTCGATTTTTTCGAGCGCTTCTTTAGACGGAAACCACGCAATACCATTCATCCATTCTTCTTTCTGTAGATCGTCGGTATCGCCAAGCGCCTTGATAAGAAATATTTCTGTGGTCATAAGTACAAGACTATTGATGCGACGATATCGAAAGTTGATTTTACCAAGCCAATTCAGAACCTTCATCTCTTTTAGGCCGGTCTCTTCACCAACTTCTCGTGCTGCTGTTTGTTTGGCACTTTCGCCCTCTTCGATATGGCCTTTTGGAATGGTCCAACGGTCCTTTGCATCTTGAATAAGCAAGATTTCTACATCATTTGTTTGCTTGTTTCGTCGATACACAATACCGCCAGCGGTCGGTTCACGCACCACCTCGCTAATAGCTGGACGACGACGCACAAACTTGCGAAATCCTTGTAAGCCGGGAATTGGTTTAGGTCGTTTCATAGTTATTGTTCTTCTTTCGTACGCGTAACCGTAAATGCTTCAGGAATCTTCAGGCTACCATCGAGGAATTGTCGATAAATAGTCCCAAGCACGCCATTGATAAACTTAGAGCTATTTTCGCCACCAAAGGCCTTGGCAAGTTCTACTGCCTCGTTTATGACAACTTTAGCCGGCACATCATTAACACAAAGTAGCTCATAGGTACCCATATGCAACACGAGGCGGTCCATTCGTGCAATTTGATCAATAGGCCACTCAGGAGCTATAGGCTGAATAATAACATCGAGCTGGCTTGCATAGCGCTCAACCTCTTTGGTAAGCTGCGCCACAAAATCTTTATCGTCGACTGTTTCTTTATAGCGCTCAATGTTGCGATCGAGCACTTCCGCCATATCAACATGTTCATCACCGCAGTCACGACGAAAATCTTGCTCGTAGAGCGTTTGAAGTGCAACGATTCTGCCAAGGTGACGATTAGATGCCATATTGTTAAATTCCTAAAAACTTAAGTTATCGTATACGTTTAAAGTATAGCTCAAAAGTTCTGATTATTTGCTGAGGCTTTTAGCGCTTTCTCTGCGCGTTGTATATGCCTTGATTGGCGATTTTGCGTTTACCGCACGTGCCAGCTTAACCACTAGGTGGCTGCGACGCATACCGGTACGACGTGGACTGGTTCGTTTTTTTGGCTTACCCATAGGGAATCAGCACTCCGTTTACAATTAGTATTTGAAACCAATTATACGCTGTTATCCCCTAAAACACAAGTGGTAAAGGTATTGACTTATTGTGCTTATTGTTATAAAATGGTTCGGTGAAAAACAATAACGTTATAGATGCAGTAGATCGTTTCGAAGCACGTCAGCCGTGGAATGTAAAATTACGCGAGCGACTGCTTGATGCCCATTATTCGACAATGGTCTTTTTAGGCCGTCTGGGTGCATCGTCTCGACACGAATCAAGCGCCTACCGTTACGGTGTGCGCCGCAGCACACTCGCACTTGGATTAGCGAGCGTTGCGCTTGTTGCAAATCTTGTTATTGATTCTGAGGCAGAAGAAAATCGCAGAACTGCAGTTATTCAGGAATGTGTTGATACGCACACACCCGAAGGCTCAAACCTGATAGTAAAAGATATTGGCGACGGCCTTGCATACGGCGACACGAGCGGTGAACAGTTTCAAGGTGGCTATGTAATTGGTGAAGCACCCGATGCTGAAAACAAGACCTGGCAAACTGCTGAAGCTAACGGTAAAATCCTTAAACTATGCCTCGACCTAAACACCGACCAGTAAACCAGCAAGCCCCCTCTGTATATACTCGGGGCGTTAATCAATTGCAGCCGCTCACGCTACAACCTCTCGACCCAATAGAACTATCCGTTACCGAGCGACTAGGTCGTAAGATGCGATATCTGACTTCGCCGGAAAGCAAAAATGCCACCACACTCAGCATACAAGAACGGCATCATCGTGTTGTTTTGGGCCGAATAGCAATTGGCGTGATAGCGACTCTCAGCTTGGGCATAACTGCATCTGCAGTCAAACTGACGCAAAACGCCCGCGCTGAAATCGATAGACGTGTAGATTGCGAACTATTTACGTACGCCATGTTTGCCAACGACCCAATTACGGCCACTGAACGTCTGGCTCGAGATATACACGCCAATCCCGACACAGCTGAAGCGATATATGAGGATTTCCAATCTAATGATCCTGTAAAATTATGCGGATCGAGCAAATATCTCGCAAAACAAACTGCCGAAGCTAAAGCATTCCTTGATTCGGCAAGCACTATAGCTCCGGTTACGCATCCATAGCTTCAAGTTGTTCGCGCACGGAAGAAGTATTGAGTAGTGAAGTTATAGCGAACAGTTCGTCATGCAATACTTGGGTATACGATGTATCATCGAGCATATTTTTTATTAAGTATTCGCGACAAAAATCGCCTAGGTTGTCTTGGTTTGTCTCATTGCGTTGAACCCATCCAATAGTCATTCCTTGACGAAATACATATCGCCGATCTGGCTCAGCTTCACCCCTACTAAAAGGTATGCTTCCGGTATACTTATGTAGTTCAACTTGCTCTAACGTTCCCGCCAGCTCGCCTATAGGATTTTTAACGTGCGCATACGGCCCGGGTAGATAATAGTGCAATCGACCATTCCGCTGCGCCATACCTATTTCTTGAGCTTTTTGCCGTTGCCAGTCGGCCATAACTGCATTATCATCTGTAATACTTAAATCGGTGGCAAACATTTGTGATTGACCCCGTGCATGATAATACCCACCAGACATCATAAGTCGAGACAATAACCAAGAACCAGCTCCGCGCCGACGATGTTCTGAAGCAAGAACAACATCGCTTGCGTCGACCGAAATAATGCGTTTTCCATGCGGAAACTCGTTACGATAAAAAGCACCACCCACCATAGCCAGTGCATGACGAGCGTCGCTTGTAAGTACATTTAATAGACCGCCGTCTCGCTCTTCTTGCATGATATGAAGAATTTCTGTTGGGTCACGATGCGCGATACCATCACCAAAAGTAGATTGCCGTATACGGCAGAACTCGTATGGATCATGCATGTGTTTCATTGCATGCTCACCACCTGTTTCGTGTTTCCCATAGCCTTGCGGCGCCGACAAATTCAAATTCATAAGAATGAATTAAACTATGAAACTACGAGATTGACAAGTTTGTTTGGTACGAAAATTTCTTTCTTGATAGCGCCTTTTGCTAGAAATGTCTGTACATGCTCGTTTGCCTTGGCAAGCGCCAATATCTCTTCTTTAGCTGTATCTGCGGCAACCTGTAGCTGTGCGCGCACCTTGCCATTCACCTGTACGACAATTGTGATTGTATCGTCGATAAGATATTCTTTCTGCCACTGTGGCCAATGATCCTTGTGTACTGAATCACTGTGACCCAGCTGCTGCCAAAGTTCGTCGGCGACATGTGGCGCAAACGGCGCAATCAGCTGAACAATAAATTCAATTGCCTCTTGCCACAGTGGAGACGTTCCAAACGGCAGTTTAGTTTTTGCCAAATACAATTTATTAACCGCTTCCATACAGGCGGAAATAGCAGTATTATACCGATCTTCTTCGATATCTTCCGTTACCTTACGTGCCGCCTTGTGCACAATTCCGAGTACCTGTTTATGCTGCTTTTCATCAAGCTCTACAGCCGTAGTTGCGTTATACTCTTGAGTTAAGTTCCATACGCGTGTTAAAAAGCGGTAAGTACCCGGCACACCTTGCTCATCCCACCGCGCTCCAAGCTCTAGAGGCGCAGCGAACATCAGATAGGTACGCAGCGCATCTGCTCCGTAGCCTTGCTCGATAATCTTAAGAGGATCTGGTCCATTGCCCTTCGATTTCGAAAACACACTGCCATCACTAGCAGTTACTTTACCGTTATAAAGCATCCGTTTAAAGGGTTCTGGATTAACGAGTAGCCCCATTTTGTAGAGAAAGCGGGTAATGAAACGTGCATACAGTAGGTGGGCAGTGGCATGATCGCCACCATTATAAAAATCGACCGGCATCCATGCATTAGCAATTTCGCTGTTAAATATCTGTTCTTGGTTGTGTGGGTCGAGATACCGCAGCATATACCAGCTACTACAAACGTATGTGTCCATCGTGTCCGTTTCGCGCTCGGCCTGGCCACCACATTTTGGACAGGTAGTCGTAAGCCAGTCTTTTGCTCGTGCTAAAGCACTACGGCCATCACCACTTGGTTTGAAGTCGGTTAATTCAGGCAATACAACTGGCAGGTCATCTTCGCTCAGAATAACCGGCCCACATGAATCACAATTTACTACGGGTATTGGCGCACCCCAGTAACGCTGACGACTAATGCTCCAATCGCGCATACGATAATTGATGCGAACTTTTGCTAGCCCCTTACGCTCTAAGTCGGCTACAATTTTTTCTCTCGCCTCGCTGGAGAGCATACCATCATATGCACCAGACTCAACCAAAACCCCTTCACCGCTATAAACTTCATCGAGTACTAAACGACGAAACATCGCCTCGTGTATGCCATCATCTAACATTGTTGCTACACGATGAGCCGGTTGCCATGTTACCGTAAATTTATCCTTTTCTCCTTCGTCAAGATTCGTTTCAGTTTTTTCTTCATCAATCAGATCGAATAATAATCCCTTGCCGCTGGCATGCATATTTTTTTGCTTGGTGTTCGAGTAAAAATACCCATGTCCGAGAAAGTCCGTTTCTTTTACTAGTTTAAAATTCTTGTACCCTGTTTCTTCGGAGATCTCTCGCTTTGCAGCATCTACATAATTCTCACCCTCTTCAAGCCCACCACCAATAAGCATATAGCCACCGTGTCGTTCTTGGCGAGGACCCCAGTCTAAGACAATTATGTGATTATTTTTTGGATTCCTCACAATAGCATACACAGCTTTTTTATGCGTATCATCACCTTGTGGAGTACCAAAAGTTGGCTCGACCACATAGGCGACCGGTAGGCTATACGCTTTCGCAAATGCATAGTCACGCTCATCGTGAGCTGGTACGGCCATAATGGCACCCGTACCATAGCCAGAAAGCACATAGTCGGCAATGTAGATAGGGATTTCTTCGTTGTTTGCGGGGTTAATTGCATATGCGCCGATAAATACACCAGTTTTTTCCTTAGCAGCTTGGCGCTCGACATCGGTTTTTTTAGCAGTCTCCTTAACGTAGGCACTAACTTCACTACGCTTATCTTTTGCGGTCAACTCTTTTACAAGCTCATGATCTGGCGCAAGCACCATAAATGTAACGCCATACACAGTATCGGGTCTTGTCGTAAATACTGTAATTCTTGTGTCTGAGTCTTTGACGCCAAACTCAATTTCTGCCCCTTGACTGCGGCCGATCCAGTTCTTTTGAGCCAATTTTACACTTTCAGTCCAATCTAACGCATCGGTTGCCTCGAGTAGCTCGTCTGCATAATCGGTTATTTTGAAGAACCACTGTTTAACTTCTTTCTTTTCTACCTGCGGATCATCCGAACCATCATGCCTCCAGCACTTACCGTCAATAACTTGTTCGTTTGCAAGTACGGTCTGGCATTTGTCGCACCACCACTGCCAGCGACTATCTTGATAAGCTAGTCCCTGCTCGTACATTTTTACAAAAATCCACTGTGTCCATTTGTAGTATTCGGGCAAGCTGGTTGTGATTTCTTTTTCCCAGTCATTACTCCAACCCATGGCCTGGTATTGTTTGTGGTAGTCAGGAATAATAGTAGCCATGCTTTCTTGCGGCGAAACTCCAGCCTTAATCGCATAGTTTTCTGCGGGCAATCCAAACGAATCCCAACCTACCGGATGATAACTTTCGTATCCCTGTTGGCGCTTAAAGCGAGCTTTTACATCGCTAATCGTATAGTTCATTGCATGGCCAACGTGTATACCGGCACCGCTCGGGTAATTGAACATACTCATGCCCATATATTTTGGCTTTTTGCTAGCTAGGTCGGTTGTATACACCCCCATCTCTTGCCAAATCTTTTGCCACTTGGGTTCTATGTCTTTTGGGTTATATCGTTTCATCGACTCAAGTATAGCCTGTAATCTGTTATTTGCAAAAGGTTACTGCTTGGGCCGGAGCGGCAAAACAGTCGGTTTTCGTCTTTTTGGCAAAAGCGATTGCACCCTATAACGTAGTCGCGGCCACACCACTACTCGCAAATGATGCCATGGCGTATAGGAAATATACGGGTCAACTTGGACGAGTGGCTGCTTGTGCTTACGATAATCGCGCTGTATATACCAAAGTGTGGCTGCAATAAGCAGTGTGATAGCCCCAATTACAATCTGCAGCGCCAAGGTGGCCTGGCTGAAGAAGTTAATACCCGCCTGTACTGGCGTTCGATCGCTGACAACAATATTCTTAGCGAACTCACTCGTAGATCCAAAATCTGCCAAGGTATTACTCGAGCCATTGACAGCAGTTGCGGTCGCCGATATCTTTCTACCTATAGCCGACGTACCACTAGGTAATCTGAGTGTCGCACGCTTGTTTTGCCCTGGATTCTGGGTAACATAGCCAATTAATAACTCACCCGGGCCATGCGTATTACCTCCTGCATCTTCATTGAGAAAGAATTCTACTCGGTATAGATTCTGCTGTGAATCGGCCGTATCGAGCGTAAAGTCTATATCTAAAGAATCGCCATTTTGTCGAGCACTTAAAAGTACTGGTTCATTCATAAAATCATTCGGGCCTGTATCGATATCGCCCGAATCATTGGGCGTTGGCCCCGTATACAAATACTTAGTTGGTAAGCCCGCCGTATCTCGTTCGCCAACGACAAAATAATCTATACCCGTACTATTATTGACCTGTCCAAATGCTGTCTTTGGCGATACCGCAAAAATAGCGTTACCTAAAATTGCATTTTGTGTTGGTGTCATGGTGTCTTGATTTTTGAGAACCCCAACCCCTATACCACTCACGCCCGCGACAATATTACCATCGCCTGGATTGACACCGCCAAACATATTTTGCGCAGCGCCATCTTGAAACAGTATGCCCACACCATTCACTAAATCTGCACTTTTTCTTCCCGTGTAATCAGTACCTATGCGGTTACCTTGTATTCTTGCCTTAGCGCCCGTAACGAGCATCTGATAGGAACTACACGAACTAATAACATTTTCTGCACCTTCAGCACCCGATCCAATAAGTGCACCCGTTCCTGCAACAATTACACCCGTACCACAGCTCGAAGCAGACTTACCATCTTGCTTGACACCAATATAGTTGCCGTAGAGTTCAGGCTTCTGTCCGCGCAGCTCTACAACTGCACCTGCCAAGCTGGCGGTGGATGCAAAAATATTACGTTCCGAAGCCCGTAAGCCGCCGATACGCGCACCAACTGCTTTATCTGATACATAGATTGCATTATAGGTCTTTGTTTCCGCTGTCATACTCCCCGACCCGGTCAAGCCAACATAATTTCCTTCTATCACTGCATTGTTCGCATCAATATAAATTGCGCTGCTCGATCCAGAAAAACCCCACAGTGCTATGCCGCGAATGCGTATATCATTGGCGGCCACTACTAAACCATCTTGAGACGTAACCTTCGACCCATCAATCGCAACACCTATTGCACCATCAAACGGCAACGGAGACTTTGCGGTATTCTCGCGGCTGTCTTTTTTTGTATATCCATCAATAAAAATACTTCTTTGTAGCGCTGGCAAAGCCGATGTTAATACAATAGTCTGAGTGCCATTATCAAGCCCCGCAAAACTTATACCAACCTGCGTGCTCTTTGTTTCTTTGTTTGCTTCTTCGATTGCTGCCCTAAGCGTACATACCGATTCTGCGGTTCTACAAACACCATCGCCAACTTTAACATCTGCAGTATCGAGAACAGAGTTAACAACAAATTGCTTAGTATCGGCAAATACCGTACCACTAAGAGAAGTGACCACGAGCGATATCAGACCCACTACAAAAAACAAGCGCTTTGTGCTCATGCTTATAGTATAGCAAATCGGAATGGAACACTAAGCAAGTTCTTGTGGTCTGACGGCTACATGAAAACAATGTCGGTCAGTTCCAGAAAACTCATCAACAACATTGATTTGGTCCTTAAATACTGCAAGAGAGCCCAGAAGCTCAACTCTTAAGTTCCTCGCCACTTCAGCATCATACCCTTCAACACGAGGGTTGAATGGCAAAAGCCTATCATTCAACCTACGATAAAAACCACACGCATCCACATCGAAGGCAAGTCCTGCTTCATGGCTACTGCGTAGACCGGGTGTAGAGATAGCCAAGGAACTGCGTTCCGCCAACCGTGATTGATATCTACGGCTTCTAACAAGGGAAGTTATTGATAACAAGAGATCGTCGCCAACTCGACCACGCCACTGGTCAATAATACTAAGCATCATATCATAAGAATCAACCCGCAGATATGGTGGTGAATAGTGCCTTGGGTGCGCCGGATCGCAATGTTCAACTTTCCATTCTCGCAAATACCGTCTCAACGCAAAGCCTGGATTTACCGACTGCACCTCCACAAGACCACCTTTCTCGCGCACCTGGATAATTTCTTCATCAGTCTCAAATAGACGAACACCTGCATCATCCATCCACCGCCTTTCAATAGCGGTCTCTGCCTCAACACGAGAGAGCTCTGATTCAAAATCTATTTCAGCTAAACTGATCATGGGAACGTTAGAACTGTTTTAAAAAATTCGTCACGAAGGTTGTTTCGATTTTTTGTTTCTTTGCATAACGCTCTTCTGCCAAACGTAACAGCCTCGCTATCAGCTCAACACTCGAAACGCCTTTTGCACGCCAGTTGTGAGCGTACAAACTTCCAGGCATAGGATTTATTTCGTTAAAGTACACTTTCTCGGCCTTACTATCAATAAGCATATCAACCCTTGCAATACCCTCACAGCCAACTGCACTATAAACCTGAAGTCCAGTCTTTACTGCCATATCATAGATTTGTTTTGGCAATTCAGCAGGTATCTTACTATAACCCTGCGATCCACGCTTATTACCTAGCTTCTTACCCATTTTCTTACCTTGTCCCATATACTTGGTTTCAAAGTCAAAAAAATCTTCTGACTTAAGTAGTGGCTGTTCAAGAAATGCTGGTTCTGGATGTTCATTTCCGACAATCGGTAGCGTTACCTCGATTAGATTAGCAACACCCTGTTCAACAATAATTTTGTCATCGAAGTGTGCCGCCACTTCTAATGCATTATTGAGTTGCACGTCATCTGTTACTTTAGATATACCAATACTAGACCCGAGCCTTGCTGGCTTAACAAACAACGGAAGTTTTAGTGGCTTTATTCGCTCAATCACAGATGAATAATTTTTTTCTAAATCATTTGCCTTAAACCATATCCATGGCGTACTTGGTATGTTCGCACTGGCTGCTATCTGCTTTGAGAGTACTTTATCCATTGCAATGGCGCTCGCAGCAACACCGCAACCTACATATGGCACATTGGCCATCTCGAGTACACCCATCAGTTCTCCGTCCTCGCCATGCGTTCCGTGCATGGCAGGAAAAACAATGTCTATTTTTTTGTACCGCTTCCGTCCAGCAAATTGACTAGACTTCACAATTGTTAAACCCTTGCCAAATTCTATATGAACCTTAGGTGCTTTGTGCAAAAATTCGTCAATTCTTCCGGAACGATACAAGTCTATATCCATTAATTTATCATCTGAGTACCATGTTCCGTCTTTAGCTATGTATACCGGTATGACCTCATACTCATCTAAAAGCTCAAGAGGCCTAATAACGGCCGCAAGCGCAGTTATGATTGAAACGTCGTGTTCGGCAGTTTTGCCGCCAAATATTACCGCTACCGTTTTCATACAGGAATCATACCATACAATATCATTGTTGTTACAATTATATGTACTTAATTGTAATTATCGGTCCAATCGTTTTGCATCAATACAATGTCACCAGCAGCAATGAAATGCTCGATATTACTATAGAAGCGCAAGGGATCCGACTCAACTCTTACCTCACCCTTAAAACCAGCACCAACAAGTGCCAAACGAATCCATTCTGTTACCGAATTTTCCATTAGTACAACTATGTCCGGATGAGCGCGAGCAATTAACTTACCAATCTCCGTATGCACCCGTTGGCTTTCGTTTCCCTGATCTACGAGCCCTGGGGTTACATATATTTTTCTTTGAGCACTTAAACCGCTCAGTAGCTCAAGACCTGCTCTGACTCCTTCAAGATTACCATTATACGTATCATCAATGATCCACCCACCAGAAAGAGCTCTTGCTTGCATTCGATGCTCAAATGGCTTTGTCTTTGCAATACCAGTAACTACCTGTTCCTTTGTAAGTCCCAATTGTAAAGCCAAAACGGCCACAAGCGCCACCGATCCAACAAGATGCTCACCAATCAAGTCCGTATGTAGCTTTATTGATTTTTTATCCTTTGTCAGAATAAAATCCGTGCCGGTAACATTAGTAGCTATACCAGAAATGCGCCATCCCAAAACACTCGCTCGACTATACGTTTGGCTTGCTTTATCTATGTGTTTCGTCAGCATTACCGAATCTGCATTCAGGTAGGCGTTTTCTTTGCCTACATACGAAACAAGAGACAAAATATCTTTTGCTGCATTTTCAACCGTACCATATTTATCAAGATGCGCAGGAGCTATACCAGTAATCACGCCGATATTTGGCTTGATGATTTGATTAAACTGTTCTACATCGCCTGGAGCACCTTCACCGTACTCAATAATTACAACTTGCTCATCACCTTTTAGTTTAGTAGCAAAAGCAGCGTGCGATACCGATACATTTTTATTCCCTGGTGTTGCTGCGACCCGAAGACCTTCTTGTAGAACCGTCTTGAGTAACTCTTTCATGGTCGTCTTACCATAACTACCTGCAACAGCAATTTTTATTGCTTTTGTATTAGAAAATACAGTTCGAGAGTTGGCGATGAGTCGTCGATTCTTTGGCCCTACAATCAGAACTCGTACCACCTGCAACGGCACAATAACAAGGAATGACCAGATATTATCTGTAATAGATGCCAAGACGAGTGCAACAACTGCAAGTATATAATTTGAGCTAGCAAGGCTCCAGCACAAGACAGCTAAGCACAGTGCAAGTTGCACTAAATATAACCATCGCAGCACCCACAAAAGCAATCTTGCGCGTCGTGTTTTTTCAAGTTTTCTACGATACATAACCCGTGAAAAGTCTTTGGTCCTTCTAAGCCACGCTATGTATTGATTAGTATCATACTCCGTATTCTGAAGCATATAAACGATAGTTGTTGGTGAGCGAAACCGCTTAGGAAATTTCATGCTATAAAATCTTTTATTAAACCATTTACTTGTTCTGCTGCATCATGATGAACAAAATGTCCCGAGCCCTTTATAACTTCCATGCGAGACCCTGTAATTAATTCGTGGATTTTACTGCCCCAAACTACAGGTGTTGCATGGTCTTCATCGCCATAAATCAGCAGCGTAGCACAGTTTACCGTCTTTGCATCATCGCGCACATCGTCTGAAACAATATTCTTGAATGTTTCTTGCAAATGTTCGGCGACAAGCATATCCGATCCAATGGTGCTGTATACTTTTTGACGTATTCTTCGCTTGGCCGATAGGGGTAACAGCATGGTAAAAAGTTTTCCTGTCTTGGTCATGATGCGTAGTACTTTATTTCTTCCCTTATATTCACCACGAATTCCAGAGGAAGCAATGAGTATCAATTTATCTACATGGAACAGCCTCATTGAAATAGATCGCAGTGCAATCGCGCCACCGTTAGAGTGCCCTATAAGCACCGTCGGACTCTCTGATATTTTTTTACAAAACTGCTGCACGAAACGCGCGTAGTCACTAAGCGTCCATGCTGTAGGAGGCGCCTGAGTACCTCCAAAGCCTGGCAGGTCAAGAGCTACAACCATATACTCATTCTTCAAGTATTCAACTAGTGATAAAAATGTCTTATGCGTATCCCCCCAGCCATGTAAAAGCAAAACAACTTTGTTTTTACCTGTGCCCTCAGTCGTATACGTTGTCAGGAGACCATTTACCACAATCTGCATATAAGAAGTATAGAATATCCGCGTCTTTATTGCATGTGCTATTGAAGGGTTTGTAGTTTAGATTCGAATTCTTGTTGGCTGATTGTATCCGTAGGTAGTGCGATAGTATTTCTTAATCCGTAACCACTATACTTTTGGGTCTGACCCTGCTGTTCTATCGAAAGCAACTGACGAGACGCCTTGTCGACCACCATGGTCATTTGCAACTTTCCTTGGTCTTTGTAGTCATCGGGATTAATTGCAGCCTCTTTGTTTAAGTCATTATACTGACTCACTAATTGCAAAACCTGCAGAAATTTATACACGTCAACTTCAACTTGATACGACCAAGCAGCCTTTTTTCCTTCTTTGCGTGGCTTCGCCGTCGAAAAATCTACCGTATAAATATTGTCGGTACGCATTCGCTTCACAACATCGTTGCGCACTTGTGTGGGCAAGTTAGCAAATGCAACAAGCCCTTGTACCGACTGTGCATATCCGCTAACTGTACTTGCATCTTCATTTTTACCCCACTTACCTACAATCTGATTCGTGTTTAGTACTTGACCATCCTTGCCCTTTTCGTTTGTTTCAATTTTTATGTACCGGTTATAGTCAGCGTTCCGTGTACCTATCGACTCAGTTATAACATCCGTTTTCGTATCATTTTGCTGCTGAGTAATCTGCACTACGGTATGTGCAAACGGATTGGAGCCAAACCCAACATGCGCCACTTGCTCATATGTTTGCCCCTGGTATTCATTTGATACCGTACGCGTAACACCGTTAGTAGACAGATTATTGCGTATCATACCCCAAAATACATTCTCGGCCGAGGTATAAACCGTCTGCCAGATAAGGACAACTCCTATTACCAACCCGAGCACTAAGACGAGTAAGATTGTTCGAAATGTATTTGTTGTTTTGGTTTCTTCAGGTGTAAGTGTTTGATGTATTGACATAACCATATTGTAACAGCCCCGGTGTGTAATCGTGACAAAAGACGATTTTTGCCGTAAAATACATCTGTTTTATTGTAATGGGGCTATAGCTCAGTTGATTAGAGCGCAGCGCTGGCAGCGCTGAGGTCCGGGGTTTGAGTCCCCGTAGCTCCACCATTGCTTTTTCACTATTTTTGTGTTACTATTTTGTTATGACCAACGAATCCAACCCATTTGACCCCAATACACAAGAGCAACGTCTTGCTGCAGATGTGCAACATGATTACAGAATCAGTACACTCCGTAAACAACTAAGCGCCGGACTGCTTATGGCAGCCCTAGGAGGCGCAGGCTTTGCAATTGGCGTTACCGAAGCATGGTTCTCTGATGCAAATACAGATTCTCGACCCGAAGCAATCGCAAAAGTTATTGGTGGTATAGCAGGCGGCGGTTTCGCTGCCACCCTTGGAGGGCTTACTATATACGATGCACGTCGTCGCCTCGAAGTATACGGCGAGTAAACGCACGTAACCGCAAATTAAAACCGGCTATAAGCCGGTTTTTTCGTGCGCGCCCACCCTGCGGCGGGTGATGTTTGTTTCACAAATGTTTGTTTTGGGACGCGCCGCTTGAAGCGCACGATTACTTTATATATACAACGCTTGTGCTTGATTTGCAAGCTCTTGGCAAATTCTCAGTATTGCTGACATACTATATCGGTATGAAAAAAATAATTATTACTCTAATTGTAATTCTTGGCTTAGGAAGTGGTCTATTTCTACTAATAAATACGTCCAGTGACAATTCTTCTTCAAATTCGACTATTTCCACATCAACAAGCACAAAGCAATCATCAACTACGAGCACATATACTCCACAACAGGTCGCAGAACACGCCTCAGAAAATGACTGTTGGCTCATTATTGACGGATCGGTGTACGACGTCACCAAATACATCAACAAACATCCCGGGGGAGCACAAGAGATTGTGAGTATGTGCGGCCAAGATGCTACAAACGCATTCAAGACACAAGGGGGACGCAATGGACACCCAAACAAAGCCTATAACATGCTAGCAAACCTAAAGATTGGCACACTTCAGTAAATTATCAATAAACCCAGTCGTCTGGCGGGGCTTCACCAGTAATTTTCTGTCGTAAACGGTACGCAGCATTCAGGTTAACTTCTTCACCATCCAATAATGGTCGTGATGTATACTCTTCAATTAAGTCATTTATACCATCAATCAGCTCTTGCTGCGTTCTTATGTGAGTATGTGGCTCTCTTTCAGCAGGAGGCAATTGTTCCATAGTGCTAGTTTACTCTTACGACAGCATTTTTATAAGTGCGGCTTCATCGATAACTTGGGTGCCAAGCTTTTTTGCTTTAGCGAGCTTACTTGCGCCAACATTCTTCCCTGCAACCAAATACATTGTATCTTTGCCAACACTCGACTGGAATATACCGCCCAGTGCTCGAATCTTGTCGGCTGCTTCGTCACGCCCCATCGACTCTAACGTGCCGGTAACCACAAAGGCTTTGCCTTGCAGTTTTCCTCCCACCTGTTCTACTTTCTGGGGCATCACACCATAATCTGCAAATTTACGGAGCAACTTTTGATTGGCAGGCTCTGAAAACCACGCCACCACCGACTCTGCAACGACCTCACCAACACCTTCTACTGCAGACAACTGATCAATCGTGGCTTGAGAAAGTGCTTCTAGGCTGCGGAATGTGTTTGCGAGATCTATCGCTGTTTGTACACCAACATGCCGAATGCCCAGCGCAAACAAAAAGCGAGCCAGTGGTGGATTTTTCTTTGCCGCTATGGCGGCAATCAGTTTGTTTGCGCTGACTTCCGCAAACCGCTCAAGACCTAAGATGTCGCGTTCAGACAACTTATAGATATCTGCCTGATCAGCAATAAGCCCCGCCTCTCTCAGCGCAGCAACATTCTTCTCGCCAAGACCTTCGATGTCTAGTGCAGCTTTGCTTGCAAAATGCTCAATATGCTTTTGACTACGTGCAGGGCACTGCGTATTTGGACAGCGCCATATTGCTTCGTCTGCCTTTGTTTTGGTCAGTTTTGTGTTACATTCTGGGCAATGTGTCGGCATATGGAATATTTTCTCGCTGCCATTGCGTAGCTTAACAAGCGGCTCAACAACTTCTGGGATGATGTCGCCGGCTTTTTGCAAAACAACCGTGTCTCCAATACGAATATCTTTGCGAGCAATCTCACCCTCGTTATGGAGTGTGGCCATCTGTACAGTACTCCCCGCAATCTGCACCGGCCGTAGCATCGCAACAGGCGTTGCTGCGCCGGTTCGGCCAATGGATATAAAAATGTCTTTCACGATAGTTGTTGTTTGCTCTGCAGGATATTTGTACGCAATAGCTCCCCGAGGATTTTTACCTACTACACCAAGCGCAGCATACAATTTACGGTCGTTCAGCTTAATAACAAGACCGTCCGTATCAAATGGCAGGCTGGTTCGTTTTTCTTGCCATTCATGCGCAAACACTAAAACACTATTTAAATCTTTATAGGATTTTGCTTGCTGGTTTACTGTAAAACCAGCACTAGTAAGCGCCTTGTAGGTCTGTTCGTTCGTGTCAAACAAGTCTTTATTCGCAAACACATCGAAAGCCCGAAAGAACAACGTTCGTTTGGCGGTTAATTTTGGATCGAGCTGACGGATAGTTCCAGCTGCCAAGTTGCGCGGATTTGCATAGAGCGACAAACCCTGGGATTGGCGTTCAGCATTGATACGTTTAAGCTCACTACGGTGCATAATAATTTCTCCACGTACACCAATACGCCCCGTACTCAATTCGTTTCCTCGCAATTTGAGTGGCACACTAGAAATCGTTCGAACATTATGAGTTACATCTTCTCCCACGGTGCCATCACCACGTGTTACTGCTTGCTGCAGTATGCCATCTTGGTAGTATAATGCACACGCCAAACCGTCCATTTTTACATCCGCCCAGAATGCCGCATCTGCAACCCGTGCGTCTAGTTTTTCAATTCTTTTTTGCCAAGCTTTTGCCTCTTCGTCCGAAAAAACATCATTCAAACTCAGCATACGCTGCATATGCTGGACACTACGAAATCCTTCTTGCACTACTCCGCCGACACGTTGTGTAGGTGAATCTTGCGTAACAAGCTCGGGGTGTGCGTCTTCGAGCGCTTTGAGTTCTTGCATAAGTCCGTCGTATACCGCATCTGGTACCGATGGACTGTCTTGTACATAATACTCGTACCAGTACTGTTGCAACTGTTCCTTGAGCGCAGCTATGCGTTTGCGAGCTTCTTTCATACTAAAAGTTCCCTATACAATATATACCCATACACTACACTAAACACCCACGCCGCCAGACTGCAAACCATAAATACAAGATCTGCAATTGCGGGTACAAATAATACCGTTGGCAGCATAATACACGCGCCAACAATTAGCACTAATATCGGTAAAAATACCAACCGCAGCATTACTGCTACACGCCGATGAACAACCAAACTACGCACACTACGTAGAGCTCGCAAGGGCGTCATGTTGGGCAGACAGACAGCGTAAAGCGCAAAGAGTGACGACGATAATAAGTATAGCGACCATGAAGTTAACGCAAGAAATATACTCACCCAAAAGGCACGCTCGACATTTCCAACCACAATGCCACTGGCTGCTGTCGTGCTATACAGCCAACTACCAACAGAAAACGGTATAAGTTGCAGCCCTATAATAAGCAGTACGACCATGAACGGCACAATTGGATAAAGCCCATTATAAAATGCTTGCTTTATCGTCACTACATCATTTGCAAATCGTTTTCTTGCCAGCCAAATAACAACAATTGCAAACACAATAGTTAAAATTGTTTGATACACCGCACCAGATTCGCTGCCCGTTCCAGTACCAGTTACCGAGGAAAGCAATACCGTTCCTGTTTCGAGCGTAGTCAGTTTTGCACCTTCTCCATCGGCTAAAAGTGCCTTCGTGTCAGAAATACTACTATCAGCCGCAAAACCCCGTACTAAAACCAGCGTTAAAAATACATACAACGCAAGCAGTTTTGCAAAAAGCACGCGTTCTTGCCAAACAAACCGACAGGTCTTTTTGGTGATTACTATAACCGATGGCAAGCGTGCTTGCTGATCTTTGATGCGCTTACGATAACGCAATATAGCTCGCTTTGGTATACGAAGTTTTCGCGTTGTGCGCGACGTTGTTTTAGCTGGCACGCTATCGCCCCATCTTGTTTAATCTGGCAATTCTATCTTCAATGGGCGGGTGTGTACTAAACATATTCGATATGCTTTTACCTTTAAGAGGGTTTGCAAAAAAGAGGTGCGCTGTACTGGTATTCTGACGTTTGAGCACCGAGCCACTTTTGCCAATTTTTTCAAGCGCCCGTGCTAAACCTTCTGGGTATCGTGTAGTAAGTGCGCCAGTCGCATCTGCCAAATATTCACGGCGGCGTGAAATAGCCATCTGAACCAGCAATGCCACAATGGGGGATAGAATTATAGCCAGCACACCAATTGCCATAAAAACAGGGTTACTCGCTGGTCCGTCATCATCGTCACGCCCACCACCCCAAAACCACATGCGAATAACCATGTCGCTAATAATGCCAATCACCGACGCAAGCGCAAAAGCTATGAGGCTTACGCGAATGTCATAGTTTTTGACGTGCCCTAGTTCGTGCGCCATTACTCCTTCAAGCTCGGCGTCGTCCATCATATCAATCAGCCCACGCGTCACGCCCACCACCGCGTGGTTTGGATCACGACCAGATGCAAATGCATTGGGTGCTGCATCGTCTATAACATAAACCTTGGGCATAGGCATGCCTTCGGTAATTGCCAAATTCTCGACTGTTTTATATAAACGGGGCTCTTGGCGTTTTGTAACCTCACGCGCTCCATTAAGTGCGAGTGCCATTTTGGATCCAGCAAAATAGCTGAACAATACGTATACAAACGACGCAACAATCGCAAACGGCGCATAGCTCGTGTCGCCACCAACAAATACTGCAGCAATGTAGGCTATTGCTGCAGCAAAACCAACAAACAAGGCCATAATGAGTGCACTTTTACGTTTATTCGCAGCTATCTGGTCATACATGGGCAGGTATTCCTTGCTTGCTACCAAACAATTTATCAAGATATTCCTGACGCTGCAGTGTTAGGCGCAGCATTGATGGTAATATTTGATGAACATCGTTAATGACTACATCGGGCACTATACCTGGGGTGCGTACAACCACAAGCTCCTGAAAGTCTTCGTCAATGCCGTATGTATGAGTCAACGTTGCTATTTCAATATGGCCTGCCTCGTGCAGTGGTTGCCCTTCTTCGTCAACTCCCGACTGATGATAATTGTCGAGAAGCATCTGTACCATTAGCGCATTAGTAGTGCGTCCCATGACGAAATGCATAATACGATTGCCATAGGCTTCAACCGTACGGCGCAACCCGTCGTCGTATGGTTTTAGCACATCGAAGGCCTGTTCAAGCACACTCGGCTCTACAGGCGTCGCTTCAAAATCGTACTCACCGTTAATCGATACCTTCACAGCCAGCCTGCTAACTAGAACTTAACTTCTGGAGCTTTCGCTGCTTTAGCAGCTTCCGCTTCGTCGAGCTCAAAGAATTCGCGCTTTTTGAAGCCCAGCATACCTGCAAAGATGTTTGTAGGGAAAGTTTGAATCTTAATATTCAAATCTCGTGCAGAACCGTTATAAAATCGTCGTGACGCTTGGATTTTATCTTCAGTGTCTGTTAAGTCAGCCTGTAACTGAGCGAAGTTTTCATTAGCTTTTAGTTGCGGGTAATTTTCCGCCACTGCAAACACACTCTTCAGGGCGTCGGTAAACATATTGTCAGCTTTGGCGGTTTCGTCTACCGTTTTTGCACCCAAAATAGCAGAACGTGCTTTGGTAACATTCTCGAATACTTCTTTTTCGTGCTTGGCGTAACCCTTAACCGTTTCGATAAGGTTAGGTATCAGATCGGCTCGACGCTTCAACTGAACCGTAATGTCGCTCCATGCTTCATCTACACGTACGTTTGCGCGCACCAAACCGTTATAAATAACAATAAGCCCCAGCACCAACACCCCTACGATAATTAACGCAATCATCATTTGTTCGTAACTCCTACCTATTAGTTGTACTACTAGTATAGCATTTTGGCTGAGAATTTCATGAAAAAAACTTCGGTAGAATACCGAAGTTTCATCGTGGTGGGCGAGGAGGGACTTGAACCCTCAAGGTTGTTTAGACCAGCGGATTTTAAGTCCGCCGCGTATACCAATTCCGCCACTCGCCCGAGTAAACGATTTGGAGGCACCTACCGGATTTGAACCGGTGTACGCGGTTTTGCAGACCGCTGCGTAACCACTCCGCCAAGGCGCCAGTAAAAAGAACTCTTCTATACTAGCAAAAAAGTGGTCAAACTAACAGTCTTCTGTCGGGAGAGCTTCGGCTATACGAGCAAGCATGGCATCGACGTCTGCCACCATGGCATCGTGCCGTGCGCTAATTTCCTCTAAATTTTCCACCGGACCAGGATTCTTCTGTACACGATCGAGCAAATTAAGCGCCCTGTCGCCAATAGCCATAAAGACACGCACTGGGCGTGGAACAGATTCAAAGCTAGGAGTTGGTTCTCGTTCAATCATACTATTTTCTTAAACACAAAGATTATACATTAACAGTTTAATTAGTTTGTGTCAATACTCTTTTGCCGTGCTCACTTACTGCATAAGTCTGAATATACTGACCATCCACCGGTAGTAAAGGGCCTGAAATCTCTAAGATTGCCCGTGCAGAACGAGCAAATCTGTCTTCGCGAGCTATGTGCTCATCTAGGTCGGCTCTATACAAATCTGCACGATACGTACCTTCTATAATCTGTACGTCTTTCATGAGTAAGTCTTTGTCGACAATAGAAAACCGCTCGGGTATAACAGCAGCTTCCCGCAGCACTCGCCAAGGAGTCCGCTGGCTGAGTGAATTCAAAGCAAACAAAATACGCTCGTGCCGTGCACTAGCTTTCATAGACTGACGTTTGCTTGCAATTTCAAATGGCGTCATACCCTGACGTGCTTCAAGCAGTACAGCTTGGGTTTCGTCCGAATACCCACCAAAATTGCGTTCAAAAAACGCTATTTCTAAATCACCACGCATGTATTTATTTTAACATATTTATTGCTTTTTGTCTATGTTTTTCTGCTTGTGTTTAATCGTGTATAGTTACATTTATCATGATCCTACTTGCCCTTCTATTTCTTGCCATTGCTTTGGTGGGTTTGCTGTTTTGGAAACTTGTTTTCTTGCGCAACCCAGAACGCACCATCCCCGAAGGCAACGTTGTGGTTTCACCTGCAGATGGCAAAGTTATTGCTATCGTTCCCTTTACACAAAACCATGCCGACATGTTTAAGGGAAATCACAGGATTCTTGGAAAAATATCTACACTCACCAACGACGTAGCACCTTCTGGTTACATCGTGTCGATATTTATGTCACCACTCGACGTACACTACAACCGAGCTCCAATAGCAGGCACTATTACCAGCATTAACCATTCAGATGGTAAGCTCCTACCAGTAAATTCGCTCGAAGCAGGGTTAGTAAACGAAAAAACCGAAATTGTTATTGCTGGTAAGTACGTTAAGGTCAAAATGATCCAAATTGCCGGATTCTTAGCGCGCCGAATCGAGACATTTGTAAAAGTAAAGGAAGCGGTCAATACTGGTCAGATTGTCGGCCTTATTAATCTTGGCTCGCAAGTTACACTCGTTGTGCCCAAATCTGTTATGCTTAAAGTAACAGTCGGCCAAAAAGTAATAGCCGGAGAAACAATCATTGCACAAATCAATTCTTAGAGGTTTTAAGCCTGCAAACATCGCAACTATCGCCAACTTAGCAGCTGGGCTGGGCAGCATGTACGCCGCAATCCATGGTCGCTTTACTGCTGCGGTTATTGCCTTGTTAATCGGAATGCTCTTTGATATTCTCGACGGCAAACTAGCCAGCTACCTTGGCCAAGAATCCGACTTCGGCGCCGAACTCGATTCGCTCGCAGACCTCGTCAGTTTTGGTGCAACACCATTTATCATTATTATGAGCTACTATCAAACCGATTGGCTAACTGCACTCGCTGCACTGATACCAATCTGTGGCGCACTACGTTTAGCGCGTTACAATATTAATCGGAAAAAGACCAAAAACTACTTTATTGGCGTACCCATAGACGCGAGCACGATTTTAATGATCGCACTCTTTATTACCGACATGTCTACGCAAACTATGGCGGTTTGTATTGCTATTCTGGCTTTTTTGTACGTCAGCCCGTTCCGAATTCCCCGCCTTATCAAACACTAAGCCAACCAAGTTATTCGAAGCGCTCTTTTATTGCCACCACAACCTCTTCGCCTACGGTTTTATTAATTGCCCGCAAAATGTATCTCGAACTTCATACTACTTCATTGCCTCTTTAGGGCTTAATTGCTTCTTCGAACCAGAAGCATTACTACAAACAACCCATTAGTCAGCACAAGCGAAGCTGGATACAGAACCGTCAGGACCGAAAAACTTTGTAACGCCGCTATACCAAAGACAAATTTTATAGCGCTCAGCACATAGGTTGCAGCCGGCTCGCTCTCTGGGGAACGATATGTTTTACGAAACGTCGGAACAAACGCCAGCAAATCTATAAGCGTTATGAGCACAATTGCGCCTAAAGGACTATCGGTTAGAAACCACACTAATAACGCCAAAAGACAGCCACTAAGACACAGCCAATCTGCAAGCGGAAAATCACGTTTACCCCTAAAAAGCGCCAGTCCAAAAATAACAAAGCTAATTATCGCAGTAAAACCCGTCACCCAAGTACCAGCGCCACCTCCGCCTACAATCTGGCCACCGAATGCAATTGCAGTCAGTAAACCCCACACAAACCAAGTAAAAGCATGGGGTTTTGTTTTTCCACTTAATATAGTCGTAAAGTACGGAACATACCCAATAAAGCCTACAACGACTGCCGCGCCACCAAGAAATGTATCCATGGGCTTATGATATCAGATTCAGACACCGATTTGACGGGGAAACTATGAGCTCTGTCTAAACGATCGAACAATAAAGTCCACGCTTTTCTGCAATACGGGTTCGGCCTGATCATACGTCCAGCTACTATGCGTATAACCTTCAAAATCAAGCACGCTGTGATTAGGCTGCGCGCTTGCAGCAATTGCGGCACGATTTGCTGCATCTACATATTCGTCGCCTGTACACTGAATAATAAGCGCGTTTGCCTTCAGACCTGCGAGTTTATCTGCAACGTTCACTTCATGAGCTTCTTTCCAGAAAGCCGATTGCACACGTTGGCCACCTTCTTCCATAAACCCACTTTTAGGCAAGATTAGATCGTCTACGCTTGGATCCGGCACCCATGCAACTACGGCAGTAATGTCACGCAAATCGGCTCCAGCAGCGATAACAGCTGCCGCTCCCATACTTTGACCAAATAAAATAACTTGGTGTCCTTTGGCGAGATGCTGTTCTGTAATAGCTCTTGTTGTCGCTATCCAGTCATTAAAACTTGATTCGTAAAAATCACCATCCGAGTTTCCGCTACCATACTGGTCAAAGCGAAGGCTCGATATGCCCGCCTCTTCAAGCATCTGTGCAACCCGTACAAAATTACGACTAGGGCCAATAGATGAACCTCTGTATCCATGACAAAAGATAACAAGCTGTTTAGAGTGAGTGTTGTGGTGCGCCACGGCAATTGTGTGCCCGTTATATGTCTCGTTCGTAACCTCAATCATACCCTCATCATATCAAAAAAGAGCACACTACCATCGTTGTGATGGAAATTTCATCGCAATTACGTTGCCAGATGTAACTGGGCATTTACCGTCGGTAAAATCATATGTACCAGCCGCTTTATCGTGCCGAACGGTTACTTTCGTTCCTGCACTCATAAGACTCAGTTCGCCGCCCAGCAATGCTGTGACCGTTGTAACGGCGCGAACAGCCATGGGGCCCAATACCGCATCTGTTTCACCCATTGGTTTTGAATGAGGGTTCTCTAAATCTCCAAACTCATCTTCGTGTAGATATTCTGTTGCTTCTTGTACGCCTTCGTGCGATATACCATCATCCCACACCGCAGCTTCAAAGTGCCCATCTGGCTCTTGGTCTAGCACAATACGCACTGCCGTTGCCGCAATACTCGCACAATTATTGATGGCGGCGTGCAGCATAAGCTCACCGATGACACCATCCGCGAAATTCAATGAATTTCGCCCAAGATAACGCTCAACAACCGCATTAAAGTGCACGCCTCGTGTAAATTCTAATGTGCTTTGTCTTGTCGCCCGATAAGGGTTATACAAATCGTACGCACGTGGCATGAAGTGTTCTGCCTTTACATATCCTTCCATGCCACACGGAGCATTTGTAATTTTTACGAGCTCATCGCCTTCTACACCTTCTAGTAGCGGGAAACCCACGGCGGTTAAATCAGCAATTGCTGCTTCTGGCACCACTACTCTGTCTTGAATCATGCGTCCACTATAGCATACCTGAAATATTTATATAATAGACGAACCATTGAAATGAAAAACTAAAAACACCCCAGGCGGGGTGTTTTGTATAATCCTACAAAATATTTTAGTAAGACTTCTTGGCGCCGCCTTCTACTGCCTTTTCGGCATTTTCTTTCGACATCATGGCGCAAACGGTGGTTCCGCATACAGCGTGCTTGCCTTTGGCCATGTAGCCACCTTTTGCAGTTTGTACTACTTCTGCATCTGTTAGCTCTACACCTTTTTCTTTACATTTAACGCAGTATCCTGTGACCATATACGTGCTCCTTCTTGTATTAGTTATGTAATAGTTACCTATTGTAGCGCGTCTTTTACGATTTCACCATATACAGGCTAAATGTATGAAAATTTTGTAGCGCGCATACAAAAAATATTTGACTACTATAATACGTTAGTGTTTAATAATGTTATGTACTATCTAGGCACATTTATTCAGACTCGACGCGCTCGTATATACGGGAGCGATGCTTGTAGTGTCTAAAATATAACAAAATAATGCCTTTCATCGCTCCGACAACGGGGCGTTTTTATTTGAAAGGATATTGTATGAAATACGAATTAGTACCGCATGACACGATATATTACGAGCCAAGCGGCGATGCGTTCTTAGAACTAGATTTTGAAGAAATATGTGAGCTGTCTTCGCAAGAAGACATGAAAGCATTAGACCCAATCACTATTAAAAATCACCCAATAGGTATGGCTATGGTTAGCGAATTTATGTCGCCACATTGGGTGTTTCATTGCGATGTTATGAGCTACGCAGGAGTGACTGGTTTCGAAAAATACGACGGCAAAAACCTTGCAGTCGTCGGGGGCATAATCACCCTGCCTCAATTCAGAAACCAAGGCGTAGGCACAAAGACAGTTGCAGGACTACTGAATGCTGCGTCGACACCAGAAATGGTCGCGAAATACGGGCACAAAGGTTTCATAGCAAAATGCAATGCGGATAGCAAGTTACTGACCGAAAAGCTTGGGTTTACTGAAGTTGGCCACAAACTCGGTAAGCTCGTTATGGTTAAAATGCTATAGCATGAAATGACCCCCGAAAATGGGGGTCATGCATTTTTGGTGGTGCAAGACTGGCACTATTCACCCTGGCCTCTTTTGGCAGGTGTTAGAATCTGTAACCGAAGCCAAGAAAAAAGCCCTGCCCTATCGGACAAGACTCTTTTCTTGGTGCGGGTCAGGGGACTCTAACCCCTGGCCTCGTCCTTGGCAAGGACGCGCTCTAAACAACTGAGCTAGACCCGCATATATTGCTAAACGAACATCTCTTGATTTTAGAGTAGACAACCTTGGCCTGGCAAGGACGGTCACGTTCCGCGACCCCGAATCTTCGTCTTTGAAAACAAGTTTTCAAGAGAAGGTTTCCTTGCGACCTGCCTCAGGCAGCTCTCACTCTAAACAACTGAGCTAGACCCGCATAACAGATTGAGATTATACGGCATTTTGTGCAATAACTCAAGATTTGTTAGTATGAAGTAAAGTTAAAGCATAAGCATGACAAAATTTCGGCAACACCAACACACCAAAGCCCGCAAAGCCCTCATTGTAAAAAAACAGGCCAAGCCCCTGCTCGTAGACCGGCTCACTTACCTTGTGGCCGCCATTGAACCAATCGTAACGATACCGCAGCTTTATGTGATTTTTCGCGACAAGTCCGCTGAGGGCATAGCCATTAGTTCGTGGGTGGGCTACCAGCTGTTTACGCTTGTATGGTTATGGTACGGAATCGTCCATAAAGAAAAGGTTATTATATTTTACCAGGCGTGCTGGCTCGTCTTACAGCAGCTGATCATCATTGGTGGGCTTATGTACGGCGCCAAGTGGTATTAGACCGCGTTGTCGCACCAGTCGAAGTTCAGCTCTGGCCGTATGCCAAACATGTAGTCTTCGCCCGTAACCTGGTGTATACCCGTAAGCACTGGGTACTCACCGATGAACACTTTTTCGAGATGCGAGTGCCCAAGAAGCGGAATGCGAATCGAACGCAGTGCCGATATGTACAGCGGCACGTCTAGCTCTATAACCGTGTCGTTATAATAGCGTTCTTTTTCGCCACCCATCACAAACAATGGCCGCCCCGATACAGCCAACTGCCCTGATTCGCGGATAGCCTCTACCATGAGTAACGGCACAAGTGGCTCAATGTCTGGTTGAATTGGTATAGTTCTGTTATTTTCCATATATTACAGTTCATTTAAAGTTAGCATTGTCTGTGCTGGCCCTAGATGAATCTTTTTATCGACATACAGCATAAAAAGACCCCGCCGAGGCGGGGCTTCATGTCAAAAAAGGCCGCTTCGGCTAGGGCTGTCGCTTTGTCTTCTTTGCCATACAAATACTGTTCATACTTTTGCCTATTGTATACGACAAATGTGTTTTTGCAAGTTATTAACCGCCCTACCCTTGCCGAAAAGTGTTTTTTCTCATAAAATAGACGGGTTGTGGCTCTTTAGCTCAGTTGGTAGAGCAGAGGCCTGAAGAGCCTTGTGTCCCCAGTTCGAGTCTGGGAGGAGCCACCATTAAAAATACCCCACTAAAGCTGGGGTCTTTTTTAATGGTACCCAGACGAGAACTGGAAAAGTGAGCGGAGCGAACGACCAGTTCGGTGAAGCGATCTGGGAGGAGCCACCAAGAGATGGCGTGCCTAGCACGACTAGGAATGATACGCCGAGTCGAAACACCCGAAGGCGAACAGCGTCATTATTACGCACGGCTTGAACACCCAGTGTGGGACTTTGTTGCCCACCTTATCGAGTTAGCTCAACAGTAGCCGCGTAGGAACCGTTACCCAGCCCGGGTATGTATCGGTACGAATAATCGCCCTGCCCAAAGGCGCTTCGGCTGGTGGTTCTGGCCACTCGGTCCTTAATGCGCATTCACCAATATTCAATATGGGCTTGGTTGGTATGCTCCGCTCTTGGACGTTGCCGTTTACGTCTGTAAACCGAAGCCTTGCAATCGCTGGACTGTCCGCTGGTTGTATCTGTTCTATATCCATAGTAATTGGTTACTGTACCTGACTACTATTAATTTCGCTGCGACGAATGGTAAACCGTTCTATTGTACCGTCTACCTGTGGAACATGCACCGTGCCGTGCGTAGGCCTTTCGGCAGCCTGATGTTCCGTTGCCGTGTCGCCAAACGCCTCTTCTATAAATCTCGTAACCTCATCGTCAGGGGACAGGAGTGGCGGCATGGCAACAATATCTTCTAGCGGCATCTGGTGCCACTTATGGCCTTGCCTATACTGATGATTCGATTCATTGACATCCCTATACACATCGCTCAGGCAAACTTCGGCCAAAAGGCAACCAGCAGCACAACGCAGCGAATCGTTACTACCCAGAACCTCGGCATCAATAACCATACCAGCCTGCGCTAAACGCTCTTCGCGCGGTCGATCGACTATCGAATCTCTACCGACCCACACTCTAACCGTTCCTTCTTCGTTCACAAACCCAACCATGCCAGATGCACGTAATATCTCGCCTGCTTGACGCTCTAACACGTCAACCTGTTCGCAACCGCCACAAGCATGCTCTATACCCAGCAACGGACTTTCTGCACTACGATCTGCCATAGCATACCTCCATTCATATCGAGTATAGCACCACGCACGTCTAGAACAATGGCAGTGAACCAATACGTGCTGCTACTTCGTGCCGTTGCTGCAAATAACCCGACAACCATTCGACATATTGTGGACTGGGGCCAGCAAATATTTTTTCCACCACGGCTGCTACCGCCGCAATGCCTTCTTCGCTGTATGGGCAAGATTCTGCCATCTGCTCGTGCGTCATGCTTCTGCAATTCCTTCCACAATACGGCCAACAAAAGCTGCCAATTTTTGCATACGACTAGGTTTTGCCTGACGCATCAACTCTAGGCCAATAAACACCGTCTGTTCTGGAGTAATATCAAACGGCCCACAGCCGTTAATAATACTTTGGATATTACGTTGCCGCTGCACAGCGTTGGTAATTTCTAAGATCGAAATGCGCCTTTCAGTAGTCCAACAAACGCTCTCAAACCCTACTGAGGGCTCAATAAAACGCGTTACGTCTGCGTCAATTCTCTGCGTCTTCCATACATCGTCGTTGTCCGGTGGGAGTGGGTATCCATCTAGGTAATCGCCGTCTTCTCGCGCTTCTATACGACCGAGTGCGGCTTGGTATTGCTGTTGCAGAGCTTCTGAGCTTGCGGCACCGAGCGAGCTAGCACCGTAAGTCATTTCCGGCGAATGTTCCATGTACCCTCCTCAATGTGTTCGATTGTAGCAAAAGCAGAAGCGCAAACAACCACCTTTGTAAAAACTACACGGAGCCAAAGGATAAGTCCCATCTTGATGGGACTTATCCTTTGGTGGGTTGTGAGGGACTCGACCTACCTTTGGCAGGCCCGTCGCAACATCTTTACAAACCAGTTTGTAAGAGTTGGCTCCCTTGCAAAATGCCACCGGCATTTCTCACCCCGACCCTTTGGTCGGATATTCAAGACCGCACCGAAGCACGAAAAAAGCCGGTCGATAAGACCGGCCGTTTTCGTGGTGGGTTGTGAGGGACTCGAACCCCCGACCCCCTCGGTGTAAACGAGATGCTCTAGCCAACTGAGCTAACAACCCATTTTGCACGTATGCAACTGCAGTATTTTACCCTTTTTTATCTGTAAATGCAACAATGCGGCTTAGCGCACGCTGCGGGTCAGTATTTCCATAATTTGGTGGTCGCTCGCACTATTGAGCGCCCTCATTGTGTCGAGAGCCTCATCTGTAGACAGTACACCTTGCTGGAGCGTTATTGAATCAACCTCTTTACTATCATGCTCGGGCGCATTTACCGCCTCTATTATGCAGCCTGCTGCACGTAAGATATCGAAAGCTTGCGGGTCGGCATCATACAATGCTATTTTGCCGCATTCTGAACACGTAAACCTATATCAGCCCGACGGGCATTCGGCATTACCTTCGTACGTATACAGCTTCACATCTTTAGAAGTAAGCTTTACGTCTCCACATTCTAAATGAGTAACTCGAATAAGTGCCATATGCTATGCGGTTTCTATAGGATAGGCTTGTTCCCACAGTCTATCGGCCGCAGACGGCAGCGCACGGCGCAAGCCTTGCAGTACAACCATATCTTCGGTAGATAGCTCGTAGGGGCCAGGCATCGATTCAGGAAACTCGCGGGCCAACATACTCGCAAAAATCTGGTGATCCTGAAATGCAGCGAGCAGTTCTGCAGGATTTCGCAATGATTCTGCATCGCTTGGGTGCAAAGTTGCACGCCACGCTTCGGCCGTTGTCATTATTCTTGCTCTTGTTGCTGCCCCTGGAGAAATCTGTTGCTCTTGCATGCCCTTTAATATAACCTAATCAACCGCTCTGTCAATCATGGCGCCCCCAAGTGCTCTTGAAAGATAGAATTCCCTATAATGATTTCGCTGCAGCAATTTATCGAGCAGTAAACAAGAAACAAATTTTAATTTACGTTGGTAACCTTCTGGATCGTCTGTCTTGTGAATCGAAACAATTTCTTCTGGATTGCCCGACTCAATACTGATTGCTGCACCGTAATCACCAAATTCATACACTCCAGCACTGCCTGCGCTCGAATTGTAAATTACACGCTCTATCTCCCCGCTTAATCCCGGTGGGGTATGTACCTGCATACGAAATACCGATGGGGTTGCGCGTCTCACCCACAGCTCATCTTCTTCATTTGTAAGGTAAACGTCATAAGCAAAATCATCGTCGGGAACGGATCGCCACATTCCGTCAGGACATCTCTTTCCTTGAGGCGCAATTCTGTCAGTATATTTTCGTATACCTTTTGGCAGCGCTTTGACCTCTGCTTTATCTGGAATTACAAATCCATTTGTGGGTCCGTACAAATATCGTTCGCTTGTCATACATTATCGGTCTGATAAAGTGTCTGCGATTGCAAGCAGCCCAGCAACTCGTTCTGGGCTACGCATATCAAGATCTGCGAGTTGTGTAAGGCTTTCAAGGGCACCGCGGGCTACTTCTGGTGGCACATGAGGATATTCGCTCAGCATACTTCCTGCATCTGGCGTATCTAATCGAGGCTCATCCGCGTATGGCGACTCAAAGATAATTACATTCCGTGCACACAAAACTTCTGGCTTCTGTAAATTATGTTTCATGACCTCAATATATACCAGCCAACCAATCTGTCAACCGTACAAAAATCAAAAACGACCTTTCGGTCGTTACTATTTTGCTTGGTGCGCGAGAGAGGACTTGCCCACATTCTGCGGGCCCGAAACTTCGTCTTTGAAAACAAGTTTTCAAGAGAAGGTTTCCTTGCAAAATGCCACTGGCATTTCTCACCTATCGGTTCAAATCCACCGGCTACAAAACAACAAGCCGACCTTCGAGGTCGGCATATTGTTTTGGTGCGCGAGAGAGGACTTGAACCTCCACGTCCTTACGAACACTACGACCTCAACGTAGCCTGTCTACCAATTCCAGCACTCGCGCCTATCTGTAAATGAACTACAATATACTACTGAATTACTGTAAATTTTGCAACTCTTTCTTCAACGCTTGCCTTCTCTATCTATTTACTTTATGTTGATTTTGTTGTATTATTACTTTTAAGTATGTCCGATATGCACACGTTACGAAAAGAGTTTCATGGTACGGTTGCGCCCGCTATTTATACGCACCATGCACGGGCAAGTCTTGTCCCAGATATAGACGCCCTTAAGCCACATCGAATCGGTCTGTTTGGCGATGCTGTCGATATTGGTAAAGAGTCACAGATCTATCTAGAAATAAGCGACGATGCGAAGGACACCTTTGCAGAACAACACGGCGTCACTGAATTTTCCGGCAGAGATGTATATAAACACGGCTTTGCAGACCGGCATTTTACCGGAATGATGGCAGGGGCAATTGGCAACGATATAAGTAAGTTCTGCCTGCGCGAAGGCTTACTTGAAGAGCCACTCAGTCTTGCCGACCATGCCAAGCTGTATCAAACCGGGTGGTTTGGCTCGATGCTTGGCAGTATGGCACTTGCGCAAATTGGGCGATACCAACCTAATGCACGCGACTTTGGACCAATATGCAGCACTGAACTTACGTTCAGCAAGGCCTTCGAGTATGACAATGCATCATTTTTTGAAAACACAAGTAATGCTGTCTTGTCACCCTACGAGATAGTCGTAGACACCAAGTCTGGCCTACATACTATTAGCCTCACAAGAGAAGCAACCGCACTCGTACACAGAAGCATACCAAAGCGAGAAAGTGTAGGCTGCCCCGTAGCGCGGACCGCCTTTGCAACAACGGTAGAAAACTATTCGTTTTTAAAACAGCGTGGCATCGTTGGTGAAGGTTCGCACTCTGGCTTTGTGACAGACGAAAGTAAAATAGACGAGACCACAAAACGCGTTGTTTTAAAACAAGGCCAGTACACGGCAATCGACGACGTACTATTTGCGTGGGGCCGTTTTATGAATCGATATGTTGCATATTTTCTTGCTATTGGCGTAAGCCCCGAAGGACTTGCGCCTACTAAAGCAGATGAGTTTCTGCTACTTGACTGAACGATAAGTTAGCGTTTTGGTTTTTTTCGGCTGGTTCGTTTCTTTTTGACCGTGTATCGTTCTGCGAACGATGTAAGGCCACGAAACGCAACCACAGCATAAGCAATGTTGGTAACGACAGTAACGTACGCACCGACATGCAGCTGATAAAACGCCACCATGGACGCACCAAAAACAACATCGAGCTCGTACCAAAAAGACTTATTGGTCCAGCGACCAATACTCGTTCGATAAATAGAAAACAACACCAGCACCACACCAGTAATGCCCACATATGTAACAGGATCTTCCCACCGTATCATACAAGTTTTATGTCCGTGGCAAATGCGCCGCTAAGTGATCCATAGAATATTCGTGTCGCAAGAGTGGTTTGATGTCGTCGAGCGTAACGTCTATCTTGACACCTGGGTTGAGTGTTCCGTAAGGGTCGAAAATCTGTTTGGTTTTTTGGAACAGCGCATATACTTCTTTGCCATATAGTCGCGGCAAGAATGGTGCGCGCAACCGGCCATCGCTATGCTCGCCACTGGTGCTACCGCCCATACTAATAACCATAGTGTAGTATTCTTCAAGGAGCTTAAAGACCTTTTGTCTGTCGCCTACTTGGCTGAGGTCAAGAAATGGCTGCATATGTAGGTTGGCGTTTCCGGCATGCCCCCACACAGCAGACTGCAAATTATACTTCGCAAACAATTCATACACACCGTGCAGATATGCTTGGAATTGTTCGAGCGGTACAATACCATCTTCGATAATTGGCAGCGCCTTGAGGTTACCTTCGGCGTGCGAAATAACCGCTGCAGCACTATGACGAATCTTCCAGAGCTTTTCTTTTTCTTCTTCGTCGGTCTCTACCTGGTGTTTTACTTGGTAGTTATTCAGAATCTTAACAGCCTTTTTGACCATGCGTTTTTGTATACGCACGTTTAAGTTGTCGAATTCTATCAACACAATGAGCTTGTGGAATGGTTTGGTAACGATACCTTTTAGCTGGTTTGGATTATGCTGATCAATAAACTTCAGCAGGTTTTCGTCGACTACTTCTATAGCACTTGGTTGTTCGGGAAGTTTTAAGAGCTGCTGCACGGCTTCTTCGGCAACACGAATATCGTCGAAATAGGCTGCAATGAGTGTGGTGTTAGCATTGTGTAATTCGGTACTAATAAGCGCTTCGGTGACTATACCAAGTGTACCCTGAGAACCCACAAACAATGGAGTCAGGTCGAACGAACCGTCTTTGCCCTTTACCTCTTGCAAGGCATAGCCGGCAGAGTTTTTACTTACGTTAAGGTTCATCGTATCGAGAATTGGCTTATTTTCGTCGAACATGGCGTCGAGTGCACGGTAAATTTCGCCCTCGAACGACGAAAGGCCCATTTTTTTACTGAGTTCTCGCTTGTTTAAACGCTTGGTTTCGATAACTTCGCCATTTGCCAGCACAACACGTAAACTCTTTACAAACTTTCGGGTACTACCATATTTGACTGTCTTTTCCCCACCCGCATTATTGGCAATCGCCCCACCGATAGAAGAATATTCCACGCTAGACGGAAACGGTGGCAAAAAACGACCATGAGTATGAAGCGTTTGTTGTAGTTTGCCGTAGATAATACCCGGCTCGATCGTTACGTCGCCCGTTTTGCCGTCGAATTCGAGAATCTTGTTCATATGGGCTGGAAAGACCAGCGAGATACCACTCCCAATAGCCGCACCGCCTTGGTCGGTGCCCATACCACGAGCAGTGATTGGGATAACGCGGCCACGTTCGGCCAGTTGCCAGGTGAACCGTGCAGTTTTGCGCACATCGTTTTCGTTGCGCGGATACACCACGAGCGACGGTGTAACCGTGAAAACGCCGCCATCGGTAGAAAAGAATCGTCGTACATCTGCAGATGTGCTTACTTCGCCCAATAAGTGTTCTTGTAGATAATGTGCAACTTTACTCATGTTCCCTCGAAGTTAAAGCATTAGTAGTTCTGGCATATATCATACCATACGAAACGACCGCTGTGTGAGATTTGCAGTGACGTTTCATATAGACTATTATGTCATCTGTTAATACAAATCACATGCGGATGTGGCGGTTCGCTGTCTAGCGAATGGTAGACGCGCAACACCTTACCCCTCAAAATCTATCAATTTTGTGGGGACCCCACTATCTACATATCTGAAGTACCTTTAACATTCAAATCATATGCGGATGTGGCGGAATTGGTAGACGCGCTACGTTCAGGTCGTAGTGGGGGCAACCCCGTGGAGGTTCAAGTCCTCTCATCCGCACCACATTCAGGAGGGGTGAACCCCTCCGGTACGAATATGGAGTGAATCCAAATTTCGTACCCCTCCCCCTAAAGCTCGCCTAACGGCTCGTTCGCACTGCTCATATTCCGGATGGAACTGAACAAGCCATCTCATCCGCACCAGAAATAGGCTCAAGTCAGAATTAGCGGCGCGTTGCGCCGTTTTTCTTATGCTAAAATAAAATCGTCAACAACGATATATGCCAAACAGAAGTTACCACTTTTTCATATCTAAAAAAGACGAAAAACGACTCATTAATCGTGTCTGTTCTATTTTTGCAGTATTAATGCCCTTGACTGCAATTCCTCAAATTGTGCTTTTGTTCCAGAGCAAAGATTCTACCGGAATATCCTTAGCCATGTGGGTTTTATATTGTATTGGCTGTATACCCTTTCTTATGTTCGGATACTTATATAAGCATACGC
Organism: uncultured Candidatus Saccharibacteria bacterium; assembly: GCA_964629815.1. Taxonomy (GTDB): domain Bacteria; phylum Patescibacteriota; class Saccharimonadia; order Saccharimonadales; family AWTP1-31; genus CAZVTA01. Next base: position 127,023 of record CAZVTA010000003.1, on the reverse strand, counting down.
AAATCATAGTCCTAAATACGCTCTGGCTTATAGTGCAAGTTATCATGATTGTCGGCATACTAATGTACCGCTAGCAACTGTCGCGCTGTCTTTACACAATCGACGTTTTGTATTTCAATACAGCTATGGAGAGAAACGAACAGACCATCCCTGAGCAAAAACTAGTGCCACAAGAAAGTACGGCCGTAGGCAGGGAATTGACCATCGGTAAAGTTGCGAGCCTCAGCGATATGCTTGGCAGAGATGAAGCCATTGCGTACCTTGATGCGCGTAATCCAGCCGGCGTTTCAAAACGGATCCGGACAACTCATCGCATACTGGGCGTACAGCCATAATCAGCAGACATTGACTAAACGGCACAACGTCATACAATATGCTTATGGAACACCAATTCGACCAAGACAGACTCATCGAAAAAGCATGGATAAGTAACGCCGGTTTTACGGTCCTCCGAGACATGGGGCTTGATTATGAAACTGCCTGCAAAGTCGCGTTCGATGAAATCCTTGTAGACGGTGCCTATGCAATAGGCCATAATCGTGGCGAGCGTATGTCAGAAATGGTTGCCTTAGTTTTACAGCAACCAGAGATTGATGTAGTAGATTTACGCGTTCGCGTTTAGCGAATACTTAACGAAACGACCGAATTTACATCTTTCGCAATGAGTTGCATGCGAACATTGCTGTAAGCTTTATCTACCCTAAAGCAATAGAGTTCACCTTTCACCGTATCTTCGGCAACGCGAGTTATCTTGTCTTGTAGATCGCGCGGCTTCATTATCTTCAGTGCTGCTCCACCGCTAGGGATTCCTTTGTCTATAAAGCAATACGTTAGCTTGTTTGCAACAGAGAATTCGAATTCGTTGGCAGCACCATCGATTCGTATCTTCTGAACCTCTATTGTTCCCGGATTGGTCGTGTCTACACGCGACTGCGCAAAGCTACTTACCACCAATGCACAGCCGACAATGCCGAAAACCAGCGCAATCAGTAATGTACGTAACTTTGTTTTAAATATTTGTTTTTGCATACCAACTCTACCGTATAAAGTCTTTATGCTTTGACTATATCATAGAGTAAATAAATGCAAAATTATTTTATAACTTGGTCTTGCTCACGAATAAGCCAGTTAACTACATTATTGAGGCGGTCTGTTCCACTATTGAGCGCGCTCGGCGCAAAGTTTGCAATCTTGAGTCGAGTTACATACAAATACTTTGGCTGATATAGCGCAATAGCCGGCACATCGTTTCGCCACGCTTCTAGAAACGGCTTGTACTTGGCCGCACGCACAAGAGGGTCGTTACGTGTCCGCCCACCCTCAAGAGCTTTATCGGCTGCTCCCGATTTGTACTCTGAGAAGTTTAATCGTACCGGCGCGCGAGGGTCTACCTGAGAACTATGCCAGTACACAAACACATCTGGGTCTGGTCCAAGTGCTATGCCATACAATAGAGCGTCGTAAATATGAGCGCTCAGCGTAGACTGAAAGTCGACATCTTCTTGTGAAATAATCTCAGCATCTACACCAACACGTTTCCACTGCGCTTTTAATGACTGTGCGACATAGTCGTATGTTGGGTTTGATTGAGTGTAAAACTTAAAGCTTAATGGACGATTGTTTTTATAGCGCAAGCCATCTGCGCCCAACGCCCAACCAGCCTGATCCAGTAATTTCTTTGCTTCTTCTAGATTGTTGGTTTTTTGCAGCACTGACTTATCGTACCCAACTTGTCCAGGCAAAAGCGGCGACTGAACTGGCGAAACAGGCCGACCAATTTCGTCGACAATCTTACCCGTATCTGTTGCATACGCAATAGCTTGGCGCACCTTAATGTCGTTTAAGCCTTCGACATTGGTCTTAAGGAATACCATGACTTCGCTGGTAAGCGGAATATTAAATTCGTTAACAGCTTTGTCGTCTGACAATGCTTCGGGCATCTTTGAGAGGCCTGCTATTGAGTCGATACTCTTGTTTTTAAATGCTTCGATTAACTTATCTTCGTTACGTGCAGCACGAATAATGTATTTGTCTATTTTTGGAGTGCCACCGTTATAGCCGTCGAATGGCAGCAAAGCAATACGCTGTTCCCTACTATCGCTATCGTCGCCACCCAGCACTTCTACCGCCTCCCACTTGAACGGGCCCGAGCCGACAGGGCTGGTTGCGTTAAACGAAACCGAACGGAGCTGCGATGGCGGTATACCGTCGAGTTTATGTTTGGGCACAATACCGTTTGTCATAGAATACGGAAATGCGCTGAGTGGGTTTGGTAATGTAAACACAATGGTTAGCTTATCTTTCGCTTCTACCTTGATACCTTGCCAGCTGCTCGCCAGTACCGATTTTGCATCGGGGTTTTTGATCATGCTATAGGTATAAACAACATCTTGCGAGGTAATATCTTTGCCGTCGTGCCACTTAAGATTTGGCTTGAGCTTTACGGTATATGTTTTGCCACTCTCGTCTACTTCCCAGGTACGGGCCAGATCGCCAATAAGCTTGTTGTTTTGATCGAATTTAAACAAGCCTGCAAATACAAGTCGCGCTACACTGTTGTCGACGCTTCCCGATGCATAGATTGGATTGGCGTTAGTAAACGTGCCAACGATTCCTTCGGTAAAAATGCCCCCTGTTGCAGGCTGTGGCGTTAGATAAAATTTACCCAAACCTCGCGCCTGATACAAGACACCTGCTATAAGAAAAACAAATAACAGCACCCATGCCGTCACGAATCGACGAACCTTGGTTAAGCGACTCAGTCGTTTAAAAAAATTCTTCTCTAACTGTTCTTCTGCCTGTACGCCCAGATCTTCAACCTGCTTTTGACTTCGTCTAAATCGACGACGCCAACGAAGTTTTGTAGTTCGATCTACCATAGTGCTCCTAGACTATAACGCCAAGAACCAAAGACAAAGCAAAGACCACAACCAACAGGATGGTTAGTTGGTGTATTGTTTTGTCGGATCCACGTCGCACAGAATTAATTTCGCCACCCCCGCCGAGACCTGCGCCTAAACTAGCGCCACGTGTTTGAATCAGAATCAAAATAACCAGCAGAACTGCCGTACCAATCGTAATATAGTTGAATATGTTCATTTTTCCTCCAAGATAGTGGTCACTAAGTAGTTTACCAAGCCAATGACCATACCAGCAAGCATTGCGGCACCAAAGTTAGTAACTTGCAACGGGCCGTAGAGCTTACTAACCAACATTACCATCAACCCATTGATGACAATCATGAACAATCCAAGGCTAAACAAAATGGCAGGTAAAGACAGAATTATAACAATTGGTTTGATGACTGCATTTACAAGCGCCAAGATAAGACCCGAAACAATAATAACACCGAGTCGCTGACCATAATCTACACGGCCACCGAGCAATCCGGCTGCAACCCAGAGGCCTAGTGCGCAGACGAACCATCGTAATAGAAAACGTGAAAGTGGACGTTTCATAGCTTAAGTATTATTGTACCACACTTAGACTATGTCTCGCGGCAACTTACGAGACAATATCGTGTTTCCTTCGTTGGTTATGACGATATCGTCTTCAATGCGAATACCAATACCTTCTTCTGGGATGTAAATACCCGGTTCGACAGTCAGTACCATATTTGGTTCGAGTAAGGCATCATAATCGCCAATATCGTGCACATCGAGTCCAAGGAAATGAGAGGTTGCATGGGGATAGTATCGATGAATCTCTTCGGCTTCGATATTCTTTATAAGTCCCAGCTCTCGTAGCTTTTCACCCATATATTGCTGTACTTGTTTTTCGACTGCACGAACTGTAACCCCGGGACGATACAAACTAAAAGCGAAGTCTTGCACGTCTACGACCGCTTTATATACTGCCTGTTTGCGGCGACCCACAGGACCCAGGGCGTAGGTGCGCGTTATATCCGCAGCATAGCCGTCTACTTCGGCGCCAATATCTATAAGCAATAGGTCTTTTTGCCCAAGCGTAGTCGTGTTATCGACATAGTGCAATGTGCATGCATTGGCTCCTGTGGCAACAATTGGGTCGTAGGCATGAACAAGCCCGTGCTTCATAAACTCTTGGGTAAATGCATGTTCAACATTTTTTTCGGTCTCATAGTGTGTAAGTTTTTTTGATATTTTCTTAAACGCAGTAACCGTGCTATCGACCGCCTGTTCAATGGCGGCCAGCTCTGCTGGTTGTTTTACTGAGCGCATTTTTATGACATGTGGCCGCAAGTCGAGAAACTCAACAGATGGATTGATTTCGGTTATTCTAGCCATTAAACGGGCACGTGCTGGGTTTGTAAACATACCGTAGTGATCAATATATGCGGGCGCCGCTGAGAGCGAGGCTATATGTTTTACTTTTTTGACCTTGGCCGACAGTTGGCGCCAACCGTCGGCTTCGCCGAAAACCTGCTCGATACCCGACTGCTGAGTAAGTTGTTCGTGTTGTATTGCACCGTCGAACGCCTCTCTTATAGGCTCGCGGTCGGGGACAATAAGGTACTCTTTGTGCTTATCAATTACCAAGATAATATCGGGTTCGGTAATGCCCGTAAAATACCAAAAGCTGGTGTCCTGCTTGAATGGGAAGGCGGTATCCGCTGATTTTTGAAGCAAGCCATTGGCTGTAAGCACAATAGGCGCCTTGCCTACAAATAACGTCCGCAGACGCTCACGATTTGCCGCAAAGAACGCGGCCGTAAACTTTTCCTCCATGACAGCTATCTAGTATAGCACTATTTATGTGCCCGCAAGTATTGCCGTAAAATGACCGCTTGTTTTTCACCGAGCACTCGCACAAGATCTGCATTCCGTGCTTGTTGCACGCCCATTAGACTACCAAAGGTCGTAAGTAAGCGTTTTTTTAGTACTGGGCCAATACCGGGCACCTCGTCCAAAAGACTAGCCGTTTGGCGCTTCACCTTTAAAACAGAATGATAGCTGACCGCAAACCGATGCGACTCATCGCGTATACGCTGTAGCAACTTAACGACGTGTGAACTGTCCGGTAAATCTATTCGCACAAAATCATTGCTGTCGAAAATATAAGCGCGCTGCTTCGTGGCATATTCGTGATTAAGTTGCACTGGGTGCCAGTCTTTCTTAATAACAATTTCTTCTTGTTTTTTAGCGAGCCCAATTGCCGGAAGCTCTATACCCCGCTCTTGTAAGGCTTTGAGCGCCATGGAAAGCTGCCCTTTACCACCATCGATCAGTAATAAATCGGGTTTACCCCATTTCTTGACATTCGCCTCGCTAAAGCGCCGCGAGATCGCCTCGTGCATATGTACAAAATCATCGTTGCCGGGTATGCGCATTTTAAATTTTCGATAGTTGGCTTTGTCTGATACGCCATTCGTAAACACCACCATACTGGCAACCGTGTCGGTACCACTCATATGACTAATATCAAACCCTTCGATGCGTTTTGGTACTTTAGTGAGACCTAGCAGGTCGGTCAGCTCTACGAGTGCATGGTCTTTGCTGAGGTCTTGGAATTCTTTATCGCTAAAAATAACTTGCTGACCAAGATTCTTGAGGGCAAACAACCTGTCTCTGAGTTTTGCAGCTTGCTCATATTCGCCACGCTTAGCGGCCGTGTTCATATCTTTTTCAAAGTCTTTAATGAGTGTTGCGCGTTGCCCCTGCAAAACGCGCACTAAGCGCTTGAGTTCGTGTTTATATTGCTTTTCATCGAGCTCACCACTCTCTGGGTTTGGACACAGGCCAATGTGCGCCTGTAAACAGGCTCGTTTTGGTAAAACTGTATGTGTTGAATAGGGAAAAATTCGCCGCAAATATTTGAGCGCCCGCTTTAAACCAATAGTACTAAGATACGGCCCGTAATACGTTGCACTATCGTCGAGTGGTCGTCGCGTGAGCGTTACGGTTGGATACCGTGCCTTGAAATCAATTCGAACAAAACTGGTCGACTTATCGTCGCGCAACAAGATATTGTAACGTGGCAAATACCGCCGGATGAGTTCTGCTTCGAGGAACAGTGCTTCTATCTCGCTATCGACCACTTGCCAGTCTGTGTCGGCAATTTCACTTACAAGTAGCTCGGTTTTCGGGTCACGGTTTCGCGATGCCTGAAAATACTGACGGACTCGGTTTTTTAAAACTGCCGCTTTACCCACATAAATAATGTGCCCGGCTGCATCTTTATGAAAATAAACACCAGGAGCATTTGGCAATGACTGTAACTTTTCTTTGAGCGCTGTATTCACCCCTATAGTATACGTCGAAAACGGGCTTACTGCACCTGTGGGTCTAGTTTGAGTGAACCAATAGTGGTCGACCCCATACCAATGATGCTTTTTTGCTCACTTGCACCCAATTTGCTGCTGTAGCCAATTCCGTCGAGTTCATCGAGACAATCTGACATACCGAGAGTTGTTTTTTGCTTTGTGGGGTCAGGGATACGGAACGATATTGTCGGAGCATTCTCAAGAACCGCTGGTTTTTCAGAGCGAGGAGGATAATACCGTTCGACATTTGCCGCCACATCCATAGCCTGGAGTAAACTGCCCGCATTATCGGCAGCGCCTGCGATTGCCGTGCAGGCAAGTAGCGTCTGATATTGACCGCTTTTTCGTGGGTCAGACATCCATTCGCGTAGTGCCTTTCGTGCGTTTTTTCGCGGCGTTGCATCATCGGTATCTCCCCCAAAAATACCCCCCAGTTTCTGCACGGCTGCTCGACTTGATTTACTCTCGTCAACAACCGGGTCTTTCGTAGTATCGAGATTAAGCGCCGTTACTGCCGGCAACAAAACCTCTACACCAGCTTGCGTTTTATTCGCCTGCCATAAGCCCTGTACTCCCCACACCGCTTGGTACTTACCATTTCGCAGTACCATGGTTTCGTGTGGATTGAGCTTCTCGCCAGCTTCTGGCTTATCAACCCACTGCTGGGTCATACTGGCGACCGAAACAGTAACGTTGCCCGTGGCATTACTGCTGCTTGCCTTGAACTTAGACATTACGACATCTGACATGGCAAAGGTACCCGCCTCCTGACCTGGTGACGGGTTAAGGTCGGGGATTGGTATGTCGATAACTCCCAGTCTGTCGGCTGCAAGAGTTGCACTAGCAGCAATGGCGGCAAGACCGACGAGTTTTGCCCGGATACCAAGACGTGGTTTTGCTCGTTCAGGTCGTACAGTGCGTTCAGCCTTACTTGGGCGAGCGGGTATGGCGTACGAAACACCCTGTCGAGGCTCTGTGATCGTGCCCACTTGTGGTTCACGGCGATCAGCAAACAACTCTTCACCCTCGGGAAAACTATCTAAAATTTCGTCTCTATTTCTGTTCATATACACTCCTTATTGTGATAACTCTATTAACTGCTGTGTAGATATTTGGTATCTACCTTCGTCATTAACCTGTAGTTGTTGTAGTGCATCGTTAATACGGTTTTCATCATCGATCACCGAACCCAGCACTCGCCGCACACTTTCTTCCGAAAGCGAAACAATTGGGCCAGTCACGTCGTCCTGCTGTGCTGCACCGCGAGATGTTTCAGCTTCAGTTACCGGTGGTACTACTTCTGGCTCGGCCTGCACCGCCGCGGTCGTAGATGGCGTTATAGGCGGAGTCGGGGCTATCGGAACCTCTTCTGGTTCAACCGGTGGCAAATTTGCTTCTGCATAGGCCGTAAGGATCGAGCCAACAAAGGCGTTGCGCACATTTGTAAGCAGCGCCCGTATATGGGCGACGCGTTCTGTACCACCCACAGCGTTATTGCCAGCACGATCACCATCGTAATGCCCTGTACCGTCGAGACACGGCATCGACGCAAACTCCATACACAGCGCAGTAACCGCAGCATTTACGTCGTCTGACTGACCACGCAAATAGTTGGCTAACGCTGGGCGCTTGGCGAACAACAAGTACTTTGTTGCAAGTTCATCTTGTGTTGCAGAATCGAACACACGATTTCTATCGAATCCCAAAGCACGAACTGCAGACTCGAGGGTTTTTGGTATGAACTGATATTTACCCACCGCAAACGCATCGCTAGCCTGAATTTCTGCAATCGTCAGCTGCGACAACTGCCGTCCACTAAACAATCGCTGGTAGGCTTCGCTGCCAACTTTTGTGTCGCCGGCAACACCACGGTTAACCGAATCATACCCACCCTCGCCGGCTGCAATTTCGTTCAATAGCATACCAACATGCCACTTAAATTGATCTTCAGGCGAAGCAGTAACTTCCTGCGCAGCTACCACTGCTTCAGGTGCGACGGGAGCCGGCTGAGTTGGCTGCTCAAGCGTGGATAGGGGCATATCACTTACACCAGGCACTCCGTAACCTTGGACGTAATCACCAAACACGCTTGCCCGCAAACCATCTAGATTAAGCTCTGGACGCTCACCCCCAACTGCAAATTCCTTCAGGTGCAGATCTTTAAACGCTGGTGCTGTATTTATATGAGCGTGATTGCTATGGTTTGCAGCCTTCTTCAAACGCGGCACATCTACACCATCAATGTTGTAGAGGATCGAGCCTACTAATGAGTTGTCGCCAATATGAGCCCCCATTAGTGCCTGCAGCAAGAACATGTCCATAGCTCGGTCATAATGCGGATTTTCAATTCTTCCGCTCACACCGCCGGTTGAACGGTTGAGCCACAATACAGGACCATCTGCCACCTGGTGACCGTGCTGAACGTCGCAGTTTAAGCTTGAAGTGTAGTCCACCATGGAACCATGGTGTGTTTTATGATCGTGTTTTGCAGACAAATCACCAATCCGCAAACACGAGTTGCCAATTGTAGCCTGTAATTCTGGATGCTGTGCAAGATATTGTTGGTAAGCATACGCTAGGTATAGTGTGGTCGCGACCGTCTCATTAGTTGCATAGCGCTGCATATCGCCCGCCCCACGAGAAAACTCGTATTTCAAACCGGGTATTTCCATCAGATTTGAAGGTGGCATATATCGTATACGCCGAGTAGATTCAAGATCGCCTGGCAAATCGTGCCGTGGGTTAAATAACGGCGAATAGACTACCATATGATTTAACGGACCAAGGTCTCCCCCTGTCTGAACTGCATGTTCGAGCGCTTTTTGCACCTCTGCTATGTCTTTATGATATTTTGCTTCGGGAGTTATAACTTCGGGTGCAGGTTGCGGTGTCGGCGCCACTTCTGCAGGTGTCTGGCCCTCAACCACCGTAGTTTTTTGTTGAGCGTTTTCAGGTAAATTTGCTGCGACAGAAACGATGGAAGCCATGTCTTCCCAAACCGTTGGGTCGGCATCAATCATGTGCGTTCTCATGGCAAGCATATGTTCATCGCCAATCGTTACTGCCTGTACTGCCTGCTCATGCAAGCCTACCGCCTGCGCTACTGCTTTAGTATTTGGGCTTATCGCCGTAACCTGTACCAACTCGAGGTCCTGAACCGGCACAATTGTGCTCGTTGTATCTTCGTTGGCAGCTTTCATAACCTGAGGATCAATACCAAGCTGAGTTGCAAGTTCTGTCTCTTGTTCATGCGTCATTTTTGGTAATATTGTTGGCTGTGGAATAGTAACGTGTGCCGTTTTGCCGTCGGCAGAAAGTCGCACTTGCTCGAGCGGCATACCAACCTGATACGACAAATCCTCGACATCCGTCGTTGAATCTACGTGCACTGCAATCGAAACGCCCCGCGTCGCGGCGTGCGCTTGTTCTGTGGGCACGGGCTGTTCGGGAACCATATGATCCATACGCAGCCCAACACCACCAAATAGCACGGCAGATGCAGCCGCTGCTGCGACAATTTGCTTAGAATGTTCGCCTGTCTTCCGGGCCATAAACACTACCCCATCGCCTGCGGCAACCGCAACCGTTTTACCGGCTTGGCCAAACGATACAAGCTGGTCCTTGCCTCTTACCAACTCTTCTCGTAGTGCATCTGCACATAAATCTGTTGCTTCAACCCCAAGTACTCGTGCACCAACATCGCGATGTCTACCGTCGCGAAAGTAGTCGCCAATTACTGTAAAATCACCGTTTAGCACAAACTGCTCCCACGGCTTCAGTTCTTGGGGCTGGCCATTTGTTTTCACTTCGTCGTATCGAGGATCATATAGTCGCACTCCGCCTACATGGTGTAGGTACTGCCAGTCTTCGCCATCACGAACATACAGTGCATCATGTACGCGCACTAAGGAATCATTATCTGTACACGCCATTAATTTTGTAAGCTCTTCCGAATAGCGTGCAGGGCTGTGTTCGGGCATTGTATCTCCTTTTGGCATATGCGTAGCTAGGCTCAGTCACTAGACTCGCTCACTTTGCATATTTATTTAGCTAATACAAAAGAGGTTTGGCCTGTTAGGGTCCAAACCTCTCGAGCCGTTATAGCAGAGAAAGTTTGGTTGCCCGGTTACGCTACTGACTCCACATAACTCAAGCGTCCAAATACGAGTTATGTTTCATTGTCTACAACCAACACTCAGTTGTAATACCACAAATATCAATAAAGTGGTTGGTATGTCAAATAAATGTAAGTTTTACTACACTCTAGTGGTCTGCTTTTGGTGTGTTTTGCAGTGTGTTTTTTGATCACATTGTTCACAAACCAATACAAGTTTGTTGCACGATACATCGGCACAATTTATATACCGACTGGTATTTTTATTGCAGTAAATGCATGTACCAATATCTTGGGACTTGTCAGAAAAACGATGATTCATACGGCCGTCGAATATATATAACGAACCTTCCCATAGGCCATCATCACCATACTTCTCGCCGTACTTCACAATACCACCGTCAATTTGATAAACATCCTTAAAGCCGCGTTTCTTCATAAGGGCACTTAAAATTTCGCAGCGTACTCCACCGGTACAGTAGGTAACAACTGGCTTGTCCTTAATATTGTCGTACTTTTCACTTTCAATTTCCGAAATAAAATCGTGTGTTGTCTCGGTTTCAGGAACAATAGCATCTTTGAATTTTCCAACGGCTGCTTCGTACGCGTTACGTCCATCAAAAAAAACTACATCGTTGCCCTTTTCTGCCATGAGCTTATGAAGTGCCTCGGGCTTTAGGTGCTTGCCGCCGCCAACAACACCCTTTTCGTCAACCTGCACTTCGTCGGGCACACCAAAAGCGACAAGCTCCGGACGCTCTTTTACGCTCAAACGAGGAAACTCTTCGCCATTACCATTGCTCCACTTATATACAATCCCCTTGAATACAACCGATCGATTCATTTCGCGTTTGTACTCGCGTAGGTTTTCGATATCACCCCCAAGCGTACCGTTAATGCCGTGCTTACTCACGATTATGCGGCCTTTTAGCTGCAAACGTGCGCACAACTCTTTCTGCCACCGAACAGTCATTGCAGGGTCTGTAACAGGTACAAATTTGTAATATAAGATGACTTTATTCATACGAATCTAGTATACCGTTTACCCCTGTTATTGCAAGCTTATTGCTGGTTTTTCATGGGACATTCTGCACGAGATACCGGCGTAGTAATAGGATTATTGCGCGACATACTCTCAATTCCACAGCTCTGACAAAGCAGTGCGCAATTAGTAATAAGACGAGCAAGTTCTTCAACGCGCCGTTCGGCACGAGCCATTAGACCTTCGTTGCCAATTGCTCGTGGATCTAAGTGACCACCTAGATCGTGTCGTTTAAACTCTTCTTGAGCCTTATCAAGCTCTTCCATAAGCCCAGTACGGAATTCGCATTCACCCAATGGCATAACATCCATAGAATCTGCATTCATAATTATGTATTATATCATTATCTTGTCTTTTTTACAACTTTTCATTCTGTTCACTTGTTTTTTTCGGTGCGCTTATGCTACAGTTGTTGTAATTGTCAACATAAAGGAAAGGCGGCCACAACATCATGTATAGCTCTTTTAGCTATCTCAGCGTCTCTTCGGTCGCCTGCAGCGACCAAGCTTAAACGCACCGGTTCGTTGTTAACCACAAAAAATATCATCACCCTTAACTAAACTGCAGCAGGAGGCTGCATATGAAATCCATTCATGCAAAAACCACATTAAAACTCTATTGGGAGCATGTTTCAAGACACCCCCTGCTGGTATTGGTCGCGTTAGTCACTATACCAGTTACAACTTTCGTTAATAATTTTCTCCCCCCACTTATTGCAGCAAACATACTCGACAAACTTGCACGGGGTGCATATGAAAAAGGTAATGTGCTAGCAAGTTTTGGCCCGCAGCTTTTTTGGTATGCGGCGATCATGCTTTTCGGCGTACTTACATGGCGTATAGTAGATTTCTCGACATGGCCGTTAGAAGGTCGTGTTACAAAATCGCTGGCCGAGAAAGTACATAGCCATCTTCTAAGCTTAAGTGCTGATTTTCATGCCAATCACTTTACGGGCTCGCTTGTGTCGCAAACAAACAAGCTGGTCGGCGCATACGTCCGTATTGCCGATACTACTATTTACGGCACGCTGCCTTTGTTGTGGGGCGTATTCTTTACGTCGATACTACTATATAAGCGCGCCCCTTTGTTCGTTATCCTGTTTAACATTGTAGTGGTCCTGTTTATTACAAGCGCTGTTCTACTGACCAACAAATCACGAAAAGCCGGGGCTCACCATGCTACAACCGAAAGCAAACAGACTGGAGCTTTAGCTGACAGCATCACCAATATACTTGCTATCAAGAGCTACTCTGCAAAGAAACACGAAGACGCACGCTTCAGTAGATACACGCGGAATACCCAGAAGTCGTTATACCGTGTAATTCGCTATTTTTTGCTACAAATAACCGTCTTTTCTATGTTTACGCGCATTATGCAGATAACAGCGCTTATTGCTGCAGCCATAAGCATAGTGAACTATGGCGCAAACGTAGCAACAGTGTTTTTGATATTAAACTACTCGGCTACCATTGCCGACCAGCTTTTCAACTTCAGTAACAGCTCGTTACGAAATTACAACCGCGCACTTGGCGATGCAAGCGACATGGCAAAAATATTGACGCTTGAGCCAAAAATAAAAGACCCGGTTTCTCCAGAAACTGTGGCAGTGGGCAATGGAGAAGTTGAATTTGCAAACGTTTCATTTACGCACGACGGCAATAAAAAAGCCTTGTTCAATAACTTTAATCTGCATATACGACCGGGTGAAAAAATAGGTCTTGTTGGACACTCTGGCTCAGGCAAGTCCACACTTACTCGCTTATTGCTACGATTTAGCGACATCTCGGACGGCTCGGTAAAGGTAGACGGACAAGATGTACGAAGCATTACACAAGATGACTTGCACAAAAAAATCACCTACGTACCGCAAGAGCCCTTGCTCTTTCACCGTTCGCTGGCAGAGAATATTGCCTACGGTAAACCAAATGCATCGAAGAAAGAGATTGAACAGGTTGCAAGACTCGCAAATGCGCATGAATTCATTAAAGATTTACCCGACGGATATGACACATTGGTTGGCGAGCGGGGCGTCAAGCTATCGGGCGGTCAAAGACAACGCATTGCTATTGCCCGTGCAATGATCAAAGATGCGCCAATCGTGGTCCTAGACGAGGCAACGAGCGCACTCGATTCTGAAAGCGAAGTACTAATTCAAGAGGCACTTTGGAAACTCATCGACGGACGAACCACCGTTGTCATTGCGCACCGGTTGAGCACTGTGCAAAAAATGGACCGCATCATTGTACTCAGCAATGGGCGCATCGCCGAACAAGGATCCCATAGCGAGCTCATACAGAAAAAGGGTATCTACGCTGACCTATGGAACCATCAATCGGGTGGCTTCATAGAAGACTAGATGCCTTTTATGCACAATGTCTGTTATGCTTAATGCTAGATATGCAGTTAGCAAAATTTGACCTGTTCCGATTTACACGAAAAATTGGCTGGCCACTTCTGGCATTCTTATGTCTTGTACCGGCAATCAGATGGATGACGCTGGAACCTTTGTCATACAGTTTTGGCACACCCGTCGCAACGCTACACAGCATTGGTAAGCTCAGTGGCCTTATTGGGCTTACCATGTATGCATTCAACCTTTTCCTTAGTACACGCATAAAGTTTCTAGAAAATCTGTTCGGCGGACTTAATAAAGTGTATATCGCTCACCACCTTATTGGGGGTTTAGCCCTCGTTACACTTATCGCACACCCGTTGGCACTAAGCCTGCGTTTAGTGCCCAGCTCAATCGAGTCCGCCGCTGATCTATTAATACCAAATTTGGAGCGATTAGATATCCTTTACGGATCTATCGGCTTCATGTTTTTGGTGGTTCTACTCATAATCACATTCTTTATTAATCTACCGTACAAGATATGGCTTTTGACACATAAATTCCTGGGTGTCGGGTTTGCGTTTGTCGCGCTCCATATCCTCTTCATACCTAGCGACGTAACAAACGACGCCTTCTTGCACTACTGGATGATTGGTGTATGTGTTTTGGGTATCGCATCGTTCGTGTATCGAACGCTCTTGCCTCGAATCTTTGTCCGCCGCTACGACTATATTCTCACGCACAGCGAACTCCTTAAAAAGGATATTCTACGCATGCATCTTTCGCCAAAAACTACAAAGAATGCCAACTTCAAACCTGGACAATTTGTATTTATTGCACTTAATCAAGATGGTTTTTCGGGTGAATTTCATCCATTTTCTATTTCAAGTATTGATAGTTCTGGCAATATCACAATCACCATAAAAGATCTTGGCAACTACACACACAGCCTTGTGTCGAGCCTACCCAGCGCAAAAAATATACCAGTCAGAATAGAAGGCGCCTACGGCAAATTTCAATACCAACTCATTCCTCAAAAACGACAAATTTGGATCGGTGGCGGGATTGGCATAACTCCGTTTCTGTCCATGATCCACAATTTTAAAAGTGGCGACTACCAGATAGATCTATACTATTCCGTGAAAAATCATGCTGAATTTATTGACTACAGCAATATAGTCGAACTTGCGAAAAGCCGGGGTTTTCGTTTTATACCTATCGACGCAGAAAAAAACGGCATCCTTAACGGAAAAACTATTCACGATATATCGGGCGATCTCACCCATGCAGCTATTTTGATTTGCGGACCACCACCAATGATGAAAGCGCTCCGAAAACACTGCGTTGAGCTGGGTGCAAAAAATGCTAACATTTATACAGAAGAATTTGCAATGTCATGATTAAAAAAGCCGTCCACCTAAGTCTTATTATCTACTTCACTGTTGCATTAACGATTATATTTATTGGCAAGGTAGTTTCGCCGGACAAACCGGTATTAACAGTTAAAACCGATCAGCAGACAGCAACAAAGACCATGCCCGAAACAAACAATAAGCCAGCAGAAGACGCTTCTAAAACCACTGCGCCTGCGCCACCAACTCCCACCACCACAAGCCAGCCAACAACAAAAACAACGACATCAAAAAGCAGCACAACCAGCTCTAGCACAAAAACAACCACCAGCACGACAACTAGCAGCGGCACGAGCTCAGGATCATCGAGCAGCTCTGGAGGCAGTGGCGGCAGCACAACCCCCGCTGCACCTGCATGTGGATCTGCAGGCGGAGCTTGTACCTCTGCAGAAGTCGCTACCCATAACAGTCAATCAAACTGCTGGGTTACCTATAACGGCTCCTACTACGATGTAACCTCGTATGTCAACCCTCATCCAGGTGGCAGTAGCGTATTTAACAGCACTACCTGTGGACATGATATTGGCCCATACCTCGCTGGTGCCCGTGTCGCTGGTCAAAGCCATAACCACAAGCAATCCGCGTACACAAAACTCGCTAGTTACAAAATAGGACCCCTCAAATGAAACACGCTAAGCAAAAACAGACTCGCCCAGTTATCAAACGAATCGCTCCGTACATCTTACTTATTGTAAGCGTCGCAGGATTAACAGGATACCTATCCCTGCAAGCATTGCCACAGAGAAAATTAACGGTCGAAGTACTCGATAGTTCTTTTCGAACAACAGACCCAGGCCCCTTCAAACCAGGAAACGGTCGCGGTTTTGCTATTGCAAAAATACGACTCAACAATAAACTTGGGCGCAGCGTATACATCTCGCCGGTAACACAATTTAAAGTAGTTACAAGTAACGGCAAAGAAGAGCACCTGTGGCCTGCAACGCTCGATTCGCCGCTCGGCAGTGGGTATTTACAAAACAGCACCAGCACAGAAGGGCAAATCAGTTTTAATATACCCAAAGATCAAGCACAGAACATTCGGCTTGTCACCACTATTGACCAGACAGAAGTAACGGTCAATATACCGCTTACAAAACAATAATTTTTGAGGTAACCAATCCCGCTATTCGCTGGCTGACTGATCTGTTGTGGTCTCTTCTGTGTTTTCAGCAGAACCAGCTGGCTCGGCACCCTCCGCCTCCTGTTCTGACTCTTCGCTCATTTGCGCCTTGGTTTCTTCAACAACTGCAATGCCGTGCTCAGCTTCAGTTATGATAGTCACGCCGGCAGGAGCAACAATATCGGCGACGGTAAGCTTGTCGCCAATTTCGGCAAGTTTACTAGCATCAATTTCTAACGCATCTACAAGATCCTTTGGTAGCGCTTCAATAGAAACGGCATCTAAAGTCCGAATAACCAAATACCCTGCTTTTTCGGCTGGAATCTCTCCCGTAAGATGGACTGGGACTTCTGTTTGTTGCTTTTCGTTTGCTTTAATCGCATTAAATACAACGTGTCGCAGCATGTGTTTTCGTGGCTCAAAATCTACATCCTTAATCAATGCCATGTATTTTTTTGAACCGAGGTTAAGCGTCACAGGATGATGTTTGCCTGCTGCATTAAATATCTTTTGTAGTTCGTTGTAGGCAACCATGACATGTTGTGATTGCTTACCGTGGTCATGTATAACCGCCGGGACACTACCTTCACGGCGCAGCCGGTTCAACCCTTTGCCTATAACGTTTCGTTCTTGTACGACTAACGCAAATTCATTACTACTCACCAGACCCTCCTGTTAGTTTCCACAATATGTATGCTTTAGTATAGCAGTTATTATTGCGCCGGTCTTTGTTACTTTAACAGCATTTGCCTGGACTCGTAGGCGAAAAAACGGTACGCTAGTATGGATGTTTGATATTGAACATATTGTATCCGCTGGTGGTATCGCGCTCGTCAGCGCAATCGTTTTTGCAGAATCAGGTTTATTAGTAGGATTCTTTCTACCCGGCGACTCTTTACTCTTTGGTGCTGGACTTGCTGCCTCACAAGGCAGCTTTTCGCTGTGGTGGCTTATCGTTTGTGTGGTTTTGGCAGCCATTCTTGGTGACAACATCGGTTACAGTATTGGACGGCGAGCCGGTCCACGCATCTTCAAAAAAGAAGACGGAATCTTGTTCCGACAAGAATACCTACAAAAAGCTGAAAAATTTTATGAAGAGCATGGCGGCAAAACCATTATACTCGCCCGCTTTACGCCAATTGTCAGAACGTTTGCCCCGGTCGTTGCTGGCGCAGGTAAAATGTCTCGACAGAAATTTATGACATACAACATTATTGGTGGCATTTTATGGGGAGCAGGCATGCCTCTGCTCGGCTATGAGATAGGCGCACGCATCCCTCATCTCGATAAATACATCGAGATCGTTATTATTGGCGTTATGGTACTAAGCCTGGCTTTAGCATTTGGACACCTCTTGAAAGACAAAAGAACTCGAGGCATGCTGCTTCAATGGTTCAAGTCAATTCTACAGAAATTATCTCTCAACAAGCGAATCGATTAACACGCTCGCCAGCCAGCCTTCAAGCTGGCGACATCGTTTTTGCCGCTCTGCGGCAAGTGTATCAAACATATCGAATAAGATTTCATCATCAGGCAACACTACACTTGCAGCGTTCAGCTCTGGACGCAAACCTTTTGCAATATACTGATCCGTTAGGTCAATGTATTCATACACCGGGCTACTACAGCGCGACAATAATATTATAGATTGCGCGGCTGGACGAAAATGTTGCGCAATCATTTCTGCCTTATCTACGGTTGGTACATGTGGGTCAATCAATTCCGCTTCTCTCGTTTTGTAAGTACCAACTGGTTCGCCAAAATAGCGATGCAATTCCTCGTCTGGTCTGATCGCAATACTAAGCACCGCATCGGCAGGGTTTCGGACTACATGAAAAAAACGAGCGACCAAACCCAGCTGCTGTACATTCCAGGAATCATGAGCCGTGAGCGTTTCGAGGCTGAGCATATTATAGATAGGCCTTTAAAAATTTTCCGGTGTACGATTGTTGATTTTTTGCCACCTGTTCAGGAGTTCCGTGTGCGACAACAATACCTCCCCCAACGCCTCCATCCGGACCCATATCAATGATATGATCAGCTGACTTAATAACATCCAAGTTGTGTTCGATGACAACCATGCTGTTTCCGGCATCAACTAACGCATGCAGTACATGTAATAACTTGTCTACATCGGCCATATGGAGTCCTGTTGTTGGCTCGTCGAGAATATAGAGCGTTCTACCTGTTGGCCGACGACTTAACTCACTTGCAAGTTTAATCCGCTGTGCTTCTCCACCCGACAACGTCGTTGCAGGCTGGCCAAGACCTATATAACCTAAGCCCACATCAACCAACGTTTGGAGCTTACGCGCGATTGACGGAATATTACCGAAGAATTCAAGCGCTTGCTCACATGTCATCTCGAGCACGTCGCTGATTGTCTTGCCTTTATAATGAATTTCAAGTGCTTCACGGTTGTATCGTTTACCCTTACATACTTCGCATGGAACATACACATCGGGCAAAAAGTGCATTTCAATTTTAATAATGCCATCGCCCGAACAGTTTTCGCATCTTCCACCACGAACATTAAAGCTAAATCGTCCTGCACTATAACCACGTAATTTGGCTTCGGGCACTCCCGCAAATAACTCACGGATCGGCGTGAATAATCCGGTATACGTGGCTGGGTTACTGCGTGGCGTGCGACCAATTGGCGACTGGTCTATAATAATTGCTTTGTCGAGATGCTTTATACCTTCTATTTCGTCGTGCCTGCCTGGCACTGCACTACTACGCATTAATCGCGCGGAAAGCTCTTTGGCCAGAATGTCATTAATAAGGCTCGATTTTCCACTGCCAGAGACACCACTCACTACCACCAACTGTCCAAGCGGAATCTCAACATCAATACCGCGCAGATTATTTTCGCGGGCATTTTTAATCATTAAAGATTTACCATTTCCGGTTCGTCGTTTCTTGGGTACGGCAATTGTTTTAACGCCGCTCAGATACTGCCCCGTGATGCTTTGCTTATTCTGAACAACTTCAGCAGGCGTACCTTCTGCAACAATGTGCCCGCCATGTACGCCAGCGCCAGGACCAATATCGAGCAAATAGTCTGCCGTACGGATAGTATCTTCGTCGTGCTCTACAACAATAACGGTATTTCCTAAATCTCTAAGGTGCTTTAGCGTCGCGATAAGTCTTTCGTTGTCTCGCTGGTGCAAACCAATTGACGGCTCATCGAGCACGTATAGCACACCCTGCAGCCCGGAGCCTATTTGTGTGGCTAACCGAATACGCTGCGCCTCGCCGCCAGATAGCGTTGCTGCACTTCGCAATAAATTAAGATAGTTTAATCCAACATCTTGCAAAAATGAAAGCCGAGCTTTTATTTCTTTAAATATCTGCAAGGCAATATGCTGTTGTTTTTCGTCGAGCTTAAGTTTTGAAAAGAACTCAACCGCATCATCGATAGACAATTCACAGATATCCATAATCGAATGATCATCAATCGTAACAGCCAACACTTCGGGCTTGAGCCGCTTTCCGCCACATGCATGACATGGTTTTTCTTGCATGAATCTTTCGATGTCTCGACGAATAAAATCGCTCTCGGTTTCTTTGTGACGCCGCTCTAGATTATTAACCACCCCCTCATAGGTCGTATCGTACGATCTACCACCACCAAGGCTAATGCGATACTTCTGACTACCCGTACCATACATAAGTAACTGCATTTGCTTTTCGGATAATTCACTCGTTGGTACATGCAAACTAAAGCCATGCGCATCTGCAACTGCTTGCAGTTTTTTTGTATACCATGCGTCGGTACTAATGCGGTTAAATGGACGAATAGCGCCCTCTGCAATAGTAAGGCGGCCATTGGGTATGACAAGCTCTGGATCAACCTCGAGTCGCGAGCCAAGTCCGGTACAAACTGGGCACGCACCATGTGGACTGTTGAAACTAAACGTACGTGGCTCTAATTCTGGAATCTGTATTTCTGGGTGGTCAACGCATGCATATTGCAGACTATAGTTAAACTCTTTATTGTTATCTGCATCGTTAATACGCAAGCGACCATCAGCGATATCGAGAGCCTGTTCGATAGATTGTGTCAGCCTGCCGAAGCTTTCTTCGTTATTAACAATTCGGTCGACCACAATCTCTATGGTGTGTTTGTAGTTTTTATCGAGTGCTGGAAATTCATCGAGCGCATACACTACACCATCAACCCTCGCACGAGCAAACCCTGCACGTTGATACTGCTCGGGGATATGTTCGAACGCACCTTTTTTGTCAATAATCACTGGAGCCAAAACCAGCAATCGACTCTCTGCAGAGTCTTTGCGCACCTGATCGACAATTGCTTGTGTAGTCTGTCTCGAAACCTCTTTTCCACACACCGAACAATGCGGCACACCTATGCGCGCGTACAGCAAGCGCAGATAATCATAAATTTCAGTTACGGTCGCAACCGTACTGCGTGGGTTACGGCTGGTCGATTTTTGGTCAATTGAAATTGCCGGACTCAGACCATCGATCTGGTCTACGTCTGGCTTCTCCATAAGGCCCAAAAATTGGCGAGCATACGAGCTGAGCGACTCAACGTAGCGTCGTTGGCCTTCTGCATAAATAGTATCAAACGCCAGGCTCGATTTACCCGATCCGCTCAATCCAGTAATAACAACTAGTTTGCCGCGCGGAATACGGACATTCACGTCTTTTAGATTGTGCTCTCGGGCACCTTTAACCTCTATATAATCACTCATAAAGTCTGTCTATTATACGCGAAAATGAAAAATTATTCTAGGATACGGCTTTGTACACCACCCAAAACTAATTGAAGAGGAAAACATTTTGCGAGCCGCTTCTGAAATTCTTTGCCCTGACGCTCGCTCACAACACGAGGCATTGTTGCAAAATGAATACCATTCGGGCTCGGAGACACTGGATACACATGCTTTTTCGAATGCCCAGCCATACCCCGAAGGCACATTCGTGATTGCTCAGCTAACATTTGAGTCGTTTTTGCGAACGGATTGAGTGTGAGCCACAACTCATGACCATCGGCCCCCATGTCGACAGGAGTCTCTACGGCCGTACATTCAATTTTTACCTCGTTTTGATCCGCCACCCCGTATTCTATTCCGATTCTGTCTAACGAACTATACAGTGGGCTCGTTCGCCATTTAATATGCTCCGCTCCATCACGCTTGACAGGAAATGCAATCCTCTCTGCCCGCGCTATTAAGCGACGTGCAGCCCATCCAAATGATCCGTGCAAATCTCGAGGCGATGATAGTTGCACATGCTTAAATTCTAGCTCTTCGGGTCGCAACACCGTTGCAAGTGGATGCCCTGCCGTTACGAGGCGCACCAACGGAATACGCATACCATCGACAACGAACTCTTCATCGGTTGCTTGAGGAAAAACATCAACCTCTGTTTCGCCAAATATATCAATCGCAGCCTGTCGCGTAACCGCCGACAGTTGTTCTGCCCCAGAAACAGGTCGGAATAATTCTAACGTCTTTAACGGTTCCATTTACTACACCCTTGTGTATGCCAGTATACCACTAGTCACGACATAACTCCTTTTGGAGGCATAAAGCGCATAGATACCGGCCACTCAGCCGGCATACGAAAGTCACCTATTGGTCGCACTGCGCGAAACCACGTTATATGAGGTACTTTACGCTCTATCATATGCACAGGTAGACCTTCAGATTCAAAGAACGCTTTTGTTCGATCAAATTCGTGCATGAATGGATCATCCTCTACTCGAAAACTTACTCGTTTAGCGGAGCTGTCAACCCCAAGCTGGGGGTCGCGCACCATAATATCAGCCACTTGCCAGCATCTCTCATCCATATCAGCCCTATCGATCTCCGGGATTCCATACATCAATGCAAAATCTCTACAGTCATCTTTTTCGTGTGCCTCAACACGCACAAACTGTTCATAGCTGCGATGAAGTCTGTTTATGATGTTCCTCATCTTGTGACGATTATAGGCTATTTTGGCATATCTCTCTACAAGCATTCGATTCATCTCTTCGGCATTGATATAAGATATTGCTAACGAACCAAGAGCAAGTGTAAATCCTGTGTAACGATTAATGTTACCTGCCGTATTAAGAAATCTATTCCACTCGTCTGTTAAATAATTCGCCTCGAAAAAAGCCTGCCGTTCTATTCGCATTTGTGGGTATGTTGGCTCTTCTTGACATTCAAAACCAAACTCACCCAACATCGCCATTTCTGGTTCTAATATATTACCAGCCACTACACACAGTGTATCTCCACATATCCGCTGACACAATCGTATTCATGTTGTGAAATACGCACAAACATAAGCATATTATAATATTGTTGACATGTTTGCAAATAGTAGTATATTTCTATTAAACACCTCAAGGAGTAGCGATGCTAGAGTTCATAGTTTTGGGCCAGATTCCTGGCACTTCCTTCCAGATTACTTTCGCATGGGTTATTGCAGCGCTACTTATCATGGTTACAAGTAGCGTACTATACATAGAAGTACCCAAACTCATCAAGAAACTCTCTGACACAACCACCCAAGAAAAGCAGACTGCCTAATCTACAGGGACCAGGCTCTCGCCGTATAACTGCAAGTCTTCTAACAGGAAGCGCTGCTGTTGTGTCAACTGCGCTTTTGTGGACAACTCCTGCAAACGCGCAAAATATTTAGCCAGTCGGCTATTTTTTCCGCCACTCATAAGGTAATCAACGCAATGTTCGTGCCAGCTCGCTCGTTCGTCGTCTGTAAGACTCTCTGGATAATTTCTCGCCTTGAATAATGGTAGCAACGCATTTAATCGCTCGTCTTTAAAATAGTGACGAGAAGTATCAATCTTGGCGGGATCTAACGTATGGAGGGTTTGCATAGCATTTCGATCATTGTTTACGATAAAACCGTCGTATAGCTTCGCGTCGACATCTTTGGTGTCGACAAACAAACGTGCCTGTTGAGCTTTGTCGAGAATATCAAGTGCTGCGTATAGTTTGCCAGGCCAGTCATTAACCATGCGGAGCTTTTTCAAGTTCGTACGCACTGCGTGCATATCAATATGAAGCCGCTGTTGACTATCTTCATCGAGCACCACCAGCGGCGCCACGGCAGGGCACCGATTGTACTGCAATGTCTTAATCGGCAACCGTACTTTTTCTTTGTCCGGGCTCCATTGCCATGCTTCAGCAAGTTGTTCTGCGGTAAGATTCATGAACTGCTCGGGATCAAAGCGCAAGTCGTATACTAACGCACCGGTTTTCTTAGGATGATCGCCAATCTTGACCGCTACTGTTGTTTTTTCAAACTCACCTGCGTACTTACCCGAAGCATACACGAACGGCTCATTTGCTTCGACAAGAGCCTGAACTTTCTGCTTCGTTCGCATAGAAAGCAGGTATTGAAATAGCTTGGGTTGTTTTTCTTTGAGAAGCTTTGCGACTGCAATCGTTGCGTTAACATCGCTAAGCGCATCGTGAGCATTTTGATGATCAAGTCCGTTAACATGAGTTAGTAGCTCCAAACGATTACTGGGCTTTCCGTCCGGCGCAAAAGGCCACTCTATGCCTTCGGGCCGAAGCGCACGTGTCATACGAACAACATCGAGCAGATCCCAACGTGACCTATGGTCCTTCCACTGCCATTCGTACGGTTCATACAAATTACGGTACATCGTATAGCGCATAAATTCGTCATCGAAACGGATCGTATTATAACCAACAAAAATGGTTCCCGGCGTAGCAATCTCTGCATTAAAAATACGTATAAACTCATCCTCACTCATTCCGTCGGCGCGTGTTTGTTGTGGGGTGATACCGGTTATGAGCACAGCATCGGGTTCGGGCAAGATATCGTCTGCCAGTCTAATCATAATATTGTGGGGTTCGCCTATGGATCGCAGGTCAAGATCAGTTCTTTGACCCGCAAACTGCATTGGGCGTGCTGTGCGCGGATTCACTCCGCTTGTTTCTAAATCGTAAAAATAAAACGATTGCATAGTAGAGCTATGCTACTCTCTCGTATGCTTGGACGTCAAACTTTCGTGCCAAACCTGCAGCGTTCATGAATCGAACTGTACCAAAAATTGGTCGCTCGAACCAGGGTCGATCATGTAAGCCCGCAATGCTCCACAAAATTCCCACGTAACCATTTGGGTCCCCGCCATCGAGCGAATAAAAATCATTAAGCCTTACCAAAAAATCGTGCGCTTGTTCGGGAGTCTCAGTCCATTCAAGCACCTTCTTTGCCCAATACATCCTCATGTAGCCATGCATTTTTCCTGTGTCGACAAGCTCTCGCTGCGCAGCATTCCAGACACTGTCGTGTGTTGCAGCTGACTCAAATTGCTCAAAAGTATATCTATGTTCTCTCGTATCGTGGCGGTGTTTGTCTAATGTTTTTAAACCCCATTCTGGCGCACCGCGCAAAGAACGGTACCAAGGATTGTAATAGCAAAAATTGTCGCTCAGTTCCTTACGAATAACAATTTCTTCAATAAAAGCATCGGCATGCTTTCTGACTTCCGGATGCTTCTTGATATAGACTTCTACATCAAGCACTGCTCGCAGGGAACTAATCTGCCCAAAATGCAGATACGGACTCAACCCAGAAAGCCCATGTTTATTTGGATCATTCCTATCATCTGCATACTTCGAAAGCCCTTTTTCAATGAAATACTTCAAAGCATGCGCAGCCGCAGCTTCTCCGGCCTTAAACTGATACGTTTGCCCGTTACTCGGCAGTGTTGCAAGAAACTTGGTAACGATCGATTGCAGCGCGGCTATAGGCCGGACTGTGCCTGGCCACACGAAAGGATGGCGCACCAACGTATCTGGTTCGATCAAATAGTCGACTAGGTGTTTACTAATTTTTGGTCGAATTGTTCGTGCTGCATACTCCTGCTTATCGCTCGCAGTCCAAACAGGCACGATATTGTGCGAATCGACAACTTCTACATGACACGTCGCGTTGGCTGCTAATTTTTTTTTCAGTAACTGTACACCCGCATACGGATGTTGATCAAAAAAGATCGCAGCAGGCCGCACATGATGAACGAGTGCAGCAAATTTTTCTGTTGGGTTGCCCACCAGCAGCATAAATGGAAGGTTGTGTGCGTTTAGGGTTTTCTCGATCCCCTTCAAGCCAGTCAACATCCATTCATAGTGCTCTTTAGCACGCCCCGTTACTGCGCGCAGACAAAATACTACCGCTAAAGGTAGTCTATGCTCCAGCGCATATTGCTGAGCGCGCAATAAGCCAAAATTATCTGCAACACGCTGATCACGAGACATGATATACAGCACAGATTCGCCCTTACCGTCTCCCTCACGCAAGACCAGTGATCTATTTGCCATGCATATATTTTAACAGCAATATACGCTTAATAATGCGTCGTAAATGCATCGTTCAGATTAACTGGGCTACGCCCCTCTGATACATTTTGTATACACGCTACCTGCAGTACGCGCAGTTTACCGGTTAGTAGTCGTTGTAATTGAGGTTGTTCCGATAATATTCCCTCGTCGAGAATTCGAGAAGGACAACGCAATTCTTCTGCTGTTTGCGCATCTCTAAATCTGCATTCTTGTCGGCAATAGTCTTGCTCCCGCTCTGTCATTAATAAACGACCCGATTTTTGCCGATACTAATCGTTTGCCCCGCTTCAATACCTTTTCGCTCAAGTTCGTGCAGTATGCCCATTTTGCGCATAATATCCTTAAGTCGCGCAACCCCTTGCTCACTTGAAAAGTCAGTACGCTGTGCGAAACGCTCAATCTTACTTCCCGTAACAACAAAGCCGTCTTCTGACTGTACGACATTCCATGCGTTTTCAGTATCGCCAACTGTTAATACTGGCAATGCGTCTTCTACGGTCTGCTGCTGTGTATTAAGCTGTCTTTGTTGCTCTACTTGTTTTTGTAGTTCAGTTATTAATTCTGTTAGACCTTCACCCGAGATTGAGGACACCAAATACACGATACTTCCCTTCGGTAAACTCTTTTCTAGTTTTTTCTGTTTGTTGCGTGCCTCTTTCGCGTCGTAACCATCAATTTTGGTTAAGGCAACGACCTGTGGCTTATCGGCCAGATTTACCTCATATTCTTGAAGTTCTTTTTGGATCGTCTGGTAATCACGTACAATGTCGTCACTATAAATGTCTATTAGATGCAGCAGAACACTGGTTCTTTCTACATGACGCAGGAACTCAATACCAAGCCCCTTGCCTTTGCTTGCGCCCTCGATTAAGCCAGGCACATCAGCAAATAACAATTTTGATGCATCGTTCATCGATACAACTCCAAGATTTGGCGTAAGTGTCGTAAACGGATAGTTTGCAATTTCTGGCTTGGCATTACTCAAAACCGAAAGCAAAGTTGATTTACCAGCATTCGGTAGGCCAACAACTCCGACGTCTGCAATCGACTTGAGCTCTAACTTAAACGTAAATTCTTCGCCAGGTTCACCTTTTTCTGCAATACGCGGCGCCTGTCGACGCGACGAGATAAAATGCGCATTACCAAAACCACCTTTGCCGCCCTTGGCAATCACCATCTGCTGCCCGTCGTGGCTTAAATCTGCTACGACATTATCTTCCGCTGTTATAACGACTGTTCCGATTGGCACCTGTACTATCAAATCCTTACCACTCTTACCATGCTTTTTTTGTTTTGCTCCGGGCCTACCAGATTCCGCTTCAAGTTCTTTGTGAAAGCGAAAGTTTGCAAGAGTATTTTGATTTCTACTTGCCACAAATATAACATCGCCGCCATTGCCGCCGTCGCCCCCATCTGGGCCACCACGATCAATAAATTTTTCATGACGAAAACTAATAACACCATTACCGCCTTTACCGGCGCGAACTGTCACAACTGCTGTATCAATAAACATATATGCTTAGCATACCAGAATTTTACAGGTTAAGCACAAGCACAACTTCATGAGCTAGTAATAGATGTACGAATAGCGTGCAGCATCTGCAGCACTAAGGGTTTTGTAGCTGACTTTATTCCAGCCGGCAGTATTCATTTCTGAAACATAGACACTACCGTCTTCATTAACTTTTTCGACAAAACCAACGTGTCCGTAATAATCACGTGGAGGCGTCCAGATAACAGCATACTGCTTTGGTGCATTACCTACAGGTATACCAGCAGCAGCGGCCAAAGACTTCCAGGTACGTGCGTTACCAAGATTACTTGGCACCGGGTGACCAACCTGCATCCTTCTATAGGCAGCCCACCATGTACAATAACCTCTGTCGTATCCACCACCACCCCATACCGCACCATTTCCCCAAGGGAACGTTGTCGTATTAGCACTAAAGTTACCGCGAACTGCAGGAGCAGGAGAACCGTCTCCATCCGGAATAACAATTCGCTCACCCACCTTTAGACCGCCAACTTCAGCATCGTTAAATAGAATAATCTGCTCTTTGTTAGCACGGAATTTAACAGCTAGAGTATCAGGCGTGTCGCCAGCCTTCACTTGGTATACAATTCCGTTCTGAATCGGCGAAATGTACAGTTGCTTACCAGCTGCAATATTTTCGCCGGTAAAACCATTGGACCACCGTACACTATTTGAGGTAACACCAAATTTAGCAGCAATGCCACCAATAGTATCGCCGGCAACCGTGGTATAAGAAATAATATCTTTTTTGGTCTTAATCGCCGTAGCAACAACCTGTGGTTTTGCAACAACCGTATCATCAGCAGGAGCAACCGTTAACGCAGCGTTCACCGTATCGGCGCGGTTTTGCACTGCGCTCATCTGTGGCAATTGAGCAACGCGCGCAACTTGCACCGCAATATCGGCCGAAGACAGCTGGTCGAGAGCAGTTGACGCGGACTCACTACGTGCTACAGCACCTGTAGTGATTGAATTATTAACAGCCGTTGCATTTGGTTGTGGACTCTTCAAGACAACAGCCAAAACAACTGCTAAAACTAACAGATTAGCTCCGAGAATACCATAACGAGTAAGCTTTCGCTTACCTTTTTTGCTCAGTCCTTTGTAGAACTTAACAGGTTTTTCTGAAGCAACAGCAACGATGTTCGAAGGAACCTGTGCTATTGCTTTTGTAGAAGTACGAATATGTGCTCCGTGCGTCTTATTATGACGCTAACCATAGTCGAGTATTATTTTATTTTTTGTGCAAAAGTCGACCGATTGCACATATCTTCAACTTGCTTCGACTAGTGGGTCATACATCGATTCGTAAAGAGTAAAATACGCTCTATAAACCGAAATATGCACCTAAAATTGTACCACATTAGCCTCCTGAAACCAAGCTATTGGCAGAGTTTTTTGCAGTACTCGTTAGTATATTTTTGGTGTTCTGCAAGCGTTTTAGAAAACCATGTTCTGCCATCGTCGCCCGAAACAAAATAGACCCAATCGGTAGCTGCGGGCTCGGCAACAGCCTGTAGCGAGGTCTCACTGACATTGCTAATTGGCCCAGGCGGTAAACCCTTGTTTTGATACGTATTATACGAAGACTGGTATTGCAATGTCTGACTGTAGCCAAGACCCTCGAGCTTGCCGTCCATTAACGCACCGTAACTGGCAGTCGCATCAGATTCGAGCGCCATGCCATCACGAAGCCGTTTCAAGAACACTTGGGCAACCTGCTTTCGATCTTCGGGCTTTGAAACTTCACGCTCAACTATCGATGATAGAATTACCCCTTGATACACACTTAACCCTTGATTTGCTATTTTTTGACGTAAATCTGCTGTTAAGCGCTTATTCATTTCGTCGAGTGATTTTTTTACGATTTCTTCGGGCCGAGTTTCGGTAGTCTTTTGGAATGTCTCTGGATACAAATAGCCCTCGAGGCTTGCATTTTTCGGCTTATCCACAAGTGCGGGATGATCTGGATAGCTCGCAGGATCGAGTGCACGAGCTATTTCTGCTTCGTCATAACCGGCATTTTTTAGTGCCTTCTTAACTCCGGATAGCGACTGACCCGGCAAGATGGTAACAAAGTTTGTCTTAACTTTGCCTTCAGTAATAATTGTCACGATCTCTTGCACTGAATACTGCGGGCTCAACTCATAAGTACCCGCCTTGATCTTATCGCTCGCATCAACACTGCGTACATACTGCTCAAATACATTCCCGTTACGGATCATGCCCTCGCTTTTGAGCAACGCACTAGTTTGCTTGAGAGAATACCCGCTTGGTATTGTAATGTTTTTACTCTGTTGACTCCCGCCGACCGGCTTCAGGTTGGTCGTAAAATATTGTCTTGCGCCAATAACAATACCGATGCCGCTTATTACAACAATAGCACCAAGAATTATAAGCATCTTTTTTAGTGCCCTATCATTTGAGCGAACAGAGAAGTTACTAAAGCGCATGTTGATGCTCCCGTAGATAGCTGTCTAAAATCTCACTTGCAGCAACAGCATCTATTCCATGCTTTTCGACTTCCTTTGTTCGCTCCGAAGCCGCAACGGTTGTCAATGATTCATCTTGCATCACCACGCGAGCTTGGCATGTTTTTTTCAGTTCTGCAGCAAACTTTCTTATAGACTCCGATTGTTTTGTTTCGGCTCCATACATGTTTCTTGGCAACCCCACAACAATGTGATCAACCTCGTACTGCTCGCATAAGTCGAGTATTTTTTGCCAAACACTTTGGTCATGAGGCAATGTCATGAGCGGTTCGGCAATTCGTGCAATGCCGCTCGCCCTGGCTACACCAATGCGAACATCACCGACATCAAGTGCAAGATAATTACTGATTTTGGTCATCTGATTTTATTTGTTCGAAGACAAGAGTAATTTTATTGATATTCTTTGGTGTCTTCGTTGCCCAGAAGACATTATACCGAACATCAACTTCCTTTACGCCTGGAAGTGCCTGTAGTGTTTGTTGAACATCGCCTTTCTTCTTGCCGGCTATTTCTTTCTTAAGCTCTTCCTGTTTTACCTGCACGCCTGTACTGACGGTTGTTTGAAGTGAAAGTTTTTGTTCTTTCCCATTACCCCTGTCGCTAAGCCTAAATACACCTTGGTCAAGACCACGGCTAGAAATCGCCTGCTTGCTAGTATCGATCTTATCCTTAACCGATGCATCAATCAATGTATTCAGCATGTCTTCTTCAATACCCAGCATAGACAATTTTGTTTCACCGGTAATCGACACTTCTGAAGCCTCATCACCAACTTTCGGGCTGCTTGTGAAAGCGGTATCTTCTGCATTGAATGTTTCAAGTAATGCATACAAATTTTTGTCTTGTAATTGCTTTTGCAACTCGGTTTTTGCGGCAGCTTTGTTGGCATCGGTAATAGCATTCTTCTTGTTATCGATGTCTTCCTGAGATACGACTGTTACTTCCTTGTTTGTACCGCCAGTCATTGCACTGCTATCAACACCGCTTATAAGGCTATTGCCCGAAACGCTAAAGGTGCGACCCGCGCTAATGTTGTACTGATCGCCGGCATTCTGTGCCACAACGTCAACCGACTTGGCCGCAGTAGTACAACTACCGCCACCAGTAAATGAACTTGCCGGTAACGTAATAGACGATGCAAGAAGGAAATTTAGCCCATTCGTACTTACACCCGTACCAGCGGGCAAGGTAACCGAGCCATCAGTCTTGGTGCAGTTTTTTAGCGAAACACTACCGGTTGCTTTTTCTCCGACATTTTTCTTTCCGGTAGCAGCTGTTTTCTCGCTGGAAGATTTTTTAGTCTCGACCGACGTTGCTGGCACAATAGCCTTTGCCTGATCAAAGCTTTTCGCAGAAGTACTGGCCGTAAATGCTATATCGGTATTTACGCTTACACTGTCGGTTTTTATGGTAATGGTGGCCTTGGGCATAAAAAACGCGGCATAGACCCAAAAAATAATAAGTAGCACAAAAATGCCAGCACCAATCAGTATTCGTTTACGAAACTGATTAAAATTAGGGACCTTTAATTTCTTCTCTGCCTTTGCCGCTTTCTTATCTGGCTTTTCATCGAGAACATGCTGGTTTTCTTCTTGATTATCAAGCTCGATAGTCTCTTCGGGATTAGCCTTTTCGGCTTCGAGCAGCTCCTCTTCCTCGTCACCACTTAGCTCGCCGACACTAGCGGTTTTGTCTAGATCAGGCTCATCTTCATCAGAATCTTGATCCATGGGTGCTTCAGGCTCTTCTTTCGGCACCGTCTTGGGCGCTGCAGGAATAGCCGGCTTTGTGTGCAAAGTCTTGGCAACATGAACCTTTACTGCACCTGCAAGCGAAACGACCGCAAGCTCGCTTGTAATCAATACAATACTCTTCTTCGATTGCGCAGCCGCACGTTTGAGCAGCTTCATATTAACAATGCTTTGGAATACCGATGCCCGTTTTGGCAAAACCAAGGCAACTATTTTTTGCTTACTCGATTGTACTTTATCAATCACGCTGGTGATTTCGTCGTCTATGTCTATGTATATGGTGTCTTTTGAAGCTTCTGCCATATGTTTATACCTTTAATAACCTGTCTATCCTTTGTCGTATTGTACCAGCTTGCGAACCATCGTCTTGTAAACGAGTGTCCATGCCTACCCTCAGCAGACCCATTGCGGTTATGAATGTATGATCGGTGACCTTACCGGTTTTGTCAACAATTCCTACTACTTCTTCTGGCTGAATATGCTGTACGACCGGTTTGCGCGTAAAAGGTAAGTCTCGGTACCAATCGCTCGACTCTAAACTATCCATCAAGAGGTCCAGACTTGAACCACCCCCACAAAGCAAAACTTTACGTGGCAGATGATCGAGCTGTGTGAATTCGGCCAATGCAAGCTCAACACCCGATATCCAAACCTGCAGCGTTTTCTTCAACGCCCCCTCAACAAGCGCAACCTTATTACGAGCAATTTTGTTTGTGCTCAGACCAAGTTTCAGCTGTTCGGCCTGATCGAACGTTACGCCAAATTCGCGCTCAATACTCTTGGTATATGCACGGCCGCCAATACCAAACATTTTGGTACCCTGAACACCGCCTTCGTTAACCACAGCAATATCGGTTGTGCCACCACCCACATCCATTAAAATTGCACTCATTGAAGCATTCGGGTCATCCCCAATTACCGATCGAGATACCGCAAACGGCTCGGCCGCAACAGCAATCAACTCGAGGTCGAGCTCTTGAGCTGTTCGCTCGAGCGCACCAATGTGGATCATTGGCGCAAAGGCTGTATACAATTGAACAACCACCTCTCTTCCCTTGAAGCCAACAGGATTTGTAACCGCATAACCATCAATTTCGATATTAACCAAGGCACTATTAACAAGCCGAATTTCTACATCTTTGCCGCCCAGTTCCCAGGCAAGCTGATGTTTTGCTCGTTCGTGAGCTCGCGACTGCACGAGAGAGATTATTCGCTCTACTTCATCAATATTCATTTCTTTATCGGCGTTTTTGCGCCTCACTTTTACGCGAATAGTTGTACCTTTTACCAGCTCACCAGCTATACCAATAACTACCGATTTGGCGCTAACGCCAGCCTGTTGTTCGGCCATGCTTAATGCCTTGTCGCAGTTACGGACCACTGCAGCAATATCGGCAACGGCCCCGGCTTGCATATCGGCCAAACCCTGATGCGCGCGACCAACACCAATAATCTCAACATCCTCGCCACTAACTCGCCCAATAAGAGCTTTTACATACTCAGTGCCAATATCAAGACCTACGATATAATCGGCTCGGCTCGGCTTTTTTGTTTTAGCGGCAACAGCCTTATGAATGGTCTTTATTTTATCAAGCATAAGCCTTATTAGTATACTACGGATGCGAAGCTACGTTAACCCTTAGACGGTCATCGTCTGATCTGCAAATTGCCTGGTATAGCGATGCGCGAACACAACCGTAGTGCTGGGGCGATCTGGAAGCGCATTGTGAGTTGTATGCCAGGGACGTTTTTGCGAATCAAGCAGCAAAACATCTCCTTCATCGAGCACTTCCTGAAATTCTACCTGGCCATTTTTTGGCGCCCTGCTGTAATACTCACCAATTGCACGAACAATACCTACACTTCGACTCCCGTCTACCATAGTTATAGCAACAACGCCTGGGTCCATATGTCTATCGTCACGATGCATCTCAAAACCACGCTCCGTGCCTGGACGAGCAATCATCACATAGTTAACATGTTCATATATATCCTCGTGCCGTCCCCACTCTGTTGGAACAACACCTGCCTCGTGCAAATCAGTAAACAATACACGCCTGTACTGAGCTATCGGCGGATGCATTCTTGCGAGCAGGCGGTCTGGCGAAACATGAAGCTGCCGAACGCCATGCGCACTTGAGCGCCGCGCCTCTACCAATCCTTCGGGTATTCGTGCTTGCAGAGATAATCGTCCAACCCATGCTGCGCTGCGCTGTAGCACTGCAAGCTGCTCCGGTTCAACATACGAGCGCAGAACTGCATAATGACGCTCGTCTAGCCGAGCTTTAATCGCCTCTCCTTCTGCTGCGCCTAAAGCCATGAACTTCCTATACAAGTACCGCTTTAATTCTTCGAACACCAGCGCTGCTGGCTTCTTCTTTGAGGATTTTGAATTTCTTACCGTCTTCAAAAAGCTGCAGGGTGTGATCAACATGTGGGCCGCCGCAAATCTCGAAGCTAAATGGACGCTCTTTCTCTGGCGATTGAGGGTCTTTCATAGAATAGACCTTTACAGTTTCGCCGTAACGATCACCAAATTGACCAAGCGCACCCAATGGGCCAGTAGCTTCTTTGGTAGGATATTCTTTCCAACTAACCTGTAAATCCTTGGCAATTTCGCGGTTTACTATTGCTTCAACTTCATCGAGCTGTTCGCGGGTTACTTTTTCGGGGTGACTAAAGTCAAACCGCAAACGCTCTTCGGTAATATTGCTACCACGCTGGATTACATGGTCGCCAAGCACATCTCGTAGCGCCTGATACATAAGGTGTGTCGCGGTATGGTATTTTTTGTGCTGCAAGGTCTGTCCACCTAGACCGCCCTTGAACGTTCCCTTTGCAGCGGTTTGGCTACGAGCACGTTGTTCGGACATTTTTGACTCAAATTCTTTTTGCCACGTATCAGAAACCGAAATTCCTTGTTTGAACGCCTCTTCCACGCTCAGTTCAACAGGAAAGCCGTACGTGTCGTACAGAGTAAAGATTTCTTCACCCGTTAAACCATTGGCTGCAAACTTACTAAATTGGTGTATGCCTTTGCGTATAGTTTGTCGAAAGGCTTTTTCTTCGCGTACCAGTACATCGATAACTTCCTGGCGTTTATCTGCAACTTCTGGAAAGTCTTCGTGGTACAGATCTGCAATAACCGGAACCACGTCTTGCACAAAGTTTTGCTCAATTCCCAGCTCGAATGCAAAGCGTATAGCTCGACGAACCAGTCGACGCATCACATACCCCTGCTCTTTATTGCTTGGCGTTACACCATCAACAGCTAAAAATGTCGCCGCACGGAGATGGTCTGCAATAACGCGCATGCTGTTTGTATGACTATCATAATTTTTACCACTCAGTTTCTCGAGCTTTTCGATAATGGGCCACATTATACTAATTTTGAATACATCTGGGCTATTGAGTGCTGCAGCAGCTATACGTTCGAGCCCGCCGCCAAAGTCTACGTTTTGCTTTGGCAATTTTTCGAACCCCTTATCGGTCCGTATATATTCCATAAAAACTGAATTGCCAATTTCCATATACCGACCACAATCACAGTTTGGGTGGCATTTTTCGCCATACGAGGTATCGTGTTCGATTTGATCAAACAGATAAAACACTTCGCTATCTGGCCCGCATGGTTCGCCTACCTTCACATCCCTGGGCGCCCCGTTTCGACTCCACCAGTTCTTTTCGTCATAAAAGAAAATACGGCCATCTTGCTCGCCCACTTTATAGCCGTTCTCTTCAGAACCAATCTCTACTTGTTTCGCATCTATGCCTTTTGATTCAAATAGCTCTTTCCATATTTCTGCACTCTCCGTATCTTTTGGAACATCAAATTCAGGAAAGCCACTGCAACAAGTTGCATAAATCCGACTTGGATCTAAACCAACTGTATCAATTAAAAAACCAAAAAACCAAGGAAGCTGGTCTTTTTTAAAATAGTCTCCCAGACTCCAGTTGCCTAACATTTCAAAAAAAGTAGTGTGTCGATTATCGCCAATATCGTCGATATCTTGTGCACGTAAACACGTCTGGCTATCTACCAGCCGTGTACCATCTGTGTGTGGCTCACCTAGCAGGTACGGTATAAGTGGTTGCATGCCGCTACCCGTAAATAAGGTGGTCGGATCGTTGTATGGCACCAATAATGCACGTGGAACTATAACGTGGCCTTTATCTTTAAAGAAATCTAGGTATGCTTTGCGGATTTGTTGTGCAGTCATAGCCACATTCTAACAGAGGTAGTACTAAAAATAAACTACTTGCTTAACGTATCGAGCGACTAGCTACTACATCTTTATAATGCAGAAATGCACCGCGAAGACCAAGTAAGCCAGATCCAATTGCAAGAGGAGTACTCGCCGAATAGACACCGTCATACATCCGTTCAAATAATGCAACACCGCTCGCGACTACATTCAAAGCAACAGAACCTAAAAAATTTGCTGCCGCAGGACTCATAG
The DNA here is from genome assembly GCA_964629815.1 of uncultured Candidatus Saccharibacteria bacterium. GTDB lineage: Bacteria > Patescibacteriota > Saccharimonadia > Saccharimonadales > AWTP1-31 > CAZVTA01. Next base: position 91,169 of record CAZVTA010000003.1, on the reverse strand, counting down.
CAGTCCTCATCTCTGGATTCGTAGTCATTCCACTCTGCGCGTCTAAAGAACTATCTATTTCTCGATGATCAATTTTGCCATGTTCTGTATTATTCATAAATACTATTATAGTATAATGTTTAATTTGTGTCAATTGTTTACTTACCCCTTCTTTTTTGCTATGATGAAACAATTAACAATTTGAAAATATACAGAGTGCAGCGAGAGTCCTAGCTCGTCGACCTGCCAGCAACCTATTACACCGTAATGTGGTGCTCCATCTAGCCCGCCAGGGAAAGATATTGATTATTCGCTATCCTTTCTTGGTAACAAGAGAGGTTTTTTTATGTCAAATTTTTTCATCTCACCACACGCCCTTACATTCGCAATTACAGACATCGTCGAACGCTGCATTAGCCCAGAGCTACGTTACAGACAGGAGCTACTTGCTGCATATCAACCAGAGGCAGTACCTGTGCAGCCAAATGTATTCCTAACCCTTGGGAGCGTAACCGTTAATGATCTGACCCGACAAACCTATATTGATAATATCGAACGCATCGGACCGCACACCTCCATCGCAGCAGGTTGCATAATTGGCAGGCACTCCCTGATTGGATCACGAGTAGTCCTTGGAGAAGGCTGCGAACTTGGCGATGCGGTACGTATCGAGCACGGTGTAAAAGTTGGGGACTTATGTGAAATCGAAACGGGCGCCACGCTCCTAACGGGTAGTGAGATTGGCAGCAACTGCATCATAGGCAGAAGTGTAGAGATAGGCTACGATCACACGCTCCCTATTGACACAACTGTTAAACCCGAAAAAATCATCACCTGACAAGCATTACTAGGAGATGATACCGCCACCCAACACTAGCTGTTCGGTATACAGTACGGCAGACTGGCCAGGTGTTATAGCGCGGATCTCGTCATCCAGTTCGACCGTGACGTGTGATCTTTGCATACGAATCGTACCCCCTACAAGTGGCGCTCGGTGTCTCGTCCGAACAAGACATGCGCTACCTTTGGCCGGTACGCCATTGATCCAGTGCACATCCCGCAGTACGAGCTCTTTAGTCCACAGTCGCACGTCATCTAAAACAGGTGTTACGTAGACGATATTCTGCTGCATATCCTTATGCGTAACATACAGTGGCCGGCCACCCCCAACATTTAGTCCCTGACGTTGACCAATGGTATAAAAGATTGCTCCATCGTGCACGCCGATGACCTTGCCCGTATTGTCCACGATGTTGCCCGGTTTTTGAGGACCAAGTTCGTGCAATAAAAAGTCTTTTATACCAACCTTACCGACAAAGCATATGCCCATGCTTTCTTTTTTTGTTGCGGTAACTAAGCCAAACTTTTTGGCAAGTTCTCGAACTTCGGGCTTTGTGTAATCTCCGAGCGGAAATAGTGTTTTGCAAAGCGCAGCTTCACTCACACGATACAAAAAATACGTCTGGTCTTTATTGGTATCCTTCGCGGACTTAAGCTTACCGTCTTTGGTTCGTGCGTAATGCCCTGTGGCAATCAAATCAGCGCCTTCGCTCATAGCAGTTTCAAAGAAAAGCTTAAACTTAATCTCTTGATTGCACATAATGTCTGGGTTTGGAGTTCGACCCGCTTTATATTCTGCAAGCATATAGTCTACGACTTTACTTCGGTATTGCTTTTCAAAATCGAACATTTTAAACGGTATCCCTAACTGCACAGCAACACGTTTTGCGTCTTGGTAATCCTCTTTCCATGGACAAGGAAAACCGGGCAAATCTTTGCTCCAGTTTTTCATGAAAACCCCCACAACATTGTAGCCCTGCTCTTTCAGCAGAGCAGCCGTAACTGAACTATCCACGCCCCCACTCAGCCCAACAAAAACTGTCTGTTTATTCATGGCCGATAGCCTTTTTGAGTGCGGTCATGACCGCATCGATATCTTTTTTTGTAGTATGTTTTCCAAGTGTAAATCGAACACACGAACGCGCTTCTTCGTCGCTCAGGCCAATAGCCGTTAACACGTGCGATGGTTCATCGCTGCTCGCGTTGCAAGCCGAACCAACTGCACACTGTATTCCCTGTTCGTCGAGTTCCATAACAAGTCGTTCGTTATCAACACCCGGAAACAGTACATGTACATTATTGACAATTCGCTTCTTTGCATCTCCCTGTGTGTGAGCGTCCGGAAAGAAGCGAGCAATATTTTGCATAAAGTATTTCTGTAGTTGCCGCGCTGTTAGGGCGTTTTCTTTTGCAGAGTGCACAGCGTTTTTGAGTGCAACACTAAAACCAACAATCGCTGGAACGTTTTCAGTTCCGCTACGCATACTAAACTCTTGGCCACCACCAACAATTTGCGGCGAAAGCACAACACCAGCTCGGACATATAGACAGCCGCTTTGTTTTGGTCCGTAAATCTTACCACCATTGATTGTCATCAAATCGACGCCAAGTCGTCCAGGCTGAACCGGTACGTAATTTGGCGCCTGACAAGCGTCGGTATGAAATAGTAGCGGCACATCGATCCCTCGTGCAAGCCTGTCTGCTCGAACTGACTGCAACAGGGCACTAATAGCGTGCATGTCTTGAATGGTACCAATTTCATTATTAACGTATCCGACACTAACGAGTACCACATCGTCTTGCAGCATAGTTTTTAAAGCTTTTACATCGACCTGCCCATTTGATAAAACCGGAACTAGTTTATGAGAATAGCCTTTGGTAGGTTCTAGAACGGACTTATGGTCTATCGCACACACAAGCGCTGTTTTGTCTGGAAAACGATCCATTACACCGCGAATTGCCAGATTATTTGCTTCGGTACCACCAGCAGTAAAGATTATTTCGCTTGGGCGGCAGCCAATTGCGCTTGCCACACGCGACCGTGCCTGCTCTACATCTGCATGGACTGCTTTGCTCGCAAGATACAATGCGCTTGGATTAAAAAAAGCCTTCTGAAAATATGGTTGCATAGCAGCAAGCACCTCGTCGGAAACGGGCGTTGCAGCAGCATAATCGAGGTAAATGTGCTTCATAACTATACGTTTAGTATGCACCTATCTAAAGCATGTTGTACATTTCGGCATGTACACGTTGACCATAGAGTTGCGTTGCTTGATAAAAGTTAAGCGCTTCGTCGTCACTAATTCGTTGGTAGAGCTGGCCATCTTGGGCCTTGAGTATACCGTCAGGACGAACATCGTATCGAGTCGTCTTGGTTTGTCGATTGCCATATTGGTCTACCCATTCCTCGTGCCAAACCCAAGTGTGCTCGTCGAGGCAAAAGAATTCTCGCCTTCCACCAGCGGGAACGTCACCAAACAAAGTACCACCGATTTTTGCTTCGTGGCGAATCAGGTTACGGTATAGTTCTGCTTCGCGGTCTGCGGCAGATGTACCAGTCAACACCTTGAGTAGTTTCTTAATCATTATTCACCCCGTTAATCGCATTGAGCTTTGCGTAGGCGTCAGCCAGTAAACTTTCGTTTTCAGTAAAAGCAGCCGGAGTCTTTGCGCTGATATCTTTTTGGCTTGTTTCGCCTGCCGCCTGCAAACCGCCCGGGTTAGCAAAATCTAGCTCTTGCCGACTTACCGTTTCCGCAGCTTGTGCGTTACGCTGTTGTTGAGCGTTTTGTGCGCTTAGAGCAGCCTGAACAGACGCACTCGAAGCAACTCGCTGCAAAGCAGCAAGCACCGTCCCCCATCGTCGCGGGAGCTGTTCGGGCACGGCTAATCGTTCTGGGTTAATTGGATCGTTATACATATTGTTTATATTGAGAATAGTGCCTCGGCATTGAGTGTAGTTTGTCGAGCGAAATGCTCTGGCGATTCACCACGTAAATCACTCAAAAACTCCGCCGTTTGCACTACATGCTTAGGCTGACAGATTGTACCACGATATGGCTTCGGAGTCAAGAACGGCGCATCTGTTTCAACGACTATTTTCTCGAGTGGTGCTGCTTTGGCGGCTGCGAGTTGAGCACTATCTTTTGTAAACGTCATAATACCATTAAGCCCCACTAATAAACCTCGCTCTAAAATCTGTTCAAGTTCTGTAGTAGTAGCAGTAAAACTATGTACAACACCCCTAATTCCTTGGTATTCATCAAATATTTTCCAAAAGTCTTCAAACGCATCGCGTACATGAAAAATAATGGGTAATGCATGTTCAACCGCCACATCGAGCTGAAACCGAAGCAGCTTTGCCTGTGCAACTTTATCGGAGTGATTATAGTAGTAATCGAGCCCAATCTCGCCCACTGCTACAACTTTTGGCTTAGCTGCTAACGAACGAAATGACTGCAAGGCAGTGCTGTTACCTACATAATCTTTCGCTTCGTGAGGATGAATACCAATCGATGCCCATACGCCATCATGTGACTGCGCAAATTCGATCCCAGCACGACTATCTTCTAGCGTACAACCAACACAAATCATTTTAGTAACGCCGCTATTTACTGCATCTCGGAGCACTTGGTCTGGGTCGAGTTCATAATCGGCAAAATGGATATGGCAATGCGTGTCTATGTATTTGTTCATCTACTGCATTACGCCGTTTCTGGTTTTGGTTCGATCCGTGGGAATAGCGTCCCTTCTATTTCACGCACGACACCCTCTTCAAATACGTGGCGAATTTTACGAGCAGTATCTGGCATGAATGGCTCGAGCAGTTCTGCGATTTCCAGCAAACAACTCGCCTGATATGCGAGCACTTCCCGCAAATGTTCTTTGTCGGCAGTCTTGGCTATAGCCCATGGTTTTTGTTCTTCGATATATTGATTAAGCCCACGCACCTGGTCCCAAACCTCATCGAGCGCTCGATCGAATCGGCAAAAGTTAAGATACGACCAGTACTGTGCATTGTCATGATTCGACGGAGGAATAGTACCAATAATGCCCTCTTGGTATTTCTTAATCATAGCGCCGGTTCGCTGAACGGCATTACCGAGCTCATTTGCCAGCTCGTTATTGTACGCTTTGTCGATCATCTCCCAGCTAAAATCTCCATCGTCGTAGCTTGGCACATGTCGCAACAAATAATAGCGCACAACATCGGCGCTGTATTTGCTCAAGATTTCTCCGGGGGCAATAAAATTACCCGTAGACTTACTCATCTTGGCGCCATTTACATTAATAAAACCATGCACATACAAACAACGTGGCAACTTTAATTCGAGCCCAAGCAGTATAGCTGGCCAAATAGCAGCATGGAACCGCAAAATATCTTTGCCGATTACCTGTACATTGGCAGGCCAGAATTTAGCAAAATCTTCATGCTCTGGATAGCCTAAGACGGTAATATAATTCAACAACGCATCAAACCAGACATACATTACCTGAGCATCATCACCGGGCACTGGTATACCCCAACTAATGTTTTGCTTGGGACGGCTAATACTGATATCTTGCAAGCCTTCGCGCAGTACTGACAATATCTCGTTCTTGCGAGATTCTGGCAAAATAAGTAACTCGTCGGACTCTATCTCGCGGCGAATCTGATCAGAAAAAGCACTCAGCTTAAAGAAATAGTTTTCTTCAGATATCTTATCGTACGGCTTTTTATGATCTGGACATACGCCGCCATTCTCGCGTGCAACCGCTTCCGTATAGAACGCTTCGCAACCCGTACAGTAGAGCCCTTCGTACTTGCCCTTGTAAATATACTTGCTCAGTTTTTGCCAAATAATTTGTGCACGCTGTTCGTGTGCTTCGTCTGTGGTACGGATAAATCGGTCATTAGATATGTTTAGTTTTTTTTGTAGATCTACGAATGTGGCCACCATTTTGTCAGTGTAGACTTTTGGTTCAAGACCAAGTTCTTTGGCCTTATCGGCAATTTTACCACCATGCTCGTCGGTACCAGTACTAAAGATAACTGGCTTGCCCTTTTTTCGTGCGGCTCGCGCCAAAACATCGGTCATAACAAATTCTAGCGTATGTCCTAAGTGCGGCTCGCCATTCACATACGGAATCGATGTTGTTACATAATAGTTCATAAGTATATTGTACCTGCTTTATTAGTTTTTATGGTCAAACAAGAAATTAGATAAAAGCCCCCAAGGGCATTGTCTGTATTGCCATAACTATGCAGTATCGTCTCATCTGTTACAGTATAGCACTCTGGTCAATATTTTACGCTGTTTGTCGAGGCCATTTGTATTCGATAAGCTCATAGCCTTCGTGGCAGTAGCGACATTGCTCGGGTTCATACGTAGGCATGGGACGACGAATCATTGACTGTACTGCAACTCTTGCAAGATAGGGTAACGAGACTGTGCGTTGCAGGGCATATAGCACCTCGACACGCGGCACCCCTAGCCGCTCAATTTGATCAACAACGCTACGGGTCGTGCTGCCGGTGGTGCCAACATCATCAAGCACTAATAAGAAATTTGGTCGCTCGTGAGTAATTATCTTTCGTGCGGCGTGAGTTAAACCAATATCAGGTTTTTTCTCGGTAGCTATATCGAGCACGTGCGTACCGAACTTTTTAATAACAGCCCCCACCAGTGCATTCGTACCGCTATCTACCCGAACAAGGCCGTCGGGCAGTTGGCGATATTCTCCCTCTATGTAGTCGTGGGTAACGTCGACCCATTCCGAAAAAAGTGCGGTACCCTCTGCGATTGCTGCATGCCCAAAGTCCACCTTTATGCCGTGCTGTCCCTTTTTAAATTCTTGGTGGATTCGCTGAGACTCATCGCCAATAATGCCACCCTGCTCTAGATGAACCTCAAATGCATCTATCCGCTCTTGCAGTGTTGTCATTTACTACCCCCGTCAGATGCAAGATGCCACAGACTACAATGCCGACACCGATACACACGCAGCTTGGTTCCGTGCTGCAGATCTGCAACGACAGCCGCAGCTTTGGCTAACTTTATCGAGTCAAAGGCGAGCTTATCTGCACAGGGCAATTCTTGTCTTTCCACTACTACCAGTATGCTACAATCCTAATCATTATGACAAAAAAACACACGCTACGTGACCAATCTATTGCATTAACATTAACCGGGCTGACCTGTCTTGGGCTTATCGGTCTTCTTTGGATAGAAGTACACCTGCTTAACCGTTTCACCGATGAAAAAATCTCGTATAGTCTACGATTACAAGACGTTATTGTTGGGCTTACGATTTACCTAAAAACAGCTATCGACTTTGCAATATTTATCGGCAGACTCATGGATGCAAATCGTGGCCTTAAGGGCCGTATTGGTATAGAGATCGGTACTGCCCTAGGAAACGGACTCGGTACCTTTGCAATTCTTGCGCTCTGGGCATTCTTTAAAGAAGTTAATTGGCTACTAGCTATTATGGTTATAATCGCCGGATTCGTATTGTTTCGCCTCGCCGAAGATGGACTCGAACACGTTGATCACGAAGATACTAAATACCCAACTTGGTTTCGTGCGTTCGTACGAACGTTTGAAAAGGCTATCACCAGCATCAACCGCATAACCGAACCCGTACTATCTCGCATAGTACCATCGCATTCGCTCAAAGCTTCAACTGCGGCCAGTTTTGCAGGGCTGCTCAGTATATCATTTAGCGTACCATTTATTCTCGGCCTCGATGACTTCGCTGGCTATGTGCCACTGTTTAACATTGTTAACGTCTACGGTTTCGCCATTGGAGTGTTCGTCGGGCATATGGTATTAAACATATTCCTGTATTTGTCGCCCAAGCGGACAATACAAGCGGTCAAGAACCCCATTATTTCACTCTTTGGTAGCGTGGCTTTTGTTGTGCTTGGTATTTGGGGACTTATAGAAGCCTATAAGCTACTGTTCTTGCATCACTAAATTCTTATACAACACCAAGCAAAGCCCGTCTATGGAAATGCCGTTCCTGGGAATGCGGATTCGACATTGTATTGTGAGCCTACAGCAGGCGGATCAACAACCTCTGCACCCGTAAACCGTCCACCTTCAGGTCCAGCGACTGCTTTCAAGCTCGTGCCATTACAGAGATTACCGTTGTTACTGTTTCGCCCTTCACGAATACAGCGATTCACAAACGTGTTCATAGTATTCTCATCCCAGCCCATAAACCAGTCTGCATGAGTCGTTGTTCCACCAGGTTTATTGACGCCACCCATTCGATCGGATGACAGATACCATGTATTAGCATTTGATCCTGTTACATTCCATATCATATTTAACGAAACTTCTGGGTACGGAATAGGATGAGATGAAGGACATACATGACTATCAGTCTGGACAATCATATGACTTTTATGATCTGGTGAGTCAAGTTTTGGAGTTCCATCAGCATTTCGTGCGCCACACTGAGGGAACAAAAACTGGAGTTTAAGCTTATTACCCGCAGGACAGTTAGGTATTACCGAAAATTCCTGTCCTGGATATATGTTTGACTCAGCACTGTTCAGGCACTGCCATTGAATTCTCCAGTCGTTTTGACTAGAAGTTGCATTCATATTCCCCTGAATCATTCGCAAGCCAGTTGGATATGGCTGAATTGAATTTACCGCCAAGCCTTGAGACTTGTAATAGAATACAACCCAGTTAGGAATTCGCGCCTTGTTATTACTATCAAGCAACGCCGGAATCCAATAACCTGTTCGATTCAATGGACCACCATAGCACGAACCAGAACCACTTTTTGTAATATTTTCTGCGGTCGTCTGGTAACTTAAATTACGATTACCAAAAAACATATGCAAGTGCGCTTTGGCTTTTTCGCCAGGATACACTATCGGATCATCATAGTTCAGGTGAGATGCCCAACACAAGAAACGAAAGTTACCGAGCGAACCTACAGGCCAGCTACCTTCCGCCGGATTCAATCCAGGTATGGTTGAGCTAGTCATCCAGTCGCTAGCATTAAATGTCGCTGCAGGAGGCGTTACTGCACCAGCCTTAAACGCAACTTCACCATTTGCGCAAACCGCAGGCGCCAATACATTGGAACACAATGATCCGCTTGTACTCTTTGTTGGCACATCAGTTGCAGCGTAACTAACGAGAAGGGCCGCCACACCCAGTACCGCAACAAGCATCACCACAACAAGCGGACGCTTCAAGTGTCTATCGAGCTTCAGATGCTCGTCCGTGCTTACGACGGCTGCATCGTTTTTTGGCCTTGTTAGAATCTTAAACTTCACGCGTCCGCTCCTTTGGCTCTGTTTGCTTTATTTCACTTATGCTAACGATTTTACAGCATTGTTCTAATTTTTGCATGCCGGTTTAACTAGAGTGGGGTACCGTAGAACGCGCCGTCACTACCCGTACTCAGATACACCTTTCCATATACCTGCTTGTCGCCGTCAATAGAAAATACCTGAGATAAGTTGCCCATAGGATAATCACCGATTTTTACCCAGGTGACATTGCCTGTATTTGGGTCAAACGAATCACCTCGCCACAGGCCAAATTCTTCCGACCCACCACTGGGTTGTACGTAACCACTAACGTATATTGCTGGGTAATTTGTGCCGGGCTTTTCCTTACCTAAGCCAAAACCATAAATGCCGGTTCCAGTAGTTCCATTTACGTTCACCCAGGTTGTGCCACCATCCTTCGAAAACTTTAATTTAGACCCCGAAGTATCCTTATTACCAATAAGGACATCTCCACCTTGTGGTCCACCGGTCAAGAAGATATGATTGGCCTTTCCTATGACAGGTTTCATAGTCATGCCAAAAAAGCCAACTGTACCAGTCAGGGTGGTATCGCGGAGTGCCCAATCGTTTAGTCCACCTGGAGAGGTTGCTTCAAAGACTTTTGTCCAATTTTTGCCATAATTCGTAGACCTATACACACGTTCAATGTACTGATTATTATAGTAAAGATATGCTACCCCAGGAGTGACACGATCAAAAGCAACATTCTTCTTTTTGGCGAAGTATGATCTGTGCAATCCTTCGTTGTCGGTTATATCACTTGGTGTCACATCACTCCAAGAGTTGCCAGCATTATCTGTATAGAAGACTCGGGATGGTTGTTCGAACTGTGTCGTCTCCCAAAGAAAATGGGTGGCATCGCCTGCTGCGATTGTTCCAAATCCTCCTGGTTTTGGCTGGGGCATCGATGCAAAACGAGAAAACGTAACGCCGCCATCTGTCGAATAACCAGCCTCTCTATCTGACTGTAGAAAATCAGTTGTATTGTGTACCACGACATTTGGCGCCTGACTAGCCCAATCTAGTGACCAAGACCCAGTAAAGCGCTGTACTGGCCAGCGCACAGCATTATATTGGTCTGGGTCAAGAATACGGAAGTTTCCAAAATCCGAAACAGCTAAGTTGAGATGAGATTGTCCTTGGGCTGTATATGGCGGCGAAATAATGTCATTTTGCACCAGTTGCTCCATACCTTTTGATTTGTGCGTCCATGTCACTTGCCCCAGGTTAGTCATGTTTAGGTCGGCGTATGTAACACCCGAACCCATTGACAACCACAACCTATTGGCAACCTGCTTATCGAAAGCGATTTCCGATACAACTAGGTACTGTTCTGAAGCAATCCAAGGTATGTCTGGTGACAACATTCTATGACTGGTTTCACTTGCCCAATTGGAACCACTATTGGTGCTTACCCATAAATCTCCCCCATGGTTAACTACTGCCAAATTTGTGGGGTTATTATAGTCAACCGTTAACGAAGGTACCTCAGTACCCGAAACAACGCCATCCCAACCACTCGGGGAAATTGTTGCCCAAGAGCTACCATCGTAACGCATTACACTTGTCGGGTATGAATTAGTTCCAGCGTTCCAACCCAACCAAGCCACAACATAGTACTTACCGCCAATTGCTTTTCCATGAACTGCGGAAGTTGGGCCGCCAGCCAGTTGCGAGAAACTATTACTTGCATTAGTGCTTCGGTAAATTCCGTTTTTATGACTGGATACGTAAATTGTGTTAGTTCTCCCGTTGGTTGAACCAGACGATTTGTCAAAAGCTACCGCCGTAATACCTGGTGTCCCAACATAGTTTTCTCCACCGCAAAGATAATTTCTTCCCCAAGACGCATCTCTCCACTCCTCTTGAGCAACGGGCACACTCGCGACCTTAGTAAAGTTATTACCATCACTCGTGTAATACAACCCTCTTGTAATAGAGCCCCAATAGACAACATTCTCGTTTATTGGATCGACCGCTAGCCGATCTCCCCAGGCTCGACAATTATAATTTGGCTCCATTTCATTGCCCTCGATATTGAGCTTAGTCCAGCTGAGACCTTTGTTAGTGGACTTTAAAATTGTGCCTTTCCATGCCATATATATGACATTGGGGTTAGATTGGGCTATTGCCACGTCCATTACCCCACCACCGCTTTTGGGCGTATCAAGCCCCGTACCAGCAAGTGCACTCTTGGTTATAAAAGGTCGCCACTCACCTCCGTTTAAATTATCATCCCAAATATATGCACCGGCCGAATCGGTGCGCACGACACGTGTACCATCACTCGCAGTATCTATGCCCGTTGCGAAGCCTCCTGCTCCAAGCCGAATGGGCTTCCAACAATAGCTATTTATCGTTTGCCCCGCACAACTAGTAGTGCAAGCACCGGCTGCAAACCGTACATATGACAAACCAGACGCCTGAGCATTTGATTGCACCATTGGCGCACATGCAGCCGACTCGGGTTCGATACTTGCAGTAAACGGTGCGGCTCGCACCAAAAGCAGGGTTGTAATACCAACGAGCAAAACCAGGGCAACAACCGCCAGCTTTTCAGTTCGAAGTTTTTGCAGAATATTAACAAGCTTAGACTTTAGATCTTTTGTGACAACAAATGCTGGTCGTTTTGATATAAGACGTCGTTTCATGATTGCTATAGGAGGCTATTCATCAAGCATTACTATAATAGCTAATTTGCTATTGTCCGTCTAATTATTAGGCCTAACGCAGCTTGTGTTTGTGTTGGTATAACTATAAAATGATGCCTATATAATGCTATAGCTTTAAGAAAGGTCGTCAATGAGCCTCAACAGTATCTCTCGGCAACGTGCACTAAATAGAAATCTGAGCAATCTAGTAGATAGCCGTGGGATCATGCTCTACTTGTTAGTGCTATTTTTTGCGTTAATCTTCCCTGGATTGCAAAGTGCCCAGGCTGCAACGCCCTGTGTTACAACAAATAACACCGGCATAGCCACAGCCTCCATTACGGTAGACCCCCCGTCATACCCTGCAAATGTTGATGCCACAAACTACAACAACTACCGTGTATGGATCTACGCTCGCGCCGATGCAGCAGGTACAGTAAGCGTCGATATCGATGGCGATGTATGCGAATCATTATCCATACCCGCGGGTAGCTACCGCTGGGTAGCGGGTAGCCGAGATCGAGATCTCCAAGGCGGCACGAGAAGCGTACGCATAATTGGCAACTCCGCTGGCATTTTTGTAAAGCGAACGATGCTCATAAATAGTAACTGTGTGCCTGTTAACGAAACTGGCGATTGTCCTACAGATGTTATAGCCCCACCAAGCAATACACCCCCCGTTTTCAACAGCTTTACAGCAACACCAACATCTGGAACAGCCCCAACCAATGTTAAGCTTTCGGCAAATGTAAGCGATCCCGACAATGACGGGATTAAGTCTGTGGATTTCTACAGAAACGGGGTACTACTTGGTTCAGTTACAACACCTACTTCTGGTACGACCTACGAATACGCTGCCAACAGCTTGTCTGCTGGAGTATACACCTTTAGCGCTTCGGCTACCGACAAAGATACAGCCACACCATCAACAACCATCTCATCGAACGTTAGCGTCACTATAAACGCACCAGCCGTAACCAACTCTGCTCCAACGGTATCCCAGTTATATTCGTCAATTACCAATCCTGTTGCACCCGCAAACATTACTCTTACCGCCAACGCAAGCGACCCCGACAATAACCTTGCAAAAGTTGAATTTTATAACGGCACCACCAAACTTGGCGAAGACACCAGTTCGCCACACAACTGGACGCTCAGCAATCTTGCAGCAGGTACCTACACACTCAGTGCAAAAGCTACGGACACCGCTGGACTGACTAGCGCCGCCAAAGCACTGAGTATTACGGTTGCCCCTACTCCTGTCACGCCACCTGTAGCTACATGTAGCGGCACGAACATTGCACTTAAGAAAACTGCAACTGCCTCTAGTGTTGACGGAACATTTACCGCAGACCGTGCATTTGACGGCTCTAGTGCCAAGGGCAGTACGGCCGCCGATGATTCGCGATGGTCGTCTATTCACGGAGTTGATCCGCAGTACCTTATGGTAGATCTGGGAGCATCATATGCAATAAAATGCATCTCGATTAACTGGGAAACAGCTGCGGCAAATAGTTACAAAATAGAAGTATCCGATAGCTCAAACGGTAGCTTTAAAGTGATTGCTCAAGTATCCGGTGGCAGCGCCGGGACAAAAATATTCGACATTACATCTGGTAGCGGTCGATTTGTAAAGCTCACTGGCCTAAGCCGTACCACGGTATACGGATATTCCGTGTGGGAAATGGGCGTATACGGAACAGCAGTCTCAACCTCGACTACCGATACAACCGCACCTACAGGGCCAAGTAGCATAACCGGAGCAGATCTCAGCTACAATGGCTGGTCAGGAGCCTGCAGCCCAGCGACATCGTGCAAGATAACACTAAGTTGGCCTGCAGCAACCGACAACACTGGAGGCTCGGGAGTTAGTCATTACGATATCTACAACGGCACACAAAAACTCAATAGTTCTCCCGTAACCGGAACATCATTCGATCATACTAACGTCACCACGGGCGGATCATATTCGTACAAAGTATATTCAGTAGACAAAGCCGGCAACCGATCCAGCGGATCAGCAGCCCTCAACAAGTCAATTGGGTGTACACCATTCCTTTGGACTGCTATTTGCGGGCTTAACTAATCCTTAACCATAATTACGAACTACTATATCGTAGGTATTTGCTTATGCTTGTAATTATGATACAATAGTCTTTACGGGGCTGAATTTTAAGCTCGACGTCGGACTTTATCGGTTAGATCAGCAGGTCGCTTATCAGCGTTATAGGTACATCTGAACAGATGCAAAAAATTCACTTACTGCAATGGTAGACAACGTGCTTAACGCACGTCAAAATGCCTTTGCATTTGCTGCCTAATTTATTGGTAGCCGTGCCTTATGTGACTTCAGATAGCGTAAGTGCACGCCATATCATCTGGATGCTCGTTTAGTACCGTCCATACTAGACGCCAAGACTTTGGACTGGATTATTCGACTTTTTGGTCGTTTACCGGCCGAGTGATCGAGAAAACCCTAAACGACCTATACCTGTAGAAGACTAATCAAGATAAACCAGCGGACGCGGGGGCAGTACCCGCCAGCTCCACCATAAACGCATCAGAACTATATCTGGTGCTTTTTTTTAGCGATCACAACAGCATCAAGGCTCAATTAGTCTTACTAAATAAAGTCGTGGCGTTCGCAACCCATTCGTAGCCTGCAGCCACTTCATCAAGCGACCGACCCTCGCGATATAATTGTTTATCAACCATACGTGCCGGATCACCTTCTGGCCAAAGCCGCATCGAATCAGCATCAATGACATCTGCAACAACAAGCTTTCCTGCAACAAAACCAAATTCAGTTTTCATATCTGCCAGTACAACCCCTTGTTCTGCCCACGCAGCCTCGAGTACATCAAATGTCTTTCTGCCAATCCTCTCCAAATCCCAAAATATATCGGGACTTATGGCAAAACGCGAAACTGCAAGCGGAGTGCAATCTATCAGCGTATCGCTTCTCATTGGGGTATTTGGAAGATAACGGTTCACGCTGCCACCATTGCTATGAAAATCATAGTCCAGTATCGGATCGTGATTGGCGTCGTCTTTCGCAAACATTTCAAAAGTTAAATCGCGAAACCGAGTATGTGCCGCCACCGCAGGATGCCGTTTAATATACGACGAGCCCTGATATGCATACCGTCGCAAAACAATCTCTATAGGTATCATCTCGGCTTTTTTGGCATGAAAAACTTTGTCGGCAACTCGTTCAACAAAATGAGTTTCTATGCCTGATTTTTCTAACAACGAAAAGCAGTTACTTGTTATTTGCGTAGACCATGTACCCTTGCCTGGGATGATATCTCTTCGCGACCCATCGCCTGCGGTAATGGTGTCCTTATTTTCAATGATAACCTCGCCTGTCCCGGTAATTTCACGAATTATTTTTGTTTTGCCCTCGGCAATCAAATTCCCTTCCATAACTTCATTATATACCAGAGCCTATTAAACTTGGCGTTCTCATCATGTGGTATAGTTTTAGCATGAATGAAGCAACAATTGCTCCTGAGCAGCATACTCTTGATCAGCTGGAAACGCGTAAATCCCAATTATCGGCTCGTTATGCTGCAGAATGCATGGGACGACTTACTCTTATTGCCGGCAATGTGTATGTGGCAATTTCCGGGCATATCCCTGAAAGCGGCATCACAGATAACTCGTGGGTTAGAGCTTATGGAATAGTAGCTGTTGGGATTCAAGCTTTTAACTTTGGCATCCGGCACTCCGAACACGCATCTTAAAACATAAAACTACGTGCAGAACCCGAAGGCTCTACACCACCTGATGGAGAACTTTTTTAGGTCGTCGATAAAAGACATTGAATAGCAATGAACCGGTCAGAATTGTACTCGCACCTACAATAACCGGAACACTAATACCAAGGGTTGCAACATAACCACTAATGACTGCCGGTATTGCCTGTGCTAGGGCCTGTACACTTGAGTCGATACCAAGCACTTCGCCCTGGATCTCTGGCCCAACCGATCGACTAACCAGCGCTGTTGCGTTTGCAAGTGTCAGACCGTTAAAGATAGCAATGAACGGTGCAACCATTAACAGTTGTGTGGTATTGTTTGGCAACAGCTGCAAGAGCAATGCTATGCCTGTTCCGGCAAGACTAAAGCGCAAGATTGTATCGTTACGAAAACGAGTCAAGAGTGGTGTTAGTGTCGCCTGGGAAACGGCGATCCAAATACCTATATACGCAAAAAAGTCGCCAACATTATTCTGCTTAAAGCCAAGTTTTTCAATCAGTAGAATTTGGAAGAACGTCGTAAAGAACGTAAAACCGCCCCAATAAAAGAAGTTTGCACTAAAAACAACTCTTAGACCAGGGCTTGTAGCTGCTTGTTTAATGTTCTGCAATGACTTGTTCCATACAAGCTTTACTTTGTTATTTATGTGCTTGTGTGTCTCTGGCAAAATAAACAGTACGAGCAACACATTAAGTGCGCTTAAGATGGCGGTAAACCAAAATGGGGTCGAAGCGCTAAACCAATGAGGCGTACTAAATAGCCCGAAGAAGTCAATGTTAGGGCTGGCAAGCCGTGCGCCGATATACGGACCAAGCACAAAACCAAGACCAAAACAGGCACCAATTAAACCAAAGTTGCGCGTGCGGTGTTCTTCAGGTGTAACGTCTGCCACAACCGCTCGCGCGACGCTAATATTACCTCCGGTGATACCGTCGAGAGCTCGTGCTGCAAATAGCAATGGAATGTTCTTCGTAATGATGGCGATGGCAAATAACGCATACCCAATACCCGTTCCAGCCAAGCTAAAACCGAGCACTTTTTTACGACCAAAACGATCGGACAACTGGCCAAGAATTGGTGTTGCAAAAAACTGCATAAGCGGAAAAATTGCAGTCAACCAACCCAACAAGATCAGCGACTCGTTGCGCGTGAATCCAGCGGGGATAAACATATGAAATATTAACTGGGGTAAAACAGGTATTAATATACCGACACCCAAGACATCCAGAAATACCGTAAACAGAACTACGGGCAATGCCCTACCTTCAAGCTTTGATGAACTTTTTGACACACGTTTCCTTTCGTTATAAGCAGTTATCGATTTGCCCGCCACATGTCTGCTGGTGCATGATGTGTAAACATTCTATAAACACTTTTTGTTGCTTTGGGTTGAGTGCATCAAAGACAGGCGCATGATACGTATTAAGTATATCGAATGCCTCGTCTATAAGCCGCTCGCCCTTTGTTGTTAATGTTGTTATGTGCTCGCGCCTATTATCTGGTCGGGGGACAGATTGCAGCATATTTTGCTCGTGCAGTAGCTTTATTTGCCTACTAATACTCGCTTCGGTTTGCCCAAGCTTTTCAGCGATAGCTTTTTGCCGAATGTGCGGGTTGAGCCTGAGTACCATCATGATTTTGAACTGACTAAAGCCGAGGCCAAGTCGTTCAAGCAAAACTTGGTCAGAGTGGCGACCCATGATGAATGCTACATGGTTGAGCAAGTAGCCTATATTATCTACTGGCATAACAGTACCGATTCTATGGTATGCTCTTTATCCTTAACGTGTCAAGGAAACACGGCACCCTGGGTTGCACCATGGCCGGTTTCGTCATCGTACGCTGCGTCTATCTGCTTCAGCTCTTCTACGAAGGCACCCGCCTTGCTATTTGCCTGTTGCTCCAGTACAGAACAGTCATTTTGAGTTGGCATAGTCTGCAAACCAGATAGGATTTTTTGACCATACTGGATATAACGTGAGCGGTGACCCTCTTCGTGAAGCGTTAGTTTGGATATGTAATTTTGCCATTTCGTCGCAAGGCCATTTTCTGCTCCGGCAGACGATTGCCATTTGGGATACATATGTTGAACCTGCACGCCCACCGTTGCATCGGTTAGCTTACAGCCGTCTTCTTCAGTATATAAAAACCCGTACTGCCAGTTTATATACCAACTTGTATAGGCGTCGTATGGACTGAAGGGTGTGCAAGCCGAAAGCTGGTTTCGCACTTCGTTGACCGTATTGCCGAACACATCGTAGGTGGTGGTTTTAACATTTGTCTTGAGCCCAGCATTGGCAGTTGATATCGCCAAGGGCTGCGCAGTACTATACGAGGCTTTTACGCAAGGCTGTGCTTTTGGCGTAGGGTTCGTTTTGGCTGTCGTATTTGGTTTAGTTGGCTTAGATTGTTCAGCTGAAACGGACTTTTGCTCTTCGGAAGATGCACCTTGTTGCACAGTGCGAACAATTGGTTGCAGTGGTAATGGCTCGCCAGGATTAATAAGCGCAAACACCGAGCCCACAATCAAAAGACACAACACCGCACTCGATAAAATAACCCAGCCAATATGTATACTCTTGTGTCTACGAACAAAGCGCTGCTCTTTTCGCCAAAAATTTCTAAATGGCCTAATTGGCCGCTTCGTACGCTTCATAGACACTAAACCACTCCTTTAGCGATAACTCTTGTGGGCGTGCCGACGGGTCAACGCCACTCTGTTGAAGTAAATCTTCTATCTGCTGCTTTGAAAGCCGTAAACCAGCGGACAAGCTGCTGCGCAATTTTTTCCTTTTTTGGGAAAAACCCGCCTTGATAATTCGGAATAATATTTTTGAATCAACGCCGTCAAACAAAGGCTTGTTACGATACTGCAGAATAAGAATTTGTGAGTCGACTTTGGGGGGTGGCGTAAATAATACTGCTGGAACAACCATGCCGAGACTTGCTTCGCAATAGAACTGCACACTAATACTCAACATAGACATATCACCAGGAAGCGCAACCGCTCGTTCGGCAACTTCTTTCTGCATTAAGAGCGCCATGCTTTGCGGCGGATTTGCCGATTCGCACAAAACACGCAAAAGATTGCTCGTAAGATAATACGGAATATTGGCAACAACCTTGTAGTGTGGTGGCAGTTTTGTAACATCGAACCGTAGTATGTCTGCTTCGATAACCTCGAGATTGTTCGCTGGCACGCGCGATGACAGTTGGTGCGCGAGCGTACTATCAAACTCAACTGCAATAACTTTTTTTGCACGTTGTACGAGTAACTGCGTTAAGGTGCCCAGGCCCGGACCTATCTCTAGAACCGTATCCGTCGGACCAACATTCACCGCATCGCACATTGCAAACAAGGCTTGCTCGTCCGCTAACCAATGTTGGCCAAGCGACTTTTTAGGTATAGGTTCCATTGGATAATATTGTACAGGATTCAGCGACTACCACCAGCCATGACCAGTAGTAACGATTCGTGATCGCCACGCGTTTGCTGCCTGCTGCCAACCACCGTATCTAGTAACCGCATAATTCGTACACCACTTGAGTTGCGTAACCGGGTTACTTGCCCAGTCTGCGCCTGCGGTAGACATTTTACTTGCCGGTGTAGCTTGGCACAGCCCGTACCCAACGCGAGGCGAGGTAGGTGCCCCATGGTAGGCAGGACATCGCCCATACTCACCCTGCCACTTAGTCGGACACCAACCCGACTCGGCGCTAATAATATAGTCTGCGGCAGCATAATCAGCCGGCCGCACGCCCGCTGCTACCAGCCATTCTGCCTTCGTTCCCAGCACTAATACTTTTGCACCCTTAGACGTTATCTCCTTAATAGGCTTCTTGGCTTCGAACTGTTGCAAAATACGCTTGGTGCCGTCTGCCGCTACTTCGTAAGCAACAACTTTTTTACCGTTCTGGCCTGTCTGCACAATCTTGTTCTCGCCAACCGGTACCGCTGGATCTTCCTTGGTTTCTTTAGTAAATGGAATGTCTTCTTCAGATACAATAACCTTTTTCCCCTGCTGAGCGACGATTATTGTCTGGCCAGATTCGAGTCGTGTTGTTGGCGAAGGGAATACCTGGCCGTCTATGGTCATGCTTATTTGTTTTTCATTCAATAGGTCTCTAACCGTATCTGCACGCGTATTAACTTGCACGGGGTTACCGTACAGATTCAACGTAACTGATACCGCCCGATCGATCACAAGCTGCTCTCCAAGAATAAGTTTATTGTCAGTCATAACGTTTTTCTGTTCAACAGCATCTTCACTTGAAACACTGTAGCCAGCCTTTTGTACCGCAGTTCGTGGTTGCTGGTAAGCAGACAGGACTACGACCTTGCTCGCACCATCGACAATAGTGATAGGCCGAGCACGGTGCAAGCTCACTTTGGTGTTGTCTTCTAGTATTTGCGAATCAAGCGAAGGCTCTACCAGATCTTCCGGTTGAACAGTTATGTTCAGACGCTTAAATAAATCTGCAACTGTTGGCGCACGCGTGGGCAGTGTTTGGACCTGGCCATCTATAGAGAGCTGAACTACACGAGAGTCACTTGCACCAATAACTGTACTGCCGCCCGCAACATACCCGATTATCGTAAGTACAAACAAAATCAAGAATGTTGTTACAGGAATAGCAAATGGGTGGTTTTTTAGTCGACCAACATCTCTGACACGCCGCTTATAGTGGCGCAGAACATACCGTCTAGCATTTTTTTTACTTCTACGCATAACCCCCAAGTACTACTCCGATACCCTACTCTGAGACCAAGTTATCACCTTACAGTGTATCAAAATTTGCACTATTCGAGAACTCGCCAAGTATCGCTGCGGCGGTTGTATTGCCTGCTTTTTCAAGTGCATGGGTGAAATCAAGCCACACATAATCAATAATTTCATTTTTCTGCAATGTAATTGCCGGGTTGTTCTGTAGAAAAACATAATAGCAATGCTGGGTATACGTAAAGCCGTGATCTCCTTGTGAAAGATCCATAAACTTGATGAGTTGACTCGGCTGAACGCGAATACCGGTTTCTTCTTGTAACTCACGTACCGCACCGACCCTTTCGTCTTCTCCTCTGTGTAGACCTCCGCCCGGCAAACCAAACTTACCCGAACCTACCCATGACCGCACCATGAGTATTTTTGTGTCGTACACCACCACGACCCGCGTTCGAGACGGTTGAACACGAAAATATACCCAAAGGACAGGCCATCCAAATATTAGCGCCGCCCTGCCTATAATGAGTCTTAGATGTTTCACGAAAGTTTCTCTAGTGGCGCAAACGATATATTGAGCTTTTTAGCGCCTTTGCCTTTAAAATATATCACCGCATTGTCACCATCGAGCTCCATGACCGTACCTTCGCCAAACACCTTATGGCGGACACCGTCGCCCTCACTCAGGTCAGGCACATAGGTTACCTCATCGTCAAAACCACTCGACTGTTGTGTGTTGGTAGTATGCTGCCAAGTGTTACTTGGCGCATAGTCTTGGTTAAATGCATACGTCGAATCTGGTTTCATTTCGAATTCGCCATCAATTTCGGACAAAAAACGACTCGGTGCATTATGCTGAACGCCACCGTAAAGAACACGACTCGAAGCATAGAGCAAGTAAAGTTCTTCTCGTGCCCGCGTCATGCCAACGTAACACAACCGACGTTCCTCTTCCATTTCTGACTGATCATAAAGCGCACGAGAATGAGGAAATATCGACTCTTCCATACCTACCATGAATACCACGGGGAACTCGAGCCCTTTTGCGGCGTGCAATGTCATAAGCGTAATGGCTTGATTACCAAATTCTGCCGTATCGAGATCACTCACTAACGCAACCTCTTCTAAGAAACCGTCGAGGCCTTGGTCTTGATATTCTTGAGCCACGCTGATTAATTCTTGCACGTTTTCTTTGCGCGATTCACCTTGTGCAGTACCGTCGTCCAAGAATGCCAAGTAGTCAATACGCCTGAGCAGCGAATCAATCAGGCCTGCGGTAGTAGTTTCGTTCATGAGCTCTCTGAGGGATTGAATAATATCGGCAAGTTCTAGCAGTTGTTTGCGCGCCCGAGGCGTAATATCCGAACATTCGCCACACCGCGCCAAAGCCTCCCCGAAACGATATCCAGCCGTTGTTTGCCAGCTGATAAATTTTTGAATTGATGTTGTGCCAAGCCCACGTGTAGGTACATTGGCAATCCGCTCAAAACTCACTCGGTCATCGGGCTGAAAAATAAGACGTAAATACGCCAAAATGTCTTTAATTTCTTTGCGATCATAAAATCGCTGACCACCCACTATGCGATACGGAATACCGTAATGTATGCAGGCTTCTTCTATTGAACGACTCTGTGCATTCGTCCGATACAACACCGCAAAATCACTATAGTTGCGAATTCCTGTATCAACTCCGTTTCGCACTCTTCGAACAATCGCTTCACCTTCTGCCCGCTCGCCATTAACTTGCAAAATATGTACCGGCTGGCCGCCACTTACATTTGTCCATAATTGCTTGTCGGATCGTTTGGTATTTTTACTAATGATTGCGTGAGCTGCATCAAGGATAGGTTTTGTACTACGATAATTCTGCTCGAGTTTTATGACCGTGGTATTGGGATAATCTTTTTCGAAGCGTAAGATATTGCGGAAGTCTGCACCGCGCCAGCTATAAATACTCTGCCAATCATCTCCTACTACGGCAATATTGTTATGCGTGTCCGTGAGTAATTTAACGAGCGCATATTGGGCAGCATTGGTATCCTGATACTCATCGATCATGACATATTTAAATCGCTGTCGCCATCGCGCCCTGGCCTCTTTATTCGTCTTGAGTAACCGCACGGTCTTGGCAATAAGATCGTCAAAATCAAGCGCTGCGGCCTCATGTAAAGCTTTTTCGTACAGCGGGTACACCTTTGAAACAACTTCACCCAGCGGTGAATTAACGGTCGCCGCATAGTCGCTTGGGCTAATCATCTCGTTTTTTGCACTACTTATCATGCTTGCAATAGTACGCGGAGCAAACGTCTTTTCGTCTATCATCAGCTGCTTGCATGCCTGCTTAACCGCAGTAAGCCTATCTGATTCATCAAAGATTACAAAATTTTTGTTAATACCCGCACTATCGCCATCTTGCCGCAGAAGTCGCACGCAAATAGCATGGAAAGTACCCATAAATGCCATGAATGTTCGATCTTCCGCCGAAACACCCAGCAGTTTCGCAACTCGCTCGCGCATCTCTTTTGCAGCCTTGTTAGTAAACGTAACCGCCAAAATGTTATTAGGCGTGGCCTTGTGTGAACGAATAATATAAGCAATCCGGTGCGTTAGCGTTTTAGTCTTGCCACTCCCGGCACCTGCCTGTATAAGCAACGGTCCTTCCGTTGTCTCTACAGCACGGCGTTGCTCGGGATTAAGCCCCTCAAATAAGTCTTGTTGCATTCGTTATATTTTAACAGAGAAATCTATAGAAAACGCTTTGTTACAAAATAACCTGCAGCAGCAAACACCGCCATTCCTACGAGCGTCATCAGTACGCGGACAAAGGTTACGCCTTTAGGCCTATCTTGTACATGCGAAATTGTGGGCGAATCGTGCTGAATGGCATGAATGTGCTCTGCATTCGGCAAGTCAGATAGAACCTTTGCCCGACTTTGTTGCTGGTTTATAGACAAAATTGGGTTAACCATTGGGTCAACTGTCGCACTTCTGTTAGCGGTAACAATGGGTCTCGAGTACGGGCTTGCTGCCACGCGATCCGGTGGCGCAATATCAACCATCGTTCGTTGCTGATCGTCCATTTTAACGTGCACCTCCAGAACGATGCAGACGATACGCCGCATCGACAATACCCGCAAACTCTTCGTAATTCAAGCTTGCGCCACCAACCAATAACCCATCAACACCTTCTGTTTCAAGAATCCCACGTGCACTGCCAGCGTTAACACTGCCACCATATAACACACGTACATTATCGGCAGCATGCTTACCATAAAGTTCATATACATTGTGTCGTATAACCTGAATTGCACGGGCAATATAATCAGGAGTAGGTGTCTCGTGGTGCAAATAGTCACTACCCGAGCTAAGCGCCCAAACCGGTTCGTAGGCGATTACCATGTCATGAATGTCTCGAGATACAACATTACTCAAACCAGAAACAACTTGGTCGTGTAGTACTTGGTTGGTCTGATGCTGTGCTTTTTCGTGTTGCGTTTCGCCCACACACAATATCGGCATTATATCGTTACGAACCGCTGCAGCAACTTTATCTCGAACCATTTCAAGGCTCTCACCAAACTTATAGCGCCGTTCTGAATGCCCAATAATGGCATAATGAACCAAATCTTGTAGCATACTAAACGAAACTTCGCCGGTGAATGCACCACCGTCTTGATGATATGCATTCTGAGCTGCAAGACGAAACTTCCGTCGATCGATCTGTAGGCTTAGCGGTTGCAGTGCCAGCATAGTTGGCGCCAGCACAACTTCTATGTCCTGATGTATGCGTATTCTCTCGTGTAAACGATGTGCAAGCAGACTCGCCTGCGATACATTCAGGTTCATCTTCCAGTTACCGACGATGAGTGTTTTTTTATCTCTCATAGTAATTATGCTTATTGTACCTTACTTCATATCTTATTTTGTAGCGCCTCAATACCAGGCAGTTTTTTTCCGCTCATCAGCTCAAGGCTTGCGCCGCCACCGGTCGAAACATGATTAAAATGGTCGGTGAGCTTACGTGATTCAATGTAACCAACCGTATCACCGCCGCCAACTAGGGTAAACGGCCGGTTGCCATATGCCCCCAGCATAGACTCCACCAACAGCTCTGTGCCGTGCGCAAACGGGCCAACCGGGCCATGCAGAGCTTTTGTTTCGGTTACACCCAGGGCTCCATTCCATACAACTGTATTTGCAAGCTGCATGCTGCCCGCAATAAACGCCCCCGAGAACGGTCCTGCATCGAGAATAAGTTCATCTGCACCAACTGTGCTAGCACTGCGGGCAGGGATTTTGGGGTAACTCTCTACACTCGCAATCACATGGGCGTCCCAATCTACAATCCGCGTTTTTGCCGTTGACTCAAGGCTTGTCGCAACAACCCCGTCTTGTGGCAGATAAAAAACAAATTTTCGTTTTTTGGCTTCTGCGCGTGCGCTCGCTAAAATGCGCTTTGCAAGCGGAATGTCATCTTCGTCGGTCAGGCTTTTACCTGTACGAATACCCTCGGCACGCAAAAACGTGTTTGCCATAGCCCCACCAACAACCAATACATCGGCAATCTGAATAAAGCGCTCGAGCACTTCTATTTTGTCGGCAATTTTTGCTCCACCTATCACCGCCATCAACGGACGCTTAGGGTTGTTCACGACTGCCGTAATTGCATCGTACTCTTTTTCGAGCAGCAGACCAGTTACACTCGGAATATGCTTGGTAATTGCATGGGTAGATGCATGCGCACGATGCACCACGCCAAAACCGTCTTGCACAAATATATCGGCATAACCCGCGAGTGTTTTTGCAAAAGCGTCATCATCTTGCTCTTCTTCTGGGTGATAGCGCAAATTTTCGAGCAACACAATTTGCCCTGGCTTGACTGCCTTAGCCGCCGCCGTAGCCTGTGGTCCAACACAGTCGGTAACGAATTCGATTTTTCGATTAAACATAGAGTGCAGCCGCTTTGCAACAGGCCAAAGACTTGCCGCAGTATCCTTTGGTCCTTTTGGGCGACCTAAATGAGAGCAAATAATAATCGCCGCATCGTGCTCGAGTAAGTACTGAATTGTTGGCACAGATTGCTTGATACGATAATCGTCGGTGATCATGCCGTCAGACCGAACAGGCACATTATAGTCAGCACGAAGCAGTACTGTTTTGCCCCTCAGATTTATGTCCTTTATTGTTCGTTTATGCATGTCCCACCGCTTCTTTTTGCCTATTATAGCACTCGAACTTTTATAGTATCTGTCGTACCCACCACGCCAGGATACTGACCAGAAACCGTTACTACAATATCACCCTTTTTAAGCACCTTATTTTGATGCAGCCAGTTCGTCAATTTTGTTGAAGCAAATTTATCTACCGGTCGGTTGTAGCTCTTTACCCCGTACGCTAATGCAAGCTGCTGAGCAGTGCGCTCGTCGCTTGCTACGGCAATTACGGGTATGCTCGGTCGGCGACTCGTAATGTGTAGCGCAGTCGCTCCGGTTTTGGTTTCTGCAACAATTGCACTCGCTTTTATAGAATCAGCCAGTCCAATTACCGCATTACTGATCGCCTGCTGTCGGCCCGTCCCGACATTCAATTCCTCTATGCCATAAGTAACATGTAGAGGGTTATGTGTTTGGGTATATAGAATGACTCGCTTCATAATTTCTACTGCCTCAATCGGATACCGTCCTGCGGCCGTTTCATCGCTGAGCATTACGCAGTCGGCCCCTAGTATAACTGCAGTGGCAATATCTGATACTTCTGCGCGTGTTGGCTCGGGCACTTCTGTCATGCTGGCGAGCATCTGCGTTGCTACGATAGTTGGCGTTGCATACTTCATACCTAGGCCAATGATTTGCCGCTGCAGAATAGGCACACTCTCTGGTCGAGTTTCAACTGCAAGGTCGCCACGAGCAACCATAACCATATCAGAAGCCTGAATAATTTCTTCCAGATTTTCGGTTGCCGCATTGGTTTCAAGTTTTGAGATAATCTTTGCCTTACTGCCCAAATTCTTTAGCGCTGTTCGCGCTTTGATCACATCTTGGGCGCGCTGCACAAAACTTATTGCCACAAAGTCAATGTCGTGTTCTGCGCCAAAAGCCATATCTTTACGATCTTTTGCAGTCAATATGTCGCCGCCTAAGTCTGTATCGGGCAGATTAATGCCTTTTCGTTTTACGAGTACGCCGTCATTTTCTGCCCGCACATGCACCACGCCATCGCGCACGCTGGTTACTATTGTGCGTATTCTGCCATCAAATAAGTATAGTCGTTCGCCGCGCTTTACACGCTTCGATAGATCATACTGAACAGGAATCAGTCCAGAATCTGCATAGTTCGACTCGTACCCAAAACTTAAACTTTGCCCCGTTTGCACATTAATAAATCCGTCGAAGTCACCCAGTCGAATCTTTGGCCCACACAAATCTTGGATAATAGCTACCGGCTTTCCATATTCTTTGCTAGCCTTACGAATCCAAGCAATCTGCTGTTCACGTTCTTCATAATCACCATGGCTAAAGTTCAGCCTAAACCCATTTACGCCATTCTTCATGAGCGTAATTATTGCTTTATAGCTATTCGTAGCTGGGCCCACCGTGGCTATTATTTTAGTCCGTTTAAACTGAGAAATTGGCACATTTGGTGCCCTGTCTGTTATGTCCATACTTGCATATATTGTACGCGGTTATGCTAAACTTTTCCAGTATTCTATACGCAACCTACCCTTTACGATTCTGGGACGTTATGGTAGAATAAGCACAAGTATACGGCCTCATCGTCTAACGGTTAGGACACCGGGTTTTCATCCCGGCAATAGGGGTTCGATTCCCCTTGAGGTCACCAATCTGAAATGCTCACCTGTAGGTGGGCTTTTTTATTTGTCTTTCGATTCAGTTGGTGGCCATGGGTCAGGGAAAAGTTTTTCATAGTACGGCTCTACATCAGGACTCACGGGCGCTCCATCGAGAACAATTTCTAATAGTTCGATTTCGGGGATCCATCCTGGATATTCAGCGCGATGCAGTGCAAGAATACGAATAACATCTGTTCGCTCCAGATCGGGAACATTCTGTAACGCCCACAATGCACGTCGCACACTAGCGAGAGGTCGAATATCCCAAAATATTTCATATGGCATATCCCAAGGCGTTTTTCCGTTATCCATTCTATAGACTATTGGTTCGCGCTCCATAAACCCCCCTTTACATATTCATTGTACCCGTACTCAACAGACATGAACAGGGCACAAAAAATCCTCCGGCAAACGGAGGATTAAGAGACGGAGCGGTCAGTCACGATTACTCTAGTCTATAAAACAATATACTTCTATATTAGCATAATTATTTTATAAAAGCTACCCACTTATCCACAGGCTCCTAGGCGAACAGTTGACATCACCCAGTTCTTCAGCCAAAATTAAGCTCAAGCATTAAAAAGGACACTCTATGCCAACAAAAAAGAAAACGAAAAAATTGATCGACAGAAGTAGCTTTGCTAAGCGCAATAAGATTATTGGCGTTTTATTGGTATTTATTATTTCTATAATCGGCGCCTACTTACTATTTTTCGCTAAGGCCGATGCCTGCAGTAACCGAACCTACACAGTATTTCAGTCAGATAGCTGTATTGCCTGGATCAAAGGTATGGTCAATACCATTAGCGGCTCTAGCCTTAACACTTCAGACCCTGGTTTTGAAGGGACACTCAATGAAAGACTACTTCAGTTCAACGGTATACCCGGCTTCTGGGGTACCTGCGGTAACTACGCCGCAGCCTCTGGTGTAACCGGATGCCATTACGAAAAGATCTGGGGCTATTGGAATGCAAAAGTAAACCCACCAGCGCCTACGCCGACTCCGACGCCTACACCGACGCCTACACCGACGCCTACACCGACGCCAGCAGCTACAAAAGATACGAACTGCGAAAACCAAAACCTTAAACAGGGAGACACCGGTAACTGCGTAAAATGGCTCAAAGGTGTACTCTATAAATTGGGCGCCAACCAACTAGACGTAAATACTAACAACTTTGATATAACTCTTAACAATGTCCTGTCATTCACTGTTACTGCAATGCGCAATGGGGGCAGATCGATTGATGCATACAATGGAACAGTTACAAAAAATATTTGGGATGGAATCAATAAAGAACTCGTTGACAGAACAAATGCTAGCACATCTTCCTCTGGAAGCAATGGCTCAGGCGGCACCACATCGGGAACTACTCAGAATGCAGCTACGGGCACAGGAACCACAACAGTTGTAACGTGTCCTCAGACGTTCGCAGGATGGTCGAAACTCAGTACTGCTCAGAAATCAGCATCAGGATCAGATTGCAACAAATGGTGGAACACCTACGAAAGAAATCTTGTCGCAACAGTCGGAAGCACACTCACAACAGTACCCTGCCCTACTGGAGCTACCACCTCCGAAGGATATTCCAAATGGAAGGCTCTAGGCTGGGTTAAACAAGGTCTTACAAGTGATGACTGTCAGAAATTCTGGACAACATATGAAGCCAATCTAGCAAAAAGCGCAAAAGCAGCATTTGATGCAGCAAAAGCAATCGCTGACGCTGCAGCTGCTGCAGCAATTGCCAGCAATAGAGGATCTACATCTGGCAAGCCTGTTAGTGCAGCAGTGTGTAACGTAGTAGTTTCAAATATATTGTCTGATATAAATCGTGCTATCTCCCTTGGCGCTGCACTAAAAACAATACCGAACGTAGAGGGACTCAGCAACGTCGCGCCAACACTATCGAGTATGAACGCAATCAAATCAGGCATAACAAGCGCACTGTCTAAAGGAAGCTGCTCTTTAGCAGAAAGTCTATCAAGAGGATATTACACAACCGTGGTACGTGCGGCCTCGCTTCTGTCTACGGCAATTAGCACGGCTAAGTCGCTCGTTGCTAAAGGAGAGATTGCAATCATTACCAGTGGAGTACAAGCAGTCTCTACCGGAAGAAGAATTGTACAGAACACCATCAATGCAGGAAGAGCAACCATCTGTATTGGCACAGGCGGAATCTTCTGCCCATAACACAGCCCCATAAACAAGAACCATAAGGAGATTCAATGCCACTCAACAAACAGACATTCATCGACTGGAAGAACTCAACTAGCCAGGACGGAGTAACCCACAAGAAACGTAATATACTGATTGCATTGGCCATATTGCTTGTGATATGTGGAATAGGTACGTACCGCTACATCCAGAAAGACAAGAGCACTATCGTCGAAGAAGTACGCTCTCCAAAAGATCTGGACAAGCTTAGCAATCAGGCAGACGACTTCGAACAGCAAGTCAAAGAAAATGCCTCAAAGTCTGGCATAAAGGTAGACTAGGCAGACGCCATACAAGCAAAAGACCTCTCGCTGCGAGAGGTCTTTTTTGTCACAACTAGGTTTTTGTTATCGTATTAGGCGCCGGCGAGCAACTGCTTGATACAGTGCAGCACCCATTGTGCTTACGCCCACAAATATACCTAAGAGGTTACCCGCACCAGTGTTTGGCAACTCTTTTGCTGGAGTAACTGGCTTATCTGGGGTTGTAGGAGTCGTAATGCTGATAGGTGTTGCACACTTATCACCTTCTACAACTTTATCTTGGCCATCTACACGGAAGGTAAGTGCAACCCGTGCTACAAACGAACCATCTTTAGTATAGGTGTGTTCTGTCGTAGTCTTGTCGGTTACAAACTTCTCGCTACCGTCGCCAAAGTCGAATGTTGCGATCTTGAGGCTTGCGCCATCTTTAGCAGTGTAGTTTACGACAAACTTATACTTCTTGTCGCCAACTTTTTCTGCAGTCATAAGATCACAGCTATACACAGGCTTTGGTTTCTCTGGCTGACAATTGTCTTTCTTGATAACAACATCTGCATCGTCGCCAATCTCTTTAACTTGAGTTGATTTTACATATGCAAGGTTACGCACGCGTACTTCACACTCTTTAAAATCACCACCAAGCGTACTGCCGTAGGTCACATAGAAGCCGCTGTTTGGACCATAGTTACCAAAGTTGATTCCACCGCCGTTAAATAGACCAGTGTCGCCTTGTGGGACTGTGCCTTGCGCACCGTCGATCCACTTTACGCTACCAGGAACAAGTGAGGTATTTGGAGCAGGCACGTCAAGAACAGTAATGTTATTGTTTACGCCGGTACCAGCAGTCTGTGTTGTAAGCAACCATTCTACTTTGTCACCAGGTTTAGCAGTAACTTCTTTTTTCCACTCT
Organism: uncultured Candidatus Saccharibacteria bacterium; assembly: GCA_964629815.1. Classification (GTDB taxonomy): domain Bacteria; phylum Patescibacteriota; class Saccharimonadia; order Saccharimonadales; family AWTP1-31; genus CAZVTA01. The sequence goes on along the minus strand of CAZVTA010000003.1, from coordinate 60,683 downwards.
TTTGTACCAGCCATACGTACTTGCTTCGTAAATTTAAGGGTTGGAACTTCTTTTACAATAACCCGTACACGGATCTGTACAACAGCTTCGTAATCGAAACAGCCGGGCAAATTGCCGTCTAGTGCGTTATAGCCGATAGGAGCACCGGTTGTAACAATATTATCTGAAAGCTTCTGACCATTTACTGGACCATTGCTATAGATGATTGCAGAGCCAGGAACGTATTCGACTTTGAATGCCTGTGCGCCAACAAGATCAACGGTATCTTCTACCATTGCGGCATTGCTTGCAGAAACATAGCTTCGAGTTCGAAGTGTTTGCGATTCGGCGGTTGGCAGTGCAACACGTACTTTTGTGTCGCGTGCAATACCCTTGCCAGATGCATTAGTATCGCTGTTTGCATTGTTGTGTACGTACATACGTACAACAACTTCGCGACTACCAGTGGTTACATCTTCAAGAACATTCTTGTAGCTACCGCTTGCAGTGTTTTCACTCTTTCGAGCATCTGCAAAAGCTCGTTCGTCGCCATAGCTTGGCGTGTTGATGAAGCTGTTAAACACTGGGCCTTCAAGCGAGCCACAGCGGTCATACTTGTCTGCGTCGTTTGGGTTACATGGCTTGTTGTAGTCGTAGGTTGGTCGATCAGGGTAAAACTCTGCACGAACCAAACCTGCTACACCTACGGCCAAGAATACACTTACGATTACCAGTAGAAGCTTCTTAGGGATCTTACTGAAGAACTTTTTGATTGGGTTTGTAAATTTCATATACTATTTCCTCTTATTTCTTCTACTTATGGAGCCGTTGGCAATGGTGCCGTATTAGGGGTTGAAGTAGCAACGACCGTTGTTGCAACGACCGTTGTTGCTGGACCGCTCGGACGTGGGTTGGTTGTTGCTGGACCACGATCTTCAGGTGTACCTGGGGATGACTGCGTTTCTGTAGTCGAAGGTGCTTCGGGACGAGTTTCTGAAGGGATATAGCCCTCAGCATCAGGCTTTTGCCCAGCTGGGCCCCTACCTGGCTTGTCGGGTGTACCCTTGTCTTGGTCTGCAGGCACATTTGGATCGCCTGGCAAACGTCCATCGTCGTACTTTGGAGTGACGCCTGGTTCGTCTGTTCGACCCGTCGGGCTATTTGAATGTGGTTTTAGTACTGCTAAATTGCTACATCGATCAAGAAAGCCCACTATTTTACCGTCTGGGGTAACAATGAGAACTCCACTACGATCGCCACTAATCCCAGGTTGAGCAGCAATGACAACCCTTCCATCATCTTCTACACCCGTATTTGTAAGATCCGCGGGCAAATCTACTGAACCATCAGATACGTCTGATAAACCAATTGTAGTTTCTATGGCAAGTCTTGCACGTTCGGCTTCGTCAGTCGCACAGCCGTCTGAATCAACCATAGCGTCTTGATTAAATTCCTCGCCAGTAATTTCCCTTGCATAGGCAAAGAGAACATCATCATCTACTGAAACAACTTCGTCGACCCACTTAGCTAACGCAGCTCGTGCTTGTTCTTCATTTGCGGCATTACCGAGCTCTGGCATACCGTCAACAACAACACGATGCATATCATTGAGTGGCAAACCTGGCATTTCCCATGTATCTGGGCAAGCGTCGGTTGGCTGGCCTGCAGTTGCTTCTGTACCATCGCTATTTGTATTTGCATTGCCAATTGCGCGAATTGAACCTTCGCCACAACCTGCGAGCATTGCGCCGCCAACACCAATAACTACTGCTGCAGCAAGCGTTCGACGAACTAATCCTACTTCTGGATTTTGGGGCATGTATTTCTCCCTTAAGCCAATGAAATTGGCCGATTATTTACCTTCCCACCTCCGTAAGAGGCAGCCCACCATTAACATGCTTAACTTTACCACAAGCATAAGCTATTGTCAAGATATATTATAACCTTTTCATTGTAAGCACAAGCAATATTTTTTGCAGTAACTTTTCTTACCTTACTACGGTTTCTAGTCGCTTACAGTGTAATATCGGCTTCTTGTGCCTGTTTTGCGCTCTCTGCAGTTACTTTGAGCTTATCTTTAGGGAACGTAAAGCCAAATGTACTACCCTTGCCCTCTTCACTCTCAAAGATAATTGCTCCACCTTGGGCTACAACCACCTTTTTCGCCATAAATAGCCCTAGCCCTGTGCCATCGGGGCGAGCCTTACGAGCATTACCCGCACGGAAAAACTTGGTAAACAAGTGGTGCTGTTCGTGCTTTGGTACACCAAGACCATCATCTACCACCTTAAACTCGATGCTATTTCCCTTATCTTCAAGCGATACGTTGATATGGCCTTTTGCGGGCGTGTAATACAGGGCATTGTCGACATAATTCATCACGACCTGGCGAATCTTGGTCTCGTCCATATTAAGCAACGGGAAGTTCTTTGGTTTTTTATAGGTCAGGGTCATTTCTTTTGCCCTTGCAGCCTCCTCCAGCTGAGCGATTTCGGTCTCTATGACATCGGCAAGCTGGGTTGGCTTGTTTTCGATTACGAACTTACCAGTTTGTAACCTCGATACGTTCAGAAGATCCGCGATTAAATACACCATGCGCTGGCTACTTGCAAAAGCCTGTCCAAGCAGGTCGTGTTGTTTTTTGTTCAGCTTACCAACATCCCCTTCAATAACCATACTTAGGTAGCCTTTTGCCGATGTTAAAGGCGTACGCAGCTGGTGCGATGCCATGCTGATAAACTCATCTTTAGTCTGGTCGAGCGCCTTTAATTTTTCATTCGTAAGTCGCAGTTTACGCGTTGCCTCGTTAACCTTTTCTTGCAACGTTACGTTAAAGGCCTGAATCTCTTCGAAACGCATAGAGTTCTGAATAGCGATAACGAGCTCGTTCACAATAATTTCGAGCACCTGCAGGTCTTGCTTGTTATAGGGGTTACCGCTCTTCTTTTGGCCTAAAATTAAATATCCTTGGCCTTCTTTCTGGTTAGGACGAGAGATGAGCCGTGCCAAAACCGCAATATTGTACTTGCTAAGCCGTGCTTTCAGCTCCGCATGCCCCTCTTCGAGCTCGTCGGTCACAATGAGCTTTTTATGGATATGTGGCGTATCCGACATGGTGGCCGCAATATCTTCTTCGGTAAAATCGAGCGTTTTAGTACCGATAATACGGCGCGGCGTGCTGTCTGTTTCTTTAATACCAAACAAGCAATATTCGGCCTTGAGCGTTTGTTCTATCAGTTCAGAAGACTGCCGTAAGAGCGGCTGTAAGTCAATGTTGCCAACCAGCACACGGTTAAACTGATCTAAAAACGCAGCTGCATCGTACGCATCGCGATAAAACAGCGTATTCGAAACTCTATCAAAGAAATTCTTCAGCGGTGGCAGACTAAAGCCAAATACAATTGCCAAGATCACATACAGCGCTTGCTGGTAATTGGAAAGGTCTTTTGCCCCCAAGAACTGTGCGAACACCACAAAAACCAAAAACGAATAACCCCCGGCAATGGTCAACAGAGTCAGTACATAGCCAAGCGAGCGTGCAACAATCAAACGAATATCGAACAGTTTATGCTTCACTATGGCCACCGCAGTAAAACCACTGACAAATACCAACGAAAACGGGGCAAGATTATCTAGAAATACACTATCTGAAAACATCGGAAAAACAACAGAGAGAGAAACCCCAGTAACTAAGCTCAGAGCAAAACCGCTGGCAACTAAATTCGACTGAGTTTTTTGTATGGCTGTAGCTGAAGTATTTCGTCTAAACAGGTTCCGAACGATAAGACATATGCCATATGCCATGGTCGCTATATATAAATACTCGAGCGTGCCTGTAGTGTACTCATATATCAGCGGGCTTGAGCTTACTTTTATAACATCGCCGGAAACTAGAGGTGTGAAACTAAGAAAGAAAGTTACTAGAACAAGGATAATAAAAGGTTTTAGGAACCTTGCTTTACGTTTTACGGGAAAGTAATATGTAAACGCAACCCCACTACTCATAAGCAAAAGACCTGTAGCGTATGCTAACGAATTAAATAGTTTTACCAAAACGATGGAGTCAAAAAACTCAATACTTTGATAAATCATGCCCCACAAACCAGAGAGAACCGCCATTGCCAAGTAAAGCTTGTTTGTTATGGGCTTTCTGTTTCTAAGAAATACCAGTGCTCCAGTGGCAAGTATAATAACACTCAGTAGTACTGATATTATTCTAATAATAGTCATGCTTAAACTCATTTTACGTCAAAAAGAGTAAAGCACAAAAATACATTACTTAAGCAAAGCTACCTTTTAAGCATATACTTGCAATTTTTCTCAGTAAAACACTAAGCCCATACTTTGCGTCAAGACCTTCAATTGTTTTGGCTACATTAATTCCCTGAAGAGGGACATTTGCGGTATAGAAACCAAAATCAATACCTTTGCGCGATCTTTCCAGGGAAAGCTCAACTTTTGGTAAGCCCTGTATAGGCACAAAATCTATCCCTACAGCTTTTAAGTTATCGTACTCCTTATCGGCGATGCATGCGATCCAAGAGTCAATACCAAGCTCCATGCTTCGCTTATAGAGCGCATGATAAGCCCATGCAGAAGCAAAACCGTTTCTGTAAGACTTAGGAGCCATGACACCCACGACATCCCAAACCCTGCTCTCTGGGTCACCAAAGCTCATCTCAGGAGGCAACGCAATACTATCTCCATAACATTCTTTGAAGTAATTCACTGTAGATGAGTCACCAGACATACAGTCAGCAACCCTTAGAGATACTGCTGGCTTTGGTTTATCCGGATCGCTCATATCTACAACCAGGAAGAATCTTGAGTTCTGCTCATACAAAGAAGCATCGTACTGAGTTATTGCAGAATCCTGCTCCCAATCCTCTACGCTAACGCGCCCTTCGATTGCACGCGCTACATCTGATGCAGGGTGACATGCATCAACTTCATAAACTGAATATACTCCGTTCTCTGAGGCAATATCAGGATTAGTAGTGGCATCAATATAAGGAATCTCTGTTGTAACCAAATCCTTAGTTCTTGCAAGAATCAATGGCGAATCTAACTCAACCCCATACGGGTTAACGTTCGCATCTACGAACGATTCGCTACTAATTCTCTCCATTAATGCCATATTTTGTCTCCGATACAAAAAAACGAGCACTATCAGTTAAACTAGTGCTCGCTTGATTAATCTTCTAATGGACCAAGATCAAATGACCTTGCAGACATAGTACTACACATTAGTCAAAAAGTCAACGCTTATCTGAGCCTACTCGCGTAGCTCAGGAAATCTGCATCAAACTCTTGGTAGTTGTTGGTGAGCTCTTCCCCTACAGCAATATTTCGAGTAGCAAACTCATACATTTCGGTCGGTGATACGAACTCAAACCGTCTATTTGGGCTATAACTATGATTTGTGAACCTATCATTGTCGCCACATAGAAGTAGCTTCCCGAGCTGAGGAATCAATGAGGCATACTCCTCTAGGTAATCCTGTACTGATTTCGGCATTTCACGCACTTCTTTAACATCGTAAACAATATCAAAACCCGGTTGAAAAACCCAAAGTTTTCCCCCTTTTGCAATGGGTTGCGCAGCAAATAAGCCCGTGCCTTCAATTTCACTTGGTTTTATGTAAGTTTCTACCGTTAACATATCCACACCATATACTCACGACAAAAACAATGCAAGCGTAAGCGTATTTGACAATTCATTAATTTTGTAGTATTATATTTTGTATGGAAATAGACTCTCCTACTAGTATCGCGAATGATGAGTACGTCATGGACATGATTGCGAATCATCTTTGCTCTGAGTTTCTAGAAGATAAGCACAACACTGCTTCTTGTGAAGTCCCTAGTGAATCAGCACCCACAGAGGTACTTCGTGAACTTAATACTGGTAGCGGTACTAGTGCTGTGCGACGATTATTAAGTTTTCATGTAGCTCGTCAGTTATCAACTTTTGAATGGTTGGCGGGGGTTGCAGGTGGCGAAGCTCTTGTTGATGGAGGGCACGTGAATAGATGGGCCGCAGCCCTTCTTGTAGGTGCAGTAATTGGTCCATTTGACTATGCCCAATCAAACTTTCTTGCCAGAAATAAACCGGCAAACAAGATTGATGCGCCAACACCAAGTACGGCTTCTACTTTCCGTAAAGAAATAACACCCCTTGCAAGCGCTGTATGGCAAGGCGCTGGACCAACTATCACGGTCGATCGTTCGTTAGGCATAGAATCAAGCCGTAATAGACGCAAAGCTCACGCAGCTATCTATGCAGGCTGTGTTGCACTCTGGACCACGCCTATACCCCCGTTCAGACAACTCGGTGACAGTACGCAGTCAGTTCTGACGTACGCTTTGGATAATCCGACTGAAACCTTGGCAACCGGTGGAGTGATCTCGGTTGCGACGTTTGGAATACTCGAAGGTATAAAGAAATACCGAGAGCGCAAATTCAACAACACAAACGATGATAAAATGTAAATTAATGTAAATTATTGTTTGACTATTACAATAAGCAGGGTATATACTCACTTTGAACCTTTGAAAATTAATTAAGTAGCTCTCTAGCGGGGCTACTTTTTTGTCTTATCTAGGAGAAAATGTGAAAATTGCGATCATAGAAGATGATATACCAATAGCGAAAATGTACCAGTTTAAATTAGAGTCATGTGGATTCAAAGTGGCTACTGCCCACGATGGCCAAGAGGGCTTAGAGCTTATTCACGAGTTTAGGCCAGATCTGGTGTTACTCGACCTACGCATGCCTGTTATGAACGGCGAAGAGATGCTCGAAAAACTACGACAAACAGAATGGGGCGCCAAAATCCGTGTTATTGTGCTTACGAACATCAGCAAAGACGAGGCACCCGCCAGCCTGCGACTCCTCAACGTAGACCGCTACATCGTCAAAGCACACTACACGCCCCACCAAGTCGTCGACATCATCAACGAAACACTCAATTAGATTGTAGGCTACGCTACAAGATCATACCCTCGATGCAGATCGTCTTCATCGTAATAAAAAATGTCGCGTCTTCCATTGATTACAATCGGGTTTTGGTTCTTGTCTAAATTAAGAACAATATACGCATACGCCGGCGCCATTTCTGGCTCGTCACTGTCAACGCCCAAAAAAGTAAACGGCTGACCTATCTGCTGTGCTCGAATATAAGACTCCTTGCGATACTTGCCCGGATCGAGACGAACATATGTTAAGTCAAAAGCCTCCTTTCGCACACCGCTTTTTTTGAACCCCCCTTTTGACGAGGGCTTCAATACCACCCAGTCACCCGCCACCATATCTTGTACGCCCCAACCGTGCTCCAACGTCTCGTCACTATCCAGCTGATACGCGTCAAAGCCCTCGCCGTCTGTTTTGCATCTATACAAACCGGCGTGAGTAAAATCAAAATCTGTAAGATCAGGCCTGATTTCTATTCTCTCAAAGCCTGGCACCGCTCGAGGCTCTTTCTCTGCAGAATCCATTAATTCTAATAGTATGCATTTATGCGCCTCAAGACAATCTTAAGGACATATCTGGTTCACATAACGGTCTTAAGACTGTTGACAAAAGTAATACATAAAGATATGGTTAAGTGCATGAATATTGTAAGCTCACCCAGGCAGTCAATCCGCCAAACCCAGAAAGCTGGGCTTACTTCTCGTTTGAACGAATACCATATATAGCCGGTATATGCTAGGCATTGCCGGCTTTTTTAGATACACTCTTAAATACAAATATATGGGAGATATACAATGGGTAACAACGACATTGGTTTTGAGCGAGTAAGTAATCTTGATCATCTAGAGGACTGGGGGCTCCAAGAAGCGGTATCGATATATCAACGTGCATTTGCCGACCCGCCTTACAATGAGGCTTTCACACCAGAAGAGGCACAAGGTGCTTTGCAATATATTCTGGACAAAAATGGAGACCTTATTATAGGAGCCGCCGATGGCAAAGTTGTCTCATTGGCGGGCGGATACTTCACTGCTCCAAGAGAGTACTTCATTGAAGAACTAGCCGTCGACCCAGAGCTCCAAGGAAACGGTTTGGGCCGAAAAACACTTCGTGCACTCATTGACCGTGCGCTCGAACAAGGCACCGACGAACTCGAAATATGTACCAGTGCAGAAAATGTACGCGCAATTGGGCTGTACGAATCTGAAGGTTTCGTAAAACAGCCTATACTAAAAGCTGGTCCTCATTTTCGTGTCGACGGATCACTACTGATCGATTACCGTGTATATTTGGAAAGAACCATTGATGGAGAAAAGACCATGGAAAAACCCACAAACCTAAAACGCGCCGTTATAGCATATCCATCGGGCAATACAACCGCTATCGTTACTGATCAAATGCTTGACGAAGATAGACAAAGCCTAAACGACCGGATCATGAGAACATGGCAAGAACAATTTGCGGATCAGCCAGAAATAGAACAGTGCTGTTTTGTTACCGCACCAAAAAGCCCTGAAGCAGTTGCCCGAGTTGAGATGTTCGGTGGTGAATTTTGCGGCAACGCAACAAGAAGCGTAATCCGACTCATAACCGAAGGTAAAGACTATGCCGGTAAAATAGAAGTTTCCGGCGTCGACAGACCTCTTGCATTTGAGTCTAAGGACGGCAATATTACCGTAGAAATGCCACTACCCCAAGAACCCGCTAGCGAGCTCGCAAAAGTAGTTGACGAAGGCGTGCTCGTGTCGCTCGATGGGATAGCTCATGTGGTCGTTACAGATGATGTCCTACGTAAAGCCGCTAGCCCGAAGGAGCGATTACAGAGCTTGTTGGCAAGCAACACTTACGGACTTGCCGAACAGCCAGCTGTTGGCGTTACCTACTACAACGAACAAACTGAAGTGGCAGACTTTGCCGTCTGGGTCAAAGAAGTCGATACCATTTTTGATGAAACTGCCTGCGGTAGCGGCACTTCATCTATCGGCATTGCGCTTGCCCAAGAACAGCAAAAAAGCACTACAGTATCTGTATTGCAGCCTTCAGGAGAGACCATTAATACCGCTGCACACTACGATGCCAAAAAAGGTAAAGTCGTTTCATCGACCATCTCTGGCACCGTAGATATCCTGTACGACGGCCGTCTAACTCTTGTATGAACAAAAAAGACATCTACCAACAGCTAGCCGATAGGATGGTTCACTATACCGACCTCATCAAGATACCCTTCAAAGACAACAAAGAGAAGCTAGTACCAATAAAATCCACAGCAAATCTGAGCGCAAAGCAAATCGACTCCGAAACACTTGAGCTATATGAACAACCCGTTCTTGTACGCGAATCGGTCGCTGAACGACTTACCCTTGCCAGCGAGGAACTCGCGAAAGTCTCGAAGAAGCTATCGTTAGAAGTCGTATACGGCCACCGTTCTTTACACATTCAACAAGAGCTCTTCGAAAAATACAAACGACAATTTGCAAAGAAATATAGCGGCGTCGAGCTACTCGAGGCCGTGCATAGGAATATTGCCGTACCAGATGTTGCAGGACACCCAACTGGTGCTGCAGTCGATATACGAATTCTTAAAGAAGGCAAACCAATTAATATGGGAACCCACATATGGGAATTTGTGCCAGACTCATATACTTTTTCGCCGTTCATAAGCAAGCAAGCATGGGACAACAGACGACTTTTGCGTGATGTCATGAAACAAGCAGGTTTTGCACCTTACGACGGCGAATGGTGGCATTTTAGCTATGGCGACAAAGAGTGGGCTAAATATTACAAAAAACCCTATGCCATCTATGACCAGCTCAATTTAACTACCGAGGTCTAGGCACTATACTGCTTAACCAGATCGGCGACACTCATTGTATGCTGTTCACCGGTTGCAAGATTCTTAACCGTCACATTACCCGCGGCAGCTTCTTCGCCTCCAAGAATTACTACGTTCTGCACGCCAAGGCGCTCGATTGCTTTAAATTGTTTGCCGAGCCTATCTGTACCGTACCAAATTTCTGCCGCAACACCTGCATCGCGCAATTTCTTTGCAAGTTCAAAGCGCGCACTATCTACCGCAGGATCAACGTTCGTAATGTAGACCTGGGTATTGGTCTTCACATCTTCCATGATACCCAGTTGTCGCATACCCGTCATTAGCCTATCTACACCAATTGAAGTACCTACCGCAGGCATATCTGGCCCACCAAGCTGTTCTATAAGATTATCGAACCTACCGCCACTGCAAACCGAACCTATCTCTGGTAGGTCATCGAGCATGGTTTCATAAATTGTGCCCGTATAGTAGCTCAGACCCCGTGCAATTGACTGATCGAACACAATTGCATCTTCGTCATAACCAGCCGAGCGCAGCACCCCAAAGATTTTACGCAAACTATCAATTCCAAGTCTTGCTACATCATTTGCCAAAAGCTCACTCATTTTATCGAGTTTTTTATCTGCACTTTCGGCTTCAACCGACAAATATTCATCAACAATACCGCTCGCCTGATCATCGAACAGCGTTTCAACCTCTTTGAGCACTGCCGCACGACCAACTTTTTCAACCTTATCTATAATGGTTGTTAACTGAATAAAACCTTCGCGGCTATCAACTCCACAAGCCTGTGCCAACCCATCAAGAAGACGCCGATCATTAACGCGAATGGTTGCACTCACACCCAAACGACTCATCGCATCACTCATCATCGCAACAATCTCAGCATCTGCCAACGGACTATCTGAACCAACAATATCAGCGTCGAACTGCATAAACTCTCGATACCTGCCTGCCTGCGGGCTTTCTCCTCGCCACACATCACCGACTGCATATCGTTTATACGGATTTGGTAGTTCATTGCCATGCTGCGCAACAACCCGTGCTAACGGCACTGTCTGGTCGTACCGAAGCGCCACATGTCTATCACCATGATCAGTAAAGTGATAGATAAGTCCCTCGCCCTCTTCGCCGTATTTACCCGTCAGTGTTTCATAGCGTTCAAGTGCAGGGGTTTTTAATGGAACAAAACCGTAACTTTCGTACACACCTTTAATAGTAGTCAAAACAGCTTCACGCGGAATCATCTGGTCTGCAAGCAAATCCCTAAATCCCGACATTGGTCCTTGTTCTCGCGCCATATACTCCTCCTTTAACGTATTGTCAGCCAACAACAATCTTTACCATACTACTATAATATATCTTTAGTTTTGTTGCATAATTATTAAATAATATGTACCCTTGAGAGGTAAGAAGGAGGTAGAAATGGCAGAAGTTTATTATGGGGGTGTATACGCACCGAGTGCAGTATCGAATCAGCTCGATCGACTTGTAGAAATGTACCAGGGTGCGTTTGCCGCTCGCCCGTGGCAAGAAGTTAGTAAGTGTCCTTCAGAAACAGAACAGGCGAATTGCCCCGACGGACTAAGTAGGGTTGCGGTTGGTTCGATCTGCGAAGTATGCCAGCTCTGCCCCACGGAACCTGCCTTCCCTACAGAGGAACTCAAAGCTAAATTCACTTTCGAAAGCAAAGACACGCACTCACTATGGTATCTCGAAAAAGATCCTAGCGGCACAATAGCTCTTGCGACACTTGCACGAGTAACAACCGCAGAAGCACTCGCTCGCGAAGTATATGGTGATGATCCTGAAATGCAACAATGGATTAGTGAAAAATACCCAGAAGAAACAACAAGAATCACATGGATAAGCGATATATTCGCAGATACAACTATCCGCCCAAAAGGCAACTTAGCCAATTTTGGAGATATGTGCCGCTCCTTGACTCGTGGATCACGTCCAACGGAAGTACTATTCAGAACAATTAACCCAAGAATCGTATCTGCAGCGCAAAGAGATTTTGGGAAAGAACTAGACATTGCAGACCCTGCTTTTGGAGAAGTTCCAAACAGAGGCAGAATGGTTTCATTCAAAATTGACAACAACGTCGATCGTATAGCCGCGTAAAAACAATTGTCTATTCTTCTGTTTTCTCGTAACATTAGCGTATGGCAGCGAAAATCGCCATCATTGAAGATGACCAAGCCATTAGCCAAATGTATCGAATTAAATTCGAGGCAGAGGGCTATAAGGTAGACACGGCCGAAAATGGCAAGCTCGGCCTGGAACTCGCTGAAAAGATGCGGCCTGATATTGTGCTGCTCGATCTCATGATGCCCGAGATGACGGGAGCAGAAATGCTCGCAAAACTCAGAAAAACTACTTGGGGCGCTAAAACGAAAGTCATTATCTTGACCAACATGGGCGAACAAGAAGTTCCTCAGGCTGTAAAAGATCTTGGAGTTGTTTCTGTAATATTAAAGGCAGACATGACTCCTCGCCAAGTTGCTGAACAAGTTAAGAAAGCTCTGGCAAAGTAGTTTACCCACTGCCAAACTTACGGCATAATGAAGCTATGCGAATTGCAATACTAGGCTACGGCAAGCAGGGTGTTTCTGCTCTTGAATACTGGGGACCAAAAAACGACATAACCATTTGCGACCAAAACGATATAACGGTTCCGCACGGGGTAGAAAAACGAACAGGGAAGGGGTACTTGAAAGACCTCGAACACTTCGACCTTATTGTTCGCTCCCCTGCTATTCATCCGAAGGATATTATTGCTGCAAACAGCGAACATGTGATACGAAAAGTGACTACCGTTACTGAAGAATTTTTCCGCGTGTGCCCTGCGCCCGTTATTGGCGTAACTGGTACAAAAGGAAAAGGTACGACGTCTGCGCTTATTACCAAAATACTGCAAACCGCAGGCAAACGTACTCATTTGGGTGGCAATATCGGTACACCTCCACTCGACCTACTAAAAGAAGATATTCGACCGAGCGATTATGTAGTTCTTGAACTAGCCAATTTTCAGTTAATCGACCTCAAGTTTTCGCCCAAAATTGCTGTCTGCCTCATGGTTGTTCCTGAGCATCTCGACTGGCATAGTGATATCAAAGAATACATAACGGCAAAACAGCAACTCTTCCGTTATCAACCAGACGATGGGCTTGCAATATACAACCGCCTCAGCGATTACTCTTCAGAAGTAGCGGGTGTGTCGCCTGCCCTAAAAATCTCCTACGAGGTTCCGCCCAAAAACGAAAAACCTGCCGAACAAAATGGCGCCTACGTACTGGGCGAAGCCATTTATTACGACGGTGAAAAAGTGTGCAACGTCAGCGACGTAAAGCTACTAGGTAGGCATAACCTCGAAAACGTTTGTGCTGCCATTGCTGCAACCTGGGATATTATCGATAACGACCCGAGCGTCATTGTAAAAGCCCTCGCAGATTACACCGGCCTTCCCCACCGCTTAGAACTTGTCCGCGAAAAAGACGGCATAAAATTTTATAACGACTCGTTCTCTGCAACCCCGCAAGCCGCTGCCGCGGCAATGGGCGCAATACCCGGCCAGAAAGTTATGATTTGCGGCGGATTCGACAGAGGTCTATCAATGCAGCCAATCGCTGATGGTATAGTGCAAAAAAATAACTTAGTTGTGCATGCCGTGCTAATGGGGCAAACAGGACAGAAAATCGCTCAAGAACTACAGAATCTTGGTTTTAAAGATTATACTGTCTCCGATGCAAAAAGCTTGCAAGAAATAGTAGAGCTTGCTCGAAGCAAGGCGAAAGCAAACCAAAGTATCGTGCTTTCCCCAGGTTGCGCAAGCTTTGATATGTTTAAAAATTTTGAATTTCGTGGAAACGAATACAAGAAGATCGTAAACGAACTATGACATACAAAACATTCATTTTTGATTCGTACAATTTTGACCTCGGCACCAAGACGCTCACACTACGCTACAAAATAGACGAGGCATTTACTTTTACCGAAAAGTACAAATTTGATTTTGATTTTGCAGCTTACGACGAAACTATTCTCGATACCGCGCTACAAGATTTGTTTATCATGGCCGGAGTTTCGTACTACAAGACATTTGTACCAAGTGTAATCGACACTCGTAACGTTTCGCTCAACAAAGACAAAGCCGAATTTTTTGGCAAAACGTACCAAAAAGGTTTGGGTGAATTCTTTTACGTCAATAAACTCGACCCAAACACAAACATATCCTTTCCACACTCTCAGCACGTGTCTAACCCTATTGCCTCGACATATCATGGCTCTGGCCTACTCATAGGTATCGGCGGCGGCAAAGACTCGCTCGTGACAGCCGAGATTCTTAAAGACCAACCAAAGGTTGCCACGTGGAGCCTTAACCACCGTAATCAACTCGCACCGCTGGTAGAAAAAATCGGCTTGCAGCATTTCTGGGTAGAGCGCGACTGGGATAAACAGCTTGTTGATCTCAATAAAGCAGATGCGTACAACGGTCATATACCCATATCGGCAATTATTGCCTGCGTGGGCACTGTCGTTGCCATACTTGCAGGCTATAAAGATGTAATCGTTTCTAACGAAAACTCAGCCAACGAAGCAACGCTCGTCTACAAAAATACCGAAATCAACCATCAATATTCCAAGTCATTAGACTTTGAAAAAGCATATCAAAAAAACTTGCACCAAACATTTGGCGAGTCTGGACCGAACTATTACTCATTTTTGCGGCCCCTTAGTGAAATACATATCGCTCAGCTGTTTTGTGAATTAGCAATCAGTAAATATATAGATGTATTTAGCTCGTGCAACCGTGCTTTTACCCATAATAGCAACTCAATATGGTGGTGTGGCTCCTGTGCAAAATGCGCTTTTACATGCTTGGCCCTGGCACCTTTCTGCGAAGAGTCTACACTCACTCGTATATGGGGAAAGAACCTGCTCACTGATCAAAACCTAGAAGAAATGTACAAGAACTTACTCGGTATTTCAGGCGAGAAACCACTCGATTGTGTAGGCGAAATAAAAGAATCTCGTACTGCAATGCGCATGGCCGGCAAAAAGTATCCCGAACTAACACAGTATAGCTTCGAAATCCCCAGCAACTACGACTATTTAGCACTTGCTCCCCACGCTATGCCAGAAAAAATTTACAACCTACTCTTAAACGCACTGTAGTTGACTCTTTATTCTTCGCTTTCGCGAGCGGCACGAATAACATTATCGAACAATGCCGAAACAGTGAGTGGGCCCACACCACCCTTGGCCGGTGTAATGGTTAGATCATCGCGCTCGTAGACACTTTCTGCGACGTCGCCAACGGTTTTGCCATCTTCGCTTGCTACACCCGCATCCACCACCACAGCACCCTGCTTGATCATATCGGGGAACAGAATGCTTGGGCTGCCCGTTGCGGTAATAATAATGTCCGATTCGAGTGTCTTGGCAGCGAGGTCTTCTGTAGAACGGTCTGCCACGCTTACATCGACGCCTTGCTGCAGTAGCATTTTTTCAAGCGGCGCACCGACCAGCTTGCCACGACCAATGAGTAGTACTTTTTTGCCAAGAAGGTCTATGTTGTAGCCTGCTAGTAGCCACAAAATCGCCATAGGTGTTGCCGGAGTAAAGATTGCTTTTATACCCAATGCATCAACATCTTTTTTCGGCGCTACCACATTCACAATTTCGTCAGTTTGACTCGGGTCTTCTAGTGGCAATTGCACGATTATACCGTGCACAGATTCGTCACTATTTAACTCTTGAATAACCTGCCCTGCTTCGCTTTGTTTGACACGGTGCACGTCCACGTCAACCAAAATATCAGCACCGTATTGTTGTTTCATGCGAATATACACGTCTATAACAGGGTGGTCTATCGTTAAGACAATAGCCAGTTTTGGCTGTATGCCATTAGCCTGACGCAGTGCACGCACCTGCTTTGCCTGACGTTCCTTAATAAAATCGGCCAGTTCTTTACCATTTAGTAATTTCATGGTCCTATCTTACCACGCCCCGGCCTCTTTACCCAGCGCTTCTAATCTGTTAAAATAACCCGGTCCCTTTATGGGCCCATAGCTCAGTTGGTTAGAGCAGTGGCCTCTTAAGCCACGTGTCCTGGGTTCGAGTCCCAGTGGGCCCTCCAGTGAAATGACCTCACCAACGGTGGGGTCTTTTCATTTGGGGGCTACCAGGCTCGAGAACCTAGGAATCTTGGGTTCGTTCATGACGAACTTACGCAGGAGCTTGCTCCGAGTAAGTGAGGAAATGGTTCGATAGAACGCCCCCGTGGGCTCTCCAATCCCGGTTATGGCTATACCAGTGCTTTGGGTTAGTATGAACGTATGGCAAATGAGTTTGATAGAGCTTCACATGGTCTTCGTTCAATTGCAGCTAGCTGTGAAGTTGACTCTCGTCTGTGTGTTACTTCTCGAAATATTTTACTTGGATTGGGTGCTATAACTGAGACGATAATCGGTGTGGTAGACTTAGCTGGCGTTGATTATCATTCACAAACTTTATCGCCATATATTATGAATGGCGGTAGCTGGTTGGCTATAGCAGGAATCGCACACTTTAGTGGACGACATTGGAGTAAGATGTCAGAAGACTTTTGTGAAGGTGCTAGAGATGTTGAGGTTCTAGATACCTACTCAAATCCAGAAAAATGGGATCAAATTCTACCTGAAGAGTAGTCACCACATATTCCACGGTGGGCACTCCAATCAACATGTAGTTAGACAGAATGACGTATTTATTTAATCAATAATATCTAAGCCACGCTCTGGATCTTGAATATATGACTTAACCACCTCATCTGCGAATCTTTGTTTCATGGGGTTACAAAACCCCTCGTCAAGTGACTCACCCGCATCTGCTGCGCGCCCCATAGCCTCTGCCGTTTCTGGACCATACCCAAGGCTTCGGTAATAGTCTTCGTTAGATCGTATATATGCCATAAATCCAATAATAGCATATCCTGGCTGACGCACCTTAAACTAATCCACTTAACGGGTTTTGATGATAAAATTAGCCTAGTGAAAAAATATATAAACAAAAACCTGGCAAAAAAACTTATTATTGTTGGTGGACTATTAGTTGCCCTCAGCATAGTTCTAGCCATAATTTCTCTACTAAACGCGTATGAACAAGCTGGAGATACGTTCAACAGTAATAGTGAGCAATCGCTTAAAACCAGTACGCTACTCGCAAATGTCGCTATATTTAGCCGTAATACTGGCATCGTTGCCTGTCTAGCTGGAGTTATAATCGACCACATTGCACGCCCAAGAGAAAAGTAATCGCGCGTTGTACCGATTAGATAGATATACTAATCTGCTATGCTGATAGTATGGATATAGCGCTGCTAGGACATATGGGTCGCGACCATGCTCTTGCCGATAGGCTTGAAGGGCATCGACTGCATGTTCTTGGGCAATGGGAGAATCCTGGTCTGCTCGACCATGCTACTGTATCCAACGGCAGTATTAGTACTATCGGCAGCATTACAGACACCAAAACCATCGCAGACTGGGTCGAACATGTTCAACCCGATATGTTTTTGACCAACTTCGACGATGCACTTGCTGCTGGCGTAGTCGACGCCGTACAGGACCGGCTACCGAATATCCTCATTCCCTGCCCCACCAAAGAAGCCGCCCGGATTGAATGGGATAAATTTTACCTTCGCGACATTATCGATGAAATCGGCCCAAAGTATAATCCAGTAAACTTTATGGCCGCATCGCTGCGAAGTGCGCTTGAAGCAATTGACTATTTTGAAACATTTGGGCAAGAAATTGCACTAAAACCACGAAACCTTGCCGGCGGAAAAGGCGTGAAGGTTATGGGTAAGCATTTTGATACGTTTGATGAGGCGCGAGCCTATGCACGCCAGGTCTTAACAGACCCTACGCAATCAGGCATAGAAGTTCAAGAAAAACTAGCCGGCCATGAATTTACGCTGCAAATTTTTACCGACGGACGGACACTCGTTCGACCGCCCGAAACATACGATTACCCTTACCGCGAAGATGGCGATACGGGCCCCGGCACCGGTGGCATGGGAGTCTTTAGCGTAAAACCGAGCGAACATTTGCCATTTGTCGACCAAACAGACTACGACGAAGCAATGAACCTTATGAAACGTGTGTTGCAAGAACTAGATGAGCGAGATACACCATACAAAGGAATTCTCTACCCAACATTCTTTAAAACAAAGCAGGGACTCAAAATAGTCGAGATAAATGCTCGCGGTGGCGACCCAGAGCTCATCAACATAGCCGAACTACTGGACGATGATATTGACCTTGGTGCTGCACTTACTAGCATTGCAATGGGCGAACTTCGCCATAACGACATCCGCTATAAAGATCTTGCATCTGCCATGATTTACTTAGTAGCACCAGAATACGGCTACGAAATTGGGCCACAGTACGAGTATGAACTCGACACCGATATTGCAGACTCGCTGGGTTGTAACGTTCGTTTTGCAGCCAGCACACGCATATCACCTCGCCGCTACAAAACCGTCGGTTCATCGCGAAGCGTCGGTATTTCCGCCCTTGCAAGCACTCCTTGGAAAGCTCGCGAACATATTATTTCCGCTATAAATCAAGGCCTCGGTAATAGTACGCCACTAGCATTCCGTCGCGACGTCGGCGACAAAACATATATAGAACGTCTTGTTGTGTGATTCTAGTATACTTAAACTATGAATAAAGTAATCATCGACGTACGAGAACCCGAAGAATTTGTTAGCGGGCACGTTGACGGAGCACTGAATATCCCGCCCACCGAACTCATGCAGGGCGCAAAACAACTAGCAAACCTAGCGAAGGATACTCCGTTAATCGTCTACTGCCGAACAGGTGCACGCTCCAATGTGGCCATGCAGCTACTATCTCAGCTAGGCTATACGGACATAACCAATGGCATAAACAAAGAGCAGGTAGAAGCACGTTTTCTGTAATACGTTGTGGTTAACGCTGAATAGGCATACACTATAAGCATGGAAGACAATAAAACACTTCAGCTCGTGTACACGTTCTTTGTAGGTATACTTATCGCGTTATTTATTGGTGTTGGCATTAGTACCTTTTATGCTGAACCTGCCAGTCCCAAATATCCCGTAGAAATTAATTCTTACGGAAAAGAACTCACAGCCGAGCAGGAAGAAAAACTGCGGGCACTGGATACAGAACGAGAAGCCTACAACGAAAGAATGAAACCATATAACCGCAATGTTTCTGTCATTGTACTAATTGCGGCCGTTATGTTGCTTGTAGCAAGCATACTGCTCGAGAAGAAAATCCAGCTACTATCAGACGGCATCATGCTTGGTGGGTTGTTTTCACTAATTTATGGCATCGGGCGCGGTTTTGCATCGCAAAACACTCGATATGTGTTTGTTGTTATCTCGCTTGGTCTAGCGACAGTATTGTATTTGGGCTATCACCGGTTCGTTAGCAAACCGGCAAAACGCAAAGCATAATCAACTCCGAGAAATTGACTTTTTATTACATTAGTGTTATTGTTTATATAACCATTCACATGGTTGTAGGCTATGAGTATTTGCTTGTACATGGACGCTTGAGCAAATAGGAGCCAGTAGCGTAACCGGACAATCAACCCTCTTTATTGATTGTCGATTAGTACATAATCGAAAGGACTCTAGTATGCTTGGTTCTGTAGATACCAACTGCGAAAACAACTGCCCGGGCTGCCCAGTGCAACGAAGATTAGCCGACAAAGCTCGCCGGGCTGCCGTTGGTCATGCCCTCAATGCCGCAGGAGTTGCTCATGTTCTAGACAGCGACTATCGTGCTGTACCGGAAACCGACACACCAGAAAGCTATGCCAGTGCACGCATGTCCGATATGACAGATGCACACGAAGCATTACTGGCAATCGTAGATAGGTCCGCAGAAATTGCCAAAAACTGCCAACGACCGACCCACGTTGAAATCGGAAAACTCAGCGTCAATTACTGTACCTCTACTGTAGTGCCGGCGTATTTAAGCTTTGGGCTCGATTAAAGCAATTTCTCAGGTTGCTATGTCACCATACTACTACTGGGCAAACGCGCGGTAGAAAGGAGAGGGTATCGGATAGACATTAGCAAATAGGTAAAGCGACCAGATAGTTGCCGCATCTGGTCGCTTTTGATAAATAGACACTAAAAAGATACACTACGACATATGCGTTTATTACTTGTTGAAGATGAAGTAAAGATTGCTACCGCGCTCAAACGCGGTCTAGAACTCGAACGATTCAGCGTTGAAGTCTGCCACGATGGCGAGTCGGGTTTGGCAGCTGCTGAAAACGACGATTATGATGTGATTATTCTCGACCGTATGCTACCTGGCATGGATGGCATGGAGATATGCAGGTCGTTACGAGAACAACATGACATGACGCCTATACTAATGCTCACTGCAAAAGACACCGTAGAAGATCGGGTCGACGGACTAAACATTGGCGCAGACGACTACCTCATTAAGCCATTCGATTTTGATGAATTATTAGCACGGATTCGTGCATTATTACGGCGGCCAAAACAGAGCGAAACAACAATACTCCGCGTAAAAGACCTATCGCTCGACCCAGCGAAATTCATTGTTACACGAAAAGACAAAACATTACACTTAACAAGTAAAGAGTTTGCTCTGCTCGAGTACCTTATGCGCAATAAAGGCGTTACACTCAGTAAAGACAAAATCATAAATCATGTATGGGAATACGATTCGGATGTACTGCCAAATACAGTCGAAGTTTTTATGGGTTATCTGCGCAACAAGATCGAAAAACCATTTAAAGGAAAACCCCTTCTTCATACCATTCGTGGATTTGGATATAAAATAGAATAATGACGAGATTATCACCATCACTACGGCTCAGTCTATGGTATGTGTCATTTATAATGTTTCTGTCAGTAATCTTTAGCTTTGTCCTATATAGAGTCGCCGACGCCGAACTTCGTCGTGGATTGCGCCGCCCACCTTTTACCATCACCATAGAAGACAGCGGCTACGAACGGTTGCGCATTACAAGACTTAGCGAAGCAGAAGACCGATTACAAACAAGCCTTATTTTATTTAACCTCGTAGTACTCGGAGCAGGCGCTACGATAAGCTATTTTGCTGCACGACGAACCATTCGACCAATCGAAGAAGCACTCGAAGCGCAAAGTCGTTTTACCGCCGATGCTTCCCATGAGCTGCGTACCCCACTCACTACCATCCAGACCGAAACACAAGTTGCCCTACGCGACACCCAGGCAAAACCTACTGAGCTACGAGCACAACTTGAGAGTAATCTTGAAGAAGTCGGCAAACTGCGGGCACTCATCGACGGGCTGCTCCGTTTAGCGCGCAAAGACAACGATAAAACAAACGAAATTATACAGCTCGACGAGATTGTTGAGTCTGCTGTGGGCAGCGCAAAAAAAAATGCCAAGCAAAAAAATATTATTGTTACTTCCAGCTTGCTTAATACTAAAGTACACGGCGATGCAGATAACATTGCAGAACTTATGAAAATACTTCTCGACAATGCAATAAAGTATGCGCCAGAAAAAAGCAGCATTCATGTTTCTATGCACAAATCCACACGTCATATTGTGGTCAGCGTAGATGACCAAGGCCCCGGTATTCATACCAAAGACTTACCATTTATTTTTGAAAGATTTTATCGAGGCGACAGCAGCAGGAACAAGTCTACCCACGGCGGGTACGGACTCGGTCTTTCGATCGCACAGCAAATTGTCGCATCGCATCATGGTAGTATTTATGCCGAAAATACTGCTAAAGGAGCACGCTTTACTTTTAAATTGCCAAAAATACTCAACCTCAAATAATAGCTACCGAGACGGCAAGCTTTGCTTTTGGCTGCACGATTCATCTATGAGTGACTCAAATGTACGCGTTATATCTACGAAATTAAACTCACGCTTTGTTCCATTACTTATGCCATAGTGACATTGGGGCAAATAGGTTAGACTTTGCCCTGCGTAGCGGTTAAGCACTACTCTAAACAAATTCACGCTCGAAAGATTTTGCAGATCTTCTGCAGTTGCTCGAGGGATATGAACCGCTTGCTGTATGCCAAATTTCATCTTCAGCCAATCATCGCTCCATGTACGCATGTCTTCGTCGTTGGCAATCGCTTCATTGACCTTATAATGAGACTGTGGATTAAGAAACGAATCATTCATTGATTGGGGGTATGGCCCTTCGTCTGAGTTCAGTAGTATAACTGCCTGCCCGTTGCTCCGCTTCTGTATCGTATCTATAATTTGCTGCATTTGGTTGTTAATAAACTGCACCTGTCCAACATACTTATCCTTTATTGGCCTACCGAGGCTGTCCACGCCAGATCGGGTACTGTACGATCCGTCAGCATTAAATATAAACGGATCGTGCGGCACTAATATATGAGCAAACACAAACCTCCCACCAGAAGGCTTTTCCGATATATCACGTAATGCTTTTATTTGCTCACGCGCCTGCGCTATGTCGTCTTGTTGAGTAAGCTTCAAAGGCGACCATCGAAGCTCAAACAACCTACGAAACGGCGACTTAAGAAACTCATACATCTCAATTCCGCGTAGTCGCTTGGCAGTTCCAAGGCCCGCGATCTTGGCGTTCCAGATATATTCTATGCTCGCTTTTGGCGCCTTATACGTTGTTCCATAGCGAGAGCCAATGGAATGATACTCGTACCCTGCTTCTTGCAAGGCGTTGATTACTTGGGAATTCCAAATGAGATTATGATACAGTGTTCGACTCTGCACAGTATCGTCTTTATGTGGTTCAACTACGCGGTCAAGATAATCAGCGCTTAAGGTGGAGGCGATCGACATGGCCGTATATGGGTAATTTCCATACGCATTTTTGTTTACATAGAATTTATTCTGTTCGAGGTAGCTTGTAAACGCAGCGTTATCAAAATTAAACTGCGTAGCCAAAACATGATTATTTGTATAACGATCGAGCACGATGTAATAAATATCTGGCTTTTCCGCCTGATTCGATGATCTACCTAGAGCTGGTGACTGCGCACGTGCTTGCTTTGTTACTTCGCTCATAATTTGCGTGAACGTAATAAGCGGAACAACAAATAAATACAGTACCAAAACAGCAAGCGCTAAAGAAAAATCTTTTCTTTTGATTCGACTCTGCCGTGCAACGAGCTGCTCTACCTTGCCTGCCAGAAATATAGTTCCACACGCCAGCGTAATAATAAAAACGATACTAACATAACCCAAAGCATCGCCCGATGATAAGAACGGGAAGATGGCCTTAAGAAGCTCTGCTACAGACCCAAGTCGTGTGTCATAATTGACCATAAATAGTGATAGCAAAACGACGGCAACACTTTTTGCAAACAATGACCTTTTTTTGAAAACCGAAATTATTGCTGCAACCACAAACGCCGTGGCGGCATTGAGCAGTACAGGAAACAAAATTTCATGCGGGAATACTTCTACATAATTCATGTTTTCTAGAAAAGCACGCATAAAAAAGCCGAGAAGCACCAACCATGAAGTCAAGAACAACATCAGAAAACGAACTATTTTAGATGAAACAATTTCACGAAGATTGATAACAAACTCACGTTGCTGCAATTCGGGTGCGTCAAAGTCTATGGGGTTCGCCATTATCTTTTCTTGAACAAATAGAGCGTTCGTTTTGTGCCCTTTACTTTTTGCTCGTCAATCAGTCGATAATGCACGCCAAAGGCTTTTTTAAATCCTTCTTCATCGTAATCTGGAAATATATCTTCTCTGGTCGATAACATTTTTTTAACTTGGCTATCAGATTTGGGAACAAACTCAATTAATAAATATGACGCAAATTTTGCCAGATACTCGGCAATGCGCACCAGTGGTAAATTATTCGAAATAGCTAAGTGATGAATAATTGCGAGCGCCATTACGGTGTCACATTTTAGTCGTTCGTGTATTGGTTCACGCTCGGTGTTCTGCCAGCCAAGCGCACCACCCGGATTCGTAACATCAACCAGCAACGGCAACATCAATTCTTCGTTATGCTCTTTGCTGTAAATGTAGTTTGCTTCTACAGCATTGGGGTCGATATCCGTACATACAGTGAATATCGCTTGCTTGTGCAAAGCTCGACTAAACTTTCCATTATTGCCGCCAAAATCAAGAACCGAGTTAGCCCCAGTCTTTGCGATCATATCGACAACCTGCCGCGTTTTACTGTTCGTAGCGTTTGCGGTGTAATTGGTATTGCTATAGTAATCGCCCCATTCGCTGTAGCTTTTCGGTTGATACATGCCTGCTATTGTGCGCTCTAGACTTTCCAATATACCCTTCAGCGCGTTATCGGAAACCGCCCCCTCAGTTTTTTTGTGTTCGGCTTGTTTTGCATTTTGTGCACGTGCATGCATAACAATATGCATTGCAGTTCCTGGTCGCACTTTTGCTTTGGCCGGCAGCAACTTGCTCGCAAGTTGCAAGGGTATACCGTCGATATGAACACGCAGTAGCTGAGATAAATTAACGTCTGTAAAGGACATTAATGCTAACGGGGCAAGGAAGTGTTGGCAAAACTGCCGATAGGCCTGCCATGGCTTGCCGGGTTTTTTTAATTCAAATGACAAAGTGTCAATAAAGACAGGCTTGTCTTTGTAGAACTGAATATTATATGCAGATGCGTCTTTCAAGCTCATGCCATAACGAAGGGCAATCTTCTGAATTCGTAGCGTAGTAAGCGCAGCATCTTTTAGCTGAGAAAATGACCATTCAAACGGAAAGCTTACAAACGGGATCTGTTCGGGGCTTATAATCGTATATGCGTCTTTTGATTGCGCCAAGCTCATGTTGGCTTTTTTGTGAGGAACTATTAAAGAATACTTAACAAGTTCAGTATAAAGTCCACTCGTCATTAAAGTGTCGTAATCAGCTTGGGCTACTTTATTTACCTGGCGATAAACTTTTCCATTAGAGGCACGAAAAACAAACCCCGCCGGATCACGAAATGAACCAGAAACATGTTGTGCTTGTGTACTATGCCTACTTGGTTTCTTTGTCTTTTTCATTCTTTTTTGAACTGTCCTTCCGCGAGAATAATGATTTTATTCTGCTAACAATCCCACCAAAGAATGCACGAACAACAACAGCACCAGCCAGCAATACTCCTAAGACCACTTGTATAAACAGACTCCCGGAACCCGGGTCTAAATATGCAAATTGATGCATGTATTTCCCTCTTTTTTATCTACGCAAATGCTAGTATACCATCGTTTTGCCTTGCCTGCACAGACAAGACAAACGTTACAACACTCTTTACGTTTTAGCGCTGACGAATACGATAATACAACTGGCTCATGGCAACGTACAGCAAAGAGTGAGCGTTTGGTTGCGTATTTGGCAGTAGCACTTCGGTGCCATCTTGTGTAATGCCGCTCGCCGTTATCTCTGCACTATGCACCGGGCTAAGCGCAACCTCGAAACAGAGTGCTGTATAGCCAACACCACGATAGGAATATACCTTCCCAATATCTGACAAATGCTCATCGGGGGAATACATTGGTTCGCCAATTTCAGTACCTGGCTCAGTCGGAGTTATGCCTAGTCGATACCGCCGTTGTGACAATTCCTCGAAACGATACATAAGTTCACTCTTATCAAAGCATTGTAAGTTGAGTGATCCTACAATAGGATGCAAAACATCACCCGCTGCATGTACCGGTGTTGTTAACGGCATTTGGTCAAAACCACGATATTGCATAGACTGTGCGGCAGCCAAAAATACATCTGTTTCAGAATTTGATAAATACGAAGACATAAGAAAATATTATATTATACTTATGGTAAAGTGTCAATATCTACCTACTGGTCTTTTTTTGCTATATCTCGCAATGCAGCCAGCTTATCGAAGTATCCGCTACCCTCAACGGCATAATAGCCCCAGCCCTCTGGATAATAGCCATGACTCTCTGGTAGTTCATACGCCGATCGAATCATGACCGACATTACGCCAAAACCAACGCTACGGGCCGATTCTTCGCCACGAGCGTTATCTACCAACGCTGTTATAATTTCTCGCTGTCGCTCGCCAAAATGCACCGTTGTTCCTTTTGGAAGAATTGCTTGCTCGCCTTCATAGACTACCGTCTGATCCACTCCCTGGCCGCGAGGACCTCGCTTCAATGCACGTGCTGCAATATCTAATAGTTCTGGCGGGTAGCCATGCTCGGCAAAAGGATTGGTTTGTTTATTCGTTTCTGCCATCGGTAAAATTATACACGCTTCGCGAACGCGAAACCATGTTACTCAGCAGCTTTTCGTTCGCGTGCAGCAAAATAGCCGGCTACGATTTCTTCAACTGCAGCAATTGCCTGTCGACGACGTGTCCTGTTTGTAAAAATTTGTGGATTTGCGTTCTGAAGAGCTAAACAGATCCATCTGCTCATTGAAATGCTTTCTTCGTTTCGACGGCCTGTTTTACTTTGCTTAATAATTCCATTTGCAACACCACGCCTTAGATTTTCATCGGTACCCATTATTGTAGATGATGACATAACGTTCATAACTTTTCGAGTTACACCATCTGCGCTTGTCATAAGACCATCTTCTTCAAACAACGAAATCTGATCATGAACTTCTGCGATGAAATCAACTAACCATTCCGGTTTTGTGCTCTCAGAACGTGCGTGCCCAGACTCCTCTGTCGCCGATGCATCGTCTTCATCTATCTCAGATACGTCATCAGCAGATATTGCATCTTCTGCGGCAAGTCCGTCGGTCTCTGATGTAGCGACAGATGCATCAAGTGAAAGGTCGAAGTAAATCGGAGTATCAGAAGCCTGGTCATCAACACTTAAGGACTTGGCATGGCTTTCATCATCCGATACATCCTCATCGCCAAGCAGCAGATTACCCTGATCATCCACGTGCTTCATTTCAGTGCCTGTAATAACAACTCCTGATGAAAATACACCACCCTGGTTTTGCATGCTTATCTCTGTGACTGGCACCGATGTGGCAAGTTTTTCAAGCAATACAACTCGGTCTTCGTAATCAAAAGTAAAGAGATACTCGAACAACCCGTATCGATAGTCCCGTTCAGACATGTTAGTAATATCATCCATAACCATGTCTTCATCCATAAAGTATTCATGAACTTTCGAAATAATACTCTTACGTGCCCGACTAACATCGCCGCCATACTCTGCCATTGTTTCGGCAATCTTTGTAGTCTTAAGGCCTTCATGGATTTTATCTGAAATGCCCGGGTCAATAACCGGTATGTCAAAAGCCTCGAGTAAGTCTCGTTTTAGATCTAAGAATTCGGCCAGGATGGCTGATTCGGCCTGGCTCAGCGGGAATTTAACAGGAAACACAGGGGCCTTCTTAACCTCCACAGGAGATTCAACCACTGGTAGTTGCGCATCAACTGCCGCTGTCTGGGTGGACACAATCTCGGCAGGCGAAGTAACTGCTACCGACTCTTGGTCAATTGCTTGTTTCGCAGACTTGGTCGTAACAACTTCTGCAACCCGAACATTCGGGTTAGGAATACTATAGGCTGATCCTGGTCCGCGCTTACCATTATGTACAATAATTGGAACGCCACGATATGTTAATCCTTCAAACCAGTTTTTTATTTGTCGAATAACATTTCTATCAAGTTCTTCGCCAGGAAAAGCCGCTTCCCATAGCTCGGTTGCACTAAGTTCTGTGCCTGCATTTTCTACAAGAACTTTCAGAACTTTTTTGCGTTCTTCGCTATAGTCACGCTGATCACGCAATTCAACACCAGCACCTGCAAGTCGAACGAACTTGCCACGAGTACCAATCCGCACGCCATTGCCGTGGATAGAAATTACAATCTCGGGGTTTGAAGTTTTTTGTTCTTTTTGCTCCGCAGGAACTTTTGAAGTCTTAGGTTCTGGCACCTTCTCTACGGAAACTCCAGCTCCCTCGAGTAGACCTGCGCGCTTCATAAAGTCTAAGGCACGAGCACTTCTTTCGTCGCTTATAATTGCTTCTCTCTGTGCTTCTACAACTTCTGGTTTAATAAGACCTAGCTCCACCGCGCTTGCTAGTGCATCAATCTGTGATAACGAAGCTGCAACTTGCTCACCAACAGCAGTTAGCTCCTGCCGAACGCGCTTTTGCGATTCTAAACTCGTTAACTCGGCATCAGCCGCCTGTAATGCTGTTTCAATAACGGGTCGTACAAGCTCTGTTGCACTATCGAGCAATGTCGAAAGATTATCTCTTTCGCCAGCTACTTCAAAATAACGTGCGAGCACATCCTGCTCTGGGGTAGGGCTACTTGGTGTCATAAGAGCTATATTATACTACTTTTGTAATTGCGTGTCAACTATTGCTGGTTAGCTATTTCTGTCTGTTGCTCGCGCTCTTCTCTAC
The DNA here is from genome assembly GCA_964629815.1 of uncultured Candidatus Saccharibacteria bacterium. GTDB lineage: Bacteria > Patescibacteriota > Saccharimonadia > Saccharimonadales > AWTP1-31 > CAZVTA01. The sequence continues at coordinate 32,493 of CAZVTA010000003.1, read as the reverse complement.
GAATGCTTCTCCTGGTTTCGAGAGCCATATGCAACACACCAAACAACCCACCGAATCCCCCAAATGCCCAGTGTATATTACGATCCTTAATAACTCGATTAAGATCGTTCTGTTCAGCAGTTAAGGCTATATTGTTCGCTCCTATATCGGCGATAATGCCAGATACTTTTCCAACCGCTGTAGTCACTTGTTCTTCGGTTTCTCCACACACCGCACCATCTGGATTTCGTGCTAAACGTACAACTGCCGCGTCGAATTGCATACCCTGTTCGTAAATCGGTTCGAGCAGGGCAAAGCACGCTGCTCCGATTTCTTCCGCAATTTCTTTCTTGCGTGTATCAAGCCTATCCCCTTCTTTCTCGATGTCATCGATATTACTACGCAGTGTTTCTGGACTCTCATTCAAAAAGCTACTCATCCCATATGATATTCCTGTCATCGCACCAAAGCCCACTACACCTCCTGCTACCGTATTGCGCACCATTCGTGATATTGCCATAAAATTACTCCTGTTCTCTTCTTTTACTGATATATTTGTGCAACCGCTCGCCTATGCTTCGTGCATCTGTCGATAGACGTTCGCCATGCGCTGCAGCGATAACTGCTTCTGCTGCGGTCGCCGCTCCCTCCTGGCTATTGTCAACCCACGCAACCGCATCGCCCTGTTCGAGCGACCACGCCAAACTTTGCTCTGCCTCGAGCCAGCGTTTTGCCTTTTCTGCTTCATCGGATCGCTGGGCAAATCTTTGCTCGAGCACCTCGGGTTCGCACACCAGGCTGACGATCACGAAGTTTTTAAATGGCAACCGCTGCATAGCAGGTATAGCGTTATACAGTGTATCCATCATCATGTATGGTCTGGCATACTCTTGCGCCATAGAGCCATAAACCCTTTTAGTGGTCGGGTGTACCGCATATTGTGCAAAGACTCGTTGCTGACGCATGTCTTCTAATGAAGCGAGCGTAGGCTCGTCGTGAGGCAAGAATAAATACTGCCCGTCTGGCTCGCCCTGTCTCTTCGTACGAGTCGTAAAACCAACTACACGCGCAAACGCTTCGTCGTGCTCACTTACATAGTCCATAACAGTGTTTTTTCCTACAGATGCAGGACCTACAATAGGGATAAAAGTAACACTGCCAAGTTTTGCCAGCTCCTCGTCATTGGGCACATACGAAGCTTGGCCAGCTTCAAGCTGAGCAATAAGCGATTCTAACCGAGACATAAACTATACTCTACGACATTATTGCGTCTACCGCAACAAGCTACTGTTCTGTGTAACCCAATTCTAGGTATTTTGCATCACCTACTAATGAACCTTCGATAATACTCTTAAAATCTTCAATAATATCATCTGGCAGCCGCGCCGGATCTACCCATACGAGTTCAGAGCATTTATCTGGTTCGTTATTACTAAAAGTATATGCCGAGTCTCGCAACACAAATTCGTAAGCAACATATTCGGTTGGTGATGTGTTGCGCACTGCGACACACAAGAATTCCAGATCGTCTGGTCGCACTGTTACGCCCAATTCTTCATGTATTTCTCGAATCATTGCTCGTGTAGGCGTTTCATCCTGTTCCACGTGTCCGCCCGGAGCGCACAAAAAACCATCCTTCCAGCCGGTATTTGCTCGTCTACTGAGTAAAACTTTCCCGTCATTAACCACATACACATTTACAGAGGGAGCTACCATATGTTTCATTCCCCCATTATGACACACTACGTCATTGACTTATCTACAACATGCACCCCTGTTAACTTCCCTACTTACGGTTTCCTAACAGGGGTAGTTGTTGACTTATTTACATTTTGTTTTATTGCTTTTTGCTCTATATTCATCGTGCTATCTAACCCGAAAGGAGAACGTATGAGAAGCATAGCAATTGAGGGTATTGATGGGAGCGGCAAGACTACCGTAGCCGAAGCCTTAAAAGACGAACTCAGGGGCCAAGGGCTTTGTGTCGGCGTGGTTTCGCCATACAGACTTGCGAGCAAAGAGTACGGAGGCGATTTGTACCCTCTTTGGCAAAACGAGATTGGTGCAAAACGAGCGATTGGCGTGCTGAAAAATGTACTTGAGCTCACTGAAGTTTGCGCAGAAAAAGCCGGGCTTGACGTGCTAATTTACGACAGACACTGGATGACAGCATTTACAGAAATTGCCGACAGGCCTGCACTCGTATCAGAATGGGGCGCCACCTTTGTTCCGACTGCCCTTCTACGAGCCAACCCCACTCTCGCACAGCAACGTGCGCGAAATGATTGTCACGAGGCGTGGATGAGCCCAGAAGGACTTCGGGGGTACGCCGAAAAGTACGAACAACTATGCAGTAAATACGGACAACATCTACTCGGCGTTTATCGAAATGACACAGATGTAACTCCGGGAAGTATTGCTCGAAATATTGCATGGGACATGAACATAACTCGGTAAAAACTATGGATATTCACACACTAGAAGCCCAAGATTTTGAACAGCTCCCATTGGTTGTTGAAGGCGAAAGCAAAGAGGTGCGCTATGCCGGCAACGGTAATGTCGTCATTAGACTCAAGCCAACCATTTACAGCTACACCCATAACCGCACCGGCACTATAGCCGGTAGCGATACACTCCGCCTAAAAGCAATCCAACAGCTCTTACCATGTATCGAAGCGCTTGGGCTCAAGCATTCATATATAGATGTAACCAACAAATGGATATTGTCTAAGCTTGTACTTCAGCCACCGACAGAACAGGGTTATCAGTTTCTCCCGCCTGATCTAACCCGCGAACAAATTAACGCACTGCCCAAAGCACCGCCAATTGAAGTAATTGCCAAAGCCCGTCACACCGGGACCTCAAAACACCGTTACTACAACTTTGGAGCCTACCCAACGAGACACGGACAATCTATAGCAGCAGAGGAAGCCTACCCTCAAACCGTAATTCGCTTTGATTGGCGTAACCCCATGAATCACCCCCAAACTGGCGAGCGATTGGCAGACGAGATACTCCCCGAAACAATCGCAAACTGGTTTATCGATACCGGACGAGCAAAACATACCGCCACAATCGCTTTTGAAGGACTTCGCAGTTTTCTAGAAACGAAGCAGCTCGAACTCGTCGATATGTGCTTCTTTATTAGCGAAGACGGCGAGCTACTGTTTGGCGAAATCAGCCCAGACTGTATGCGAGTACGTGCCCACGATGGATCATCGCTCGACAAAGACGTTTGGAGGCAAGGGGGCTCTTCTGATCGAGTACTACAAAAGTGGCAAGAATTTGTACAAATTGTTGGCGAACCAGCTTCATTACCTAAGACAAACGGATAAATACTATGAAAATACTCGCAATAGACGGCATAAATGGATCCGGCAAAACACCGTGTATAGACCGTGTCGTTACTGAACTTACTCAGGAGGAGCTAAACGTACAAACCGTCGCACCGTATCATATGGTACGCAAGAAGTTAACCCTCGAAGATATCTACCCGCTTTGGGAAAGCAATCCTGCAGAGGCGGTTTCGCTGCTGCATGACACTATCGACGAGGCAACAGCACAAGCACGCGACAACAAGACCGACGTCTTGATCTTTGACAGACATTGGCCAACAGCATTCACCCAAGCGTACCGCGTCCCGAATATCAATGAACTGTGGGGCAATAATTTTGTACCGACCATACTTTTTACCTCACCTCCAACTCATGCACAAAGAATTGCCCAGCGTGGCTACACTGCCGCATGGCTTCAGGCAGAATCTTTAGAGCAATACCGGCAGAGATATCAACATATTTACGCAATGCACCCCGAACATTTTATTGGAAAATTTACCGTCAAAAGTTCCCTACAAGATCTACAGCCCATCGCTTCCCACATAATTCACCTTATAAGCTCACTAACGGATGTATAATACCCCTATGAACACACTATATTTTGTAACCGGCAACCCCGGAAAATTTAAAGAAGCAAAAAACCTAATTCCTGAAATAGAACAAATAAATATTATTCTTCCCGAAGAACAATCACTCGATCCTGAATTCATTATCGCGAAAAAGCTAGAAGCGGCAGCAAAACATGCACCGGGTCGATATATCGTAGAGGATACTTCACTATACCTCGAAGGTATGAATGGATTCCCTGGACCACTCGTAAAATGGTTAAGAAAATCGCTTGGCAATAAAGGCATATACGAGCTTGCTCAGCGATTAGAAAATACTCGAGCCGTAGCCAAGACCGTTATTGGCTATGCAGATGGGAAAAATAAACCAGTGTATTTTGAAGGAACTCAAGAGGGTAAAATCGTCCTACCGCAAGGCAACGACGGCTTTGGATGGGACGAAATCTTTCAACCAGACGGTCTCAATGAAACCTTTGCAGAAATGGGCGATGACTTTAAGCCCCAGTTCAGTATGCGAACCGAAGCATTCAATAAACTACGTACATATTTGCAGTCCGAATAAACGAAAGCGAAACTTGTTCCCCTAGTTATTGTCGTAAAAAACCTTAATCATATTTATTTTTGTGTCTTTTAGACCGCTCGAGTTTATGTCTACGTATCCGTCAAAATTGCATGGCTTTTGATTGTATTCACATATGATTGACTTTTCGAAATTATATTCAAGTACAATACTCTTTGTGCCTTTTGTCATCTTTATTGCTACCTTACGAACACTGCCACTGTCGGTATCCGATGTATCCGCGTATCCGTCAGTTCTATAACCAAGTGGCGTAAGATTAGCGGCCGTCTGCCTATGTACATCTTCAAGCATGCCGTTAACTTTAAACTCTGCGTAAGCCGGAGAGCTCGATCCCGTTAAAAAGTCTCCATCGGGCTGCGCAGTTGCTTTTGTTTTCTGACCTTGCACGATAGTAATGCCGCTCAGATATCGTGCGTTTTGCCACGCCTCTATCTGTAGCTGAAGCGTTGCAGCGTAGAACAAATACACCAGAGGAGCGACGACAATAACAAGAACCGTGATAATAAAAATATGATCTCTAAGCGGAACTTTATTATTGTTTTGTCTGTACGGTCTTTTCACGTGTTCATAGTACCATATGCGTAAGCAGTTTATATGCGCATAGAGCGAGGTGTGGTTTTGGGTAGCCTGTCTTCGAAAATGCCAATTATCCGCGGGGCTTGGGTAATTAATTTAAAAAGCGCCACACTTCTATCGTCTGCGGTAGGGCCGTCTAACGAACCATACAACAGTTTTGTATCTAGTGGCTCCACTACTTGCTCTACAAGCAGATGTCGCCGAGGCAGCCAAACACGTCGAAGCGCCACCGTGCCATCGGCACGCGTCTTACCAACAAAATCTGGTATGCCCGATATTACGAGATCAAAATTTTCAGGCATAGGCACTTCGACCTGCGCGCGTTGTGTTGCAAAACGCGCCATAGTTTCCTGGGCACGAGCTATACGCTCTGGGCTTAGTCGACCCCATATCTCCTGTCTGTTTGGTAGTGGCATTGAATTAATCATGGGGCCCATCGCTTAGTAACATATAGTCATAATATCAAAACTAATCAAATTTAACCGCTTCTGGTGGTGTCGTTAGAACAATTCTAGTGCCGTCGGTTCGAGCCATACGGCCCACCATTTCCATGGCGCTTGCGTGGCCATTGGGAGATTCTGCGATTCTTTCAACAACGACCTGTTCGGCTCCACCCATACAAACACGGCCATAGAGTGCAAACGAGCAGTCTTCTACTTCTGGACCACGGTCAGTGCCACCAGATCTTCCAGTAGCCTCAAGTAGCTCTAGCCTTGATTCACAACCGGTTCCGTTATAAGCGGGACACTGTTCTCCGAGGCATGCTGCTTGTTTATATATTGGCACACGCGGCTTGCTTCTTCTAAACATAGCCCCAGTATTAACGATACATAGTTCTTTCGCAAGTACGAAAAATCCCCGACAAGAAGTCGAGGCATTTTCGTGGTACACCGGGAGGGATATCGCCGCCTTCGCGGCTCCTCCGCTCTACCATGCTCGATACAAGTATCTGCGCGTGGTATTGCTACGCCGAACATAGGGGGTTCAAATCCGTGCTCGATACATCGAGCTAAAATATAAAACCATCCGAATGGATGGCTTGATATTTTACCTGGTACACCGGGAGGGATTCGAACCCCCGACCCTCTGTTCCGAAGACAGATGCTCTAATCCACTGAGCTACCGGTGCTTATTTCTACAAACGAACCTATATTTTAATCGGGTCGGCCCGGTCACCTTTGGCGACCCCGCAACTTCTGCTATGCAAACAAGTTTGCAAGTGAAGGTTGCCTTGCGAACAATCACTGATTGTTCTCACCTCTGTTCCGAAGACAGAGACCAGTATCCACTGAGCTACCGGTGCGCGACCGGCAAATTATAACAGATATAAGCAGCTATTGCTAGGGCCGATGTGCCACCAATTATTGCTTAGCTCGACGACTATGTCTATGGGCTTCGACCCTATCATGCATCTGTTTGAAATGTTTGTGTAAACGATCCAATTCTTCGTCGCTTAAATCCTCGAGGTCAACGTATCGATCCGACGCCCGTTTATTAACGTTGATAAGCTCATCGAGTTTTAAGTGTATGGCACGCGTATCTCTGTTTTGTGTATTCTGAATAAGAAATACGATAAGAAATGTGCCAATAGTTGTTCCGGTATTAATGACCAACTGCCATGTATCTGAATAGTGAAAAATAGGCCCCGCAAGCGCCCACACGATAACAATAATAAGCGCTACGATAAACGCACGCGCACTACCGACAACGAGTGCTACCCTCTGAGAAATTCTTCTAAAGACATCGTTCATTCAACCAACTGTAGCAGCATGTCTGTCTCAACGCAACAAATGCTGCTTGCTAGGCCGGTGGCAGTTCAGTTTCGATCGCCCGCTCTTCTTTTTTGGTCGTTTTACCTTGAGCATCCACATCGTAGATGAGAATTTTTCCAAAAATCATTTCAGTGTTGGCAATATCTTGATCGGAAATAGATTCAATATATTTCATGAGTGCACGGATGGCATTACCATGAGATACAATCAACACGTCTTTCCCTGCCATCAATTGCGGCACCACCCGCTGCTGATAAAAAGGCACAGCGCGATCGTAAACGTCCTTGAGCGTTTCGCCATTTGGCACCGGATAATCCCAGTCTCTGCGCAGTTTATCAAATTCTTCTTCGCCGAGTTGCTCTTTAACCTGCCACTTGTTCTTGCCGGTATAGTCACCGTAATCACGCTCATTCAGCGCCGGCGAACGCTCGATAGGCACGTCAAACTGTTGCGAAGAATCGAGTACACCTTCGAGCGTTTCGAGCGCCCGTATTTGCTGGCTGGTAAACGAAATATCGAACGATATGTCGGTAACTTGTCTTCCAAGTAAAGCCGCTTCTTTAAAACCCTTCTCGCTTAAATGCACATCCCTCGAACCCGTCCAAACTCCAAGCGCATTCCATTCACTTTCGCCATGCCGCATAATAATCAACTTTCCTGGATGAGCGGTAATAGTCTTAACAACATTAATGGGCTTGCCAATTAAGACGGCGCTAATGTTATCGATCGCGGTTTTGTTGATACGTCCGATAGCCTCTACGGTGTTAAATGCACTATGCGGCGTAATAATTACATTTGGCATAGCTTCGAGCACTTTAAGTTCTGCACTGAGTTTAAGCATCTTGGCGTCGACATGCGCTTGTCTGAGCAACAACAGCTCTTCTTGAACTTTCAGCAACTGTTCACCTTCTAGTACATCGAGTGCGGCACCGGCAATCTGCTGTTTATCCAGCGCATTAATGAGCGCTTCGGTATCTACAATGCCGCCCCTGGCCGTATTAACAAGCACTGCGGACTTTTTCATTTTTGATAATGCTGCTTTATTAATAAGGTGCACATTGTCTGGTGTCTGTGGGACGTGCAACGATATAACATCGCTGTTTTTCAGCAGTTCATCGAGTGAAACATAGGTAAAGTGCGACGCTTCGGCCAATGCCGGATCTGCAAAAGGATCATACGCCAACACATGCATGCCAAAACCATTGGCAATTTCGGCAACACGACGTCCGATTTTACCCGCCCCCACAATACCCATTACCTTACTATTCAGATCAAATCCAGTGTATTCCGTTTGAACAATCTTGCCCGATTTTACGCCAGCCAAACTTGCAGGTAACTTTCGACTCAGCGCCAGAAGCAATGTAAAAACATACTCGGCAACTGTGTGTTCGCCGTACGAAGGAACATTGGTTACGACAATTCCCCGCTTATCGGCCGCAGCAATATCTACATTGTCGAAGCCAGTCGAGCGACAAGCAATATGCCGAACGTTCGGCATAAGATCGAACAACGCCTCATTTATATTGCTCGAAACAAAAACACTCACAACATCGGCTTTTTTGTCGACCGTTTCAGGGGTAAGCTGTTCTGATTTAAACACCAACTGATGCCCCAGCTCTTTGGCACTTGCCTTGAGTTGTGCAACATCTAAATCCGAACAATCATAAAATATTATACGAGCCACGACTTTGTATTATAGAATATGCTTACGGTTATATCCATGAAGATTACACATATTACAGCTCGCCAAATTCTAGACTCACGCGGAAACCCAACTGTCGAAGCAGATGTATTACTTGAAGACGGTTCGGTTGGGCGCGCAAGCGTACCAAGTGGTGCATCGACCGGTAGCTTTGAAGCTCACGAATTACGAGACCATAATACCGACCACTACCAAGGCAAAGGCGTACTGCATGCAGTACGAAACGTGCGTACGATTATCGCAAAAAAACTGATCAGCATGGATGCGCTCGACCAAAACAACATCGACCAGACACTTATCGAGCTTGATGGCTCGACCAATAAAAGCATACTCGGTGCGAATGCGATTCTCGCGGTTTCGCTTGCAGTATGCAAAGCAGCAGCAGCGTCAAAGAACGTCGAACTGTGGCAGCACGTCAATGAGCTTGCAGAAAAACCAGCCGCCTGCCTGCCAATTCCTATGATGAATGTTATAAACGGTGGTCGTCATACGACGAATGGAGCCGATATACAGGAATACATGGTTGTACCTGCTCGTCCGGACTCGATTGCTCACGCTATTGAGCTTGGTAGCAGCATCTTCCACGCCTTACAAGACGCCTTGGTTGACATTGGGCAAGCCACAAGCGTAGGCGATGAAGGTGGTTATGCAATGCACGTTCAAAGTAATGAACAACCCCTCGAGCTACTTGCCCAAACCTGTACGACATTAAAGCTACATTTGGGCAGCGACGTTCAGCTCGCACTCGACGTAGCAGCAAGCGAACTATACTTTAACCCTACCTATGAACTAAAAAGCGAGCACAAAAAACTCACTGCCGAGCAGCTATCGCGCTGGTATAAAAAAATTATCAAACACTACGCTATTGCATCTATCGAAGATCCGTTTGCAGAAGAAGACTGGTCAAGCTGGACCGCATTTACTGCAAGTACCAAAAATCTTCGAATTGTAGGCGATGACTTACTTACCACCAATGTTACCCGCATTCAAAAAGCCATCGACACGAGCGCATGCAATACGGCACTCATAAAACCAAACCAAATTGGTACGCTTACCGAAACTATTGCTGCAGTTAAAGCCGCTCACGACGCTGGCTGGACGACAATCATGTCTCATCGTTCAGGCGAAACAGAAGACACAGTGATTGCACATCTAGCTGTTGGGCTCGGCTGTAAATTTATTAAGTCAGGATCACCGTGTCGTGGCGAGCGAACCGCAAAATACAATGAACTGCTGCGTATCGAAGAAGCTAACCCAGAACTACAGTTTATGGAGTAGTTGTAGCTGTTGAGCCCGCAGTGTTTGCTGTTTCAGATTGCGGCACAGCTACTACAGTTGTAGTAGTAGCTAAGGCCCTTAGTGCATCCATCACCGGCTTGTACTCGGTAATGACCATGCAGGCTTTCTTTGCTTGATCGAACCGAATCACTGCCTCATCAACTTTACCGATCTTACTGTCATAGAATTCTTCTGCAGACTGAATTGCTTTATCGGTACTTTGTTCGAATGAATCTTTACCATCTGTAACCACGTCTTTCGCTGCAGTATAGGCAACACCAACAACCACCAACTGACCAACGAGCACTGCACCCAGGTACGCCCACCGCGAAGCATGCCACCGCGGTTTCTCGGCGCGTGCATCAATCGGCTGGGCATGTGTTTCAGTTCGCTGAGTACTACGTAACCTAAACATCATTAGACTTTGCACGACGTGGTGGCTTTAGTTGTTTTGGAGGTTGCTCGCTTCTATCAAGTGCATCTTGCAATACAGAAATAACACTTCGCGCATGCTCTTTGCTCATCCCAATACGCGCAACAGCCAGTGGCTGATTGTTGGGGCCACCCCCTTGCATAAAGTTCATCATAACACCGAAATTATTGACCGAAACATGGACGTTGTCTGTGTATACAACGCGCATATCCATAGGCATCACGAACGCTATATTCGTAGCGTCTTGAATGCTTCGATCGCCCGTATCACCCGTAAGGTACCCCGCCATTTCCATAAGCCGCGTCGCTTCGTCGTCCTGAACGTCGAAATAACTAATCAGAAGCAGTAGTATGTCTTCGCTTGGCTTTTCTTCACCACTTTCTATTCGCTGTAATACATGCTCATCAACCTCAACTGCCCCCGAAACTTCGGCAACACTCTGTTTATGTTCCTCGCGTAAAATCCGCAAAGTTCGGCCAAGATGATTAAATGGTGTGCGTGGTGACTTTCCCTGCATGATTATATGGTACTAGGTCTGGGCAAGTACAGGCAAGCATAAGCCGTTATCGGGTATACTACATACATGCGGACTAAAAATAATGTCGATCTTCGTCTGTATTCGACAATGCGCCTAGGCGGAGCAGCAAAAAAACTCGCTACCGTTTACAGCGCCCATGAACTAATCGATGCAATTCGCTGGGCAAAACAACACAAACATAAATGGATTGTCATCGGCGAAGGAAGTAATATCATCTGGGCAGACGACGGCTACAACGGCCTTGTTATCGTCAATCGTATTTCAGGTTTTTCGATTACCAAGGAAGATGATGAACATGCATACGTAAAAATGGCAGCGGGCGAGAACTGGGATGATTGCGTCGCGCGAACGGTCGCAGCAGGACTATCTGGTATTGAATGCTTGTCGCTTATTCCCGGCACCGCAGGAGCAACCCCCGTGCAAAATGTTGGTGCGTATGGGCAAGATATTTCTCATGTTCTTATAAACGTAGAGGCTTACGACAGCGAAAATGATACGGTTGTTAACATTCCAGATAGCGATTGCCAGTTTGGATACCGCACCAGCATCTTTAACGGCGCAAAGCAGGGAAGGTTTGCAATTATTTCGATTACACTCCGCCTGAATTACCAATGGCTTGCTCCTCCCTTCTATGCAAGTCTCGATACATACCTACAACAACACAATATAAGCGATTTTTCTCCACAAAATCTTCGCGATGCTGTTGTAGCTATACGTGCGTCAAAATTGCCGGATCCAAAACATGTTGCCAACAATGGTTCGTTCTTTGCTAACCCAATTATCGATACCGAAAGCGCGACAAAACTTTTGCAAAAATTTCCTGACATGCCCCACTGGGACGCGAAAAAAGGCATAAAGCTATCGGCGGCATGGCTCATGGAACAGGTGGGCTACACAAAAGGTATCGTCGATACCGATACTGGCATGGGTACATGGAAACACCAGGCGCTTGTACTTGTAAACGTTTCCGCAAAAACAACGGCTGATTTACTTGCGTTTCGAAATAGAATCATTCACGATGTACGACGAAAATTTGGTATCGAACTCAAACAAGAACCTGCCATTATATAGATACTTGCGATTGGCTACAAGATATTTTACAATAACATTCCATGCGCAACTCATCCAACGTAATCTCGCTGATGCCAGCTGATATCGAACCATGTCTTGTACGCACACAAGAAACACACGATGCACTCGTAGGTTATATGGAATCGTTCTTTGAACAGCCCTCAGATAGGGTAGTGATAGCAATCGGAAGACAGACTATCGAGGCGACACATGTCGTACAAGATACGATTAATACAATTGAGGAACTGCCGTATAAGGCCACCAGACGCAACTATGCAATGTGTACGTATCTGTATGAGCTAGACACCCAAAGACACGTTCGGCTGCGATCAGCCGCACAGGGTTCTCGTCGTCTTGCGGGAGACCCACCAATTCATCTTGTTGCATCAACAATCGAGAATCGGTATCACCCAGACAGACGCAACACAACACAGCCAGACAGAATGTACTGTCTTTTTCTTGCTTCTCTTCAGATGGATATAAATAGTATTCCTGAACTAAACCACCGGCTCACACGACTCGGATATAAAAATCTGCATGTAACCGGAGCTTAGGAGTGGTCGCTGGGAAGCGGAAATGTAATTGCAAATTCTTGCACTTCTTTTGCAATTACTTTCAGTTGTGCAGAATCTTTTGCACTGCGGAGTGTTCTTTCCATCCAATCAGCAATGCGTGACATATCTTTCTCGATAAGGCCACGTGTTGTAATTGCCGGCGTTCCAATTCTAAGACCACTTGGCGAGAATGGTGGCAATGTGTCATTTGGTATAGCATTGCAATTAGCGTTAAGACCAACTTCGTCCAAAATTTCTTGTGCTTGGCGTCCATTCATACCATCTATACTTTTTGGAATATCAATCATTATCATATGGTTCGAAGTACCATTTGTAACAAGTTTAAAGCCACGCTTCATGAGTTCATCGGCAAGTGCCTTTGCATTAACAATAACCTGTTGAGCATACGCTTGAAACGCGGGCTGCGCAGCCTCATGGAATGCAACCGCTTTGGCAGCAATGGTATGCATATGTGGACCACCCTGAAAACCAGGAAAAATCTCTCGATCAATAAGCGTTGGCAAATTATCCCGCGTTTTTTCTGGCGTCTTAAGGGGGTTGCCTACTGTTCCACGGGTCAGAATGAGGCCGCCGCGCGGACCACGAAGTGTTTTGTGTGTGGTTGTAGTCATAATATGAAAACCAAAATCGAGGGGGTTTGGCAACGCTTTGCCAGCAATAAGCCCCGCTATGTGTGCCATATCTGCCATAAGCACTGCATCCACTTCTTTAGCTATGTCGGCAAATTTCTTATAGTCTAGATTTCTTGGGTAACCACTAAAACCAGCGAGAATGATCCGCGGTTTCTCTTTCTTTGCAACGGCATACATTTCGTCGTAATCTATTTCGCCTGTCTCTACGTCTTTAATTCCGTAGCGAACAAAGTTGTAGAGTTTTGCACTACTGGTAATTGGATGACCATGTGTCAAATGTCCACCATGGTCTAGCTTCATGGCCATAACTTTATCGCCCGGTTCTAGCCACGCTTGATACACTGCGATATTGGCCGGCGCTCCCGAATGTGGCTGTACATTTGCATGATCCGAACCAAACAACGCCTTTGCGCGATCAATCGCCAGCTGCTCGAGTTTATCGGTGTATTGCTGTCCGCCATAATAGCGCTTTCCGGGGTAACCTTCGGAATATTTATTAGTAAAGACACTTCCTAAGGCATCGAGTACTTCCCGGCTAACATAGTTTTCGCTCGGAATAAGCTCGAGGCCTTCGCGCTGTCGTTTTTCTTCTGCCTGTATCAATTTCTTAACACTATTGTCGCTCATAAAACCCTCACTTTTCTACAACTAGTGTAGCACACGGCTACTTTACATATCTGATACTTTATTGTACAATCAACAACTTATGCACAGGAGACACTCAATAACCATTACTACCGAGACCGATGCACAGCTCTGCGACCTACTGGGAACAGACAGCCTCGGAATCGCTCGTAACGAATCTATGCTACATCGGCAGAGATGTATTGGCGAATGCGCTCTGCACGTATTGGCGGTTCCACGACCCTTGCGAGAAGAAGATACGTGGCCAAATGCAATTAGCGCAACAGCGCTTCGTGCAGTATGTAACTACAAAAACTGTCCAGACATTGCAAAAGCAGAAGCAGCTGTTATTGGCGCTGTTTACGACGCTCTACAGATTATATAATCCGCATTTAGTGTTTGATTTATTACCACCTTTGATATATATTCTTTGATATGTCCACCACAAATGAAAAAATTGGGCAACTAATTTACCAGATACGACAAGAACGTGGTCTTACACAATCTGCCTTCGCTAAACAGCTTGGCACCAGCCAATCTGCAGTTAATCGTATTGAGCACGGCAAGCAAAACCTCAGCCTTGATACCCTAGCAAGAATTAGCGATGTGCTCAATAAACCACTCATCAGTATTTCAAGTGGAGCCGTCAACTTACGCATTGAAGGCGGTCATACGCTTTCTGGCAGTATTACTCTTAAAAGCTCTAAGAACGCTACCGTTGCCATTTTGTGTGCAAGCCTTCTCAACAAAGGAACGACACGGATAAAAAATGCTCCAAATATTGAAGAAGTTAAACGACTCATCGAAGTACTCCGTAGTATTGGCGTAGCAGTTCGCTGGATTGGTAACGACCTAGAAATAAAACCGCCTGCAACACTTGACCTTGCCTTTATGGACAAAGAAGCTGCAAAAAAAACACGCAGTGTCATTATGTTTATTGGCCCTTTGATGCATCACCTCAAACACTTCCCTATTCCGTATGCGGGTGGATGCGAGCTGGGCAAACGAACCGTGCTTCCACACCTGTACGGTCTTGAGGAGTTTGGCGTACAAGTACGCACAAAGTCTGGCCATTATGACGTTATGGTCAAAAAACAACTGCCTGATCGACCTGTTGTACTCTACGAATCAGGCGATACAACAACCGAAAATATCCTGATGGCGGCAGCCGGCTTTGAAGGCGAGACGGTCATAAAAATGGCAAGTGCAAACTACATGGTGCAAGACCTATGCTTTTTCCTAAAGAAGCTTGGTGTAAAAATCGAAGGTATCGGCACAAGTACTTTGCGGGTTCGTGGCATAAAAAATATTAAGAAAAACATTTCGTATAACCCAAGCGAAGATCCAGTTGAAGCCATGACGTTTATTACTGCGGCGGTCGTGACGAACTCAAGCATTACGGTTAAACGCGCACCTATCGACTTTTTAGAACTAGAGCTTCTTAAACTTGAAAAAATGGGACTGTCATACAAGCAAACAAAACCATACAAAGCCGATAACGGCCAGACCGACCTTGTAGACATTACTATCATGAAACATAACGGCAAATTAGTTGCGCCCGCAGAAAAGCTACACCCAAGCGTCTTCCCAGGTCTCAATATCGATCATTTGCCTTATTTTGTTCCTATTGCCGCACTTGCTAAAGGCCGAACCCTAATACACGACTGGGTTTACGAAGACCGTGCACTTATGTTTACCGAAATGAAAAAGATTGGTGTGAATCTCGAGTTAGCAGATCCTCACCGCGTTTTTATCAATGGACCAACCAAGTTTAAAGCTGCCGACATTGTCGCACCAAGTGGCATTCGGCCAGCAGTCATCATTCTGCTCGGCATGCTTGCTGCACCCGGCATAAGCATGCTGCGTAATGTATACACCATCAACCGTGGGTACGAAGATCTCGCCGAACGTCTTAATAGTCTTGGCGCCAAGATCTCAATTTTGCACGAAGTATAGTCAGTAACTAAGAGGTGGTGAGCTGAACATTATCAACGTATGCCGTTGTATTCGTTCCAGCAGTGATGATAATTTGCACACTGGCTTTCGCGACACTAGTAGAACTTGGGGTGTAGCTAAAGGTTATATTTTCTGCACCTGCCGTTCGTTTACCATAAACATACTTACCGCTAATCCAATTGCCTGCTGCGTCGTACTCGTCGATATAAAAACCAACTTCGCCTGTGCCTAATTGTGCGATATTTACATAGGCGGAACCTGTGTATTGTTTTGCACTACTGACACTCACCAGGTCTGAAAATAGGTGTGCGTTGCGCAAACCACTTGCAGGAGATACAAGTTTGACTGACGTCGAAGTCGAAGTACCGCTACCCATGCCCGTGTTATCTACCACAATTGCGCTGGCATTATCGGTTCGCCACCCCGTCAAGCCTTGGTCGAACTGACTATTCGTTAACACATTAGTTGTGGTTGGTGTTGGCGGGGGAGTTGGATTTCCTGAACCAGCAGTTGTAACAAACCAGTTTATATTATCGATATACATTTTTATGCCCGATGCTTGAGAGACAATAATCTGCAAGCGCGCCTGTGCAACAGCAAGCGAGGAAGCGGTATATACAAATGAAATGTCTTTTATGTATAACTCCGCTACGGTCTGCTTATACTGGCCGCTAATCCAATTGCCAGCTGCGTCGTACTCGTCGATATAAAAACCAACTTCGCCCGCTGTTTTGCTCGCAATATTAATATAGCCTTTTACCACATAGGTGCTGGTTGGGTTAACAGTAACTTTTGAAGAAAACACATGTACCGGCTTAGTTGTCGATGCAGTCACTGCGACCGATTTTACCGCTTCGGGTGCGCTACCCTTTGAAGTAGCGTCAACCGTGACGTTGGTCGTCGTATCGGTTGTCCAGCCACCAGATAGCGTGGAACCTGCTGTTTGATCTGGTGCAGAAAGTAGATTGTCGGCTGCAGGCGCATTAACCAGCCCATTCGATACATTTGTTACTTTAATATTTTGAGACTTCACGTACGCTGCAATTGCCGAAAGGTCAGCTGCAGAATACTGATAGTCCTCTGGGTCAGTGCTAGGGTTTGGCTGTACATCATGAAACACCAACACAAGCCATGTATTGTTTGCTTTGGCGGCATCGATATAACTTTTTATCGTATCAACACTTACTCCATACTGCACTTGTTGTACACGTAGCAGGTAATTGTTGTACGGCCATGTGTTGTAACCAGTATCGTGAAAAGGTCGATGATTTGTATAGTATTTTGCAATTGCTGCAATAACTTTATCATTATAGTCACCGTACGGGGTGGCAAATGAAGTAGGGTTAAAACCTTGCGCTTGTAGAGCTGCCTTGCTTTTTGCAACTTCGTTTTCCAGTTTAGAAGCATTAATCGTAGACATAAGTGGGTGAGTCACGCTATGTGAACCAATTTCCCAACCGTACGTATTCTGAAGCGCCTTAATTTGTGCCCACGTCATATATTTTACGTTGTTGTCAGCGGCACAGGTATTTGGTACGGTCGTTTTGCCAACGCAACTCGTCGTGATGTAAGCGGTACCCGTATAACCGTACTGTGCAAGCACAGGAGCAACGTTAGTAATATTCGATACCGGACCATCGTCAAACGTAAACGACACCTGTGGCGCTGCTACAGGATTAGCGGCAAGAGCCTCAACTCGGCCGGGCTGCAATGCGCCTACGCCAATAAATACTCCAATAGAAAGTGCTGAGGTTGCCAAAAAGGTCTTGAAACGATTCATGTATTCTCCTGATATATTTCCCCATAACTCTAGCACCTTGTAAACAAAAAGAAAATTGCTCATGGTTATCAAAGCATAAGCATGTTTTATAATACACTTTACATTTTGTCATTTTTATGGATAATTAGTGATGGCCTTTTGTTCTTATCTTTTGGGAGACGAACTAGGACTATTAACTAACATTTGGGAGAACCATGTACCAATACGTACTACCCTCACAAATCGTGCTACCAAACACTGGTAGTAACACCGTAGCAAGCATTGTTGGCGCAGCAACTATCGCAGTAGCAGTAGTAGCAGTAGTTAGCACACTTGCACGTGTAATCGCTAAGAACGCTCTTAAGGGCTAATTAGCACAACAAATAACGGAGGGGTGCGCGCATGCGCTACCCTCTTTATTTTTATTATGATACTACGCTTTCGACTTACTATACTTGCCCTTTTCATACTCGCTGGTGGACTACTCTTTCATCAGCAGATTTTGCGCGCGTTTCATAAACAAGAGCCGGTCACAACGACGTTCACGCAAAGTGTACAGCAGACACCTGCAGTTGCAAGCGCGCAAACAGCGTCAACACGAATCGAAGGCAAACCCACTCGATTACAGATACCCTCACTAACGCTCGACCTTCCTGTCGCCGACGGCATTTATTACAAACAGTCGAAGACATGGTCGCTCAGCAACAACAAAGCACATTACGCACTCATAACCCCCCTTGCGAACAACGAAGGTGGCAACACCTTCATTTACGGCCACAACCGTCGCGAAGTGTTTAAAAATCTCAATAAAATAAAGACGGGCGATAATGCGATCATTACAACCGACAACGGTCATACGTTTACCTACATTTTTCGAAACAGCCTCGAAACAAATCCGTATGACGATTCGTTATTCAGCTATAAAGGCAGTCCTATCCTAACCATTCAAACGTGTAGCGGATTATGGTATCAAAATCGGCAGCTCTTTACATTTGACCTTGCGGAGGTGCAGTAATGTACCTATTCTTGTTTTACTTATTCGTTATATTAGGGCTCATTAATTTTATCCATATTGGGCTCTACATCGGCGGCGCTAACCTATACGACATGCGCGCATTCCGCCGCAAACCCGCCCGCATACGAGGCAAACAACCCCTTGTAACCATTGTAGTTCCAGCTCACAACGAAGAGCTTGTCATTACCCGCTGCCTAGATTCTATACGCCGCAACACATACCGCAAAGTTCAGGTCATCGTACATAATGACCGTAGTACAGACAAAACCGCATCATTGGTAAATACTTTTAAACGGCAATACCCGTACATGGACATCCGGCTAGTGAACCGCCGTAAACAAGTAGGCAAGGGCGGAGGACTGAATTATTGCATTAAACACCATGCCGCCGGCAGCCTTATTATGACGCTCGATGCAGACTGCGTACTCGACAAACGCGCGATCAAAAAGGCTGTCGATTACTTTGCCGACGAAAACGTTATTGGCGTTGCCGCAAACGTACGTATTATGGACAGTCCGTCAATACTAAGCTTGCTGCAAAAATTCGAGCATATGATCGGCTACCGGGCAAAAAAATTCTACACCCTTACCAATTCGGAATTTATTGTTGGTGGTGTTGCATCAACGTACCGTAGCGAAATTATTAAACAAGTTAAGTATTATGACACCGACACCGAAACCGAAGATATCGGTCTCAGTATGAAGATCATTGCAAACAGCGATCGCAACAAACGCATTATCTATGCTGCAGATGTGGTCGCCATGACCGAAGGCGTCGAATCATTTAGAGGACTACTGAAGCAACGCTACCGCTGGAAGATGGGCATGATCCAAAACCTCTTAAAGTATCGTTCCCTCTTCGGACGCGTTGGCAAACAATACAACCATAGCCTTACACTGTATCGCATACCCATGGCTTTCTTAAGTGAGCTTATGCTCATTGCGCAGCCTTTTGTGCTTGGGTACATTGCATTCTTATCTATCCGCTACCAGACTTTTGGACTCTTTGTTGGTGCATACATGACCATTACCCTGTATATTTTGTGGACCATCTGGCCAGACGAACATAGCCCACTCAAACACAAGCTAAGCCTCACCTTCTATGCTCCTATCATGTATTTTGTGTTTTATATTATGGATCTCGTGCAAATTGCAGCCATCTTCCGCTGCTTAATTAATCCAAAGAAAATGCTTCGCAAGCAAGCCTACAATGGTGCCTGGGTATCCCCTACCCGTAAAGGCATCCAGCAACCGAGCGCTAGCTAGAGCGTTTTACTGCTCGGCGTATACATGCTATAATCACCCCTGTCGTTTGGGAATCCAAACAGAGAAATAACTGCTTGTATGCCTTGTCTGGCCAAACAAGTAGTCACCGAGCGGGTGTGGTATAACGTTTATTATTCCTGCCTTCCAAGCAGGCGACGCGGGTTAGACTCCCGCCACCCGCACCACGACCCCTGTAGAACCAGGGGTTTTTACTTTTAATTATGGTACAATAACTATTAATTCATGTCTGAACAGATGATAAATATCGACCTAAACCGTATCAACCAAGGAATCGCCGACAGAAGCAACGTTTTTTATTGGCAGACCGATCGTGCCGTTAATCCCGAAGAAGCGGGCCATATTTGGGCTGATCGACATCGTTACTTTACGGACGAACAACTTGTGGAGCATGTAAACGCTACGCTCGACGATGACAAGTTAGCTTCTGTCGTGGCTTTTGATGCAGAAGCGCAAACAAACCTTGGCAACGTTAGTTCTGTAAGGAGCGGGATACTTCAGTCAGGTCAGGAGGTCATAATTCGAGCTTTCCCTAGGGGTATTAAGAATGGCTATTTCCACGTTGAAGCAGCTGCGGCAGATAGAGTAAGGGAAGCTGGCTTGCCAACATATCGAACGTTTGGTATTCACGATTTTGAAGGTGGTGATGACTTTGCTTTCCATGTACTTGAAAAATTGCCCGATGCTGCAATACAGATATGGCTGAGACAACATCCTGAAGACGAAGCTAAAATTGTTCACAATGCAGGTGCGATGATGGCTAGACTCCACAAAATAGAAGTTAACGGCTTTGGTCCATTCGACAATGAGGCTGCCAGAAACGGCGAATTAACAGGATTACACTCTACATATACAGATGCAGTACGGGCTGCTCTACCATTTAATTTGAATGTGCTGGTAAAGGAAGGCATATTCAATGAAAGCCAACGTAGTGCACTTATGGAACTTTTTGATGCAAACAACCCGTATCTGCAAGCCGCCAGATCGGTTCTTGTACACAATGACTTTGCCGACTGGAACCTTCTAACTGACGGCACAGACGTAACGGGTATATTAGACTTTGACGAATGTGCAGGAGGTGATCCTGTAAGCGACATTGCATGCTGGAGCACATTCTTTGAACCAGAACGACTCGAAGAATTCCTAAAGGGTTACTGGAGTGTCGCCAATAAACCAGCGGATTTTGATGAGCGCTTTGAACTTCTGCGTTTGCGTTATACAATCTCAAAAATGACACTACGCTTACGTCGTTACAGTTGGTCTCCCACTAATGAGGTAAAAGAAAAAATTGAGAACGGGCGAAAGCATTTAGCTAAATCAGTTGCTCACTACGGTCTGTAGATTAGGCCTACTACATTATTTTTGTTCAATTGATAAATACATTATCAGAGACAGAGCCACTGAAGGAGTTGCTTTCTATTCGCTTACAGTGTATAAAACATTTCCATGGCTCATCGTGCAGAAAGAATACGAAAACGACTCGAACGCGAAGCTCCTATGCGGGCTGCTGCTGAGTTTGAATCGTTATTGGACTTTGCTGAGGATACTGTTGGTATTGACAGGCGCTTTGTTGCAGAAGCAGTTAAAAGCAGGGGGCTTGCCTCCGTGTCAATCCGCCCTAACGGAAGACCAAACTATTTACAGGTATATGGGGCTGCGCTTCACGACAAACAATCGACTTTGTATGGCGACGGCGTTATGGCAATGTGGAAGGTGCCAAACATAGCTGGTTTTCTACTTCGTATTGAAGGATCTAATGCGTTAGTATCACGACAAACCAGCCAAATAACTGGGCTCGATGTATCCGACTTGTGGCTCAGAACCGAAGATAAAATACCCGAAGTTGCAGCAAGCATAGTAGAACAGGGCCCAGAGAAGCACTTTATTGTAAGTAGGCTTGGCTTTGCGTCACTCGTTCGCACAGTAGACCACGAGGCAATTACAAGCGGGCTAGACTATGTCCGCGGGCAAATATTCGCTAATGAACAGTAGGTTTAGTAACTTTCGAACTATTTAGGCATAGTTCGCTCAAGTTTTTCTTAAACAATATGACAATCTTTAAGCTTATGCTTTATATACACATTTATGATAATATCTCTATATGGTAAAAAAGTTCATATACGTAAAAGGTAGTAAGCAAACAATAAAGAAACTGGTGAAAGAAATGTCGCCAGCTATGTCTTCGCTTGCTAAAAAATAGTGCACCCTTATTTGCTGCCTAGTTTTGATACAGTTTGTATCATTCACGAGATTGTACTTGAAGAATTTGGCGGACTCAAGGGAATGCCGCACCCCGAATATATAGAAAGCGCTCTTTATCGTCCGCAAAATTATATGGCCCTCGAAAGCAATTGTGACATTCACCTCGTTGCCGCACTGATACTCGAAGGAATCGCCAGAAACCATGCTTTCGCAGATGGGAATAAACGTACTGCGTTAATATCGATGCTAATGGTATACAATTTAAATAGCGACAAAAAACAAAGGCTCTCATACGACCTACATATGAACAAAAAGTTCGAAGAATTGGTCATGGGGGTCGTTAAAGAAAAACCATCAATTAAACGCATACGCACAGAGTTAATTAAATTAATTGATGAATTCTCAATCTAACTAGGTTATTTTTCAGTGACACCGATGACTATTGTCTGATTGTCGCCATTAAAAATGTTGGTCGCTTTTTTATCTGCAACGACGTAGTTGTATAGCGTATAATCGCTACCACTCTTGCCAGAACCTGCGAACACATTTGTGTCGCTCACATACGATACATTAAAGATTGGTGAATCTGCCTGGTACAGTATGGTTGGTTTGTCTCCGGCTATTTTGTATACATTAGAGCCCACTGCATAATACGGCGTATTGCTGTGTGCCATAAAGCCAGTCATTACATCGTATGTTTTGAGTGTTCCGTTTGAATTCTTTTCGCCCTTGGATCCAATTGTTGCCGCAGTAGACAGTTTGCCAGCCTTTACATCGTAAGTTTGTACGGTGTATGGCGCCACACCTGCCGACAAAGCTACATCAGAACCAGTATCGGGAGCCGCCGTTACATTGACTACCTTAGTCATGTCATCGCTTATAGCTACACCTGCAATGTAGTAGCTCTTTTGCGCGTCGGTTTTAAGCTTTATTTCTTTGCCCTGCTTGGCTTTTACATCGTATAGCGTATACGTACTGGGGCTGCCGTCGCAGTTGTAGCAACCTTTGCTGTAAAATACTTGGTTCGTCGAATCGTTCCAGCCATACATAAAAACACCCGCTTCGTCAGAAGTAAAGAGGTCTGTACTAGCTTTGCCGTCTACGCCAATAGTTTTAACGGTGTTCTTGCGCGACTCACTCAACAACGCATAGGCAAGTTTTTTGCCACTCGTTGCAAACCGAACCGATGTTATCTGTTCGCCCGCCTGCACCGTTACGACTTGCTTATAGCTTGCACCAGAATCGGTACTCATAAATACGCCGTCATCACTCGCGAACGCCACATTTGCACCCCGAACATCTCGCGACATAATAAACTTATTACTGCCGAGTTTGAGCGCTTCTTTTCGTTCGCCACCCGCTGCGGGTCGCCAGTACAGGCTATACGGCGAACCAGTGCTTTGCTGGTATGCATATACCACTGTATTTGGAATATATGTCTTGGCTTGTGTTTCGGTGGTTTCTTGCGTTGTTGATTCGGTGATTGTCGTGTTACCTGTGGTTGTTTTGTTAGATCCTTTCATAAAGAGCCATCCGATAATCCCACCAACCAATAGCAGCAATACGACACCGATAATGAGCACTTTTTTGCGGGTCTGTTTCGTTTTTACTGGTTGGGGAGCCGTTATTTTAGACGCATTTGTTGATGGCTGCTCAAGGTCTAGATTCTTGGTCGCCTCTTCAATTTTTTGATCTTCTGTTGTTGGTTTTATATTATTTTGCGGTGTATTGTCATCTTCCATAGTTCTTATCCTTATACGCCCAGTATGCGATTAATGTGTTGTTTTTGCAACATAACTGGGGTAAATACGGTATAATAGGCTCGGTATTGCCTGCTCCGGTAGCTCAATTGGATAGAGCAAGTGGGTTCTAACCATTAGGTTGGGGGTTCGAGTCCCTCCCGGAGTACCACAATTTAACCTTGAACATAATGAATCAGCAACCGCAAAAGAATAAAAACCTTCTAACACTCGCACTGTGGCTTGCCCTTGGAGGGGCTTTAGTAATAATCAACTACAGCGCCTTCGCATTGTCGCGTGAATTCCTAGAATCCGAAGTATCCGGTTGGCTCAATCTCTTTGGCGGATCTATTTATATTCTTGCTGGATTATTAATGCTTTTTGTAATTGATGCTATGTACGTAATCATGTTTCTACGATGGCTAGTTCTTGGCAGAAAGCATAAATCCAAAAACACAATTATCTTTCCTTGATATTGATAAATTTTGAATAGGGTATCTGTTTTTGATATTGTGCATGTATGGATAAGCTTGAGACGGTCGTAGGCAATTATCATGAGTTTCTAGACGATATACTGCTGCGTGTTGTCAATGAAGGGTTCGATTTAGACGATTTTTCGCAGCTCGATCACATGTGTTACCGAACCAGCTCTAACGAAGCATACGCCGACATGAAGCAACAACTCAGCGGTATAGCACACCTACTTGGCGAAACAATTGTTAGTGGCCGGCCAATATCGACGTTTCGCCTGCACGAACCCGTACAACACAACGCTTGGCGTATCGATGCCATCGAGTTGCCTGCACCAAAACCGCATAGCCCACACGCAGACGGGCTGGAGCATGTAGAATTTGTTATATTTGACGATATAGAGACCTTCCTCGCAAAATACCCCGACAAACCCTTTAATTTAGACGCTGCCCAACGAGGCACCAACCCCGAAATAGGCCTCAAACTAGGTGAATACTCTGTTAAATTCCACCTTTTAAGCTTACCGACTGTGCTCTATCTAGAACACAAGCTTGGTATAGACGTCGTCAGCTAATCTAGGTTATAAGGTTTGTTTTTGGTAAACTTAACTTATGCCAGAAATAGCCTGCCAGAGTTGTGGTAAAGACTTCTACTGCAAACCAAACCGGATTCAGAAAGGCTGGGGCAAATATTGTTCGAATACCTGTAAACACAAAGCATTCAACACCGGCACGATAACTACATGTGCCACCTGCAACAACACAATCTATAAGTCTCGGACCGACATTAGTCGATCGAAAAGTGGTTATTTTTTCTGTAACAAGTCGTGTCAAACGGTTTGGCGCAATTCAACGATATACATTGGCAATAAACATTCAAACTGGGTTAATGGCAATGCTTCTTATAGAAAAATTCTCCTTAGAGAAAATAGGCCCTGCGCATGTGCACGCTGCGGCCAAGACGACAACAGAGTGTTAGCTGTACATCATAAAGATAAAGACCATACAAATAATCAGCCGTCGAATTTACTATGGCTATGCCACAATTGCCATTATCTCGTTCACCATGACAAACAAGAAGCTGTAGGTTTTATTGATTAATAGTTGAAAAATACGCACGTAACAGATATAATTGCATTTTACGGCGGGTGTAGCTCAGTCGATTAGAGCGCCAGATTGTGGCTCTGGAGGTCGTGGGTTTGATCCCCATCACTCGCCCCACGAACGAATATCAAAGAGGCCCACGTGGTCTCTTTTTGTTATGCTAAACATATGAAACAGGTGAAAATTGTCGTATTCGTACCAAAAACTAATACGGAAAAAGTTCGTTTAGCACTGGGTAATGCTGGCGCAGGAGTATTGGGTGAATATAGTTTTTGCAGTTTTAGTTGTACAGGAATCGGCAGGTTTATGCCGTCAAAAAACGCACAGCCACATATTGGCTCGGCAGACACACTCGAGCAAGTTGAAGAAGAACGAATAGAAGTAACTGTGGCGAAGAGCAAGGCACGCGCTGCCGTTGATGCCATAAAGTCCGTGCACCCCTACGAAGAGATTGCGCTCGACATATATCCACTGCTTGATATCAGCGAACTTTAAGCGAGCTCTAAGCTAATCTTCATATAGCTACTCTATGCTACAAGTGTTGTCGCAGGATCCAGAAGACGACGCGCACACAATATAATAAGGAGGAAAACATATTAAAAAAGCACTTAAACAATCATTATTGGTGGGAGGCGTTATTACCTCGGTTGGCTTGGCAACCGTTGCCGGTGCGGGTATTGCCAGCGCCGCGACTAACTCGAACGGACAACAAACACTCGTAGAGAAGATTGCAAGCAAATTTAACCTAAATAAGGACGAGGTCCAGAAAGTCTTCGACGAAGAACACGCCTCGCGAGAAGCCAAACACGAACAAAAGATGAATGAACGACTTGACCAGGCTGTTAAAGATGGCAAGCTCACGCAAGATCAAGCCGACAAGCTAAAAGCAAAGCTTAAAGAGATGCATGACATCCGCGAAAAAAACCGTGATTCAAAGCAAGAAAATCGCGAAGCCATGAAAAAACAAATGGACGATTTTAAGCAATGGCTCAAGGACAATAACATCCCCGATGAATATGGCATGCCCATGGGTGGCCCTGGCCGTGGTCATCGTGATCATGGCATGATGTAGCCTTTGCCAATAAACCCTACCGTTAATACCACCTTTGCCGCGGGTGGTATTTTCGCGTGTAGTACCACTGCCCTATCTGTTATACTAGTGCCAAGAAGGAGAAAACTGTGTTAAAAAAGATTGCCCGTTTTTTTAGTGAGTACCGAGAACTTGGCTTTGTCGTTGCCTCGTTCATTATCGCCATTGGCCTACAGCTAGCTGGATTCACCAAAGCCGCACATATTGTCTTAGGGGCAAGCGCAATTATTAATGTCGTTCCACTTATTTGGGGAATGATTCAAGACCTTCGTGTTGGAACATACGGAGTAGACATCTTGGCCGCTACCGCCATTATTGCGTCTGTACTCTTCGGCGAATATTGGGCGGGTATGGTTATTGTCCTTATGTTGACTGGTGGCGAAACACTAGAAGACTACGCAGAAAATAGGGCAAAGACCGAACTCACTGCCCTGCTCGACCGGGCGCCAAAATTCGCCCATGTTTTGCGTGGGCGCAAGGTCGTAGACATACCGGCACGAGATGTACAGGCCGGCGACAAAATTATCATCAGAGCAGGAGAGGTGGTTCCGGTAGATGCAATCATCATTGAAGGCACGGCCAACTTTGACGAAGCAAGTCTTACAGGCGAAAGCTTACCAGTAGCAAAAAAGGCAGAGTCTGAACTACTAAGTGGATCGGTAAACCTCGATGGCTCAGTTACTGCAAAAGCGTTGCGCGCAGCAAGCGAAAGTCAATACGAGCAAATTATTAAACTTGTTAAGAGTGCAGCCGACAGCAAAGCACCATTTGTACGCATGGCAGATCGCTACAGCATACCGTTCACCCTGCTCTCTTTTACGATCGCACTTGGCGCGTGGGCTATCAGCGGCGATAGCTTGCGATTCTTGCAAGTGCTTGTAGTGGCTACGCCCTGCCCTCTAATTTTGGGTGCGCCCATTGCGCTCATATCGGGCATGAGCCGCGCCGCTAAACACGGTATTATCATCAAAAATGGTTCTGCTCTCGAACGACTCGCCAATGTCAAAACACTTGGCTTCGACAAAACAGGTACACTTACGCTTGGTCAGCCAATCGTTGAAAACATCGTTACATTTGGCAAATGGTCTAAAACAGATGTCATTGCCGCGGCCGCTGCACTCGAACAAAACTCGAACCACGTACTCGCAAACGCTATTGTCGAAAAGGCACACAAGTTGCAAGCAAAAGTTGCCAAGGCACCGCACGTACGCGAAATTGCCGGCAATGGTCTAGCTGCGCGAGTCAAAGGTCAGGATGTTTTGGTTGGCCGATTGAGCTTACTCGAAAAGGAGTCTATTACCTTCCCTAAAACATTCGATAAAAAATCTATCGCCCAAACTTCTGCACTTGTTGCAATCGACGGTCAGCTAGCTGGCATTATTAGCTTTAAAGACGAGATTCGGCCAGAAGTCAAAGCCACACTCGAACGAATCAAGAAACTCAAGGTCAAAAACATTCTTATGGTAACAGGCGACAATACGACAACCGCCAATGCAATTGCAAAATCACTGGGTATCGATACCGTAGTTGCCGAAGCACTACCAGCAGATAAACTGATTGCAATCGAGAAGGTTAAAGACCGACCTGTTGGTTTTGTGGGCGATGGTGTCAACGATGCACCAGTACTCACGGCATCGGACGTAGGCATCGCACTTGGTGCACGCGGATCGACCGCTGCCAGCGAATCTGCCGATGTAGTAATCATGCTCGATAACATCAGTCAGGTGGCTACGGGTATGGAAATTGCTAAACGAACCTTTTTTATTGCAAAACAAAGTATCTGGACCGGTATTGCACTGAGCGTAGTACTAATGTTTGTCTTTGCAAGCGGTAAATTTGCACCTGTATACGGTGCGGCACTGCAAGAAATAGTCGACGTAGTCGTTATCTTTAACGCCCTGCGTGCCCACGGCAGCTGGAAGAAATCTACGAGAGCAGCAATAGTACGGTAACCGGCACCAGCAGGTTATCGGTACCGTATATACCAAAGTTTTCGGCAATAGTCGTTATAAATGGCGTGATGATAAACAGGCCCAAGCTATAGCTCGAAACGTATTCTGGAGCCAGAAAATACACTCCCACCATAAGGCTTGCAGACACCAGCAAAAACGCACCACTACCTGCAAGCGATTTTTTGTGTCCAAGCACCGTGTACGAATTAGTACTACCGTATCGCACCCCCACCAGAGCTGCCGCAGCATCAGCAAGCGCTAGGTGTAATATTGCCAACACAAACAACCACCGTGGTGCACCCAAAAATATCAACAACAAAGCACCGAGCGGAAAGAAGAATTCGCCCCAGCTGAGTCGGTTAACAGCACTCTGACTACCAAAAATCTTGAGCCAACGAGACAACCCTACCGCCACTAAAAACAGTACTTCGAGTACAACTATCGTGCTCCAATTTACGAAAAACGGCCAAGACGCAAGGGCTAAGCCAGAAACCAAGTGGACAATTTTACGTGTTAGCTCAGTGCCAAGCACACCACTGGCATGTTTGCGCTCAATATAAACCAAAATTGCTAGGCCAAAAACTATGGTGGCCACTACTTGAAGCATGAGCATTATTATAGCAGGTTATAATGTTCGATTATTGTTGCTTTTTTATAGTTTTTATTGTATTATTTAATCCATGAGACGACATTCTGCCCCCGTTAAGCCTACATACGGAAGACCTTCAAGACATGGCGCGCATGAATCGAGAGAGACAATAGCAAGACCGCAAAGCAGAGAAGAGCAACAAAACATTCGCTTTTCTGTCTTTCGACCAGTCATCGAGTTTGCCTTAGCAGATATCGAAAGAGAATTCCATGCAGTAACGAGCGATTTAACGCGCCGCGTACGAAATGAAGCCGATCAGCGCGGCAAGTCTGTGAGCCTCGTAGCAAAAAAAGAGTCTACATATTTTAGATACAAACGCGGCATTACCAACCAAGACATACTTGATGCCATCTACGAGCAAGTCCTCTCAATCCGTCGACCTATGTACATTACCGTTAAAAATGTCGGGGTCTTCGGTAGCAATAAAGATGCCAATAAGTCTATCGGTCTTGCCCTGTCAGATGAGAGCGCTGAAGATATACACACAGAACGACAAGAGATAATCGGTGCTATAGAGGATTTTATTGACCCAGCAAGCGACTACGACCCGGCAGCATGGTTCCCAAACAACCACCCACATATTTCTCTTGGTAGAGTACAATTTAAGAGCGCAACCGACGATAGACGGACAGGCATCATTATTAAGAAGAGCCTTGTAGACTTTGTGCCAACAGCACCTATTAAACTCGAGCGCGCAAGCTTCGATTCATAAAATCGGGTCTAACCATTACCCTTCGCGTAGGCAACTAACTTGTACTGCTATAATCTAACCATGCGGCAAGAAAAAGACGCTTCAAATTTCTTATATGTGTTATTGGTGTCGGGGCTTAACATCATATTAGCTTATGCGTTTAGTAAGAGTGGATACGAAGCGTTCATTACCGTTTGTATTGCGCTTGGAATGCTCTTTACCCTACTATCGCTTCATATCGTAAAGCTGATTTTAAAGGGCAACTACTGGCAAGGCTTTAAACTGCTTTGCGTGCCCGTCGTAGCGTTTGTTTGGTTTTTGGTTATTGCGGGCGTTTTACTATCTGTTTCTCCGAGCGCCTACAGTGCAGACAAAAGCCTTCCAACCATAAAATGGTGGATTGTTTTAGTGGGCACACTGCCGTACCTGATGCCTCGATTAAATTTTGTTAGTGCAAAGCGATCGTTAAAATATTCATTTCTCAGCATGCTGACGGTCTTATACTCGGTTGCTATATTGCTCATCGCCGCGATAGGTTTTCATAACCCCAGCGCGCCAGAAAAGAACATTCTACTGGTTATAGGCGTTCAGTTGCAGTACGTCATGAGCTATGCAGTACTTAAAACAAACTACATACAGAAGTCTCTCGACTTCTCGAACAAACTCGCCAAAAGACTCAACCTACACAATAACGATCTAGGCAGCTACATAGTGGTCCTTACGGTCGGGCTTCCATTCATACTTCCATTGGCCGTGGTTATGCTTGCAAGTTCAGCCCGATAATAATACCGAATCTTATGCTCTTCCCTGCTCCGGTAAATTATTTAGGGCGTTGCCACATCGTCAATCGCCCTGTTGCTACTCATTGATCGACCTACGTCAAAAGCGCCCTTAGGTTATCTGACATATAATCATAGAAGTCTTCTTGAAGTGGCCACAGCTTCTGCCGACTAGTAATCTGTATCAATGCAAGGGAAGTTGAGTAAACTAATGAATCTAACGCATTAGTAAGATCAGGATTGTCTTGTGCTTCCATGAACACCTTTTCGTAGAACGGGTGATCGGAATTGTAAGATATAACAAGACTCTTTCCGACTAATTCAGCCTGAAATAATGGTGCTAAGCGTGTATTACTATCTACTTTAAATTCAACGTTGGCGAAATCTTCAGACCTTACAGATCTCAACCCCGGCTTTTCTAGATCACTCTCGCTCAGTTTAGGCTTTTTCAGTAAACTAGACTTGTTACCGATCAGCCTCTTACTGCTTGAATGATCAACGTATCCACTTCTTTTTTTCTGCTCTTTTTTTGCAAGCCTTCGTACCGCTTCAATTTGTGGTGTAGCAAGTCTTTCAATCCAGCTTCGTAATTCATCATTAAGTCTGATGCCTTCCTTTTTGAAGTTAACACCTACAATCCTATCAAGACTCCCATTAATAAACAGCTCGGCTCTAAATCGGTTAAAGTCACCGTGCTTCTTGAACACACCCAATGATTCACCGTGTGCAATTTGACGATTATTTCTCATGACATAGAACCCCTGGTTGGGTATATTTAAGCCTAGCCGGTCAGACTCTGCGTGAGCAAACTTTGGTAGATGCACTATCCTTAGCCTTGCAGAAGATTTGACGCCATCCATCTCAAATTCATGCTCATCATCTATAAAGGTTTGCGTATCTTCATAGGAAAGCATAAGCGGATCATAAGGTTTCACTTCCTTATTGTTTACAAGTATTTTTTTGTTTGCCTCAAGGAAATATCGAAAAATTTCACCAAAGTCTCTAACTAACTTGCTCGAAAATGAACTAAGATTTTTATTTTGGATATTATCTATCTTTTGTATTGTAACTATTGTCCCGCTATCTACGCCACCTAGTGCCTGCAGGAAATAATTCGTTTCAACATCATTAGATTCTCGAATAGTTTTTACAAATTTCTTTGCCTGACCCACCTCGTCAAGATCATGAACGCCAGTTGTGTATTTTCCTTCCTTTTTTGTTATTACAATTAGCCTTCTTCCAAGCGAGATACTAGCAGTTATTAGACCCATGCCATATTTTCCAAGATTTTCATTATTTCTTGGAGTTAATGACCCTAATCGCAACGCTTGATCCAGCGTATTATGATCCATTCCATCGCCATTATCTGCAATCGAAATGAGAATTTCATCAGCATGCGCCTTGCCAACCTCTACTTTAATCATATCCGCATTTGCATCTAATGAATTATCAACTATATCGCTAATTGCAGAATAGCTATCGTAGCCCGAACTCCTCAATGCTTCTAGTAACTTTTCTGCGTTTGGTGTGTTATCTGTGTAGCTCATTAATATTTCCTTCACTTGTTAAAAAAATATACAAAAAACAGAGCAAAGCTCTGTAAAATTTCAAGTATACTTACTCATGAGTGCTCCTTTCGCTACAACATGCTGTATGCCATAGCTGGGATTAAATTGATAGTCTAATCATACATCTAAATATTTTGTATTTCAACCACTTACGTTGATTGATTATTATTTTTCATTGCCTAAAAAATTGCTTATCAACAGTCTGCAAATTTTTATAAATTATAAACAACACAGCTTGTGCTCATCCCCTAATTCTTCTCGGTCGAAGCGACGAAACTTCTCACCATATGAAAAACCCATCCTTTCGGATGGGCATTTCATATGGTCGGGGTGAAAGGGGCTGCCTGCGGCACATTTCCTCGCGTGCTCAAAGCAAGCTTTTGCGCGCGTTCGTCATGAACGTACCTTCGACTATTGCCTGCTTTGCAATCAAGTCTCAGGTTCTAATCTTTTCAGCCAGGCACGAAAAAAGCCGAGCAAAATGCTCGACTTCTTTCGTGGTCGGGGTGAAAGGACTCGAACCTTCGACCTCGCGGTCCCAAACCGCGCGCGCTAGCCAACTGCGCCACACCCCG
>CAZVTA010000002.1:0-303545 GCA_964629815.1 uncultured Candidatus Saccharibacteria bacterium | reverse complement strand
ACCTTCGACCTCGCGGTCCCAAACCGCGCGCGCTAGCCAACTGCGCCACACCCCGCTACTGCGGGTTGCTCTTCCCAAAAAGAAAAGCGAACGTGAGTATTATACCTGTTTTACTTCGGTAAGTACAGTCCTAGCTGGCAATTTCTATAGCTTGCCCATCTATAGGACGTACAACTTTCGTTCCTGATTCTGCAAAAACTCGTTCAAAACCATCATAAATAGTGCTTCGCCATTGCTCGTTCCACATCCAATCATGAATAGGAACAATGTACTTTGGCTTGAGCTCTAGGCCTAGCTCGAAGGCTCTGATTGTTGTTCCCCACGGCGCTTGTACTGGTAACAACAAGATGTCTTTTGTATCACTAAAATCATGTGTATCACCCGGGTCCGTGACACTGCCAAAACAATGCACGAGTATATTCTCAACTGGCACACCAAAAGGCTCAACCTTGGCATGCGGAATAGCCACAACCTCGACATCTTCGGTGCTTTTATCGGTTATATTCATTGCTCCCCATTCTTTGAGTGTACTATGTGTGTCTGCAGGAGCTATCCACTGAACATTTGGCTGCTGTTCAACTATGGCTCGCACAAACGGTTCGGCTAAATGGTCTCCATGTTTGTGCGTCGCCACAACAGCAGTTAACGTAGGTAGCTGCTTTACGTCGACAAGCCCCGATTGCCAGCTATAGATTCCGGGGTTTAGTAAAATAGCTTTACCTTCATGCTCGAGCAATACACATGAGTGAACGAATTTAGTAATTTTCATTGTTTACCTTTCTGTAACCATGTTGGCTGCGGTAGGTTAAATTTAACTTCTGGTTCCTTAGAAATTTTAGGACCAATATCATCAACACTAGGGTATTCTGCCTGGTAAGCACTTATGACACTACCAAAAACTGCCTCGTTCCAATCAAAACCTAACGCTGCGGCGGCATCTTGTATGGATTGCTTTGTTGCACCTTCGATTTCGACAAAGGGCTGAAGCCATGGCCATTCATCTATTACAACCTCGACATCACCTAAGTGCCATGTTTCTCGACGCGTTTCTTGATCGGTATGAATAACTAGCCCTAGCTGCTGAAAAATGGCGATAGTCTTTTCGTAGTCGCTTACTACCACCTCTATCTCTTTTGCGCCGCCAAACTCATGCTCTGTGGTTTGTTTGTAGGTTAGTGTGACTTTGTCGCCTTCGTCGCGCACGCGCACCCAAGAGTCGCCCTGCACCTGCATACGCCGATCTGGAAAATCTAGCACAACGCGCCGCATGAGCCGCATGGACTGAACAAGCCGAGCGCCCTGTGCAGCCAAGCGTTTACGCACATCTTCTACGTCTACGCGCAAAAACTTAACCTCTATCTCTGTTTGCATGTCTACACTATAGCATTATTCTTTGTTGGACCGGTTTTTGGCAGCCTGACTGCCAATACCCATAACCGTACCAAGCAAGAAGATAACGACACCAAGTGCAATTTTTACAAACACAGCCAATAGTAATCCGGTAACGATAATTACAATTGCCGACAACAAAATTTGCTGACTCAATTTTGGTGGCTCTGGAACATCTAATTCTGGCATACAGCTTTCCTACTTCGCGAACTCAATGGCTCGTGTTTCGCGGATAACATTTACTTTAATGGTACCGGGGTACTGCATGGTCGATTCGATCTTGTTGGCGATATCGCGTGCAAGACGAATAGCAGACAAATCGTCTACGTTTTGCGGCCTTACAAACACGCGGACTTCGCGCCCGGCGCTAATAGCGTACGACTTTTCAATGCCATCGAAACCATTGGCAATATTTTCGAGCTCTTTCATGCGTTCGGCAAAGTTCTCTGCACTAATGTTACGAGCTCCTGGTCGTGAGGCACTAATGGCGTCGACAACACGCACGATAAGCGCTTCGGTTGTCGTTGCTTCCATATCGTCATGATGCGCCTCTGCAGCATGTGCAATCTCTTCGGCGACACCATATTTACGGAGCATTTCACCACTAATGTGGTGGTGCTTACCTTCCATTTTATGGGTTAATGCTTTACCAAGGTCGTGCACTAATGCAGCGTACTTGGCCACGCGAACGTTTGCGCCCAGCTCTTCGGCGATAACGCCTGCAATGTGCGCCATTTCGGTACTGTGCTTGAGCACGTTCTGGCCATAGCTCGTTCGATACTTCAGCTCACCGAGCAAATGCAAAACTTCTGATGGAATGCCAATTACCCCAACTTCTCGGGCTGCATCTTCGCCGGCACGAATAACATCTTTTTCTACTTGTTTAATTGCTTTTGCAACCACTTCTTCGATACGGCCTGGATGTATACGACCATCTTTCATGAGCATTTCGAGTGCTTGGCGTGCTACTTCGCGGCGCACAGGATCGAATGAACTTAGGATGATCATACCCGGTGTGTCGTCTACCATTATGTCTACACCAGTTGCACGTTGCAGAGCCTGAATGTTGCGACCTTCTTTACCGATAATGCGGCCCTTCATTTCGTCGTCTGGCATCTTGAGTGCAGTTACAGTACGCTCTGCAGTTACTTCGCTCGACATGCGTTCCATGGCACTTGTAATAATGTACGCGGCTTTTTCTTCGGCATTGTCTTTAGCTTCTTTTTGTAGCTTGTCTACAAGGCCAAGCAAGTCGTTCTTAATGTCTCGTTCGGTCATTTTTATAAGTTTTTCAGCTGCCTCTTCTTTGGTAAGCTTGGCAACTTTTTCGAGCTTTTCTTGTTGTTTCTTGCGAATGTCACGAATTTCGTCTTTGAGCGACTCTACTTCGTCTTCGCCCTTCCGCAGTGCTTCGCTTCGTTTGTCGAGCTGGTCGAGCTTTTTGTCGAGTGCTTCTTCGCGACTAATAAGTCGCTGTTCGATCTCTTTTATTTCTTTGCGGCGCGCTTGCTCATCGCGGCGTGCAGATTCTGCCAGTTTTTGTGCTTCTTCGCGCGCTTCAGAAAGCTGCTTTTCGGCTTCTTTCTTAGCTTTCTTTAGCTCCTTTTCGGCTGCCTCTTGGGCACTGCCCATTTTGCGCTTGCTGACATAGGTACTAGCGCCAAAACCTGCGGCAATACCAGCAATAGCCAGTCCAATACTGATTGGTTCCATAACAAATCCTTTCTATCGGTACAACGATTCAGGCGACAATCACTATCACTTCATTAGTCGGTGCGAATACGCTGTTGATGCAAATAAAAATTTTATAAATTCAGACAGGATTGTAATCTCTCAAATCCTGGCTATATCATACAACTATTTTACTAGGTAGACAACGTCACTTTTTTTGTTTGGTGATGTGTGGATCACTGCCATAGCGTGGCTGTGCATAACCCTTGGCCCGGGCACTACCCAGCGCCCGAATTCCCGACGCTATCCACGATTCACCACCGGTCGCTACAATGGGAACATCAAACGAATAGGCAAGGGCATTGGCGACAGTAATGCCAATACGCAGCCCGGTAAAACTACCCGGCCCCTCAAACACAACAATGCCTTGGATATCTTTAACTTGCAGCCCAGCACGGGCGGTTATTTCGTCTATTTTGTAATGAATAGTCTCGGCAAGCTGACGATGTGCCTGCCACGTTTCCGTTTGAAGACATGTTTCGTCGGTATAAACATATAGTTCTGCCTCGGGTTTATCAGTACGAAGTGCAAGTATGTTCATAGTTTTACTCCGGTCAGAAGATATTCAAGCTGAACAGGGTAAGTCAACGATACATCTCGGCTGTTTTCATCGGTACGTGCAATATGTACCGTAAGCCGTTGTTCTGGCAATACATCGCGTGCGACATCTGCCCACTCTACTACGACTACCCCTGCCTCGTCTTCAAGCGCCTCTTCTATTTCGTGACGCATAAGCCCCGCGTCTGGTAACCGATAGAAATCGTAGTGATATAACCGTTTATCGTTCGCTTTATATATTTTGCTTATGGTAAATGTAGGACTCGACACATGGTCGGTACTGCCAAAACCAGCAGCCAAACCTTTGGTAAACGTTGTTTTACCACCGCCAAGATCGCTCGATAGTTCGATTACTTCGCCGCCACACAGATTGCACCCAATGCTACGAGCCAGAGCCACGGTTTCGTCGGCGCTGGACGAAGAAATTTTTAACGTCTTGTTTGTACTCATATGCACCGTATAGTACCGCGAGAACCCCTACTCCGACAAGCACACCTGGATGAATTTTACTGGGCGTGTTTGCTTCGTTCAGCCCAGACGATGCCAAACCTGGAATGTCCGTGGTGGCAGCTTTTGTTCTACCATTTGCGCTGGATTTAGCAGATTTAGTGCTTTTAGAGCTTTTTGGCTTAGGTGCAGTAGCCTTTTTTGTTGTAGACTTTTTGCTCGCTTTTTCTACTGCCACTGGCTGTTCTAGAATATTTTGCGCATTGGGCGTAACAGCGCGCGTCCACTGCCATTGCCCGTCGAGCCACGCCCACGCTTCACCATCGTCGGCAGCATCATACATAGCTGTTTCGTCTAACATAGTTTTATCGGGTGCAAGTATTCGCACCCTACCGCCACTATTGGCCAATGTTAGTTTGGTTTGTGAAATATAGAACGCTTTGTATTCACCTGCGCCGATTGAATCGTTACTAAACGTAAACGAATGGTTGTAGGTTGTGCCGCTTTGCAAGCTATAACCCCTTAAATTTACCGTTCGACCATTGGGGTTAAATAACTCTACAAATTCGTCGGCACTATCTTGCTGGGGTGCGGCCGGATTTGGCAACAACTCGGATATCTCTATCGTAAATGTTTCTGCGGGATTTTCTGTTGATGTGTGGCTACCATCCGTGCTACTACTTTCGGTCCCCGAGCCACTTGCCGACGATTGACTATCACCGAGCACTTCGAAGTCGTCGAAGTTATTGTTGGTGTCGATATAGGTGCTGTCGGTAGCAACTTTTCGCGACAAGATATCACCCGAGGAAAGGGCAGGGGCACTTTTCAGTTCTGGATTAACCGCACTCCCCCAACCCACACGATCGTACTCAACAAAGCTCGCCCCGCTCCCTTTTACGACCCGTACATGTCCGCCCGTTGCCGCCAGCGTAGCGCTAAAATGTACCAACGCCTGATCGTTCATGTAGTCGTTTGAGGCTACTGTATATGCCTGCCCTGCTTCGAGCATACCTGCAAGCTTGATAGTCCGTGTAGCAGAAGCGAATGTACTGCTCGCCGAAAAGTACTCTATGCGAACATCGCTCAGGTCTATTGGCCCGAGCGTTGCATTAAAGATTTCTATAAATTCTTGGCTTGCCGACGTTTTACTGCCGGCTTGTACTTGAGTAATGAGAACGTCCGAGTCAGTCAAAGATTCAGCACTCACCGCGACGGTCATCGTCGAAATGATGAACGCTAAACTAATGACTAATGCTGTTACCCTACGCATAAGTACACTTACTTATAGCACCATCAAAAACTTATTACAAACTATTTTTTTGATAAGCACAAGCTTTATGTGTTTTCACCCTTGTAGCCTGCTATACTAAAGAGGTTATGTTGGTACTCAGTCAGACGTTTATTGGTCGTAATGTTATGAGCCTACGCACGGGCCGACCGGTTGCAATTATTGACCGTGCCATTATTAATCCGAATAATCTGTTCATTGAAGGATTTTATTGCACCGACTCCCTCGACAAAAAACAGCGCCTTATACTAGTGCGCCAAGATATTCGCGATATTCTACCAGCAGGCATTGTGGTAGATGACCACGGTGTGCTTGCAGAAGAACACGATCTTGTTCGCTTGCAGCCCCTACTAAAACTTGGATTCGAGCTTTTCGGTATGCCTGTTGTGCTAGAAAATGGTAAACGTCTTGGTAAAGTAACTGACTATGCTACCGACGACAGTAGCTTTTTTGTGAAAAAACTATACATAAGTCAGTCAATGCTCAAAAGCATTACAGGCGGCAATGTGGGGATCGACCGATCACAAATAGTCGAAATTACTAATCGTAAGATTGTCGTAAAGGATCCGCTACAAACC
This sequence comes from uncultured Candidatus Saccharibacteria bacterium, assembly GCA_964629815.1. GTDB lineage: Bacteria > Patescibacteriota > Saccharimonadia > Saccharimonadales > AWTP1-31 > CAZVTA01. The sequence goes on along the minus strand of CAZVTA010000002.1, from coordinate 297,554 downwards.
GTGCCCAGTGGCAAGCCAGCGCTTCGCCCTAGTCCTGCGAACTAAAAATCTCCTGCACCACAACCTTAACATCTTCATAATTAAAACCTTGCCGAAGCAGATACTGCATAAGTTTTGTTTGATCTTGATAACGGGTTTGTGCGTACTTTCTCTTGGCTAGATCTGCTAAAACCACTCGCTCATCCGTGTCGTCTTCACTCAAAGCCCCCTGAATTGCCTCGTCGCTAACTCGTTTTGCTCTCAGTTCTTGCTGTAAACGTCGCTTACTGGTCTGCTTCAGTAGTCTGCGATTATCTACCCATTTGCGGGCAAAATCGTGGTCGTCGAGCCAACCGGCCGATGATAGTCGCTGTAATACTTCTTCAGTAATGCCTTTATCGTACTCTTTTCGTCGCAAGTACGTCTCTATCTCCCATACGCTGCGTGGTCGCCGCGCAATTAAACCAAGCGCCTGGTTATACGCCTTGTCGCGGCGCGCGGTATCTTTAAGCGCGTCGAGCTCGGACGAGGTATATTCGTTCCCTACACGAATACCGCTCGCCAGAAGTCCTGCCTCACTCAGGCCAAAGCAAAATTTACCATCGACATAAATCGAATACCGCTCGGGGTTTTTGACTTGCTGCTTTATATCAGTTATCTTCATCAAGATTAAGCCCTCTCAGCCGGCTGATAGCCGCTTGGCGGACTTTTTTGCCTTCGTATGCCAACGCCAACGACACTACAGCTACACCAAAATAGGGAGCCCGCAACAAAGCCTCTAGACCAACTTCTGCTGCACGTTCAATATTATGAGGAATTGGACCAACAATATCTACTTCTTTCGATAAACAACCACTTACGCCACTTATCCCCGTAAGTCCGAGAAATGTCACCTCCCACAACCGGCCGATATGCTGAAAACTCCTGAGTTCGTTAGTGTCTTTGCTTTGCTCAAAAGCAGTGTACGTATGTATCGCTCGCTCTAAAAGATACTCAGCTGGGCGCATACTTACTTGCCCTGTTCGTCAACAACTTCAAAGGCTGGTTTGCCGTTGTCATCCGAAACAAATGGCGGTGAAGTTGGTCGAATGACGGGCTTAACCAATCCATGATGCACGAGACACGCTTCATACTTCGCCAGCAACGCCGTTACCTCGCTCGGTGTAAATTGTCGGACAGCGTCGCCCATTTCTTCATCGCCAAATAACTTTGGATAAACTGCCTCAATATAAACGCTGCGCGCGTGCGCTAACTGGATAGCCAACATCTCATTCTGAAATGTTTGCTCTTCGTCTGTTAATTCCTTATCTACATCATCAGATCGCAGGCCAACAGCGCCCAAAGCCTCTGACACATCTTTGTCAATTCTAGCTCGTACTTCCGGTTCAACTGTAGTGCCTTCGGCCGCTTCTACACCACCTCCCGGCAAGTAATCCTGTGCTTCTGCTGACATTTACTGCTCCTTGGCGGCTTCGGTTACTTTTTGCGCAATTTCTTCGAGTACTTTCGGATTTTCGTCGAGATATTTTTTCGCGGCTTCGCGGCCCTGGGCAATCTTTTGGTCGTTGTAGGCGAACCACGCGCCAGCCTTGTCTACAATGCCATGCTTGACGGCCAGGTCAATGACATCGCCACTTCTAGAAATACCGACGTTGTACATAATATCGAATTCGGCCTCTCGGAATGGCGGCGCAATTTTGTTTTTAACTACCTTAACGCGCGTTCGGTTACCCACTACTTGCTCGGCTTGTTTTATTTGGGCAATACGACGAATATCCATACGCACCGAGGCATAGAACTTAAGTGCATTACCACCCGTTGTCGTTTCGGGATTACCAAACATAACGCCAATCTTCATGCGAATTTGGTTAATAAATATCACCGTGGCTTTGCTACGCGAAATAACACCAGTAAGTTTGCGCAGTGCCTGGCTCATGAGGCGTGCCTGCAACCCCATATGACTATCGCCCATGTCGCCCTCAATTTCGGCACGTGGTACAAGCGCCGCAACCGAGTCGACAACAATCAGGTCAACCGCGTTGCTGCGAACCAATGTTTCAGTAATTTCAAGTGCTTGCTCACCATTGTCTGGTTGACTGAGTAGTAGGTTTTCGACATCGACACCAATACGCTTCGCATAGGCCGGGTCAAGCGCGTGCTCGGCATCGATAAACGCTGCTGTTCCACCTTGTTTTTGAATCTGCGCAATGGCATGAAGTGTGAGGGTTGTTTTACCGCTCGATTCTGGTCCATAAATTTCAATGATGCGCCCTTTAGGAATACCGCCACCCAAAGCAAGGTCGAGCGATAGGCTACCGGTTGGAATACATTCTACCTGTACGGCATGTGCTTCACCCAACTTCATGATCGAGCCCTTGCCAAACTGTTTTTCTATTGCATCGAGCGCCAAACCGAGCGCCTTAGTTTTACCCTCGGTCTGAGCTGTCGACTTATCATCTTTGGTTTTTTTCGCGTCTGCCATACTACCCCTTTACCTCTCTTAGTTCCACCGTTGTCTACGCATAGTATACCAAGTGCCGCTTCATGTTAACTGGTTATGTATATATCACGACACATACTCTACACTAATAAAAATTATTACAAGACCCTAGAGGCTATCTTGGTTCAGCTCTAACTCTATACTAACGCCCGCGGCGTACATACCAATAATCGCACCTAAAGAACCCACGAAGATTACAGGAAACAACGGGCGCTCGAATAGCGGTACATTACTCTCTCCATCATTATTGAACGACGAAATCCTGGTGTTTGATTCGTTTGTTCCGGTCGTTTCGTAATCATGTGAATGATACAAATTCGCCGCATAGCCAGCAGCCATCCCAACAGATCCACCCAGAACAAATCCTGCTAGAACTTTTGCAACTCGCCTGCGAATCAGCCCTGGAGTTCTTGATTCTACGGTTGGTGACGATAATTCTTCTTGCATGATCGGCAATTATATACCTCTTGTATACGCCATGCTAGTAATGCTTAAAAGCGTGTCGTCTAGATAGTGCTTATGGCTTATAATGTATCGTATCTATGCGTATATCTGATGCTTTGGTGGAAAAGCTTCTTCGTTCGGTTGGCACTATCACCAACGAACAGCTTGTGAGTTTGCGCGAACAAGAGCAAACTGAAAAAAAACCTCTGCAAGACCTTGCGATCAAAAACAATTTGATCACTGAATCAGATCTCACAAAACTGTACGCCAAAGAGATTGATATGCCATTTGTTGAGTTTGATCCTCGGCAGATAAACCACGACCACCTTATCTTGCTGCCAGAGAGAATCGCCCGCCAGTACAAGGCTGTTGTTTTTGGCATATCACCAGAAGGAAAAAAGTTACTTGCGCTTGAAGATCCCGACGATATTCAGGCAGTTAGCTTTTTGCGCAAATCGCTGGGAACAGATATTACTCTTCACATTGCTCCGGCCAGCAGCATTGCAGCAGCACTAGAACTGTATAGAGGCAGTATTAGCAGCGAGCTTACCAAGGTTATATCTAACGAAACACCGGCACCCGAGGAAACCGAACCAGTTGATGAAGCAGATGTTGCAGAAGATAGCCCGATTGCCCAGACCGTGAACCTACTCATTGAATACGCCGTTAAAGCCGACGCTAGCGATATACATATAGAACCTCGAGAAAATTTCGTGCTTGTTCGATACCGCGTAGACGGAATCTTGCGAGAAGCGAATAAGCTGCCCCGAAAAGTACTGGGCGCCCTTGTTTCGCGTATCAAAATACTCAGCAACCTAAAGATAGACGAACGTCGAGCGCCACAAGATGGCCGCTTTAAAATAGAGGTCAACAGCCATGTGTTTGCGGTTCGCGTCTCTACTCTTCCAGTGGTAGACGGCGAAAAGGTCGTAATGCGCCTTTTGAACGAATCAAGCAAGGCCATGTCGCTTGAATCGTTGGGCTACTGGGGCACTGCGCTTACGAATATCCAGAGCGCTATTACCGAGTCGTACGGCATGATACTCATAACCGGGCCGACTGGTTCGGGTAAATCAACCAGCTTGTTTAGCATCCTCAGTATGCTCAATAAGCCGTCGGTGAATATATCGACCGTTGAAGACCCTGTAGAATATCGCATACCTGGTATTAATCAAACCCAAGTAAACCCACTAGCAGGCATGACTTTTGCGAATGGGCTGCGCGCACTGCTTCGGCAAGATCCAAACATAATTATGGTCGGAGAGATTCGCGACAGCGAAACAGCCAATCTAGCCATACAGGCAGCTCTAACGGGCCACCTCGTATTCAGTACGCTCCACACCAACAATGCTGCAACGAGCCTGCCTCGGCTTCTCGACATGGGCATTGAACCCTTCCTTATAGCGAGCACCGTCCGCGCTGTTGTCGGACAACGATTAGTGCGTAAACTCTGCCTTGAGTGCCGCGTAAACTACCCTGTAGACGAAGCCCTCAAGCATGAGCTAGACGAAATATTCCACACCAACGATCCCAGTATTATGAAGTCGATTCACGAACTAGAGCTAAAAGCCCGACAAGGCTTAACACAAAACCAAGACCCAGGCTCTACTGATCAGCATATTGTTCAACTTTGGCGACCAAACGAACACGGTTGCGACGCATGCGGCGGCACCGGATACAAAGGTCGAGAAGGTATATACGAAGTATTAATCAACTCGCCTTCTCTTCAGGAAAAGATTGTCGCCAATGCTACAAGCGACGTACTCGAACAAATCGCTATCCAAGAGGGCATGCTTACCATGCAGCTTGATGGACTTATTAAGGCACTCTGTGGCATCACCAGCATCGAAGAATTATTACGCGTAACGAGTGAACGATAATGAACTACCATTACACCGCAACAGATCAGCATAGCAATACCGTTACTGGCGATATTGAAGCAACCACTAAAGAGCAAGCTATCAAACAGCTCCGACTACAAGGATTAACTCCTGTCATAGTGCGACAAGCATCAGCTAAACGAGCAAGGTTATCCTTGAAACGAAAATCCGTTAAACACAAAGATCTTGTCGTATTTACTCGCCAACTTTCAACCATGGTTTCTGCGGGCGTGGCACTCAACCGTAGTCTTGCAACCCTTCAGAACGAGGCCGACAATGAATACTTTAAAACTATTATCGCCGCGGTTGCCAAAGACGTACAGGCCGGTACCCCCCTTGGCGATGCCCTCGAAAAACACCCCGAAACATTCTCGGAAGTCTATATAAACATGGTCAAAGCTGGTGAAGCAGGTGGAATTTTAGATAAAATTCTCCTTCGGCTTGCCGAGCAAATCGAACAAGAAGCAAGCATGCGCAAGAAGTTAAAAAGCGCCATGACTTACCCGGTTGTCATCCTAACAGTAACCATCTTTGCATTCTTTGGCATCATGTTGTTTATCATTCCGAAAATAAGTGCCATCATGAAAGATCTTGGTGGAGAAAATGCCAAACTGCCCATCTATACACAGGTCATGATGAATATGAGCGATTTTCTGCGCACTTATTTTATATTTATCGCTCTTGTCATTGGTACTGCAATTTACTTCCTTTTAAAATACATTCGAACACCCGCAGGCAAATACAAATTTCATGCCCTTTTGCTCCGCGTTCCCATTTTGCGCACGCTTATTATTAAAATTGCAATCGCGCGATTTTCGCGCACATTCGCCAGCCTCATGGCAGCTGGCGTTGGCGTACTTGATGCGCTTGAGGTAACGGGTGGCGCTATCGGCAATAAAGTTATTGAGGCCGAACTAAAAGCCGCGGCCAAGGAAGTCAAGAACGGCAAACAATTATCAGAACCTTTAAGCAAAAGCTCTCACTTCCCTGCTATTGTTGGGCAGATGCTTGCTGTTGGCGAAGAGACTGGCAAAATTGACGAAGTGTTAGTAAAAGTTGCTGATTTTTATGAAGAAGAAGTCAAAGCCGTTATAGACGGTTTAAGCTCGATTATTGAACCCCTTATGATCATCGTGCTCGGGGCCGTTGTAGGGCTTATCGCAGCGAGCGTTATGGGACCAATCGCCAATTTAAGCAAAAACATTGGCAATTAGTGCTTGACGCTATAGTTCTTATGCTTATAATCAGATATAGATGCAATTACGCAGTCTAGATTAACATTTAACAAGGGGGTGGGTCCTCATGACTCTAAAAAGAAAACAACAAGGTTTCACAATCGTGGAGCTACTTATTGTTATCGTAGTAATTGGTATATTGGCAGCGCTTGTCATAACTACCTTCACTGGTATACAGCAAAAAGCACGAAACACTGAACGACAAACAGACATCAAGGCAATTCATGGTCAGGTTGAAGCGTACTACGCACAGAACGGCAACTACCCTACAGTAGGTAACCTAAACGACTCAACATGGCGCACAAGCAATATGAAAGGTCTTGACCAAGAAGCACTTTTTGATCCTAAGGGCGATAAGACAGACACAACACCTCTTGCTGATGCAGAACCAGCAGCAGGAACGTACGTTTATAGCTACGTAGCTACACCTGCGGGCTGCGACAATGGCAGCAACGGTGAGTGTACGGCATACACCTTACACGCCAACTACGAAGGTGGTGGAGAATTCGAGAAGTCGAACCTTAACTAAGTTCGGTTGTACACGCAACAAAAACCGGGGCAAGACCCCGGTTTTTTCTTTAGTCCGTTGTATAATTAAACATAAGCATGAAGAAATCTAATAATGGCCCGTCGATGCATGGCTTCACTCTTGTAGAGCTAGTAATCGGCTTTGTTGTGATGGGTATTATTGGGTTAACTATTTTTGGCCTATTGTCTGCCCTGGTAAATAGTGCATCAATCGGCAAACAAAAAGCAATTGCATCGACACTTGCCACGAATCAAATGGAGTATCTAAAGTCGCTTCCCTACAATAACCTGGCCGTACAGGGCGGGAGCATTTATACACAAAACCCTTTACCGAACACTACGACAACATCTATAAATGGCCAGACGTATACTATTAAAACCAGTGTCAATTACATTGATGACGCGTACGATGGCTGTACCAACTACCCCAGCCAAGTGTTAAAAGAAAAGTATTGCCGGAATTACCCACCGCCCGCAAACGCTCCAACAACCGATACCAACCCAAGTGACTATAAAATCGTCAACGTGAAAGTGTTGAGCCAGACCAATATACAGCTTGCAGAAATAGACACACAAATAGCCGCACGCGTTGCAGAAACCGCAAGCAGTACTGGCGCGCTCTTTATTAATGTTACCGATGATAACGGCAACCCTGTAAGCCAATCAACCGTACGCGTAACCAACAGTACTGTTAATCCAGCCGTTGACGTTAGCGATACAACCGATAGCTTTGGTACTGCCGTACTGTACGGTCTTCCACCCGACAATGGTTACGATTACGTAGTTTCTGCCTCGAAAACAGGATATTCAAACCTGCAAACAATTGCACCTTCCGGCTCGCTCCAACCAAACTACCCGAACCAGCGCATATTCACACAACAATCATCGCTTTTAACTATGGTCATAAAACCCATGCACGAACATAGCCTCATTATCGAAACAACAAACACCAACGGAGCATCGCTCGCTAATGTAAAGGTAAACGTTAAGGGTGGCTATAAAAAATACACCGACAACACCAATACTGCATACTATTTTGATTCGTTTAGCCCAACAGACAGTCGGCCTCAGACCAATTCAAGCGGTATAGCCACCATAAACAACCTTACTCCAGGTGACTACGCTTTTTGTGGCGATAATCAAGATAGTGGCTGCACGCTTGGCAACACCAACTATTACCTCGCTGCAGCGCTTCCGTATGGTGGAACCCGTCCTTTTGGACCAATCACCGTCCCTACGACCAGCACAACGGCAAATTTCGCAGATGGCTCAACAATGTATGCGCAAAAGGTACGGCTTTTGCTTACAACCAGCTCAACGTTTCCGCGAATTAATACTATCAGTCCCTATGAAGTGAGCAAAACCAATGGCCCAATTAGCAACTATTCATTTGATATAACGGGGCATAATCTTCCCTGCTCGAGCTCTGCAAGCAGCTGCCAGACATCAGTCGAGATTATTGACGCCAATAATGTTACCACTGCGACAAACTGCACCGGAACAAGCGCAGGCACTAACATTACCTGCGATGCAGACCTCTCAAGCAACGCAATTGGTTCATATATGTTACGCATAACCAGCAACGGGCAGACCCTAACCATTCCAACGGGTAGTTTCGTAGGAGCAATCAATGTCACGCAATAATGACGGGTTCACGATCACTGAGCTGACTGTTGTTATTGTGTTGGTCGCAATCGTAAGCACTATTATGTACTCAGTGTTCAATACGTCAATTAGTAGCTATTTTGGCTTACAGCAAGACAGTATCATGTTCAGCGAACTTTCAAGCGGCGCACAGCGAGTAGGCACAGTACTGCGGGGATTAACAACTATCGAATCAGCCAGCTCCGACGAGTTAACTTTGCAAGCATACTTCTCTCCCCAAGACAGCGTCGTTTCTCAGATACACTACTACCTGAGCGGGGATACTAAAAAGCTTCTCGCCGATGTAACACCATACTCAGCAAGTCCTCCATCGGGCAGTCTTTTGCAGAATCAAAAAAAGACCTATACCATAATTGACTCCTTTTATAAAAAAGCCGGTGTTAGCACCTTTGAATATTTAGACTCAACTGGCAACCAAATTCCCGCTCCTATTAGCGATTTGTTCAGCGTTAAAGGAATCCGCGCTAATTTAGCAGTCCCTATCAATTCTCCTACCGACCTTGGCAATAAAACCATGACCGTCCAGGTATCGTTACGTAATCGAAAGACGAATTTATGAAAAAACAACAAGGATTCGTACTTCCAACTGTTCTGAGCTTTCTTGTTGCTATCATAATTATCTCCGGAGCTGCCTTCCTAACTATCGAAAATAACCTGTGGGGAGCAACCAATAATGTTCGACGACAGCAAGCACTCAACATTGCTGAGGCTGGTGTAAATTATTACCTCTGGCACTTAAGCCATAATGCAACAGACTACAAAGACGGCTCGACTCAACCGAGCACACCCGATCCACAACTTGGCTATGGACCCTATGTCCATACATATATCGATGATAATGGCGAAGAGTCTGGCACCTATACGCTTTGGATAAAACCAGAGTCTGCGAGCTCTACCCGTATGCGTGTGCGCTCTATTGGTAGAGTTAAGAATACAAACATCATTCGTACCATAGATGCAGACATTGGCGCACCCTCATTCGCAAGTTACGGCGTCGTAGCAGACGGCGCATTATGGTTTGGCAATAACGAGGCTGCGACAGGCCCGGTACACTCAAACCAAGGTATACGCATGGATGGAGCAAGCACATCCGACGTAACGAGTGCGAACAGCCAGTATATCCCACCATCATCACTAGGAGGAAACGGTTCTACCGCGCACGATGGGGTATGGTGCAGTCCTAGCGTTACAAGTCCTGTAGACTGTAATACTCGCTCAAAAACCGACTGGCGCTACCCAGTTCCTACGATTGATTTTAATGTTGTGAACAGCAGTCTCTGTAGCATGAAAAAGACGGCTTTTCAGGCTGATGCAGCAACCGCATCGCTCGCCAATCAGACTAACGCATGCAGCCAGACACCTACAACCAGGACAGCAGCATACTTGCCACAAAGAGCAACCAACGGTAGTTATAATTCTCGCCGTGGCTATCTTATACAGCTCAATGCAAATGGAACCTACGACTTATTCCAAGTAAATGGCGAGACTGACACTAACTCAAATTACTCTAATGCGTTGACTCTCGCTGGTATCGCAAATGGCATCGCTCTTCCAAGCTCTGGAGTTATTTTCGCCGAAGACAATGTTTGGATACGCAGCAACCCAACATTCAGCGGCAGAGTTACCATTGGCGCAGGTCGACTCGCGTCCTCTAACAACGCAGTCATAACTATCGCTGACGATATCGTATATACACAAAAAAATGGCCAACATGCATTAGGCCTCGTCGCAGAAGATTCTATTGTTATCGCACCTTATGCACCACCCTCATCGGGCAGTTTTACGTTCGAGGTCGATGCAGCCATGATTGCACAGTCTGGAAGTATTGAGTATTATTCGCGCTACAAATCTAACTCCTCTGCCTGCACAAGAGGCTGGACCAACGCCAACCAACGCTTTGAATTTTATGGATCGGTTGCAACACGACAACGTTGGACATGGACATGGCTGGTGGGAAATAACGCGTGCGGCAATGCAGCCTACGAAGCAGGTTCCGGCTACATTTCTGGCATATCTCATAACAATACACAGTACGATACAAACCTACTTTACTCTCCCCCTCCCAGCTTTCCGATAACAAGTAGCTATAACATACTCACCTGGAGAGAGGTACTGACAAAACCATAGGAGTCTTTGCTATACTACATGTAGCCATAAGCATTATGAAATCTGTATATTTTTTCCGTGATAAGCCAATTTTTGGACTGGACATAACGTCAAGTGCTATTCATGTCATGCAAGCAGAACAGAGAGACAACTCGATACATATTGTTGGATATGGAAGAACAGAGCTTGATTCACGTTACACCAACAACGGCATTATAACTGAGCCTCAGAAAGTAGCTGCGTTTGGCACCGAGCTACTGCGTTCCTACACCCACGGCGAAATCAACACCGATCGAGTCGTGCTCTCGGTACCCGCAGCAAAGACATTTAGCCGAGCTATTGTTATTCCAAAGCTAAATAAGACCGAGACACTCGATGCAGTCAGACTCGAAGCAGAGCAATACATACCCATACCGTTCGACGAACTATACATTGACTACACTGTCCTGCATGATTTAGGCGATAAAGTAGAGATTTTGCTGGTTGCATCCCCCAAAACCCTGATCGACTCTTATTACAGCACCGCGAAACTTATGGGTCTTGAAGTCGTAGCAATCGAGACAAATACCGACGCAGCGGCAAGGCTATTTCACGCAACTGACACTATTGGAAGCCCGAGTGTTCTTGTCATATTTGGATCGAACTCGGTCGACATCACAATTGTAGACAAAAATGTAGTGGCGACCGGAACAATTGATGGCGGTGACGAGAATATTACAAAACTTATTTCGAGCCAGTTGGGCGTTTCTCCCGAAGAAGCAGACGCAATTAAGACCAATTTTGGCCTGAACGTAAGCAAAAAACAGTCTCAAATAAATGCAGCCGTAAGTCCACACATAGAACAGCTTTGTAAAGAGATAAAACGCATGGTGCGGTACTATGAGCAGCGCTATCAAAACGAACGAAAAATCAATCAAATCGTACTCATGGGTAGCGGCGCTATGATACCAGGCCTCAGCGACCGCATGACTGCCGAACTTCGCCTTCCAGTCCGCACATCAGACCCCTGGAAGTCACTTAACTTTGGTAAGCTGCAACGTATAGATACCACTGAAAGACCAGGCTATATCACTGCCTGCGGCCTCGCGAACATCAATCCTCGGGAGATATTCACATGATCAACCTCCTGCCCCACAGCGAGAAGGTAGATATTGCATTATCACGACGCAATGCAAAACTCTTGAAAGCGAGTATGATTTGCTTATTCGTTATAACAGCAAATGTACTGATTGCATTTGCTGGAATTTTCTACATGAATCAATCCATTGCGAACCTACGTACTCAAAAAGACCTGGCAACCCAAGAGCTCGCCACCAGTAAATATGACGAGACCGTTAAGAAGGTTGAAGATATATCCAACAACCTTAAGCTGACCACGCAAGTACTGTCACGCGAGATACTATTCTCGAAACTCATAAAAGAGATTGGCTCGGTGATGCCATCAAATACCAGTCTGACCGATCTAAAAATTGGCAATACCGACGGCGCGATTGACCTCACTGCGATTGCCAGTGACTACACAAGTGCAAGCCAAATCGTCGTAAACCTTCAAGATAGCTCCACGAAAATATTCGACAAAGCAGACCTACTCAACACAACCTGTAGCGGCGGTACCGCAGATTCTCGATATCCCTGCACCGTACGTATACGAGCACGGTTTGAGAAAAGCACTTCATATATGTTCATTGCACCGGAGACCAAAAAATGAATAGCAAGCGAACATACCAACTCATGATCATTATTACGGTTTTGTGCGGAGTTGCAACACTTGCGTCCGTGTACATTGCCCAAAACTTTTTGCATAAAAAATCCGATAAACTCGTAGCAGCAAAACTAGAAAATAGAATACTAGAAGAACAAGCTAATTCTTTGGGAAGCGCCAAAAAAACACTCGAAAAATACAGCGAGCTCAACACAATCGCAAGGTCAATTGTTCCACAAGAAAAAGATCAGGCAAAAACTGTTCGCGAAATAGCAAAAATCTCTAATGATGTTGGTATTAAACTCAGCACTATCAGCTTTCCTACGTCGAATTTAGGTCTAGCAGGAAACAACAATACAATCTCTCAGGCAAAAACTGTCAAAGGAATACCAGGACTGTATGTCGTGGAAATAACCGTGCAGCAAGATCCAGCAAACCCTGCTACATACAACCAGTTTATTGAATTTCTGAGCCGACTTGAGAACAATCGACGCACCGCCCAAGTAACCAGTATAACCATACAGCCCCTGGCCCAAAATAGAGATAAACTAACCTTTAGCCTTATACTTAATACATATCTAAAGCCATGAAAATAGAAACAAACACCATAAAGAAGCAGCTACATACAATTATTTCTTGGTTTCGACGTTATTTTACAATACTGTGCATAAGCGTCATTGCACTTATGCAAGGCTGGCTTATTTTACAGATCAACCTTTTGAACCGCAGAGAGCCGAGTGAAGACTCGGTAACCGAAACCCTGAAAACTATAAAACGACCGGTTATTGACCAAAAAATCATCGACAAAATGACACAACTCGAAGATAACAGCACCGAAACAAAAGCTCTCTTTAAAACCGCACGAGACAACCCGTTTCAAGAATAAGTTAGTTTCGTCTTTATTGTTGCTGTATGTTTTCGTTTTGCGGCTCAACGCCGTATGGCTGTTGTGGCTGCTGCTGAATTTGTGGCTGTGGAGGGTATTGTTGATAGGGCTGTGCACCATAGGGCTGGGGTGGAATAGAAACAGGCTCAGGAGCTCCTGCGTAGCCGCCCGCAATACGGCGGCCGCCTTCAGGAAATGTCATGAGATATTGCTGACGCGCTTCTAGGATAAGTTTTGCATAATGGTCAGGATTAGGACAAAAATAGAAGTAGAAATTCTCGGCTTCACCGGCAGTCTCTATAAATAAGACACCAAAATTAAGTGCTGTCTGAAATAACCCCCTTCTATCTGCGGTTACATCTTCGATGTTAGCTACCGAAAGTTGCGAAATCTTGCGATTCACCAAACCTTCTTGAACAATCTGCGTTATAGACTTGTTCGTAATAATAAGTTTGCTTTGTCGATAAATAATTGTTGCCGCAAACATCACCAGCAGCATTAGCGCCGCGATAACAACCAATCCGAGACCAAACCAGCCATACAAACTCGATTCTTCCTCGGCATCAATAAAGTTTGGAAGCAAAAACCAAATTAACCCTGCTGCTGCTGCCAAACCAACAAATACCTGGGCGTACAACGTGAATATACCGAATGGATGGCGATACACTGTAGCGAGATGCTGCTCGTCAGGGTCTACGTGCGTCAAGCTTTGTCGTGGATCTTTTGCAATGGACTGTAATGGTGGCATAGTCATATTATAGCAGGCTTGGTTGGTCTTTTGTCTGTGAAGCAAGTTTTCTACCAAGATGAGAATATGCTTGCGGTGTAACTTTTCTGCCTCGCGGCGTACGCTCTAGTAGTCCAATTTGCATAAGATATGGCTCATAAAAGTCTTCTATGGTGCTTCGTTCTTCTGCAATGAGCGCCGCAAGAGTCTCTACGCCCACAGGACCACCATTATAGCTATCGATAATTGCGCCAAGCAATAAACGATCGCCAGGGTCGAGCCCAAGCACATCTATTTCAAGGAGCGCTAATGCCCGCTCGCTAATCGACTGATCAATAATGCCATCGCCATTTACGTCTGCATAGTCACGCACCCTGCGCAACAAACGATTAGCAATTCGGGGTGTAAGGCGTGCCCGCTTTGCAAGCTCAAGCGCAGACGCTTCGTCTATAGCAATATTGAGTATCTGTGCTGAGCGTATAATGATTTGAGCAATCTCATCAGGCGTGTAGAATTCTAAACGGTGCGTCATACCAAAGCGATCTCGAAGTGGTGCAGCCAGTGCGCCAGCGCGTGTTGTCGCTCCAATAATAGTAAATTTGGGTAAATCGAGCCGAAGGCTTCGAGCACTCGGACCCTTGCCAAGCATAATATCTAGGCGAAAATCCTCCATTGCACTATAAAGCACTTCTTCGACCGTACGATGCAAACGATGAATTTCATCAATAAATAAGATGTCACCATCTTGAAGATTAGTGAGCAAACTCGCAAGATCACCCGCACGCTCAATCGCCGGACCACTCGTAATGCGAATCTGGGCACCCATTTCATTGGCAATTACGCTCGCCATGGTTGTCTTACCGAGGCCTGGCGGACCATACAGCAAGACGTGATCAAGTGGCTCGCCACGTTTTTTTGCTGCGTCAATTGCAAGCTTTATATTTTGCTTGAGCCGTTTCTGCCCGATGTAGCTCGCAAAATCTTTAGGACGAATCGAATTCTCGACCAACGCTTCTTGCTCGTCTTCATTCGTTCCAGTGTCTACTATGCGCTCAATCGCCATACAATGTATATTCTACGCGTTTTTTGACAGACAAGCGAGACAATAACCAAAGCATGCTTGCCAAAGTACCAACGATGGTATTTAGTATTCAATATGGGCAATCTGTATTTTGGAAGAGAAGTCCACAGAGATGATATCGCTCTCTTTAATGAGGCCCTTGTACTCAGTGCTGAAAAAATTGGCTTTGAAGCCCTAACCATGCCTCAAGAATTTGCTATACCGGTTATTGGCAATACACTCCTACGCACTATCGTTGCTGCCAAACGCGCCCATTCAGCTTCCATTCACACATTTGAGTCCGTATTGGCAGACCCCGTATTCACAACACCGACTGGCGTTACAATTGACTCAGTAGGTGAACGAGGCGTCCATAAGAGCCTACCTAACATTCACGACCGTCGCATAGCATACGAGGTTGGCAACAAAAACCCTGCCATAGGTCTTGAACAAGTAACCAAGTATAGCCTGCAGCTTGCATACAATCCTCGTACACGCGACAAGACCGATTGGCTTGTTCGAGCTATCGATCCTAAGGGTCTTTTTGCCGATAGATACCCTCGGCCAAAACGAATTGATATAGGCTACACAACAGATACAGACCCCGAGAAAAGATCACGAGACACGAAGGAACTACTCGACATTCTCAAAGATGCCGTGCCCCATATACGGCTCGGTATACTCGCTCCACTGTCATACCCAAACTAACGGCTTAATGCCTTTTTAATTCTATCTTCAACCGGTAAGGTAGGGTCGACATTTGCAAGTGCGGCTTGTGCATCGACATCACTATATCCAAGCGCAATCAGCGCTTGAACCGCTTCATCGCTCGCATTAACCCCGCTTCTTCCAATAATTGCTTCTGCTCCATCGCCTACCGGCGCACCGACTTTGTCGCGCAACTCTACAACAATTTGTTCCGCCGCTCGTTTGCCAACACCCTTCGCGGTCTGAAGCTTTTTCA
Organism: uncultured Candidatus Saccharibacteria bacterium; assembly: GCA_964629815.1. Lineage (GTDB taxonomy): Bacteria > Patescibacteriota > Saccharimonadia > Saccharimonadales > AWTP1-31 > CAZVTA01. The sequence continues at coordinate 281,878 of CAZVTA010000002.1, read as the reverse complement.
CATCGCCGCCAGCAATATAACTACGTACCTCGTCTGCTGTACCAACATCAAGCACTGCAAGCGCAACTTTTGGACCAACGTTTTTAACACTCAGTAGCTGCTCGAACAGCCGTTTAGTTGCAAGCTCGGTAAACCCAATCAGGTCATGGCTATCTTCTTTTATATTTTCGTAAATGTACAACTTTACTTCGCTCCCCGGCGGCAAGCCAGCTTGCTCAGAGGCACTTACCAACACTCCATACCCAACACCCAGAACATCAACAATTATCATCTGCTCATCGTGTTCTAAAATCTTACCTCGTAACTGCGCAATCATCACTAATACTCTTTTCTGGTTACATTATGCCACACTCATCGAGCAGGTTATTGCTGCAGCGAGCGCATCGGCCGCATCGTCAGGGCGGGGAATATCTTTTAATTTAAGTAGCACGCGAACCATTTCCTGCATCTGCTTTTTGTCTGCTTTACCATATCCTGTGATCGCCTGCTTGATTTGAAGCGGCGTGTATTCATATAGCTTCATTTCGTACTGCTGCCCGAGCAGTAGAACGACACCACGTGCCTGTGCAACAGTCATGGCTGTCGTAACATTCTTTGTAAAGAAAAGTTTTTCTACCGACAACACCGTCGGGCGATGCTCAGTAATGATGTCGCTCAGCTCATCAAAAATAGTTTGCAACCGAACAGCATCGTCCTCTTTTACGGGCGTTCGAATTACCCCTGCATCTACAAGCTGAATACGACGACGTGCATTCACATCAATAATGCCAAACCCTAAAATTCCAGTACCTGGATCAATCCCGAGTATTCGCATAATCTATTGTTTCGATTATTTTGTCGTGCACATAGCCATTGCTAAGTACTAAGCCATCACCCCACTCATTGTATTTTCTAGGGTTGCCGTACATATCTGTCGCCATACCCCCCGCTTCTTGCACAATCAACGAGATCGCTGCTGCATCCCAAGGCGAACCAAACGTCATACACGCGACTATAAACCGACCTTCAGCGACAAGCGCCCCAGCATAGCTAAAACTAGCAAACATAGTTGTTTTTGCACCTTCTTTTTGCAGAACGTCGAAAAGAGTGTTTACCCCATTATGGTTAGGTTTTGTTACAGAACGAAAACAAAGTGCACTTTGATTTTTGAATGTTTTCGCATGCGAGACGTGCATAGGCACCTCGTTCATAAACGCACCGTGACCACGCTTTGCACTAAACAGCCGTTTCTGAAATGGGTCATATACAATACTCAGCAGCACTTCACCTTCATGAACAAGCGCCAGGCAAAACGTCGATATCGGAATCCCGACAGAAAAGGTCATGGTTCCATCGACCGGATCAACTATCCAAACCCAGTCTCGGTCGGGTTTGTACGATTTTTCTTCACCAATTACTCCATAGTCAGGATACTCTTCTTTAACTCGAGCAATGACAAAATCGTTTATCGTATGGTCGGCAACAGTAACCGGAGAGTTATCTAACTTCCACGAAGTGCCAATATCGGCAGCCTGGAAATAACGCACCATGACATCGCCTGCAAAACGTGCAAGCTCTTTTGCAAACTTCATTGCCTGCGCTTTCTGCGCATCAGTCAATGCTAACTCCCTCGGCAATATCAAAATTTACATGTGTGTTCGACACATCGTCAATAGATTCAAGCGCATCCATCAGCCGCATAATCTTTCCCGCAGTTGTCTCGTCATTAATCTGTATGGTGTTATTGGGGACATAGGTTAGCTCTGCTTCAAGAATCTCGATGCCAGCATCTTTTAGAGCATCGCGCACTTTGGCGAGTTCTTTTGGGTCGGTATACACAATAGACTCATCGCCCTCTTCTTGCATATCCTCTGCCCCAGCATCGAGCACTTGCAGCATTAAATCATCGCCAATACCCTTAATTCGTATCATACCCTTTCGGTCAAACTGAAACGCCACTGCGCCTTTTTCGGCAATATTGCCACCATGCTTACTAAATGCAAGACGTACTTCTGGGTAAGTTCGGTTGATATTATCGGTCGCACACTCGACCAATATCGCCACACCGCCCGGGCCATAGCCTTCATACATAACTTCTTGGATTTGCTCACCACCAAGCTTGCCGCTACCACGATCGATACTGCGCTGAATATTGGCAGTTGGCATATTTGCAGCTTTCGCCTTATCGATAGCAAGGCGCAACGCAAAGTTCATTTCCGGGTCTGCACCGCCGCGAGCCGCAATTGCAATACTATTCCCAAGCTTGGTAAATATAGCGCCGCGAGCCGCGTCTTTGGCTCCTTTTTGACGTTTAATGGTAGACCATTTTGAGTGTCCTGACACGTACTGTCTCCTGGTTATTTCATCTGTTTTATACAGATATTTTAACACTTTTTCGACGCATAGTCATGAGTATCAATATACACAGCGTGTACCCTGCAAGTAGGTGCCACAGCTCGAGCGAGACTCGTACTTCCGCAAACGGCAAGCCCGCCAACACCGACACCACATCACGCATGTACGTTAAAAGTAGCCGAGCCGGTACTGAAGCAAAGCCCGCCAACACCGGGGAAACAAATCCCATAACACCAACTATAACGCTGCATAACATTGCAAGCGGAACCAACGGCACTACCATAAGGTTTGCTATTAGCGCAACTATCGAAACACGTCCAAATACATACATAATCAGCGGCATCGTCATCAGCTGTGCCGACATAGTCTCGATTATTGTTTGTCCAATCAACTTCGGCTGCCGACGAAAGAACCTCTCGGTTAAGATCGGTGCAATAACAAGCACGCCGGTGAACGCCAAGAATGATAAATACCAGCCTACGTCACTCCACACATACAGCGGATTCCATGCACCAGTTAGGCATGCCGCTACTAATAGCAACACCACTGGCTTAATAGATCTTCCATAATACCAAGCCCATAAACTTAACAAGCTAACTAATGATGCCCTCACAATACTCGCACTTGATCCGGTGACCATCAGAAATAACCCAACCAGGGTAATCGCGCCAACTGTAGCCTGATATTTAGAACGATCTTTTAGTAACCGCCTCACAAACGAAACAATAATTGTTAAGTTGTAGCCACTTACTGCAATGATGTGTGTAAGCCCAACCCTAGATAAGCTATCACTAAACGAATCTGGTAAATTGTTGCGCTGCCCTACCAATAATCCAAGGGCTAACGATCCGAGCGGCTCGGGCAGGACCGATATAACAACCGTGTTAAACTTACGCCGAATAGTCTCTAGGGCAGACTTGTGTTTATACACTCGCCTTATATTCGAAAAGCTCATGCTCGCTTGCTTGGAACCTCGGGTCTTATACAACTTACCCTCTACAACCACGCCGTCTCCTCGGTACACCATGGGCACCCCATAACCACGTACAGTAATTTTTCCGGGAAGTTTAGTGCCGTCTTGCAACACAAGCGTGCCTGTTTCAAATTCAATTTGTCCTTTATCTGCATAGACCGACTCGCCCAGTACCGTGGCTCGAACCGCAACCTTTGTACCGTTCAGCACATCATACAAACGTGCCTGTTTTATAAAAATTCCTGCCCGCACCAGACCAATAGATATACCAAAAATAACGAGCGCCAATGCAAGAATATAGTCACGACGTCGCAGAACAAGCGCACATACAAGCCCAGAAACCACCCCCACAGAAAACGGAAGATGCACCACTCTTCCCAGCGCAACCCCAGCCAATATTCCTCCACATAACAACCCAATCAATGTTGTCCGTTTTAGCCTGCGACCACGCCCTACCATATCTCATATATACGCTTCATATACTGTATAAACAAAAGCGTGTTGCAATACCAACGGTCCGTGCTATAGTGCAAGTAATAGTAACGTTAAGCGAGAAAAAATTATGCAAAAACGCAACCCAATAGCAGTAGCGCTGCTTTCACTTATTACGTTTGGTATTTATGCTCTATATTGGACTGTCAAAACCAAAGGAGAAATGAACGCTAAAGGAGCCAATATCCCAACCGCGTGGATCATTATTGTACCCTTAGCGCAAATCTGGTGGTATTGGAAATATTGCGAAGGCGTCAGTCAAGTCACCAAAAAAAAGGTGGACCCAGCAATTCCATTTATACTGATTATGCTCATTAGCCCCGTTGGCTACGCTGTCATACAAGACTACTTCAATAAGTACGCATAGGAGCAATCTATGGAAAAATCGGGACACATACTTGAAGGGGCGCACCTTGAAACCGCACCATCTCACCGTGTTCATGAAGCGCTACACAACATTTTCCCCAGCATAATTAAATCACCATCAGATCACTTTGATGGACGCCGCAGAACCGACCTCACTATCAGAACAGCACGTGGCAAACGCTTTCGCCTAGAGGGAATAGTGCCTAGTGCCGAAGGTGTACGTTTCATTAACTCTTCAGTTCCCCTTCCCGACCGAGAGGATTGATGTATTAACGTTTTACGCCTCTGTAGCGTAATACAAAGTAAAAATACACGCTCACCGTAAGAAGAATGAGCAATTGACCAATAGTCAGAGCTACGTCTCCTAAACGAATAAACTTATACAGAATCACCAAAATTGCCAGATATCGCACCACAAGGCCAGTAATCGATATATCTTCAGAGGAGTGTGTTTTTTTCAAGCGACGGATCTGAAAAATCAAATCAACATTAAGTGCTGCGTACGATATAAGTGTTAGCAAATCAATAAAATCCATGTACATAATTATAGCAAGCACAACAGGAATTAGCGTTCCGAGACTGCAGGATTAAACGGTAGGTAATACGAACGCGATACCCTTGGCATTGGACAGGTTATGTCCGAAAAACTCGTATCTGCCACAGCCGCAAGTTCTGCGTCAAATTTTTGCCGCAACTCTACGCTTGCCTGTGGGCTCGGTTGCTCATAACTACCGTCGTTGGTATCTACCCAAAAGCGATAGCCCTTATAGTAGTGTCCTGTAAGCTGTATCCGGACCAAACTACCCCACAGCTTGCCATGTTCTCGCGCTGGGTAATCCAGTACTGGTATGCCGAACCTAAACTCAAACCGATGAAACTGCCCATAAAGACGCTCGAGCATCTGGTCAGGATAATACGGCAAATCTAGGGGGCTAAACTGCTTGCCCGTAACATCGGCATAGACATTCAGAATGGCTTCGGCAACACTCCTAAACCGCTCCAGGTCTGCGCCTTCATTTTCGTCAATAAATGCCCTGCCAACTTCCAGTGCGTAACTCGGGTGCAAAATTGGTTCGATCTCTTTATGCATACGTTTAATCTAAATAAACAGTATGGGCCTCTGCTGCGGCACGGCGCTCAGCTGCCGATATTTGTTCGAGATCTCGTCTAAGCTGATCTTGTTCTCTTGCGATCTCTCCCAGCCGTGCATCTACGCGGGTTTGCTCCATTGGTGTAATCTCGGAAAGCTCAATAGCAAGTGATCGAGCTAAGTTTGAACCTGTTGCCCAACGAACAGCTTTTGCCATTGTTTCTTCGTCCGTAATATCAAGCGAAGTAGGGACATCGATCATTTGCATAGCACTGTCAAACGCAACACGTCTCGTCAGTCGATCTGGCTTGTCAAACGTCGACACTATTGCCAAGTACGCAGGCCGGCGATACCTATCTGTACGACAGGCCACGCCCCACATATGTTCTGCACTATGTGGAAAGAAAGTAAAACGCCCTTCTGCTTCGTCCATAGATGCGTAGTACATATCACCAACTTTTTGCTGTTTACGGTAATCAGTAAAATCTATAGGAATACTTCGCGATGCTTTAATCTCTGCTACGCGCTCCTTAATAACACCATCTACCGTATCTCTAAATTCTTGCACCAACGAATGTACTTCACTCATAGTACAATGATAACAAAATAACTACCTATTAATAAATCATCTACCGTATGAGTTTTCTTCGAGACATTTTTGCCAATAATGGCGTGTGTTCTGCAAGTGGAATAAGCAAGGTAGCCGCAACCATCTGAAGCAGACCAAGTTTATTAATCTTGTATGTTGGCAACGTGTCGTACGGTTCTTCAGAGGAACGAAAAGCAACACGCATGCCCTCAAAAACGAGCTGTGCCGCTAAACGCCTATCCCCTGCAAGAGCCGCAATCACAGAACCATGCTGTGCATTGGCATACCGATAATACAAGTGCGGGTTATGCTCAAGCATACTTCTTGCTTGCCTGAAATTCGGCACTGCACGTGCCTTTAGGGCCGTTTTTTGCTCATTTATAGGCACCGTTGCAACAACCTCAACTGCTGCGATCCGTCCCAGATTAGAAATCGTTATACCTTGTTCGTCAATATACTGTTCTCTCTGGGCGATCTCATACGCTACACGCAACTTACTCGTAGCATCGTCATAAAGCCCAAGGCTCCACAATGCACGTGCAGCCGGCGTTAGGGCGTGAATTGTTTTCAAGGGGTCATTGTTAGTACGTGCGAGCAATTCTGCCTTATTAAATAAGTCAAGGGCTTGCTCGTGGTCGCCGATTCCTTTTGCTTGTTGCCCCAAAGCGTTAAGCCGCTCGTAGTCAGATAGATTCGTATCTTTAAGCATGTTGTAATTATATCACTTTTTTGCAAATATTTCAATACCAGCCATCACCTCTCTATGATCGGGCGGCATAATGAATTGTGCGTCTTCGCACTATAAAGCGCACAACACCAGCAGCCGTTATCAGCCCAATCGGCCACCAATTATTTATTATGTCGCCTGTCTTTGCCAACAACGAATCCCTACTGCTTTGAGCGTTATCTATTACCGATTCTTGAGGCACAGGATACTGAGCATAAGCGAAGTTATTGACCGTGCCATCAGACAGTAACTCATCAATGACGTCATTGCCTGTTCCATAAATTGCTGACAGCGTCGAAATGTCCGGGTCATTAGCGGGCATTGCTGATAACAGTGCATAATTGCTAAATATGAGGTCACTGTCTGGCTGTACCGAAACATCAAAACTAAAAGAATAGCTCTCATCCACGTTTAGTGTATGGGAAGGTCCTATCCAAGAACAAAACACCAGCTCATAGTCACTATGGTTAGCCATTGCCGCCCCAAACATTACCGCCGAGCCTGACCCGGCACTGAAACAGCCCATGTTCGCGTCATTCACATTGCCGGCATACGTAATATCTGGCGACATAATATCGACAATAAGATTGTCTAAACCTGGGTTTGCGCCCGTAAAGATTGCCAAGTCGATTGGCTCGGGCCCATGATTGGTTACGGTTAGTTGATATGTAAGCGTGGCATTTGTAGAGACATCCTCGGGGTTGATAAGTGTTTTAGTAACTCCAAGATCACCCGTTGCTGGGATAACCTCCGGTTCTTCAGTAAAAGTTAGCGAGAACTCGCTAGTTGCCCCGAATGTGGATGATGAAATTGTATTTCGTTGAGTGGTAGTAGAAGAAACATTTGCAAGACCACTAACGCCTGTTAAGCTTGCCGAGAACGACTCCAATCCAATCCCGCTGGATGTAATATCAACGGAACCCACGTATGTCTCGCCTTCTCCATATCCCGATCCGTCAACTGAGGTATTAGCGAAGAATTCAATGCGGTAATCTCCGGCTGGCACATCTAGATCGAAGCTAATTGTCGAGTCACCTAGATGCTCGGTGATACCTGTTATCTCGGGGAAGTTTAGTAAATCGTTGGGGCCAGTGTCAGAATCGGCAACATCATTGCCTGTCACTCCGAGATCATTTAAGTCAATTCCTAAATTCGTGTTGTCAACAATGAAATTTCCAATAATGCTTACGAGCGATGACCCGTTGATGCTGACACCACGCTGGCTGTTGTCGCTTATAATGTTGCCGTCATTGGCTCCACTCCCGCCCACTAGCCCACTACTGTCATCAAAATACACACCATCGATCCCGTTGGTATTAATGCCGTTGCCTATGATGGTGGCCTCTGAGTTACTTGTAACCGATACTCCAAATTGGGTATTGTCACTAATGGTGTTTTCATCGCCAGCTCCACTCCCACCGATTGTCGCTATGCTATCTTGGACGCTGATGCCGCTTTGCGAATTGTTATTGACTGTATTACCTAAAATAGTCACTTCAGAACCGTTGTATACATGAACCCCGCTCTGCGTATTATTGACGATATCATTTCCTTCTCCAACACCATTGCCACCAACACTAATGCTAGTTGCATTCTCGATAGCTATGCCTGCTTGACCGTTACCTAGTACCTCGGTGCCCGCAGAACCAGTACCAATTTTATTGCCAGTGATACTTACATTGTCAAAACTCTGAACAAAAATACCATCACGAGTATTGCCCGAGATGATATTACCTTCGATTAGGCAGTTGTCACCGTTAGTAATAGTTATCCCTGTCAAAGCGTTAGGTACGGCAATAGTTCCCGTGTAATCAGTTCCCATGTAGTTGCCGACTATAGTTAGGTCGGAGCTATAGTCTGGAGAAATTGCGCTTCCGTTATTACCAGATATTACATTTGTAGCTCCGATTTCACTCCCGCCAATTACGGTCCCTACAGTGTAATCAACAGAAGGACTTCCCGCTCCATTTGGCTGAGCGTTAGGGATAGCCGTTACTCCGTCTGCTGCGACGCCAATATAATTACCCTGTATTGTCCAATAATCATGATCTGGCCCTAATCCAATACCGCCAGCTTGAGGAAAGGCGGGATCGCTATTGCCAGATATTAAATTTCTATCTGCTGGATTAGTCCCACCAATGTAGCCATACTGAGCAACTCCGCCCCAACAATCTATACCATTATTGCGGTTGGCTTTTGCACTACTTCCCGTCGGATCTACCCCAATATAATTTCCTCTAATAATTACATTATCTCCTTCGCCAACACCAATTCCGCTATAGCTCCAGTTATTCACGACAAGTCCCCTAATCTCAACATCGTCCGCAGCAACTGCTAGCCCATTATAGTTATAGGTATAGCCTGCGGTGCTCCCATCCAACTCAATCAGCAATATGCCATTGAGGGGATTTGGTGCTACTGCCGTGTTAGCTTGTGAACCTGGTTGGGTGTAGCCATCAATAATAACTGTATCAGTAAGTTCTGGTAGGGCGCTTGTGGGCTGGATGGTATAACCGTCTTGTCCATCATTGGTAAAGTCAGCTGTACCGGTGATATTGAACTTTATGGTCTGGGTCCCCGTTTCTTGGTTCGATTCTTGTATAGCAGCTCGGAGTGTACAGTTGCCACTACCATCATCACAGATACTATCTGCAGTATTGGCATCTGATCCGTCACCTGTGCTATCTACCGTGATACCATCGACAAAGTTGTTGTCGGCGGCGTGGACAATTCCAGACTGTTGACGATCAGTGAAACCCCACAAAACCACAGACAGTACCAAAGCCAGTAATAGTACGAACAACCGTCTTGTATTTACCCTCAATTTAGATACGCTATATTTCATTATCCTTAAGCTTTTTAATATTGTAGCAAAAATATAACCACCCTGCTAATGGTTTGGTTTACAGTCACACAAAACTACTAGTCTTTCAACCTTCACCGCCAGATACTATTGTCAAACGCGGTGATTAAAAACCGTAGGAGTAATCACATTCGATTGCTGGCCGACTGCTTGCTTTATTGCTGGCAATTTTATAGTAACCACGGTACCATTACCCTTTTTACTCTTTATGCTTATAGTTCCCCCTAAACTCTCTACTGCCATCTTTGTGTTATAGAGACCAAGTCCTAAATTCTTTTGGTCGTACGTTTCGGCTGAACTTGCTCTAGAAAATGGCTTGAATAATGTATGCAGATAATCACTTGCAATACCCGAACCTGAATCTTTAACTATTATCGAAGTCGTGTTTCCTCTTTGAGATGCGCTCACTAGTATGGAACTATTATTCGAACTGTACTTTATCGCATTCTCGAGTGGGGCAAAAAGTATATACTTTGCCTGTTCATTAGTAGCATTAATAAATATGGTATTTGGGATCCTGCATTCGAACCGAATATTCTTTTCACCAGCCAACACAGTAAGCTCCTGTAGGACTCCAGCAAGAATTTGTGATAGCTGTAACGACGGGCTATGTTCCGGACTTACGGTAAGTAGCTGTGCGGCCCCAATATTCTGCGACAGTTTAAGCAACATAGTAAGCCCATTAAAGTACGTTTGTGTACCTGCAATGTTTCTAAACTCGTCACTCATACTTTTTAGACTATTATAGTAGTGCTGTATTTCGCTTGCAGCCTCACTCAGCATGTGATGTTTCTGAGCAAGCAGCATTTGCTCTTTGAGTAATTCGTCCTGCTTCGCTTTATGAATCCGTTTTGAGTGGTTATGTAACCAATATATTCCCAAGAGAAGAATTAGAAATAAGCCGAACAGGATGGCATGATTTGCGATACGAAACGATTCAAATCTATACTTGCCCATCGCCACTAAAACAATATCTAGGGTAGCAACCAAAATCGCGATACACAATAGAGGCACCCAGATAAATCGAGCTTTTGCTAATTCTCGCAGTGTCTGTTTCAAATTAATACGATTTCTCTGATCAACCCTTAGTGGTTGCGTATCGTCTAGCGCCACCTGGGCACTATGCTGCATATTTGCCACACCTACACCAAGGTCTTTAACGCCACTATACAGCGACTCTATCAATGACTGGGAAATAGTGTGATCTGACCGAAATAGTTCAAGCGAACTTTGCAAAATAGCAATCGGCGTATTGAGATAATGTGCGATAATCTGTAGAAAGAATTGTATATTTTCACTCGTAGCCGTATTACGCTCAATAAGGATCTTTATGGCACGGCTCCTCCGATATTCCTGCCATGACTTCAGTGCGTACATTAATGCAAGCAGCAACAGCAACGACAAGAAGAAGAACGGTGCAATTTGAAGTAGTACCGGCGGGGCTGCCTTACCCTTGACCTGCTTTGGATATTTGTCTTTTTCAAGAGGCTTCAACGTACCCAAGGGTTCTTCTGTACCAACGGAAGTTGGTGAATCAGTCACAGGAGGCACGGCTGCTGGGTTGGGGACAGCTGGGTTTGTGGGGGGACTATTGTTTGTAGGATTGGTCGAGCCAGATGACGTGGTACCTGGAGCTACGTAACTATACACCCAGATAGATAGATTATTTGTCTGCAAATCACGAAAATCAACGTTATTATTCAGTGCATTTGTCATATCATCTTGTCCTGGATCTGTTGTATCATCATTCCAAAAATAGACTACATTTTCAGACTTTTGATTTACAAAATCAGCCATGGCCGTACCACTAAGCAGCACAGATCGTGTTCCAGGATCAATACGAAGGTTCTGGTCGTCATTTGTGCACTGCAAAATGTGTTGTCCAGAAAAATGCTGTGCCGAATACTCACTGAGACCATCCGCCAATCCCAGATCCGTACAACTATACGGAGTCGACATGGACACATAAGAAAATTCTTTCGGTAGTGCAATAAATAACTCATCTTTATAATAGCTATCTGGTCCATTATTAGTAAGATTGAGCTTAAACTGGACTCCACTTCCTCGTTTTACCGGCTTTGAGCTCACAAGTTCTTGCGTAACAGCAATATCTACATCCGGAAGCGCCTCTATACAAGCGGCTGTTGTGAACTCTTGGTCAAGACCGTAACTCGTTCCACTGCCGTTTGTCGCAAAGGCCCTAAAGTGATATGTCGTTCCACACTGCAAACCTCCAATACTTATCGAGTAGTTCCCCTGGATAACTTGTGGTTCAAAAATCTGTATCCTATTATTGCCCGAGTCTGCAACGACAATGTTGCCGTCGTCATCGATTGCCATTCCCATCGGTGTATTTAGCTGCCCGTCGCCAGAACCGCCGCTCCCAATAGTACTTAGCAATTCTCCTTGATCAGTAAATTTCGTAATAGTGTTGCTATCAGAATCAGCGACAAAAACAACGCCATTATCTGAAACTTCTACATTTTGATCCCAAGAATACAAACTATCGTCTAAGTTACTATTCCAAGATTCTATTAGTTGACCAAACTCATCATAGCGAGCAACGGTATCACTGTTTAGCGCTACAAAAATATTATTCGTGTCTCGAATTGAGATCGACGATGGATTTCCTATTGCGTTAGTCGACCACTGCCTAATTAATACCCCGGAAGAGCTAAAAACCTGTATGCGGTTATTGTTATGGTCAGCAACATACACGTGGTCATGTGCGTCAATTGCAATATCGTCTGGAAATTGAAACTGGCCTTCGCCAGAACCATATGAACCCCATTGGGTGATATAGTTGCCGTCAGCGTCATACTTTACTATACGGTCATGACCACCCGAGTCCACAACGTATACATTGCCCTGTGAATCAGTTGCAATTGACCTAACATACAAATGACGTATTTTCCCATCACTATCGTCTCCCCAGTCACCCCATTGAGTGATATAGTTGCCGTCAGCGTCGAACTTCTGGATTCTGCCGTTATCGGTGTCTGCGACAAAGATACTACCATCACTACTAATGAAAATATTGTCCGGTGAGTTAAATTTGCCACCCATTGGATCATCTACCGAAAATCTATCAATATATGCCCCGTCTGTACCAAACTCTTGAAGACGACCACCGTCAGTATCGCCGTCTAAGGCATAAACCTGTGTTGCAGTTATTGCAATATTTTCCATATTTCCAAATTGACCATTGCCGGAACCATATGAACCCCATTGAGTGATATAGTTGCCGTCAGCGTCGAACTTCTGGATTCGATTATTGCCAGTATCTGCGACGAAAACATAACTATCATTAACCCGAATTTGTGCAGGAGCATCCATTTGACCATTGCCGGAACCGTACGAACCCCAACTATTCAAGAAAGTACCACCATCATCAAAAACTACAACTTGCGGATCTCCGTTGTAGTCGTAATGCAGTACGGAAACATTCCCGTTCGAATCACAGCTTACGGACAGAGGACTGTTCACACTAAACGTTTCGTAGTCCTGTATTCCCTCGTTAAAAACTGACCAACCACTAATTTGCGATTGATAGTTGCCGTCAGCGTCGAACTTCTGGATTCGATTATTGCCAGTATCTGAAACATATACCGTACTACCACACACGCTGGTATCATTCGGGTTGCTCATTTGACCATTGCCGGAACCATATGAACCCCATTGAGTGATATAGTTGCCGTCAGCGTCGAACTTCTGGATTCGATTATTGCCAGTATCTGCGACGAAAATGTCATTGGCCGAATTTGCCGTAATCCCCTGTGGAGAACTAAACTCGCCGTCTTCCGTTCCAGAACCGTTCAACCCAGGGCCTCCTCCACCCCATTGCGCTATGTAATTGCCCGAGGAGTTAAATTTAATAACCCTGTGCTTTGCTTGATCGAGCACATATCTATTCCCACTTGAAGTGACCGTAACACCCGTCCCAACTGTGTATCCCAATGAGCTACCTGCCACACCAAATTTTGATGTATACGAATATGCCTGATCTACAGACTCTTCGACAGACTGTCCGTATGAATCACTAACCCCATACTCAAATCCTCTTGACTGAACCAAATCATCACCCTGAGCGCTAACAGAACCATTGAGTTTGGCAGTATTTTGTTCAATAAGCGTGGCCTGTGTAGTAGTGACTATAGGTATTGATGCAAATACCCTTTGCAAAGAAAAGCTTGCACTCATTCCTAAGACAAGCAACGTAACCAATGGATATGTTATCGCAAAGCTCAGTTGCTTCTTTTTGTAGCGCACCAGAGGCACTATAACGACCTTAGTGTGGTGCCTTAAGGTATATGGAGCATATGGATCTTCTATCTTGAGAGGTCTTGCGTGAAGTTTATAGTCTATAAATACATAAAACAGTACTGCCAAACAAAATAAACTGGCCGTTGTGAAGGCGATCACATTAAACGTCATTTCAAGCGCATTACTCGTTTGTGCTGAGCTTGTCGTTTTGAGCAGCCACCTACTCAGAGAAGGGACACCGGTAAGCACTATATAGAGGGCTACGCCGGCAACGAATGGCAAAAGCGCCAAAGCAAGGTATTTCTGCCAGACTTTTAACCGCACGGCTATACGAATAGTCTTCTTTTGCTTTGTCATGTATCACTCGTCGAATATGATTCGTTTGCTTTCATTAAATACTCTATTCTCTTAGTATAAACAGAAGCACAACCATGACAAAATATACTTAAAACTGGCAATGCCAAAACCCACACACATTTCACGAATATACACTGAGCTTCTGGTAATTAAATTTCAGGAATTGGCACAGACTTGGAAACATGACCGAAAAATAGCTTCATTGGGCGAAATCAGCTCAAGGCGCTCTTGATTATTCATCGTACAATCATAGAGCTAATCGGCCGACAACGAGGGAGTACTCTGCAAGGACTACTGTATTGTTTTGATGATATATGCAGCTGCTTGAAGGCAGGCAAGTGAACCACCAGCCATAATCAGTGCCTTTTGCACGACCCATTTTGGATCTGTGCCACCAAAGATAATTGCTGCAAGCTGAGTTGGCACCACAAAGCCTGCCCACAAAAGCATTGCCAGTGTGTAAACCGAGTAGTCTGGAAGCAAGGTATTGAGCTTAGCCAATGTCCAAGCAGTTATGGCTGTAATAACTAGTTGTACTACCAAAAGCGGACCCATACCTTTTCGGGCTTCGTCTTGTTCTTTTTTGCTGAGCTTATCAAACCCGTGAATTTTACCCCACAAATTCCCAAATATTGGCATGTACCAAACCGCCCCAATTACGAAATCAGCTACCGTAGCTACCAGTACGGCTGTTAGGTTTACACTCATATTATCCCTTTCGATAGAATTTACGTTATGTCGTAATTATAACAAACAATAACAATTAATAGCCGACATTGAAAGCGAGATACAACTATAACCGCTCAACGAGTGGCATAAGTTCGATTATGCTATGAATCGTGTAGTCAGGGATTTGTTCTGGGTAAAGTGGAATTTCTTCTGCGAACCTACCTTGCCTAACCCAAACAGTCGTTAACCCTAGTCTGTTGCCGACCTCAATCTCAGAACGCACCCTATCACCCACTACAACCGCCTGTTCAGGATGGCTAGAATCAATAAACTGAGCAATATCGTCATCCGCCTTTGATTCTTTGACGAAATGAATACCCTTAAACATTTCTGCAACACCAAGTCTCTCAGTTTCGCTGAGCATGTCGCCTACATCGTCCTTGCCGACGAGAAATAATTTCAAGCCCAATACTCCCAGTCCCTGCAACACATTTCGTGCATTAGGAATCAATTCGCGGCAATCTGGATCGTACAGCGTACGCTTCCAATCAAAAATAATCAACTCTGCCATAAATAAATAATACCAAAAAAGAAGCGAATTACCTCTGTCGCAAGCATAACCGGTATTGGAGGGCCGTTGTGGGGGCTGTTGCAACAAAGATAAGTTATTCAGATACAAAACAACGTATAATTAGTACATGGCATTCACAACCTATCAGCCAGCACAATTAGTACTCGAAGATTTTGCAATAACACTAAAGTCTGCCTTGGGTCGCAACCTTGCTGGAATTTACCTGTATGGTTCTTTTGCTACTGGAGAGTTCGATGAAGATTTAAGCGATCTGGATTTGCTTATAGTGCTCGATAATGAGGTTGACGACAAGCTGTTGGATCTACTTACGAAGGTGCAAGCGAATTTCAAATCTAAGCACCAAATATGGGCCTCACGAATTGATGTTACATATCTGTCGAGGAGAGCGCTCAGAACATTCAAGTCAAGTTCGAGCAGAGTTATTATCAGTAGCGAAAATAGTAGTTTAGAAATAGTTAATTCTCAAGAATACTATCTGATTGATTGGTATAAAGTTCAAGAACACGCTATCGCCCTATACGGTCCAGAAGCAACTACGCTCATACCACACATCACAACAGATGAATTTACAAAAACGATATACAACTATATGCTCACTTATACAGAGGTTGCAGCCAGATCAAATAGACGTGGTCAGCAGGCTTATATAGTGCTTACAATGTGTCGCAGTTTCTATGCTTATACGCTTGGTGAACACGTGTCGAAGAAACAAGGAGCAGAATGGGTTACAGCAAAGTATCCGCAGTGGTCTGGTCTAATTGAGAAGGCGCTATTGTGGAGTAGGGATGAAAAGAATAACAATATTAATGATGAGCAGAATAAACAACAAACCCAAGAATTTGTGGAGTTTGTATTGAGTAAAGTTAAAAACTAAACATAAACGTACTGGAGGGCCCACTGGGGGCGTTCTATCGAACCATTTCCTCACTTACTCGGAGCAAGCTCCTGCGTGAGATCGTCATGAACGAACCCACTTTTACTTTATAAAAGTATCTGGGTTCTCGAGCCCGGTAGCCCCAAATGAAAAGACCCCACCGTTGGTGAGGTCATTTCACTGGAGGGCCCACTGGGACTCGAACCCAGGACACGTGGCTTAAAAGGCCACTGCTCTAACCTGCTGAGCTATGGGCCCGCGTCAGCGTGTAAAGCCGGGTTAGGCATACTGTCGGCAAAACAAGTTTGCCCGACATTATTCTTAACCCAACAAGCCGCTTCCTTTTCCCCAAAAAGAATCCTCTCTTTTCGGGGACCCCTTCTGAGTGCGGGATCGGGGTGTTACTTCTTATGAAAAAGAAAATTAACTTCTTATATTATGGTTATTTTTACAAAAATGTCAATGTTGTTTACTCGCGGTGGTAGGGGTGCCCTGCAGCTATAGTACTTGCCCGATATAACGCTTCTGCCAGCACCACCATAGCCATATCGTGTGGGAAGGTCAGGGCAGATAAGCTCCACTGCGTGTCTGCCGCCTGGATTACTTCATCTGGCAAGCCTTCGGGTCCGCCGATAATAAAGCTTACCTCTTTGCCTAGGTGCGCATATTTTTCGAGCTGAGTAGCAAGTGCTTGGCTGGTTTGCTGCGAAGCATCTATAACGAGTGCTACACGATAGCAACCAGTTGTTTTTTCAAGAATTGTCTTGGCGTCGTTATGCTTGTCGGCAATATGAGTTACGCGAACATCGTGCAACCGTCCGAGTCGTTTAGTATACTCTGCAAAACCTTGACGAGCATAGTCGAGCTTGGGCGCCCCAATGGTAACAATATGAATCTTCATGCTTATAGTATATCTTTTACGCTTCCGAATGCTACGCGTTTTAGGATAGTGTCCTGCATATTTGCCATAATAGCTGGCACAACTGTAAACTCTCCGTATCTATTATTAACCAAGTCAGCCGCCCTTGCTAAAGAACGAGTATCTAGTCGAGAATCATCAAATAGCCCAATCTGAAACGGAAGAGCAGACTGCAGCCCATATACAGTAACGCCGATATTGGTAACACGAGCAGGAATAGTGGCCTGACTCATAAGTCGCCGTGCTGTTAGGTATATATCTTGGGTAGAATATAGTTTGCTCTTACAACGCTGGCCTTTTGCCCAATACATTCTGTTTTCGAAATTAAGCCACAAATGAATGCCAGTCGCAGTGTAACCGTTAGACCTCAATCGCCTCCCTGTCTTTTCACACAATTTCATGAGCAAACGCGATAACTGTTCGTAGTCTGTCGTTTTATTACCAAGTGCATACTGATGCCCAATACTTTTGCGCCCAAAGTTCACGCTATCGACCTCGTGTCCACGAAGTCTCAGATACCAATAAAATCCTACGATGCTTCGAAAAACTCGTTTTTTGAGCAGAACCATTGGTGCATCTAAAAACTGTAGCGGTGTATATATTCCCGCCGCATTAAGCCGTGCCTCGTATCGTACATTTATGCCTGGAAGATCAGTCAATTTCAACGAAGCGTAAACCTTGCGAAGATTGTTTCCATTTATTACATCAAGCCCATCCGGCTTATTAAGTCCCGCAGCCAACTTGGCTAAAAATCGATTAGGCCCTATACCAACATTTACGGTCACATATTCACCGATCGCCTCTCTAATATCCTGCTTAATGTACTGTCCAATCTCTACTAAACTACTGCCTCGGCGAACGGCCGGTGAACCAGAGAAATTGACCACAAACTCATCCACGGATTTTGGCGTCACCGAGTCAGTATAGCGCAGCAGAACTGCCTTAAACCTTTTATGAGCATCGAAGTACTTTTCTGGGTCGGGCATCATCACGATCACGTCTCGACAGAGCATCCGAGCCTCTCTTACATTCACGCCCAGCTTTATACCAAGAGCCTTCGCTTCATAGCTACTCGCAATAACTGCCCCTCGAGGAGTATCGTACGCTGCAATAGCAACCGGTTTATTGCGAAGTAGCTCATTTGCCTGCTGCTCAATAATCGCAAAGCAGCTATTTAGATCTATATGCATAATTTGCGGGTTGTTATAGTTAATCTGCCATTCCATCACTAACCGCCTCAAGTACCCACTGTAGATTACTCGTATTGAGATTAAGCCTAAACCACATCGTCCTATCTCGATCTACTAGTTCAAAAATATGGTGCTGCACAATACCTATGCGAACAATGTGGTGATACCCAACTTTATCAAAGTAATATTCCTTGCCCTGCCATATAAGAACTCGCGGCATACACACCTTCTTTTGAGCATTAAAAAATGTTCCAACACTTACTTTTTCATTAATTCTCTCACGCATTACTTCCTCCAAGCGTTACACTATATGTATGTGCGGTCGCTATACATTATTCGAAACTAAAAAACTCGTAAAACGGTTCAATTTAGCCACTCAGCCAGATGTCAAGGCCAGCTACAACATCGCCCCCGGACAGCATATGCCTGTTGTGGTACGAACCAGTACCGTAAATGAAGTCGAATATATGCGCTGGGGCTTTTTGCCTATATGGGCAAAGGATGCGTCTATGGGCTATAGACTCATTAATGCACGTGCTGAAAGTATTTTTGACAAATCAATCTGGAAAAGCGCTGCACTTCACAGTCACTGCTTGGTGCCTAGTAATGGATTTTACGAATGGAAATTAGAAAACAAAATAAAGCAACCGTATTTTATTAAACCTAAAGATCAAGATATTTTTGCCTTTGCAGGGATCTTTAGCACCTGGAAAGACGCGCAGAATAATACTCTAAAGACGTTCGCCATCATAACCACTCGACCAAATAAACAAATGGCCAGTATTCACGATAGGATGCCCGTAATACTGAAACCAGAACAAGAAACTGCCTGGTTGGAGTCATCGGAAGATGGTCAAGGTGCCATTGAGTCGCTCCTTAACCCTTACGAAGACGGTCTTCTTGAAATATATAAGATAAGTAGCGATGTAAACAATCCTAGACACAACTCACGTAATTTGCTGCAAAGAATTGAAACCTAAATCGCTTTTACCCTGTGTTGTTAAAGCCTGTACGGAGGAAGGCAACTGCCAGCCCGCACACCGCTAATTACAGTGTACCCCAAAATAGCCCCTAACCAAAGATACCGCGTTTACCGGATTGATCGAATTCTTTAAGCAGCTCTTGCTGCTTTTTGCTCAGCTTGGTTGGTGTATCTACTATAACCGTTACTATGTGAGCACCACGCCTGTCGCTGCGAATATGCGGTACGCCGTGCCCGCTTAGCTTAAAGTCTGTTCCACTTTGCGTACCGGCTGGCACCTTCATGCGAACCGGCCCATCGACCGTCTGTACGTCGATTTCTGTACCCAGTGCGGCATCTATCATACTAATATGTTCTTCACTTAAAATAAGGTCGCCTTCTCGGGTAAAATGCTTGTGCGCCTTGACACGAACATGCACGTACAAGTCTCCCCGAGGGCCATCTGCCACAGCTTCGCCTTTGTCGCGCAGTCGAATGGTCGCACCATCATCAATACCGGCAGGTATCTTGAGGCTTATGGTTGAGGTTTTTTGTTTTACACCCTTGCCATGACATACGCTACAGGGCTTTTCAGGAACTTTGCCCTTGCCCTTACAGGTGCCGCAAACAACTGCCTGCTGGATATTGCCAAAGATAGTCTGGGTTACACGAACCTGCTGGCCACTGCCTTTACACGTATCACATGTTTTAAGCTCGTGCCCCGGCTCTGCTGTTGTGCCTTTACAGTGCTCACAAACATCATCAACCGTGAGCCGTACGTCGTGCTCGGTGCCAAAAACTGCCTCTTCGAACGATAATGTAATACTCGTTTCGACATCGCGACCACGACTACTTCGCCGTGATTGTTGGCCACCGAAGCCACCGCCAAAAAAGCTTCCAAAAATATCGCCCAAACCAAGATCGCCAAAATCGAAATTGATATTTTGCCCCTGTGCACCGCCGAAGCCACCAAACGGATTGCCACCATCACTTGCAGCACTCGTACCGACGCCCGCATGTCCAAACTGGTCATATCGTTGGCGTTTGCGTTCGTCTTTTAGAACCTCGTAGGCTTCATTGACTTCTTTAAACTTTGCTTCATCTCCACCTTGCTTGTCTGGATGAAACTCAATAGCTTTCCGACGAAATGCTTTTTTTATTTCGTCGTCACTAGCATTTTTGCTAACACCAAGTACTTCGTAATAATCACGCTTACTCATTTGATATATTTTAGCACTTTACACGTTAGAGTGCCAACTAGAACCAAACAGATTCAAAGTAACTACGAAATGCAAAGAATATAAGAATAAAGACTGCTATATAGATCGTCAGCAATACACCCCAATGATTCTTCAAACCCCAATCACGAAAACGCGCAAGCCTGCCCCTAACCTCTATTCGGCCTGTGATACTGAGCCACAAAAATCCATACCAGTTTAGCGCAAACGTAACAGCCCACGCTAACATGCAATACATACAAAGCGACTTAAGCTCATACAAGGACTCGTGAATAAGCCACGCTATAAAACCAAGGCCAAACAAATGACCTGCAATAAACGCCTTCCAATACCAACGTACTTTTTTATCAACAGCAGAACCCGCGATCATACTGACCGCTACGGATAACAATATCCCAAAGGCAAACAGTCCAATATACGGATTGGGAAAGTTAAACGCGCTCGCCTGGTTTGAGGTAATAATTGGCCCACAGCTAAGCAGCGGATTAATACTACAGCTCAGTTGATAATTTGGGTTCTTAAGTAGTTCGATCTTTTCAACAGATAGCACGAACGCCGCAAAAAAACCAAGCAGAGATAACACTGCCAGCATCCATGGATAAAATTTTTCAATATTAAAACCAGCCGATTTTTTTGCAGTCTTTGTAGTCATAGTACGATTATACCTTGTAATTACCGAGCCCCACTAGTCTTTAGGTATCTCAGAAACAGTTGAAGCAACAACCCCTTTGGAATCTGGCGCCGGCGTTTTCTTTGCTCCAACGCTTTCTTCTATTTCTGCTAATGTGGGTTGCTTTTCTGTGGCTGCTGGTGCAGCGGGCTCTGCGGGAGCAGGCTCAACTGTCTGTACTGTCTCTGTCACTGTTGGACTCGCGTCATTTAGAGCACCCTGGTCAACGGGCTGACCATTTACAACTATGCCACTTGTTGGCTCTCCATAGTGCCAATCTTTGCGACCGGCAAATTTGTTTCGGACTAACATAACGAGAACCACGAGAACAATAAGCCCCCCGGCAATGCCCGCAATTAGAGTAAGCGGAAGCGCTGGACTAATCTGTACACTAAACTGTTGTACTACGCCTGTAGTATTAGAATTGACCGTTATTTTCTTAGTCGCTGTGCCTTTTTTATCTTTTACCGTAACGGTGTGCGAGCCTGCCGCGACTCCACTAAAACTTGCAACACCGCCCGAATCGGTTTTTGTTTCCGCGCCGTCGAGCCAAACCTGCGCACCAGCGACCGCATTACCGCTAGAGTCGGTAACTTTTACCGCAATAGTACCTGTCGTACTGACATTACTATTTGCTCCACTCGAGGTAGTTGGTGCGGTACTTGTTTTTGACCCACTATTTGATGAGCCACTACCAGAACTCGTAGTGGTTTTGGTGCCTGAGCCTGAAGAACTCGTAGTGGTTTTGGTGCCTGAGCTACCAGAATTATTCGTCGTACCAGTTCCACCCGTTCCACCCGAGTTATTACCTCCCGTATTACTACTTGCTGTAATAGCATACGAGCCGCCTGCAGTAGCACCATTCCAAATATTTGCCTGCTCTTGTTTGAGATATATGGCAGATCTTGCATCGGGCCCAGCTGTTGGATAATCCTTAACAAATGTTATCGGTGTGGCACTGACCGCTGCAAGCGCCTTAAACGTTACCTTTGCGATCAGCTTGCTGCCCGTTACGCTTTGGACGGGCGGGCTGGCAAAGAAGTCAGTGATACACGTAAGCTTTACAATACCCGATGCCGCCGCAGCTTCGGTACATACAGGAAATGCACCACCTGTTTTATCGATACTTACAAACTGAAGCTTTGATTCGTCGTAATCCAGGCCAATGTTTATACCATTAACCTCTTGGGTACCACTATTTTCGTACACACTAACCGTAAAGTTGGTATCCACCGGAAAACTACCTGAAGCTGGTGACAAAGAAAGTGTTGCGTCTGGTGTTGCTGCCTTTGAAAAAACTATCAACAATGTACCGATAACAGCGGTTAACGCAATAATTACAATTGCAACCGTAGAATGAAATCGATTTGTTCGGAGTTTTTTCTTCATTGCTTTATTGTCCAGTCCAGTTATTAATAACCTGCAAGAGGTCGCTTATGGTGACTGTACCGTCACCCGTAACATCACCCTGTGCGCGAGTTCTACCTGTTAGGTTCCAGTTGTTGATCACGGCAAGAAGGTCAGTCATAGTAACGGCGCCAGAGTTGTCTGTATCTCCAAGTTTATACACGGTTACTGATTTTGTCGATGAGTTGTTTGCCTCGTTAGTTTCAGTAATTTGCCCACCCGTATCAACATTTGCGACTATAGAGTGACTGCCAGCGGTTGCAGTCCACGTAGTGGTTGCCGTAACGGTATAGGTTGCACCGACTGCTAGCGCCGTGGTGTCGGTAACTGTGCTGCCAAGTGCCACCCCATCTACAGTAAATGTTGTAGATTTTGAGGTGCCCGCAATAATCGCTGCTGTTCCACCGTTTTGCACAACTGCGCTAATAGTAACCGTACTGCCAGCGGTTGGGTTCGCGGGCGACAAGTTTACAGCAGAAACAAGCAGATCTGGTTTATTGTTCTGTATCTTCATGTTAATAGATGCTGAGTTTGTGGTGTTTGGTGTAGGTGTCGCCTGGTCAAATGCCTTTGCATACACAGCATACGTACCGTCTGCGAGCCCTGACGCAACCGTATCGAAACTACACGCATATGGGCTTGTTGTATCGGTGCATCGAAGAACATTATTAACATAAAACTCTACCTTGTTCACCCCGCTGCCACCGGTGTCCGCTGCATTGGCTGTAATGTTTGTAGTACCACTTACCGTTGCACCGTCTGTCGGTGCAGTTATCGAAACCGTGGGCGGTGTTACGTCGGGCGTTATGAAGGTATATGTACCTGCCGTAGCGGTGTTGCCATCCCAAACATTTTCTCCAGTGCCTGCGTAATAGATAGCCGACTTTGCTTCCGAGCCTGGCGCAGGATAATCCTTAACAAACGACATCGTCGTACTGTTGCCAGTGCCAACCAGCGCCTTAAACGTTACCTTTGCGATTAACTTACTGCCTGTTACGCTTTGTACCGGAGGGGTTGCAGAATAGTCGGTAACACAGGTAAGTTTTACGATTCCCGAGCCTCCACTCTTTTCGGTACAAAGAGGAAATGCACTGCCGGTACTGTCGATACTAACAAACTGAACTTTTGATTGATCGTATGAGAGACCAACGTTAACGGCATTTACGGTCTGGGTAGCGCTGTTTTCATACACACTCACATCGAAATTAGTGTTTATAGGTATAGGAGTAGAGTTTGTACTTGGCGATAAGGTCAGTGTTGCAGTTAGCGTTGCGGCTTTTGACAAAACAAGCAAAGCCACGCCGATTGCTACAAATGCAAGTAATAGCACAGCAACCACTTTTTTATTGATGTTTTTTTCTCGTAACTTTCTCATATCCTACCCTGTCCAGTTATTAATTACTTGCAAAAGATCACTAATCGTGACTGATCCATCGCCCGTTAGGTCACCCTGTGCACGAGTTCTGCCCGTAAGGTTCCAGTTGTTGATCACCGCAAGAAGGTCTGTCATGGTAACAGTGCCCGAGTTGTCGGTATCGCCAAGTCTCGGTGCCGCTGCTGAAACCGTAATAGTTACCGCCGATGAATCTTTGGTTCCCCCATCGTTATCGGTTACGCGCGCAGTATAACTATACGTACCTTGCGCAAGGCCTGTTAAAGGCAGCGTCCATGGCGCACTTGTTTTGCTTCCAATATTGGTACCCGACCTGAAGAAATCGACACGAGCCACCGTACCGTCCGTATCGGCTGGCGTTGCGGTCAGGGTTGCATTGAGTGGAGCCGTTCCACTCGTTGGAGAAGCAGATAGGCCAATCGTCGGCAGCTGATTCGGTGGATTAGCAAAATCATCCCCTGTGCCTGTAGGTGTGCCCGTTAAATCTGTTGAAGCTATGATTCTATCCAAGCCCAATCCATCAACATTACCAATCATCTTGACGGTGTAATTTGTGCCCGCGGTTAACGATAACTGTACTTTATTGGCAGTATTGCCGCCATAATAGTCTACCCACGTCCACTGGTTCGCTGGTATAGATGCGCTCTTTCCTACTTCGTAACAATTACTATTTATTTCGAGCAAGTATGAAGTCTTTGCTGTATCGGATGGCATAATTCGACTCCATATCCTGTAAGTTCCTGTTGAAGGAACCGTAAAGTTTGTCTGCGTTACCACCCCATAGTCCGTACCGGTATAACTACAGTTAGCCGCAGCAGCTTTATCGCCTGTTATGAGTACAAGCGCACCAAATACAAACAGCAGATAGCCCAGAACAACTGCACGACTTTTGGCAAAAATTTTCATAACCCTTACGATTAGTATATCCCTAGTTTAAAGCAAGCGTCAACATGCTTACGCTCCTATAAAATGACACGGAGTTGCGCTACAATGTATACAAAGATAATTATGGCTATGCATTTGCGCTCTAATCAAAAACCTATATTCGAATCACCAGAAGATAAGCAGACTCATAAAAAACATCGTTTGCGTTCTAAATTGCGCAGCATACCACGGTCTGTCCCCGTTCTAGTAATAGCGATTGTTGGTTCATACCTTTTGTACAACGCTATGGCTGCAACACCTACAAACCATTTCGAAGCTGAAGATGCCACACTATCGGGCAATGCGAGTACAGAAAGCGACACCAACGCCTCAAATGGCGCCTTCGTTAAATTTAACGCTCCGCTCAGCAACACTGCTAAGCGTTTTTTTGCAGATACTGCCTCCTTTAATAAAAAAGCCAGTGAACTTGGCTTCACGGGCGGCGCATACGATACAAAGTATTCTGGCAATGTGTTTGATTATTCTGGCGTATACGGTTGGCCGAACGACGGACTCATACCAAGTGCCAGCAGGCAGGCATACCTACCGCAAGAGCGTGGCAACTGGAACCTCGCGCTCCGCAACTATTCCATACCAATTTATGACGCAGCAGACGCAACAACCACCATACGCATATATCAACAAAACGAAGCACGTAACACTGTTGGCTACCCCTGGGAACGCTCCGACACATACGGATCTTTGGCTGTGGGTGCAAATGGCGTCCGGCTCGGTGATAGTATACCGTGGAATCCAGCATGGACTCGCCCCCCTGGTGTCGACGGTATTGTAGCGGTCGTGAATTACCAGACCGGTGAGGCATGGGACATTTATAACTACGACATCGACAAGATTGGCTGTAATGCATTTCATAACTGGAACAACGATAATGGCAACAATCAGCCAGGTTTTCTTGGAGGAGCCGTTCCAAGCTACAACCCTGTTTTCGACGCCAACAACGCATCGCACAAATGCGCGCAATCGATCGCTCACTACACAAACATATTTACCGACCCTGGCACAGTCAGTGATCGTGGTGCAGGGTTCGCAAAGCTCGCGACTATTACTCGCGCGGCAGAGGTAGAGTCGGGTGAAATAAAGCATGCGCTTGCACTAACTCTATTTAATCAAATGTTTGGACCGGCCTGTTCGCCCAACAATACTCTAGCTGCCAGTGGGGCAGGCGACAGCTGCGCTGTATACCAAGCTCCTGGCTCAAAAGTTGAACATTTATCTGTTTTTGCAAACAATGCGTGTGGGAACGATCAACCCGTTAGCACCAATACTACCCGCGCACGAACCGTTGCATCCGGCCAGCGTTTTGCCCTTAACGTTACCGACCAAGAAATAACAAACTGGCTCGACGCCCGAGGATACACTGGCACAAAACGCAACACCGCCCGTATTTTTGCCGTAGCCATGAGAGATTATGGCTTTATTGTCGCCGAGACGGGCTGTGCCAATAGACCCCATATCGAAACCGACGGATTCGTTAACGCTGATACAAAAAGAAAGTGGGAAAACCTTGGTGTAACCGATACGAGCGGCTACGACGGAGATGCAGACGGCAAAACCGACTACCCTTCGCAAGATTTTCTATGGACAGGGCTCATCACAAAAGAACGAATTCGCCTCGTTAATCCTCAGTAAGCTACTTTCGGCCGAGCATAATCCGCAGGACTGCGCCCATACTATCTATTGCGCGTTGCGTTCTGCTAGAGTGTGACTCGCGTGTGGCTGCCGCGTGGGTTAAGTCTTCGCCCAGTTGTTTAAAAGCAATTGGTGATGATCCTAAATCTTCTGTTTTCTGGCGAGCATGACTACGGGCGTCTTCTAGAAACTGGATGTATTCTTGTTGATCGACTCCTGGCTCGACAGGTACACTGGCTTCGGGTGAGCCAACGTAGCCTGTCGGAGGAATTATGCTGTCACGAAAGCTTTCGCCATTCATTATTTTTCACCGTCTTCGACGACTTCGCCTTCTACCGGTTCGTCTTTGTCGGTCTTTTTGACATCTTCGTCTTTGTCGGCTTTTTCGTCTTCTTTTGTAGCCGCTTCGTACATTTTTGCGCCAATCGGCATAATTGCGTCGGTTAGCTCCTTAGCTGCTTTTTCATATGCGTCTTTGTCGGCTTTTTCGTCTGCTGCTACTTTTTTAGCAACCTCTACTGCCTCGTCGAGTTTTTTCGCGTCGTCTTCGTCAATTTTATCTTTGTTGTCCGACTTCATCTTTTCTGCCTGATAGATTGCGCTATCGAGCTGGTTTCGCGCATCGATTGCTTCACGTTTTTTCTTGTCTTCTTCGGCATGTGTTTCGGCTTCTTTCGCCATTTTCTCGACTTCTGTCTTGTCCAGATTACCGCTATTTTGAATGGTAATACTCTGCTCTTTGCCACTTCCCTTGTCTTTGGCGGTTACATTCAAAATACCGTTAGCATCGATATTAAAGGTAACTTCGATTTGAGGGACACCTCTTGGAGCGGCCGGAATACCGTCGAGCACAAAGCGACCAAGACTCTTGTTATCGGCAACAAATTCACGCTCACCTTGCACAACGTGGATTTCAACCTGATTCTGATTGTCGGCAGCGGTACTAAATACTTCGCTCTTACTGGTTGGGATTGTCGTGTTTCGCTCAATAAGTTTTGTGGCCACACCACCAAGCGTTTCAATACCAAGACTCAGCGGCGTTACATCAAGCAGTAACACATCCTTAACATCACCCTGCAATACACCACCCTGAATTGCTGCACCAACTGCAACAACTTCATCGGGGTTAACCCCTTGCATAGGATCTTTACCAAATATTTTCTTAACTTTTTCGACGACTGCTGGCATGCGAGTCATACCGCCAACCAACACAACCGCATCAATATCGCTTGCTTTAAGCTTTGCGTCTTTGAGCGCTTTTTCGCATGGAATAGCAGTTTTATCTACCAAATCGGCAACAAGACTTTCGAGCTTGGCACGTGTTAATTTGTGCTCGAAGTGTTTTGGACCGTCTGCATCTGCAGTTAAGAATGGCAGGTTAATGTCCACTTCATTCGTCGTCGATAGTTCAATCTTCGCCTTTTCAGCCTCGTCACGAAGTCGCTGCATTGCAGCCTTATCGTCAGTCAGGTCAATGCCATGCTCTTTTTTAAATTCGTCTACAAAGTAGTTAACGATTGCACGGTCAAAGTCGGCACCACCAAGGTGCGTATCACCATTAGTACTTTTAACCTCGAATACGCCATCACCCAGTTCTAGGATAGATACGTCAAAGGTACCGCCACCGAGGTCGAACACAGCAATTTTTTCGTCGCTCTTACTACCTTTATCGAGGCCGTACGCAAGCGCTGCAGCAGTTGGTTCGTTAATAATGCGCTTAACTTCTAGGCCAGCGATCTTGCCAGCATCTTTGGTTGCTTGGCGTTGGCTATCGTCGAAATATGCTGGTACGGTAATCACCGCTTCAGTAATTTTTTCTCCGGTAAATGCTTCGGCGTCTGCCTTAAGCTTCGACAGCACCATTGCGCTAATCTCTTCTGGGCTGTATTCTTTGTCGCCCATTTTTACCTTTACACCATTGCCGCTCTTGACCATTTCATAGCCCATGAGCTTAATGTCACGCTGCACTTCTTTGTCTTCCCAGCGACGACCAATTAGTCGCTTTACTTCGTATACGGTGTTCTTGCTATTGGTAACCTGCTGCCTGCGAGCAACCTGTCCAACCAAGCGTTCGCCATTTTTGTTAATGGCAACCACGCTTGGGGTCGTTCGGTTACCTTCGCTGTTTGTAATAATGTCTGGCTTACCAGACTGCATCACAGCCATTGCGCTATTTGTTGTTCCTAAGTCGATTCCAATAATTTTACCCATCTAATCCTCCTCTTATTTCCATTAGTCGAGCATACTTGCCAAGCCAAAAATCATCGTCGTTAGTTTCAAGCGCTCTTTGCGCTCGTGCCGCATTGACTTCATCGTCAAAGCTAAACGTAGCACCACCGTACACATAGCCATCGTTGCCGGGAGCGATATGCACTATGTCTTGAAGCGCTTCAGGCAAACATAACCATGCGAACTGAAGCTCCATACGAACCTGTTCTTGCACTGTTATGGGGTCTCGTTCCCAAGCTTCGTCAAAACCTGTCATGATTTTCCTTTTTAGCAGTTACTCTTATTGAGTGCTAAAGTAATTCTATCATAATAAAACTAGCACTCCTATGTCAAGAGTGCTAATTGTCTTCTAGCATAACTCTTCTTAGATCTTCGACAACCATACTTGGCGTTACACGAGAACGCATGGTGCTCATTAGGGGAACTGCAACATGACCTGTCCGCGCTATAACAACACCTGTAGTTACAGTTCTACCCAATTTGCGGCAAAAGCTATACGCAGGAATATACTCTACGGGATTCATTGCACCTGTTAATGCATCAAAGCCATTCGTTTGCACACCAATCTCTGATTGTTTAATAGCCAACGAATCGTACATATCGGTAGGCGTATTAAGAGAGAAATGCCATACCGCACCATATTTAAATCTCCCAAATCTATCAACCCACGACCAATAGTCTTGCACTGGATGCACTTGTGTAACGCTATCGAGCAAACCGACCGCTTCTTGCCAGGGTATATGTTCGATGTTCATACGCTATCGTCGGATTAGTTCGATTGTATGCTGATCGACTGCCCGGTAGACCGTACATCTACCAGTTGCGATTGCTGCAGCACAAGATCTTGCCCTGTTTGCGAGCGCATCAAGCTGGTCGTTGTTGGTGTAGCCAAGCCGATTAAATTCGCCAACCGTGAGCATTCCCGTTTCGATTCTGTAAGCCGCCTCGATAACTCGCTTCGCGACCGTACACAGGCTCGAATCACACAACATCTCTGGCCGAGAGCTCCGTGGCACAATTTCTTCCTCGGGTGTTGGTTCAACAAGTCGAAGATGAGCGCGCTCTGGCATTTTTTAGCCTCGCTTTACACGTACCATAGCGTGCCGAATAACTTGGTCACCCAACACGTATCCAGACTGCAGTTCTTCAGTAATAAGCTCTTGGTCGCCCTCACCTTCTTCCATACTAACCGCTTCATGAAGGTGCGGATTAAACACCTCGCCGACCGTCTTTATCTTCTGTACACCCATACCTAAAAGTGTCGATTCGAACTGCTTTACCACACCTTGCACGCCCTTTATGTAATCATTATCTTCTAGTTCTGATGGAACATGCTTAAGCGCTCGCTCGAAATTATCAATTACCGGCAACAGCTCTTCTACAACGCTAACTTTCAGTGTAGAACGAAGCCCCGCAATTTGCTCATCGTAACGGCGACGAACATTCATCGCATCGGCACGCTCTCGCTGTAGCGCCTCAGTTAGTTCCGCTATTTGCTGTTGTAGTAGCTGTAGATCGGCTTTTTTCTTAGACATGAAGCGCCTCCTCGAGCGTTTCGCCGGCACGACGCACAAGCGTCATAACATCTCGATAGCTCTGTCTTGTAGGGCCAAGCACCCCAATATAGCTCGTGTCGCTAAAGGGACTACGGAATCGGCTTACAATAAGCGTACAGCCCGCACTACGCCCGATTGGGTTTTCGTGGCCAATATACACACTGAGCGGTTCATTTGGCGCCGCTTCGTACAACCAGGGCTCTAGGTTATCGAGCAGGCTCGCCACTTCGCGCACTTGTCCTGCATTCATAAATTCTGGCTGGCCGAACAGGTTACTGAGACCACTCATGTACAGCTGATCACCAATGGTAGCAATGCCGAGGTTATGTGTTAGCTCCACCAAAGTATCTACAGTGTTTCTAATAATCCTATCGGGCACACCGCCTTGTACTGCACGAGATGCCAAAGCTTTTTCGGCTCTTCGTTCAACCGAAGATTCTGGGCTGACCTCGCCACTAAGGTTATTTACATAGAACCGATAACCTTTGTCGGTCGGTATCCGTCCTGCGCTGGTATGTGGCTGGTCAATGTAGCCAAGCCGCTCTAACTCAGCCATTTCAGCACGAATAGTAGCGCTCGAAACACCAAACACTTTTGCGAGTAAACTCGAGCCAACAGGACTTGCCACCTCTGCATACTGCTCTACAATGGCTGCCAAGATTCTATGTTGTCGGTCGGTCATAACTACTACCTTTACTTCGGTAGAAGTATATAACGCTAGCACTGTAGAGTCAAGAGTGCTAAAAGCGCTTGACTCTATTACTCTCTGTTATATACTGACTGCATGATTCAAAACCTCGACAACGAGGCAATACAAACAATAAAGTCGTGGCTCGGTACCGGATCAATCAATATATTTGGTCGGCCATTTTCGGGCAAAGACACCCAAGCGCGTACCCTGGCAGACTATTTCGATGCAAGCATTATTGGCGGCGGTGACATAATTCGCAGCTCGACGGCCACGTCAGTGAAGCAGACCATAGATTCCGGGAGTCTAGCCCCTCAAAAAGATTACCTTAGAATGGTCTTGCCATACTTATCACACCCAGAATACACTGATAAACCACTCATACTCAGCTCACTCGGTCGCTGGCATGGCGAAGAAGAGCCAATTATGCAGGCAGCAAAAGAATCAGGGCACGAAATCAAAGCTGTCATCTACCTAGATATAGATGATGATATTGTCATGGAGCGCTGGCAAGCAGCTAAAACACTCGGCGACCGCGGCGACCGCAATGACGATAATGCAACATCCATCACTAAACGCCTCGACGAATTTCGGGACAAAACGCTGCCGGTAATCAATTATTACGACCAACACGGCCTCCTTATTCACATCGATGGCACCTCGTCGCCCACTGCCGTAACGCAAGAAATTATTTCACAGCTCTTTACGTTCTCTAAACAATAGTTCTGTTACTATACGTAGTAGTAATAAGGAGTTCATATGAAAAAAGCCCCCGATTTCTCGTTACCAGACCAAGATGGCACTATGCGGAGCTTGAAAGACTATGCCGGAAAGTGGATTGTTTTATACTTCTACCCTAAAGATGACACGCCTGGCTGCACCAAAGAAGCATGTGCATTTCGCGATGCTAGAGATGTAATTGCCGAGCTTGGCAATGCAGTTGTAATTGGCATAAGCAAAGATTCTGTTGCATCGCACAAAAAATTTGCCGACAAACATTCACTGAACTTTACGCTACTGAGCGATCCAGATCATACGACTATCGAAGCATATGGAGCATGGGGCATGAAGAAATTCATGGGCCGAGATTACGAAGGTATAAGGCGAAATACTTACATCATCAGCCCGGAGGGTCACTTCGTCAAAACATACGAGGGCGTCAACCCACTTACTCACGCTGCCGAAATAATTCGCGACCTAAAATCTTTACAAAATTAGCTCGTACGCCTTTTTCAAATTTAGGCAGCTTGTGGCGTAACAACCATAGGCGCTAACACATTCGCTTCATACTGCAGGGGTAGATTTATTGTTACAGTAGTGCCCTTGCCAAGGGTGCTATCGATTATGATTGAGCCACCTAATTTATCGACAATCAACTTGGTTGCGTACAAACTCAGGCCAACACCTTCGTAGTTGTACTGCATCGAGTCAGTGCCGCGACTAAAAGGCTGTAGCAAGCTTGGCAATTTTTGTTCGGATATACCAACACCGGTATCACTCACTGACACCACCAGCTTGTCGTACTTTTTAGCAACGTTCATAACAACCTTGCCGCCTTGATTATTGAACTTGATTGCGTTATCAAGCAAAGAGTCAAACACATGCTTTATTTCTGCAGGTTCAATATGCGTTATTACGCCCGAGGCAATGCTTGCAGTCACGAGCACACCTTTTGCCTTTGCCCTGTCTGCAACCTCCTGCACTGCTTTATTGGCAGCAGCGGTTATATCAAAGAGCGGCGGATCTGTCTTGAAATGTGCAAACTTCTCTAGATTTTGTAATCCTGTGTTTACGCCCCCCAGCATCGCCAAGCCATTGAAGAATGCTTTGGCTTCTGGGATTTTCTTTATATCCTGGCTTGCGATAGATAATGATTCAAAATTGTCGCCAATTATCTTGGTGGCTTCGGGTATAAACGCTTCTCGTTTTTTGTATAACGACGATTCAATAGTAAGTTGTTCGAGCGTTAATATCTTTGCCTGTTCGAGATAATTTCGATATCGATACGACAAGGCTACGAGCAGTATCCCAAGAAGGAATAGGCCAAATTCTATGGTTATCCGTAGCGGAGACCTATCGAAGACATTGGCGAAGATAAAGATAACATTCGCAATAACCAGCAGAGCAAAGGCAACACTAGCCGGAACCCAGACCGCTTTTGCCGTTACAGGACTTGGCAATGGGTGCTCCACCTCTTTACTGCGATTAACGGAACCCGCACTCGAAACCTGATTGGCAGCTAACAAACGAGAAACGTCTTCACTAAATTTCTTTAGCTTAATTCTTAAGGTATCTGCACGTGCTGCAGAAATCTTGTTCAATGAAGTCAATAACTCGAGCGCGCCATTCATAATTGCTACAGGCGTATTGAGATAGTGTGTAGTAATTGCCAGATAGCTGTTAACAGCATCCTTTGCTGAAGCAACACGAACTGCACTATTATGATATTCGCTCAGTTGCCTGTACTCGCGCAGTGCTTGTCGAGCATACATTGCAGCCAAGAAAAGCAGCATTAGAATCAGTAAGTACGGGATACTTTTTGCTATAACCGGTGGAACATTCGCAAAAATTGTCCATATACCCTTTACACGAGAATCATTGGTATTGAGTCTTCCGTTAGGAGATATCAGGTTTTGTAGTATATCCCGAACTGTGGTCCTAGTTTGTGGGTTAACCGTATTTGTAGATGACGTTGGCGTTGACGGAGTAACAGGACTGCCAGGATCTTCTGGGCCTTCTGGATCGTTGGTAGATACGCCCGCAACGAATGTTGGATATTGATTTGGCCGCGTGCGCCATACATTCGTAAAATCCCAGTTATTGAGCGGTGCATTGGTTTTATTGTTTATAAAGTAATTTGGCTGAGCATTACCCTCATTAACCGCCGTACAGCTAATCGGCTTAAAGGCGGGCTGCCACGAATCCGAAGAAAGATCATACAGTGTATCTAAAGAAGGTACAATAGTAGCCTCTCCAAAATCGCTCGTAGTGTAAAATGCTTCGAGTTTTTCTCTATCATTTCTATCAATAAACTGTTGCCACAACTGCCTAAATCGATCGCTTGGATTCGTAAATCCATCGCATGCAGAAGTGTCAATTTTTGATTTGTCATAATAATTGTCACTTACGCTATAGAAAACCCCGTCAGGAACAGAAATAGAATCCTGAAAAGCTACACTAATTGGCGATAAGAAGAGTCCGAAAGCGCCTCCACTGACCACGCCGTCAGCTATGCTTACTTTCGAAACCGAAAATACACGCTCTATACGCATCGGCTCAGGGAAAAGTGCTGCAGGGTCTGACTGATCTGCATCCGGTGCAAAGTAGTCACGCATAGCTTCAGCATCTGCCTGTGGAACAGCAAGCACGACACCCGCAATACCACCAATAAAGCTCGGTGACTCCGGAAAGCGTATTTTCGTTTTGTCTACTGGCTGCTCTGTAAGTGTCTCGACACTTACATCACCCGAACCGTAAGAATCTTTAATAACTGAGCCCGCGCCACCAACCAGACCTACGAGACCCCCAGCGATTGAAGACATGCGAATTGGTGTTGCGGCTGGGTCTGTAAAGTTAAAACCACCTAGACTAATCCTAGCTTCTTTTCCGCGAACGTCGCCTGTGGCATAGGTGTTGACAAGCTCAACCGGTACAAGACCCTCAAAACTATGCCGTATACCCTCTAATATTTGATCGGGTATTTCATGGGTATAATCACCCAATACAAGATTTGCAAGTACCGATATACCAACTGACGAAAGCGTACCCGACTCACCAACGAGTCCGCCAACAAAGAGCCCACTTACGTCGCCTGTTGCATACGTTTTACTAATCTTCGTTCGCAGCTCTGCTGCACCTACCAACCCACCCGAAATAAGTGCATCTACTCTTCCGCTCGCGTACGAGTTATATATTGCCAGCCCGTCGCCCAGCTTATCGTCTATATTAAGGAATCCATTAACTATATGTGTTACGTCCGCACCAGCAGTCATACCGAATAAACCACCACCAACAGCAACTGCTGAGTTATTTTCTCCCACAACCTCGAAAAAATCCTGGCCGATGCCGCCACTACCTGTATCGACATAAAATTCACCATTATGTTGCAGACCGACGTCACCACTGGCATGGATAGTGTTATAGGTAATATTACCAATACTCAACCCACCAAACCCGCCATGCACACTCAACAAAACGCCACCGCTATCGCCTTTATTAGACAACACCGAACCTGTTGCATAGCTATCTGATACCACAAGACCTTGGGTCGGTACTGCGCTTAGTGCGCTCTGACTAAATATCGTAAACGCTGCGCTTAGCATATACTGCACATCGGCCCCGACTGCAACGCCCATAAAACCTCCCACGATAGAGATGCCTCCAATATTTTGTTGAGCTGTTTTGTTTAGTATATTCCCGGTTGCATAACTCTTTGTGATACTACCGCCGCCAAGATACACCCCCATGAGTCCGCCACCAATATGCAGCAAACCGTTAACTCCCTCAACCGTAGTACTACCCGTTGCATAAACACTATCAATCGCAATCGAACCGTTCTGATTGCCAGAGTTAATAATTACTCCAACAAGGCCACCCGTAACGGCCAGAACACCTCCTTGCGAATGGCCATCTGTGCGATCATTGACTAGTGTTATATTGCCAGTTGCATGACTCTTTTGAACGGTAGATATAACCAGCGTACCAGCAAGACCCCCGTACGCTCCGCCATACAAATCTAAGTCGTCGGTCGTGTCGGTACATGCACCCGTACCCCCTGTTGCGTAAGTATTCTCTAGATTAACCCCCACGCCCACACCAATAAGACCACCGAGCGAACCAACCTGGACACCACTTGGCGAATTACAAACCGAAACATTGCCAGTTGCATGAGAATTTGTAATAATTAACATCTGTGACGACAGTGCTTTTTCCGTAACATCTTGAAACGACATTGTAGGCGCTTCTGACTGATCAATGATCCCAAGCGGCAGTAAAGCTGAAGTCGATAAGCCAATACCGACAAGCCCGCCACTCAGATTACCAGAGACCTCAGCAGACGATGCTGAATTTGTGATTGTGAGCGTAGGCTCGTTACCTTCTAGGTCACCCATCATTGCAGAAGCTACGCCAATAATACCTCCACTAATTGTTCCCCATACAGCGCCGGTCGACTGCAAATTATCGACAAACAATGTGCTCTTTGATATGTCCTGTCCTAATGCAGTAAACTGTGAATCTCTACCAAATATACCTGCGTGTGTACCAATCAGACCACCAGCCACCGAGCCGCTAACAACAACGTTTTCTGCCTGAATGTCTGAAAACTTATTTTTACCTATAGAAATGCCGACCAAGGAGCCTGCGTAGACCCGCGGAAAAGTAGTGTAAATCCCTAGTACATCAAGCGGAAGATTTGCCCCGTCATAATCAACAAGATCTGGTGAATCTGGCAGCCCATTACGATCAGCGTCGATAGACGGATCCAGTTCATACGTTGCGGCAACTACAAACCCACTAAGTCGCACATTTTTTATAGTACCGTATGCAACCGTACCGAATAACCCAACACCCTCCGTACGTGCAGCGTTATCAATTTCAAATGACCGATTTATATATAAATTACGTATTGCATGCCCTGCACCATCAAACTCTCCACTAAATATGTCTTTACCGCTATCTTGATTGGGGCCTATCGGCTGAAAGCCCTGACCATCATTCCATTCTGTAGTGGCTGTGCAATCTATATCAGCAGTAAGTGTATATTTTGCTTCCAGATTATTGTTCATAGCTTGTAGGCCAGCACAATCAGATATACTAATCTGCTGCGCGGCGCCGGTGGTTGCGGTTGCACTGGTAGACCAAGGTCCCTGACCACTCGAGTTGCGACCGAGTGCCCTAAATTCATAAGGAGTCGAGGGATCAAGTGCAACAATTGTTACATTTTCTCCGGCTGTATACTCTACACCTTCGAGCGCCGTTGACCAATCACTGTCCGCAACTTTTTTGTACTGAAACACATAGTCCGATGATCGCGGCGCTTCAGAGAAACCAAGAACAACCTGGCGTGCAGTTTGACTCAAGACTGTTAATTCAGGTGCCGTCGAAGGAGCATCTACAATAGAATCCGCTTCTGAGCTCGGTACATTACTTGTTCCAACTGTACTATGACTACGTATACGAAAATGATACGTTGAACTATCTATCTTATTGTCCGTAAATGCATAAGAGATTTGGTCGATAGGAACACCAAGTTCAACAGCTGACCAAGATGTATCGTTATTTTTTTTGTACTCTATAACGTAGCCGTCGATATCGGAGTTTCGCACACCATTTACGGCAGGCGCCTCCCAGCTAAGATTAATGGAGCCCTCTGCTCTAATTGCACCAATATTAACCGGGGGGTCTGCCGTCACCAAAGACGGCTTTATTTGCGGCAATTGCCCAGGAACAATCGTCCATGTGTCTATAAAGTCAAAGTTTTGAAGTGGTTGACCACTTGAAGTTCCTAAAAAGTAATCTGGAGAAAGCCCATCGGCATTGACTGGATAGCAGTCATTAAGTTGCTGGTCCGGCAGACCGCACAAAGTTTGGCCCGAGCTTGTAACATCGAAATAAACGTTTGTTAAACTATCACTTCCGGAGTCCCCAACGAAGCCGCCACTCTCATACCCACTTACACTTGTTGTCGAAAATGAACTTTCAATGACATCTACATCACCAGCGCCAGCTTGAACACCAACAAAACCACCAGCTCTTAGCGATTGTTGTGTACAATTTACGGTTCCTGCACTATAACTACGGGTAATAAATCCTAGTGCACCTATCTGACCAACCAAGCCACCGCAACTTCCGATAACCTCAGACTCGTTTGATGAAGCTGTAACCGATGCATCTGCATAGCTATCCTCAATGCGACCGCCATCAGCGTCGGCCATGTTGCCAATTAAACCTCCGATACGGAGAGCCTGAACAACGCCAACCTGAGCAGTAACGCTGCCAACTGATGAGCTAGTGTAAACCGTTCCTCTGTTTAGCCCTACCAACCCCCCCGCATAAGCAATACCGGGTGTTTCGTCAGACGTATTAATATCATATCCCAGAACTTTGACATTCATTTCATTATGCACATTTTGAATGATCGTCCCGCCGCGCACCTCTGCAACAAGTGTACCGACCACGCCTCCACCCACTATCGATTCATAGCCTTCTGGCGTCTGATCCTTTATAAGAGATAGGTTTTTTATCGTAGCACCGGCGGTCCACTCAAAAATACCGGCATAATACTGAGAAGGTCGAACAATGCTTATATCTTTAATTGCATAGTTTCGTCCATCAAGCGTTCCTGAGAACGCAGCGATCGGCTCAAAGTTATTTAACTCCATTGTTGCAGAACAATCTATGTCTTGAACCAGAACATAGTGCGCGTCGAGATCCTCGGATATCTCTTGCAGCTGATCGCAAGTAGTAATCTGGTACGGGTCTTGGTCGGTACCCAAGCCAACACCCGAATACGCTTTTGCGAACATGGGCATAATAATCGATATATAAAAAACGGACACGATCACAACAAAAAGCAAGCCAAATGAGCCTGCCAACAGCCACATACGTTGTTTTGATTTCTGAAAATGTTGTTTTAGCACAGACGCTTTCATGTCTACCTTGTTTTCACATCTTACTGTATCAAATATTGTGCTTATGTTAAAATTAATTTAGAATCACTAGCACATAGTTATCAAGGAGAAATCGTGAAAGTTATGCCATCATCAACAGGCAATGAAAAAAAGAGTCTTTGGCAAAAAATTCAGTCAAAAGCAGTAAAAACTCCGATCTTAATCGTGCTCGTCCTTGTTGCAATTGGCGGCAGTTTTCTACTTGGCTACTCTCGCGGGCACGAAGCAGGACAGAAAGCAAGTGCGGACGCTTTAAAGAAAAGCATCAACGATCTCGTTAACCCTATGAACATCCTGTCGAAAAACCCTTTGTTCCCTACGACCGTCATCGGAAAATTTGACAGCCTATCGGGCAGCAAACTATCCGTAAAGCTTGCCAATGGAACTACATCAAGCGTAATTATCAACAAAGACACGAAGGTTACGCAGAACAGCAAAACCATCAAACTCGCCGACGTAAAAAAAGACAGTAACCTTACCGTTTTTACCCAAAAACAAGACAAAAACTCTTCGGACAAAGATAGTCCTATTGCATCGAGAATTATTGTTCGCTAGACAGCTAGGCTAATCGCGTTTGAGCATTACCGTAAATGCTTCTGCGGGAAGGCCAAAAATGAGACAACCACTTCGCGGTTTTCTCATCGCGCCGGGCAAAAAATGCATTTTTTTTGCGCGGGCTACTCTTTCCATTCATGATTCAAAAAGCTAATCACGCTTGAGCATCACCGTAAATGCTTCTGCGGGAATGTCGACTTTGCCAAAGCGCTTCATACGCTTTTTACCTTTTGCCTGTTTGGCAAGCAGTTTCTTTTTACGCGATACGTCACCGCCATACAAATAGCCTGTAACGTCTTTACGATATGCACTTATGTCTTCGCGCGCGATAAATTTGCCACCAATGCCGGCCTGGAGTGCCACTTGAAAATTCTGTCGTGGGATCACTTCTTTTAGTTTTTCTACCGTTTCTCGGCCAAGCTTTTGGGCTTCACTACGATGCACCATGACGCTCAACGCCTCGACCATTTCACCAGACACATAAAAGTCTACACGCACCAAATCTTCCGCACGGTAATCGGCAAGTTCGTAGTTAAAGCTACCGTATCCACTGGTAACGCTTTTTAGTTGATCATAGAAATCTGTCAGAAGATTGGCGAGCGGCGCTTCAAAGTCCACAACTGCTAGCTGCGCATCGACATAGCTAAGGTTTTTCTGTAGACCGCGTTTGGTTGAAATAAGCTGTATGACAGCCCCTACATAATCCTTCGGCACCACGACCTCACCTTTTATCCATGGCTCACGAATTTCGGTAATCTTTGATACTTCGGGCAGCTCCGAAGCAGACCGAATATCAAGCTCTTCGCCGGTAGTAAGTGTTATCTGATAGTCTGTTGACGGGTTAGTGACTACAAGCTCAAGATCGTATTCACGCTCTAGTCGCTCTTTTACAATATCCATGTGTAAAAGTCCCAAGAAACCAATACGAACGCCAAAGCCAAGTACCGGCGAGTTTTCTGGCACAAATTGCAGCGCCGAATCACTCAAACTCAGCTTATCGACTGCGTCTTTTAGTAGCTGGTAATGTTCGTTACTATCTGGGAAAAAACCGGCATATACAAATGGCTTTACGTCTTTATAGCCTGCCAGCGGCTGCAATGCCGGACGACTTTTGAGCGTAACCGTGTCACCTACTTTTGCCTCCCGTGTGCTGCGCAGGTTTGTAACAATGTAGCCAATCTCGCCTGCACTCAGTGATCTGGCAGGAGACATGTTTGGTGTAAGGCTGCCCACTTCGAGCGCTAAACCGTCTGCGCCTGTGGCGAGCATGGCTATATCGTTACCTTTATCGATAGATCCATCGAACACACGCACATACAAAATCACCCCTCGGTAATCATCATAATAACTATCAAAAATAAGGGCTCGTGTTTCTGTGTTGGTATTGCCATTCGGTGCAGGGATTTCTTCAACAACTTTATCCAGCACCGCCTCTACGCCCTGCCCGGTTTTAGCACTAATATGCAAAATCTCGTCTTTAGTACAACCAAGCAGCGAAATCACCTCTGCACTCACCTTTTCCACATCTGCCGCTGGCAGGTCAATCTTATTGAGAACAGGGATAATTTTCAGATCTGCAGCTATAGCTAAATACACGTTTGCTAAGGTCTGCGCCTGAATCCCCTGGCTAGCATCAACGACCAAAATCGCACCTTCGCACGCCTCCAGGCTACGACTTACTTCGTAACTAAAATCTACATGCCCAGGTGTATCGATCAGATTCAGCTCGTAACCCTTGTAGTGCATACGAACCGGAGCAAGTTTTATCGTAATACCTTTTTCACGCTCAAGATCCATTTTATCGAGCAACTGCGCTTTCATATCACGTTTTTGAACAGTACCTGTAAGTTCGAGTAGCCGATCGGCTAATGTACTCTTCCCATGATCAATATGCGCAATGATACAGAAGTTACGTATGTTAGATTGATTCATATACACCCCTAGCCGGAAAGAGCAGCCCGCGCAAAAACCGCATTTTTTGCCCGGCGCGATGAGAAAACCACGAAGTGGTTGTCTCATGAGCAAAGCGTTCAATATGCGCAATGATACAGAAATTTCGGATGTTTGATTGGTCCATATCCAACGTATTATAACAGAGGTAACCCCTGTTGCGCTAATCAACCCGCACGGGCCGGAACACAAGCCGTGTAAGCTGCTTCATTTTCCACACAATAGGCACCGATTCTTCAAGCCCAAACATATACGACACAACGACGTGCACCAGCAGCGTTGTGCCTGCTATCATACCCAGTTTAAACCCAAGCGTAATAAAACCTGTATCGTTAATATTGAGCGGGAAGATACTAATCATAATAAAGGCCGTCACCACGCTAAACCCTGTTACAGAAATAATGCGCAGTACGCCACTCCAAAACTCTTTATTGAGTAGCTTTGGATCACGCAGCAACATAATAAACGTTAGGATGAATAGCTGGCAGCCAGCCACAATCGACTCCGAAAGCGCAATACCAGAAGCAC
Organism: uncultured Candidatus Saccharibacteria bacterium; assembly: GCA_964629815.1. Lineage (GTDB taxonomy): Bacteria > Patescibacteriota > Saccharimonadia > Saccharimonadales > AWTP1-31 > CAZVTA01. The sequence goes on along the minus strand of CAZVTA010000002.1, from coordinate 240,161 downwards.
CGTACGAAGAAGGCTTAGATAAATGCATTACAAGCACTATATTCAGCACAATCGCAAACAAAGAATCAATGAGCGGTGTCCATGTATCTTTCTGCGCATAAAAATACCGCGACACAATCGTATAAATAGTGCGGAAAAATATAGCGCCACACAAAAAACCAAATATGGTAGCAATTTCGGGTGCATTTCGGCTAAAGATAAGCCGGGCAAGATAGCCTCGGCAAAAATAGCTCAGTACAACGGTCGGCATAACAATCCAAATCATTACCCGAAGTACTTGTAGAAACTCTTTATGAAACTTATTATCTTGCCCCTTTGCAACACTCTCGTTTAACCGCGGAAACACCGCTGATGATATTGCCGTTCCAATAAGTAAAGTTGGTGCCGTGTGCAAAGTGTAGGCGTTTTCGTAAAATGTCACATAGCCCGTACCAAGCCGCCTTGCATAGTTCGTGTGCACGATACTATTGATGGACATAATCCCCTGATCTATAGAACGAGGCGGTAACTGGCGTAAGATCTTTTTGAAATCAGGCATTGAAAAGTCTACTCCGTGCAGATAGGTAAACCCAATACCTGCCAGCCCTGCTGTTGCAATCAGTACTTGTAGTAATGCGCCAACTAACGCCCCGATACCGAGCCCCACAATGCCTACAGAGTCGCGAAACACAAATATACTTACGATAATCGTAATGTTATAGACGATAGGTGCAAGCGCATAAAAGAAAAAACGCCCATACGTTTGTTGAACACTAGTTAGAATACCCGTAATCGTAAACAGTAAGGGGTTGAAGGCAATGAAGCGCATTATCGTTACACCATTTCGTAGCTGTTCGGGGTCAAGCTTTGGGGCAACAATATAGTGCAACAGCGGCTCGGCAAATACGAAGATAATGATGCCAACAACCAACATAATAACGGCAAGTAGGTTTAGTAGGCTCGATGAAAGCCGCCAGACACCTTTTTTGTCATCGTTATGCAGGTGATCTGCAAGCACCGGCATAAATGCCACACCCAGTGCACCCGCAGCAATAGTAAAGAAGAATAGGTCTGGTATTTTAAAGGCAGCGAAAAATACGTCTGTACTTTCTGGACCAAACGCCGAGAAGTTTCCGTTGACTAACTTAACCCTTAGGAAACCTAGTACTTGGCCAAGCAGCGAGGACACAACCAACAAGGTTGCGGCACTACTGAGGGATATTCGTCTGTTCGCCCGCCGGAGTATTTGCTTCATTCTCACCCTATTATAGTGAGTTACTGCATACAACTACAACGTTGTTTTTTGAAAAGTTTTAGATTATTGCAGCCGCTTTTGGCATCTTGCAATCTTTCAAGATTTCAAGAACCTCTTCCGCCTCGAGTGTCTCTTTGGCAAGCAGGGCATCCTTCAACGCATCAAGTGCAGGTTTGTTTGCCTTGATTACTTCGCGGGCACGTGTTGCCGCTTCGGTAATCAGCGCTTCAACTTCTTCGTCAATAAGCTTTGCCGTATCGTCAGAATACGTTCGCTCATGCACAAGCCGATCAAGCATCATACCCTCGTCGACCTGAAATACTTGGTCGCGCAATTTTGTACCCATACCCTGATGCACAATCATGTCTCGGGCAATTTCGGCAGCTTTTTGCAGATCATTACCAGCACCTGTTGTTACTTGGTCACGACCATACACAACTTCTTCAGCAATACGGCCACCTAATGCACGAGCAAGAATACCCTTAAATTCTACAATACTATGGTAACTCTTATCCTCTGGCGGTAAGAACCATGTAACACCCCCCGTGCCACCACGCGGGATAATTGTAACTTTATGAACCATGTCACTCTCGGGCAGCGTATGACCGACAACAGCATGGCCAGCTTCGTGGTAAGCAGTAATTTCTTTTTCTCTGTCGCTCATAATGCGACTCTTGCGCTCTGGACCAATGGCAACTTTTTCAAAGGCCGACGTCACATCGTGGTTGGTGATTTCTTTTCGATTATGACGTGCCGCAATTATGGCTGCTTCGTTTGCAATGTTCGCAAGATCCGCTCCAGACGAACCAGCCGTTTTGGCAGCCAGAGCATCTAGGTTAACATCTTTACCGAGTGGCTTTTTATCGAAATGAATCTTAAGAATAGCTTCGCGATCTTTGCGATCTGGCAGGTCGATGTTGACGCGTCGGTCAAAACGACCAGGACGCTGCAAAGCACTATCGAGAACATCGGCACGGTTGGTTGCCGCCAGTACAATTACATTTGTACCCTGTTCAAAACCATCCATCTCGACAAGAATCTGGTTCAGTGTTTGCTCACGCTCATCGTGGCCGCCACCCATACCGCTACCACGTTTGCGGCCTACTGCATCGATTTCGTCGATAAAGATAATGCATGGCGAATTTTTCTTGGCTTTTGCAAACAGATCTCGCACACGTGAAGCACCAACACCAACAAACATTTCAACAAATTCAGAACCAGAAATGCTAAAGAATGGTGCGTTCGCTTCGCCTGCAACTGCTCGTGCAAGCATGGTCTTACCCGTTCCTGGAGGACCTACAAGCAACACGCCTTTAGGGATTTTGGCACCGACTGACTCAAATTTCTTCGGAAACTTTAGAAATTCAACGATTTCTTGCAAGTCTATCTTTGCCTCTTCGCTTCCAGCAATATCTTTGAACGTAACCTTGTCTTTTTCGTTACCATACAATCGCGCGCGACTCTTACCAAAGCTCATCGCTTGGTTGCCCTGACCCTGCGCATTGCGAATCATAATAATGAATATGGCGCTAAATAATACGAGTGGAATGACCGTGCCCGCAATACTCAGCCAGAAGTCACCACTATCTGACGGCTTGTCTACCGATACCTCAACATCTCTGTTGGATAGCCCTTGCTCGTAAATGCTCGAGCCGGTTTCCTTGCGCGACTTCTCGGTTGGCTTATCTTCGCCTTTTTTAGTAATTTCAAGACTATCGCCCTTGATGACAATTTTGCGAATCTCGCCCGCGTTTGCGCGTCTAATAACGTCTGAATATGCCACATCTTTTAAGGTAGATGGCGTGCCCATTGCCGCTACAACTACAAGACCGATAAGCACGAGGAGCGCAAAAAAGCCTGCATTCTTAAATGTTTTCTTATTAGTATTACCCACTGATTGCTGTTTTCTTCTAAAAGGTTTCTTGTCCATGTACGGCACATTATACAGGGGAAAAAGACGAAATACTAGCGGTCTCTGATAATGAGTGCCAGAACCTCATTGCCGACATGCATGTACGCCAGACGATTCACGTCGGTTACTTTACCTGGCTGCAATGTTTTTGCTGCAATCACCAGCTTTTCAAGCATACGTTTATCGAATTCACGGATACCATGACTTCGAAGCCATGCAGCCATAACCTCACGTGCGACTATGTGCGGCAACATAATAAATTGATGTCTATCAAGCGTCTGCCGAGACGGCTGCACGTGCAGATACCGCATGAGTTCTTCGTCGATAAGCCTGTTTAGCATCGTAATATGTGTTACATGGCTCAAGAGTTGTTTTTTCTGATCGGCATTCAGCCGGGCGAGCACACGGTGACGTAGATAATTGCGTGCAATTTTAGTGTCGGCATTAGTAGCATCTTCGCGCCAAGCTAAACCCTGTTCTTTGGCGTAGTTATATATGTCAGCTTTACTAACTCCAAGTAACGGACGCCGTAATTCCGGACGGTCTTGCAGAGAACTAATTCCTTTTCGTGCAGTGCCACGCAACACGTTCAAGACAGCGGTTTCGAGCAGATCGTCTTGATGATGAGCGGTGATTATTGCCCTCGCCTGAGCAGCCGCCTGCACGCGCCGCAAAAAGTCATAACGGGCATGACGCGCAACTTGTTCGCTTGCCGCTTCGCCGAGTGAACCAGCTTCATAAACAAAAGGTAGTCCATACGTTTTTGCCACTTGTGCAACGTGTTTTCGGTCGGTGTCAGAATCGGCTCGAATACCGTGGTCATAGTGTGCAACAACAAACGAAACATCTTTTTTATCTGCATACACGGTAGCGAGCATGTGAAGCAAACTCATTGAATCAACACCACCAGATACCGCGACTATGTATACGCCAGGCTCAAGCATTATGTCCATGCAATAATTGTATCGCAGTTATCGCAGGAGCCTCTACCTTTGTGGGTCGTCACAGCCATAGGCTTCGAGCTGAGCACGTGTAGTGCTGTCATATGGCTCAACTAAACGAGAGGTGTCATCTGCATGAATAAACTGAAGCTCAGGAAGACGCCCGTTCTTAGGCACAATACGAACCCGATTGTTTTCAAAGTCGTACACAACACCCGCTGCATCACCGGCCATCTGTTTAGAGGTGTCGTACGGCGTCTCACTCAAGCATGTTTGCCCATAGCGAAACGACGGGCCACTTTCATCGGTAAACGTTCGCGTATAGGTTCGTTCATAAAGGTGCTTTGGTGAATCTCCGCTAAACGCTGCTTCGCGCTCCAGCACCATCTCATCGGTAAGCATGGGAACATATGGAGTGCTGGCTGTATCCTGCTCAACCCCATCTGAGCCACTTTGTAGTTCATTAGTCGATACAGCATTCATTACCATGAATACTGTTCCTGTAGCACCTAGTGCTAAACATACGCACATAATTCGCGCCGACCGGCTTTCACGTAACATATCTGCAAGAACCCCGCCATATGGATGTCTGACTGCATATCTTATATTCCGCATGCGTTGAAGCATGGTCTCACGACGTACTTTAGTCGTGAAATTACGCATCTCAGTGGACAAGGGCACAGCTGCTTCATCTTCTGGCGAAGGTTCAGCATCTACAACGCGCCAAAACTCAGCGTCGAACTGACGTTGCCTATAGCGTTCTGACTCTATTTCGTCGCGCTCGTCCATAATGGGCGATATTATAAACTGTTGTGTTGTTTTTTCAAGGAAAACCCTACACGTCCTTTCCCTCGAGTGCTATAGTACAATCACTATGTCAACACCAGAGCGAACCCTACCCGACACACTGTTCGTAGCCCTAACCGGTGGTCCCGGAAGCGGCAAAACAGCCCTTGGCCGCATGCTGCACGCACCCCCGCTCGAAGAATATCCGAGACTACAAGAAAAATATCGCAAAATACAGACCCACCCCATGCGCAGCATTCTTCGCTTTGCCGGGCTCGAACTTAGCCCAGGAGAAGATATCCAGCGAACCATGCGCGAGTTTCACTACCTTGCGCGACTACGCGGACAAGATAGAAAGATCATGGAGCAATTACATCAACTACAATCTGCTGAAGGCATCCATGTCATAGACAGCGTACGGCATCAAAGTGACGCTCTTTTCATTGTTCAAGAGCTAGGTGGTATTGTCTTGGGTCTTGAATGCGATACAGTAACCCGTGAACAGCGATTTATGCTTGACGATGACGACGAGAAGCACCAAGCGACTACGCGCGGAACAGACGCACGCAGAAAAGCTTTTAGGGAAGCAGAGTACGAAATGTGGGGAAACTCAGACGATCTTTATCGATCAAATATAAGTATGTGCCTTGAGTACGCCCGTGCAAACGGCACTACAATTAACGCATCCGGCTCAAAAACAGAAACTTTTACCAACTGCCTAACTTTTGTACAAGACCTGGTTGTGCAATCGAGCATTGCCGTCGAGCATGCCTAAACGCTACACTACATACACAGCATGATTGCCGACGCCATCCAACTCGCCAAACCCAAGAAATTAACACTCAATATACCCGACTTTCGTGCAACCAATTTACTCGATGTCGATTTTGCAGAGCTCAAGAAGCTTGGCATAAAACACATCTTGCTTGATGTTGATCTTACTTTACGAAAAAAGTTTAGTTTTACACTCGATACCGCATTTGCAGCACATCTAATACACGCCAAAAAAAGCTACGGCTTTGCATCGATATCACTCGTAACCAATAACATGACTAACCTTCGCCGATACACCGAGCCACTTGGCGCGCAAGCATTCCAGCCGTTTTGGCACAACTATTGGCTCGTTCGGAAACCAAGCGCTCGTTTCTATGCGCGTGTATTAAAAACACTCCACGCCAAACCAACCGAGTGCGTCATGATTGGCGATAAACTTCATTCGGACGTATATGGTGGCAACGTAAGCGGCATATACACGATCTTGCTCCGTCCTAAGGGTAAAGATTATTGGTATGATCGTATTTTGCTGACGCGCAGACGCGAACGTCGCACGCTACAAAAAGCGCGTTCGTTTCTCTCAGGAAAGAACACTGGGCGCTAAAGCGCAAAATGCCGCTTTTGCAATTAACTCTTCTTGTTTCTTGCGATTCAGCATAAATTCACGCGCGCTGTGCTCGTGCTGATGCAGTAAAAGATCGCATAACTGCGTTATCGCTTGCGACCGCCTTTGCCTCAACTGTTTTACGGTGAATGCAAAATTAGGGTCATTAAGAATTCCTTGTATATTTTTATACATATCGTGCACTTCGTCTTCGCCGGGGAGTTCCGATACTCTTATGCTCCCCGCAGCGTCATACTGCGTTCGGCGCGCAGAAATATACCAAGGATCGCGTGTGGTAACAGACAGCACGCGACGCCCAACTTCGCTAGCCTGGATCATCTGCCAGCCAAAAATACTAGTACCATGAAAAGCTCGAGGACTCCCATTGCCATCGGTACGCGCATCCCAGTTTGCTACATGATCTTGTGCGGTAAAATACAAGGTACACTGGCCCACACCGCCCAGCCAACTATGTTGACCCTGCCATATTAACCCATGATGCTCCGGCAGCAGGTCATGGTACGCATCGAAAAACTTCCATGACATGTTTTGGATCATGCCATCAAGCTCAGTCAGTGGATGTTCTTTTTCTAAAAAAAGACCACCTCGTGGGTGGTTAAATGGATCTTGGTTGCTAGTACTAGGCATACTAGAATTTAAGTATAGCATATGCGGTATAGTGCGCGCAAACTACTTGTCGTAATATGCAAAATATCGCTTTTTGAGCTGCTCGTACGTACCATCTTTTATCGACAAGCGAATCTGCTCGACAATCTGCACCGCAAATTGTTCGTTGTGAATAGAAGCAAGCATAAGACCCAATATTTCGTTTGCTTTAAATAAATGGTGTACGTAGGCTTTTGTATAGTTTGTACAGGTATAACACGTACAGTCTTGATCAAGTGCGGTAAAGTCTTCGGCAAACTGTGCGTTCTTTATGTTCAGCTTGCCCGTATGCGTATACATACTGCCATTGCGTGCCTGGCGCGTAAATGCAATGCAGTCAAACGTGTCAATTCCGTATTCTACGCCCAAAAAAAGATCCGTTACCGCACTACCAATACCCAGCAAATGTTTTGGTTTTTCTACAGGCAATTCTTCGTTAACCCATCGCACCACCTCGGGTATTTCTCCTGGCTCAAACACGCCACCTATACCAAATCCATCTACATCTAGGCCGGCCAAGAATTGAGCTGATTTTCGGCGAAGGTCTTCTTCGCGAGCGCCCTGCACCACTGCCCAGAGCGACTGATATGGTTTGCCTTGTTTTTGATGAGCTGCCCATAATTTGTTATGTTCTGCCACGCACCGCTCTGCCCACGCGTGAGTTCGCTCCATAGCCTTACGCAAATAGCGTTTTTCGGCCAATGGCGAGGTGAGCTCGTCGAACGCCATATGTATATCTGCACCAATTTGCCACTGCAATTGCATACTGCTTTCTGGCGTCATACGAAGTTTTGATCCATCTAAATGCGACCGAAAGCTCACCCCCTCGTCGTCGACTTTTGCAAGCTGGCTGTTACTGTGCGTCGCTTGTTCGGCATCGCCCTTTACGCTATGACTAGTGGCATCGATACCTTTTTTATATGCCATGCCAAGACTAAACACCTGAAAACCACCACTATCGGTAAACGTTGGTCCGTGCCAGTTCATGAACCGTGCCAACCCCCCTGCTTTTTCTATAATCTCTGCACCAGGCCGAAGCATTAGATGATAGGTGTTTGCAAGCACCGCCTGCCCCCCAATTTCTCGAACCATTTCGTTGGTCATTGCTTTTACGGTTGCCTGCGTACCGCCCACAATAAATGCCGGCGTTTGGATATCGCCGTGTGGCGTGTGAATCACACCTGCCCGCGCCATGGTGCCCGGCAGGGTATGGGTAATCTCAAACGAAAAATCTTTATGAGCCATCTGTAATGTAGCCTAATTTTGTAAGCCGAAGTCTAGTTGGCGGTGCAAGTGACAGTTTTGCTATTGTGTCGAGTTTAAACCAACGTGCATCACGAAAATCATCGTCTGCATTGAATAAAATCTTGTCATGGTCGTTTTTGATGCGCACTATAAAATCATGGAATGACATGTCTACAATAACGCGCTCTTCTGTTTCGCGCAGCACTTTCTCACTCTCGCCTGTATGCACATCTTCACACAAAGACATGTTTTCGTGCCTAATATCGATATTAGTTTCTTCCATTATTTCACGTATCACCGCATCTTCATGTGACTCACCCTTTTCAATTCCTCCACCAGGAACCGCCCACAACGATTCGTATACTCCAACTTTTCCGAGCAAGATATAGTCATCTTGCGAGAATATAAACGCACCTACAATGTCTCGTGATATGTGACGGAGTCGTTGAGGAGTGTTATTGAGTTGGTCGGGCATGCAAAATAGTTACTAGCAAATAATTATGTTATAGCGCAAGTATACCATACCTCTATTGTATAAACATACTGTCGCCATAGCTCAAGAACTGGTAGTCAGACTCTAGCGCATGCTTGTAGGCAGCTTTGAGATTATCCCAGCCCGCAAATGCGGCCGCCATCATCAACACCGTAGATTCTGGCGCATGAAAGTTCGTAAGCATGGCATCTACGACCTTAAATGAATACCCCGGATAGATAAAAATATTAGCCTCGCCCGTTACCGTTTTGTTCGTATCGAGCCTATCGGCAGCAAACTCTAGCGTTCGTGTTACGGTGGTGCCGACCGCAATTACGCGCCCACCACGTTGTTTGGTTTGGCGTATAGCCTGTATGGTGGCATTTGGAATTTCAAAGTACTCTTCGTGCATTTTGTGTTGCGTAATGTCGTCTGTTCGTATGGGCATAAACGTACCGAGCCCCACATGTAACGTAACCTCTGCAGTCGACACGCCCTTCGACCGTATACGATCCAGCAGTTCGGGCGTGAGGTTAAGACTGGCTGTTGGTGCAGCTACCGAACCCTTTTGAGATGCAAATACGGTTTGGTAGCGTTCTTTATCGGCAGCATCCGCCGCGCGGCGCATGTACGGTGGCAACGGAACCTCGCCGTACTGTTCTGCAAGCTGCCACATATCCACATCAGCCTCTACGAGCGCCGTGCCGTCATCAAATACTTCCATAACACGTACGGGCACATCTTCTACATACAAGGTTTGATTGGCGCGAATTTTGCCCCGATACATAACTTTTGCCGTTTTATGGTGCGAACGGTTACCGTGCTGTTCGAGCAACAAAAGCTCGCGGTCGTTACCCTCGGCTGTTTTTGCCAGTAAACGTGCCGGCAACACAAAGGTATTGTTTATAACAAGAAGGTCGCCTGATTTTAAAAATTCATCAAGCCGAGCATAGGCACTGTCGACAATCTGGCCAGTGGTGCGATTTAGCACGAGTAGTTTTGTCGAGCCACGCACTTTTGGCGGCCGCACTGCTATGCGATCTTCAGGTAGTTCATAGGTGTAGTCAGATAATTTCACTCGGATAGCATACACTACCCGGTACTATTTTCATACCTTGCTTAACTGAGGTAATCGCACGTAACCCGGTTCAATAGCAACGGTACCTTCTTGCACCCCTTTAAGTACGCCACTGTAAAACGCCCGCTCTACGTCCGATGCTGCATGGCACGCATTCGCACGAAGCAATTCGGCGATCACACTCTCTGAACGCTTTTCTATGGTGATACCTGCCAGCAAAGTACCAATATGGCCAAGGATTGTAATGGTTCCGGTATTATCGGTCGCTACATAATCTGACTCAAGTTTCAGGCCGTTATGAAATTCCTCTCGCCGAAAAGCAGGTACATCATCGGAGACAAGCGTATAAAATTCGCCGCTGCAAGCATTAGCACACAGAGCCACCGGTGCACCACCACGACTCTGCACTACATATAACCCACCCTGAATCATATCTCTGGATTGCTCCATATCTGGAGCATACGCCTTTTTTAGAATAAATCTAGTGAATATATTTTCATCGATTTAACCTAACTACAAAAAACCGCGTATCGGATCATCATCGTCAAAACCTGTACGAACGTATCCAATCAGCTCTTGATCAAGCTGTTCTGTACTTCTTGCAATATACCCCTCTAAATACATAGATTTTGCATGGTCAAACCCACACATCAGACCGTTCACAACACTGCCCCGATTACGCGCGCTATAAGTGTCACTCTTTTGAATAGCATCAACAACAATGTCTCTATAACAATTAAATACATTACCCCCACGCTCGTTATAAGCAACGGCTACATCGCCTGCCTTTGCATACAAAACTTCGTATGCTTCTTGGCCGTCACTGTTTCGGGGAAAGTACGGTGCTATGTGGCCTCGCCGCGCACGCGTTATAGCACGCAAGGCATATGCCGACCCAACAACCTGTGCATCCGGGCTCGCAACAAAGTTATCCAAGCTCTGAAAACCTTGGCGTTCGTATCGAACTTTAGAGAATATGTCTATAAGTAAATCATACCCGATATCAATACCATGCTCGAAAAATTCTCTTTGTTCTCCTAAATATATCCCACAATCGTTAGTTAACACTGCAACTCGCTTGTCATGCTGAATTGCGTCCACAATATATGTATCCTGACGTGCTATCCGTACAGCCCAGCGCCCAACAGAAGTGAGCATATGGTCTGGTGACATATTTGGAATCCACAAATCAAGCATTCGCAAATCTTGTAAGGTAGGCAATGGCGCGCCAAAAAATTCGTATTTGTTCTCTACTCGCACATAGCTACCTTACCCCTCTACGCTATTTTTGACAATAATCTGTTATAACCTAGTCAAAACAGATTAAATGTGCTATATTTCACTCTGCTCAACCTCGGTCCCATACACAATGACGTGCCGGTGTAGCTCAGCTGGTTAGAGCACAGGACTCATAAGCCTGGGGTCAGTGGTTCAAGTCCACTCACCGGCACCAACTTATACCTCAGCTAGGGCTGGGGTTTATTATTATGAAACCCAACCTCATCGAAACCACCCCCGAACAACACATAAACTCGTACGAAGTACTCGGCGAAATTATGAGCACAGTAGCTTTGCGCGCCCATCGCAATGGTGTGGTTATTGTTCCTGCAACTTTTTCGGATACTATCACTGCAGCAACCACTGAAGCCGTAGATGCAGCCGAGGCAATTCGTATCGAAAGCTCAAACAACCACCCCCATGCACATTTTTTTATGAGCGACAAAGATTCGAGCTACAAAAAGGCGATGGCAGTAGTTAGCGAAGAACAAGCAGCCCTACTTGCTACCGGCATGTACGCGCTCGAGCGAATCTATCCGCAGCTACGAAACTTGGGAGAAAAATGCCTCGCAACATCGGTAGCTTTTAATAAAACTTACCCTCAGTGTAGCGGGTCGCCGTGGCATACCGATGGCGGCATTGATGTTGTCGTGGGCATTATGCCCAACGAATTTGCTGCCGAAATAGCGCCAAGCCGTCGCTTTTGGCCATGGGCTCGCAACACGCGGCAGTCATCTGTGGCCCACTTTCCTGCTGCTATCGTTGGTATGCGTGGGCCGGGCGCACACCGCGTTTCGTCACAAGCCATGTATCATCGTTTTTGGAACCCGCGCACCGACACTTCGCGTCATTCTATCGTATTTGCTGCCCGCGTACTGTTTTAATCTGATACATAAAAGAACTCTCCGGTTTCCCAGGAGAGTTCTTTTTGGTAAAAATCCTATGTATTAGGCTAGGATATCATCGAATTCACTTATTTGACTATTGTTAGTCGGCAGTAATTCGTATGAGATTTTTAAGTTAGTCATTTTTTTGTGTACCCTCTTTTGTTGTTTTGATGCTGTGTTTGTTTTGTTTTACGTAATTCAAAACTAATTATTATTATACACAAGTTTGCGTATTTGTCAATATAATTTCTAATTAATTTTGTTTTGCCTCTGTTTCGTGCTTTAATAAGCGCACAGGTTCTTATAGTTCTTAGTTCGCAAGTTTGGTTGAAAGTTCTGGTTACAGGTACAATCACCCCGTTCGACAAGGTTATAAGCAAGGTCGTACCTGATAACTAAACAAAAGGATTTTCCTAAATGTACAAACTATTTGTAGGTGGCTTGCCTTTCGCAACTACCGATGAAGAGCTCTCAGAAATTTTTAGTGCCCATGGCACTGTTGCTTCTGCAGTAGTTGTTAAAGACCGCGAAACCGGCCGAAGCAAAGGCTTTGGTTTCGTAGAGTTCGAAAACGACGACGAAGGTAAAGCAGCTGAAAAAGCTCTAAACAACTCTGACCTTGGTGGTCGTTCCATCACTGTCAACGAAGCTCGACCAAAAGAAGATCGTCCACGACGTGACTTTGGCGGCAACAACGGCGGCGGTTCATTCCGTCAGCGCAGCTGGTAATTTATTTACCACTTTGCATAAAACAGCCCCAGTTATTGGGGTTGTTTTATTTTTCGTCGGGCATTATTACGCTTCGCTCTTTTATAGGAACTTCCTCGGCAGGTTTAGGTAAGTCTACCGCGTTCCAGTCGGGGGCGGCTTCTTGTTTTTCGGCATTTCGCTTGTACGCTTCAAATAAAAGATACAGTGCACTCGCAAAAGCCGCCGGCATGGAAACAATTAACACATACAGTGCTAAACGCTGTACCACAAACGCAACCACCGTTACCACGATTCCACCAACCAACACCTTTATGCCACGCTGTTCTTTTTTAGACCTAACTGGTTTAGTTTTTTGCTTTTGATCGTCCATAGTGTTTATGCTTTATAGCCTACAGTATACCACCATTGACATAATTACCCCTGTTTGGTATGATTATTGAGCTTGAATCTTCAGAGAAAAGAGCAGCCTAAGTAAATTCATACTTGGGGTCCCCGAAAAGAGAGGATTCTTTTTGGGGAAAAGGAGATGGCTTACTGGGGTAGTAGAATTTGCCGAGCAAACTTGTTTTGTCGGCGAATTGACTACCGCAGCATTACACATCGACGTCGCGGGGTAGAGCAGTGGCAGCTCGTGTGGCTCATAACCACAAGGTCGCAGGTTCGAGTCCTGCCCCCGCTACCAAGATAAAAGTCTCATCGAAAGATGGGGCTTTTTTCTTGGTCATGGAGCTGGTCTTGGTTCTGCGACCAGCATGGCAAAGCCAGGCGTGGTCGTAGGTTCGTTCATGACGAATGTGCGCAGAAGCTTGCTTCGAGCACACGAGGAAATGATCCGAAGGACGCCCCTGCCCCCGCTACCATGAAAATAGCTTCACCTTTCTGGTGGAGCTTTTTTCATTGTCGGAGACTAGACGAGAGCCTGATGCGTGAGTTCGCTAAATAGCGAACGTACCACAGGTTCGGTGTAGCGAGGGTGCGCGCAGGTATACTTACCGAGCACACCAGAGCGAAAGAGTGTTTGCCAAAGGCAAATGTACGATGTCCTGCCCCCGCTACCAAGTTTTGTCAGATTAGAACCTCTTACGAGGTTATTTTTGTTATGATGTGTATATGCGAATTTTGTTCTTTGGTGACAGTATTACTCAAGGCTTTTGGTCGAGTGAAGGCGGGTGGGTTGAGTTAATACGTAAGCATTACGATGGACTAGCCCTCCAAGATCTAAAACATAATAAACAGCCTGAGATTTTTAACCTCGGCATATCAGGAGATACTACTCGCAATCTGCTTGAACGTATTGAGCTAGAAACTAAGGTAAGAAAATGGCCTAACGATCCGCTTATTGTGGTGGTATGCATAGGAACAAATGATGATCTCTTCGAGAATGGCCAACAATACACAACAGCCCAGGAATTTGAGAAGAATCTCGGAAAGATAATTGAGATACTACAGCCAATTTCGGATGGTCAAATTCTAGTCGGTAATAGTGCATGTGATGAGTCTAAGACAACACCAATCACAAAAGACAACTACGTAAAAGCTGGTGATGTGGTCGCCACTGCAGTTGGTTTTAAAAATACGGCAAACTATAGCTTTGACCTTGGCGTGTATGATTACAGGGATCTAAACAGCGCAGCCAAGAACAATGCAATAACCAAGAATAATTTACCCGACCTTAGTCAGTCGGGCTATGCGCTATGCTGGCTTGATATGTTTGAGTCAGTAGACTACCGCACCTACCCTGCCGTCGATGGAAAAATGGGCAAAACAAGCGATTATTGTAAGTAAAGAAGGAGACGTCTTATGCCGTTAAAGAACAATCAAAAAGGTATAGCACACATAGTAGTAGCCGTTATTGTATTTGCGGTCATTGTTGCGATTGGCAGTGTTGGCGTAATGGTATTCAAAGCCAATAAGAAAGATACCAAAACATCAGAAAAGTCGCAGACTTCGACCCAAGAAACAGACAGCACTAAAACGGTCGCTAAAACGTCAGAGTACGACAAATGCCTTCGACTCGACGACTATAAATCAATAAATGGCGGCGAACCGCTTGACTATTATATGGGAAGCACCGAATCAACAATGGTCTTTGAGGAAGTTCTCTATAAGCCTGACAGTACCGAGTATGCCGATGCCGCAGCGGCCAAAGCTTCTGCAGACAAATATGCGTCGTTCTACAAAACATTTAAAGATAGGTACTGGTCAATCGAATTGCAAGGGGAAATAAAAGACATAGACAAAACAGGTAACTCTGCGGGTAACGTAAAGCTTGCCAACGACCGTGCTAACCGTTTTAAGAACGACCTAACTTCTCGTGGCGTTGCTGCAGACAAAATAACCATATCAGAACCAGACATAAGTTCTGCAGACAGCAACCAGATAAGTAATGCACGTAACGTTACGGTACGCGTGACATCTCAGTGTAAGTCAGACGAAGATCTATAGATAGTATTGGTCAGATAGAACAATCCCGGTATAGCGGTTTGTTGACTATTTTATAACATTCTGCTATACTTTACGGTATTGTACAAGTGGATCCGAGTTTGTGAGCGTTATTACTCAGGTTTCATCGAAGCAATCGAGTACTAACATCACCAAACAAAGGATCTATTTTTATGTCTTATTATGCTTACCGTTCGTCTAATCGAACAAACAAACAACGCAACCAAAGAAAAACAGGCAACCGTGGCCGCGGCCAATATATTGACCCTGCGAAGTTCGTAAAACCTGCAAACCCCACCAAACAAGAAAGTTACGAAGCAAAACACACGTTTGATGATTTTGCGGTTACTCCTCTTATAAAAACTAATCTTGCAAACCGTGGCTATAAAACACCTTCACCAATTCAAGATCAAACTATCTTACCCGCTCTTTCCGGCGAAGACATTATTGGTATTGCAAGCACTGGTACAGGAAAAACTGCAGCATTTGCTATACCTGTTTTGAATAGACTGATTGAAGACAAGTCGAGTGCGGCGATCATCATCGCCCCAACTAGAGAACTAGCTCAGCAAATTGAAGTCGAATGTAAGCATATTGCAAAAGGTAGCGGGCTATTTGGCGCTGTACTTATTGGCGGTACAAATATGGGTGGCCAGCTGCGCGACCTAAAAAGCTCGCCTCGCGTCATTATTGGAACGCCAGGACGTATCAAAGATCATATCGAACGTGGCTCTTTGCAGCTTAGTAATTTCAACATGGTTGTACTTGATGAAGTCGATAGAATGCTCGACATGGGCTTCGTAAACGACGTAACCTACATTCTGAGCCAGGCCAGCCCTCGACGGCAGTCATTGTTCTTTTCTGCAACCATAGACAACAAGGTTCGTAGCCTCATCGACCAATTCTGCGATAACCCTATTACCGTATCACTCAAAGCAAGCTCTGCCAGTGAAAACGTGCACCAAAACGTTGTACGCTACAACGGCACACACGAAAAGATCAGTAAGTTGCACGACACACTCATTACAGAAAATACCGTTAAGGCGATCGTTTTTGACGAAACCCAACGCAATGTCGACCGACTCTGCAAAGAGCTCGTAGAACGCGGCTTTAAGGTAGACTCAATCCATGGCGGCAAAACACAAGGACAACGACAACGCGCACTAAACCGATTCAAGAAAAACGAAGTAACAGTTCTGGTTGCAACCGACGTAGCGGCGCGTGGTATCGACATAGCCGATATTAGCCACGTAATTAACTACTCTGTGCCTCAAACATACGACGACTACATTCACCGCATTGGCCGTGCTGGTCGTGCTGGTAAAGTAGGTCACGCACTAACCTTTGTATCCCATTAGGGAACGACGCTGTTTAAGCGTATACTAAAGAAACATAGATAACTCGTTGTAACTATAGAAAGTTGGCATTATGTCAAAGGACAAAGGGCGAAAAGAAATCAAAAAACCAAAACAGCCCAAAGGAAGTAAATAATGTCTAGCTACACAAAAAAAATTGATTTTTTTGAGACTGATGCCGGGCATGAATTACTCAAAGTACTAAAGGCAATGGACCAAGACCTGCGTTTCAACACTGAACCAACGTTTAGTTCTGACGCAGAAAAATATCCAGACAATTTAATGCCTTTTGTAGATAAACATGTTAAGTATATCCGTAACCATCCAGCAACGAACCCGCAGCATTATCTTGCGAATCTTCGGCTTATTACAAAAGTACGAACCTAGAATAACACTTTGCTTATGCTTGCAAATTAGCCCATTTGCTTTATAACTAGTTGCATGCGAGAATCACAATATCCACCAGCAATCCCTGCAGAAGTAAACCCCGAACCGCTTAATGGCCAGCAAAGCTTAGCCGAATCCGCACTCATTACCATCCGTGTTGCGCTTAACATGTTTCGAGGCCTTCGAAGCGAGATACTACCCGACGAGCCACGAACACTGAGCGAATTACCTCGTACTACTCAGCCTCACCGACCTATGCCGTTCGAACAGATGCACCTGTGTGTTGCCGCTGATGGATTTTCTTTGCGTAAAAAAACCCACGGATCGTTAGTAGATTGGTTTATACGACTCGATATTCCCGAGGTGGGTGCTGCACAATACGAAAGACACCCTTTTAATATTGACGGTCAAAGCGTGCGACCTGCTACAAAACATTGCACCGATGTACGAGAAATTGGTAAAGACCCGAAGGCAGTCATTGATGTGCTTTCGTTCGAACGAGACATTGTGCGTGCCTCGATAGATGGCTGGGCAAGTTGGTGGCCAGTTCGTATCATACCCAAAGACAGATTTAACACGTGGCGCATATTAGAAGGTGCAAAATTAGGCTGGCGCTGATAACACATTGACCGCATGACGATTACCGAAACCTCTTCCTCCGCTATTGATTTTCTTCGTACCCCCGAAATATATCGAGGCGTGCAACAATATTACGAACGCAGATATTCCGGCGCGTACTCAGACATGATCTGTGCGTATACAGAAGAAATGTTTGAGTTTGCCGAAAAAGTCTTTAGCAAAGAAGACCCTGTGGACTTTCTTGATAACACGCCCGAAGGAGAAGATAGGTCATACGAAATCGCACACCTACTGCAGCCCCTCTCTAAAGAACTTATTGAAGAAAGATTAGGACGTAAAGTACTTGAATGGTTTGGATGCAGAACTCCAGGAAATGAAGATGAGCCAGCTAATACAGTTGCAGCACTTGGCTACGATTTAGAGCTATTTCGCAAAGCCAAAAAATATGCTTGGGTAAAGCGTAGTCATAGTTCTCTCCACAAAGACATAATGCCCCACTATTTTTCTATGGAACGGCTCTTTACTGGCGGGCTCGACTCAGTAGATTTGCCGCGACATCTTACTGAATCATCTCGAACAGAATCACCAATTAGCGATGCTCGGATTAACAACTACCGACTTGAGCCCGTTCAAGCAAGCCGGTTTATATCACCTGTTGGCACATCCGAAGGGATGACGTGCATTGATGGATCGGTCGACAAATGGAGTTATGACCACGAAAAAAATCTGTATTATAGCCTATGGCTCGATTCACCAACCGGAATCGTGCTTATCTACCGCGATGTTCCCCAGGCTGTTGTTGGCCTTGCAACTCACGGAAGAGAGCTCGTTATACAACAATTACAGGGCATACGCCCATGGCGTATTCATAATAAAGGTTACGAGCTTGAAAAGGTTGCCCGAGTGCACTCGCGCGGTCTTTACCCGTTTGATTGGCAAAGACTCATGATTGCCATTACCGAAGACTTCGCACAGCAAGGCGAAATAGACCAGCTTACAATTCAATCGGGCAGAAAGAATAAGTGGATAAAACCGCAAGGTCGCGAAAAAGAAGCCCATATGACACTCGATCAAGCCTTATCAGCCTACGACAAGCAAGCAAAGCGCCTTGGGTTTGTCTATGATAGAAGTAGCCGCAACTGGACACGAACACTCGAGTAAACATCCTGCTCGTGCTTGCATTGACAGTACAATAAATTTATTATGTTTGAATGATTACTCGAGGTCCTGATGACAATATTTACGGTGTAGAGACCGAGTATAGCTACACCCTTACTATGCCAGATACACCGGCATACGAAATTGTAGGATCTTGCCATTCTAAAGACACTCAGCTTAGCTTATATGAAGCCCCGGTCGAAAACGCATTTAGTGATGGTGGCGTTTTAGGCCTCAGAGGAGCGCTTCAGTTTGCTTTAATGCAATATGGTCTTGTCTGGGCAGATGGCGGTTTTGTTTCAAACGGCGGCCGATTTTACTTCGACCCTAGTGGACCAGAATATTCAACACCCGAAGCTAGAACAGCCGAAGAAGCAGTAGTGCGCTGTTTTGATGGTGATACGATTATACTACGTGCCTTTGCCGCACTGCGCGCAGAAGGCATCATCGAATCATTTCAGATCAACCGAAAAGCTGTCGACCACAACAGAACATCACGTGCAACCCACCTAAATCACCTTAGCTTACTTACCGAAGAATATCCCGGTCTTATACATACAATTGCAGGTATAAATGCAGTAAAGGGCGCAATGTTTGGCTCGGGTGGCCTCTTGCTAGACGAGCACGGAAGGACACACTACCACCATGCACCCCGCTTGTCTGTTTCAAGCGAGAGACTGCACGCATTATACGGCGAGTCTAATGCGAGACCACTCGTTCGCACAAACTTCAAACAAGACGGATCGTTTAAACGCATAGAGACCGTAACCAACGACACACTCAGTTTTCCATGGGCACTCCGTGCAAGCCTTGTATTTAGTAACGCGGTCTTTCGGCTAATCGAAGCTGGTCGCATAGACGTCGTACCAAGACTACGGGATCCATTGCGGGCAGCACGTATTATTGGCCGCTTCGGCAATACCAACGACGTTTCGATTGAAGACCCATCAACAAAAGTACGCCACGGCGAAAAACCTGCACGCATCATTCGCGAGCTGTGCGATCGAGCCCTGCGACTCGAGGATAATCAAGACTACTTCAGTGCAGAAATGTTTCAAGTTCTAGAAGAAATTATTGAGGTAACCGATCTTATCAGTACCGACCCTCAGCGCGCCGTTCCATATGTCGAGTCAATTGCGCGCAAAGAGGCCATAGATAGAAAAATAGAACAATCCGGTGAGCCGATCGGCTCAGAAAGACTCTGTCGTTTCGATTATTACTGGGATAAACTTGGTGGCGGCATAGCAGAACAACTTCGTCGTAAGCCACAGCTTTGGCGTGGTTTTGCTAATCCTGCAATTCACAGAACACAAAATCAGATACTAACCCCGCCAACCGATACGCGTGCCAATGCGCGGGGAGCACTCATACGTAACGAAAAAGATGATGAAGTAGGCGATTGGAGCAACTATTTTCCTCGGCAAAGCACGGACGAAACAGGCAAAAAACGCACTAGCTATACGCATATAGACCCGTTCAACCCGCAGATTCCTGCATTCTATAGAGACTAAGGCGTACAGTACGCTATATCAGCACCCTTGGGTATAGTGGTTCCGTTAACCGTGAAGCGCTTTGGAGCGCCACAAACTTCTTGGTGCAATTGCTGACCATTTACCTTAAATACATCATTATTCGTAAGTGTATACCAGCCGTTATATGGTTTGCTTGTATTAGGAATGAGCGGTACTCGTGTTGGCTTAACTAATGCTTTTGTTGCTGCACTAATCGGCACAGGAAAAACACCTTCGGCGCAGTCTGCTCCATCAACGAAATTGCAAGCGTGCAGCCATTGATCAAGCACAGTTCGGTTCCAGCCACCAAACCAGTCACCATGTGATGTTGCGCCATTCTTTGCAGTCTTATAGTTTATTGTAGTCTGATCATCTGAGTAGTATTGGTAATTAGTAGTTTTAATCTGCCCGTTTGCTGGGTCAATATCAGATGAAAGATACCACTTGGAAGTGTCTTCTCCCGGATATATAGGATAGCTGATCTTGTACTGTATCTGTGGTACTTTGTATTTATAGTCACTCGGGCATACGGCAAAGAACCAAGACCAAGAGATATTCCAGTGCATATCATTCTTTATCGTAGTATAGTCACGATTTTTCATATCGCTACTATTGTTGGAGCAGTAAGGAAATACTACGTGCTGCTGTAAAGTACGTACCGGATTATCTGTTACACTTCCTGTTGCAGGGCACGTGGGTATTTGCGTTCCATCGACATACGTTTCATAATCTCCGCCGTTATGAGAACCGTTGTCCCAGACTATCCCACACGTCCAAGCCGCCGTCATACGAATTTCTTGATTATTCGCACCTAACGTTACCTGTTGATTTGCTGTCGGGCATCCCGAACCAAGGTTTACCGTCGTCCAACTAAGGCTTGCTGTACAGCGTGTAAAATTATTCACCATCATTAACCCTTCCGGAAAAACAAAAGGCTTTACATACTCAAGACCATTATTGCCTGGGGCCCAGGAATCTGTTTGGGTGTTCGTAATACTATACGACTTATAATAAATAAGCACTTTTATGGGACGCCTAGGGTTTCCGTCTTGATCAATAACTGCGGGAACCCAGTATGCAGTCCTGTTTAGCTCATGGCCGTTACATGTGCTATTTCCCGAGTTCAATAGGCTATTGTAATTTGAGTATGCATTAGTATGCGTATTACCGAAAATCATATGTAAATGGGCCTTGCCCGGCTGGTTTGGATACACGATCGGATCATCATAGGCATAATGCGAAAAATCGCATTCAGCCCTAAACTCACCAAAACCTTCGCCCGGAGTAACACTCGGGTCGGTACTCCCAGTGTATGTGCCTACATATGAACTACTAAATAATGACGAGTCATTCTCTAATCCTGCAGACGGCTTATTAACATTGGCTGGATTATCAGCAGATTTGTTCCGGGAAGTTGCAGCAAGTAATTTGGCAAGATTTGCATCTTGGTTTGCGACCGACCCAAAGCGTACATATCCCGTTCCGCTCGATTGTCCGCCTGTCTGTACAGACAAAGAACCGCTTCGGGATGAGTTTTCTGGCTCAATCGATGCCGTCGGCGTTGCGGCTTTAGTTGCGAGCAAGGTGGTAATGCCAACCATAATAAAAAATACCGCCCACAAAGAAAGTTGGGCGCGTTTCTCGTTTGAAGATCGAAAACTACTTAAAACACGAGATGGCCTTAACGATGATATTACTTTACGCCTCATATTTACGCTTATGATAATATATTTTGACACAGTTTGCACTACTACTCTTATAGATTCGAGCTTTTATTATAGTTATGCTTAAATAGTGTTAATGAACTATTATCACGAAATTAAGACTCGTGTTTTATGGCTACTGATCGGACTCGGTCTAAGTCTGATTATTGCTAAAATCATTACCGGATTCGAGGAAACACTATCTACAAATCTTGTACTGGCAAGTTTTATTCCCTTAATCCTGAACATGAGTGATTCGGTCGGAACCCAGATGGAAAGCATGATTATTCGTGAATTACACAAAAAAGGACGTTTTGATTTTGGTGGATTTTTGAAAAGACAGGTAGTTATCGTTAGCGCCGTTGCAGTAATAATTGGCTCTATTGCCTGTGCTGCAATATGGATAGTCAATAGTAACCCGCGTCTTGGCATTGTGGTGGGTCTATCACTGATCGGAGGCACGATGGGGTCGCTCGTAACAGGATCTGTTTTGCCATATTTTTTCTGGAGAATGCACAGTGACCCAGCAGAAGCAAGCGGTCCAATCGCCACTGTTGTTCAAGACTTTATTAGTATCTTGATATTCTTGCTTATTGCTCAAGCTCTCATATAAGTACTAGTCGCCGCGGTTCAAATAGAAGTTAATCCATGCTTCGATATTACGAGCCGCTTTAGACTTAGAAGTTTTAATTTCAGTTGCTTTAGATTCTGCTTTCTTTGAAGCCACGATATTGGCAAGTGCAACCTCTTTGGGCACTATATATATCCGCTCGCCTTCTGCTGCCTTACCAAACTGTCGCCGTGCAGCAAGCTCCAGGAACTGATCGGTTTTATAGTATTCGTTTTTGAGACGCTGGTTATCATTCTCGAGTTTCTTAACATCATTCTCTTGCTGCATACGAGCAATCTGCTTTTGCAGCTCGTAGTTTGTCTGAATTGCTTTTACACCACTCCAGCTAACAAGAATGGCAACGAATCCAAATGCTATTAATCCCAGCGTACGGCTATCAGTGAGCAACGGTAGGTACGGCTTTATGCTGCTTTTTATTTTTCCAAACATAACCATATTATAGTACGAATTTTGCTGTTATCGCCTAAACTTGCTATAATCACCTCTGTTAACCGAAATATTATCTTCCGGCACCTGGGGGTGTAGCTCATCGGTTAGAGCAGGCGGCTCATAACCGCTTGGTAGTTGGTTCGATTCCAACCACCCCCACCACCAAGACTACCTAAGGAGGTAGTTTTTATTTTAGCCATGCTCCATCAGAGTACACGCCGACACCCATGTCTCTAAAACGCGCTACATCTTCTACAGTCTTTGCACTATGAACATAATGCGGAATGCGCTCTTTGTTTAGCAGCTCATGGAACTTTCTGAATGAGAACTTGCCAGGGCCATCATTTCCAATATTCGCAAGCGTTGCATCATCTTCTTTTATGTTAATCATTACCGCGGCTATGTTGTTTTTATGAATATAGCCAACAATTTCTTCTTGGGACATTTTCTGTAGCGACAGCAGACGATACAGTGCAAGCATCGTTTGTGGAAACTTGTACTCCGCCATAACAGCGTCATAATTTTCTTGATTTGATACATGCGGTATAAGCCGATCGAGTACGCTTGGATCGCCTTTAGCTGTACGCACAAGTGTTCGAATAATATCCGTGTGGCCTGCTTTAGTATCTAAAATGACGTGAATATCGGGGTATTTTCTGAGTAGTTCGATAAATTCTTCGGCAAATAATGGGGTGTATTTGCCATTATATTTTTTGCCAATTAAATCCGCTTTTGAATAGTCGGTAAAAGCACCGGTCAGCCCAAAATTCTGTTCGTGTAGGTCATGAGCCGTAATTATATTGCCGTCTTTCAGCGGCATAAAGTCTACCTCGAACAGACGAAATCCTTGCTTGTAGCTAACATTGAATGCTTCGATGGAATTTGTATATGACTCGCCATCCACCATGCCAAAAGCATGAGCCACTAAGCCATTAATTTCTGTTTTATCCTGAATAGCATCAAACTGGATCGGATGTACATTTTCCGTGCTGACAGCAGATAGTATGTCTGTGTCTTTGGACAAAGTGCTCCGCGTCCTACTATTTCTGCCGAGCAAAAACATGACTGCGAGAAGTAATATACCAACTACAAATATCGCAACCCTATACCTTGGCTTTCTCATGCACTACTGCTGTATGCGAATTCTTGATGTAGTTAAATTATTCTTGGCATCTTTAGTACCCGACACAATTACGCGCTGATCCTTCTTAATATCCTTAGCCGAAAGTTTTGTACCTTTCTTGTCGACAACGACGGTATCCTTGGTAATCTTGGCCTGTTTTGTTTCGCCACGAGAATCCTTGACCTTAATTGAATCGGCTGAAACCTCTAGGACAGTACCAACACTAGTCCAACGGTTTGAAGCCGTGTCATTTGCTTTTTTCGTCGTGCTTGAAGATAATTTACTGTTTGCTGCCTTTGATCGACTTTCGCCCTTCTTTATTCCTGCATAGTACACACCACCCAATACAAGCCCGATAATTGCAACTATGAGCAGTCTTTTGCCCGCCTTCTTGCTAACTTTTGGCAACACAATACGCCGTCGACGGTGCGCCTTTTCTGCTTTCGGCGATTCCTCTGGCTGCTCTGCTTTCTTCTCTGGTCTGATTATATCGTCCACTCTTATTCCCCCTATGTTCTGTCAACTATCTTTGTATGAGTATACCAGAGTTAAGCTTACAAAAATGTTGTCAATCTTTCCTACAAAGCTTTAGTTACTGCAATCACACGTTCACTATACTGTTGTAATTGCTTATCAAAAGCACCACCACAAGTAATAAGATTGAGCTGGTTTTTAATGCTCGGCTTTTGCGAGAATAGAACACTAGCAGACTCCTCGGTCTTTAGTGTCACAATCTCGTCCACTTCAAAGGTTTTCTTGCTGCCATCACCAAACTCAACTAAAAATTGATCGCCCTTTTTTAGTTTTTCAAGATTCTTGAAAATTCCGTCATTCTTGCGACCATTTACATGACCGTCAATGATACTATTTCCCATTGCACCAGGTCGCACACTATCTACAAACCAGCCTGCCATATGAATATTATTAGGTACCGCCACTGCTTTATTCTGATCTACGCCAACATTCTGAAGATAACCACCCGCATTGATAGATGGAAGAGAAATATACTTAGGGTCTAGTTTGTCTCCTTGCCATTTGAAGTCGTTACCTGGCGGATTTTCGTCTGGCGTGTCGGTAGAATACGTGATCACATCTGCTTTAGTGGTGCTGGATATTTGGGTTCTAAATAAAGATATATATCCCGCAACAGACAAGACGATTACAGCCACGCTACATACTACAATAAGCTTTTGTTTCTTCGTGAATCGTTTCAGACTTACTGGCAATCTCATGTACTTAGTATAACGGTCTATTGTCGTTCTAGCCCAGTATTTGGCACACTGACTACTAAAGAGGCCATGCCTACAGGATCAAGTATTTCACCGTTGGCTATGCCGTCTTGATCTAGTACTCCGCCATCTATAATTGTGTATGTGGCCGTTATAGCTGATTTACCTTCGAGTGTTGTTCGTGCCAGTGTAATGCCACTATTAGACGGGGTTAACGACGTAAATGTTTTCAGCGTCTGATTATATTTTCTCAGAACCACCTCTTCAGGATTCTTGTTGGTCGTAAAGGTTAGTCTAATAGTTGCTTGACCTCCAATTGGGCAGCTCAGTAAATTGAATGCTACTAACCCAGCAGAATAATTGTACGCTACATCTTGTGTTGCCAGGTTGCTCTCTTTAAGCATCTGCCAATCTCCCAACTGTTCGCAACCATTAGCCACAAAGTTTACAAGCGATGCGTCTTCTGCCGAAGTCATGTCGATATTAATATCTGTTAGTGCTGGCGTAAGAAATTCTTGTCGCTCCCAGTCGCCAGTACCCCAATCGTTCGTGAATCGATATTCTAGATAGTAACTTGTTTCCGGTTGAAGCCCAACAATAGTCGCACGTGCTTCGGTTATATCGGCCAAAGTTACTGGTTGGTACGTATCGTCAGTTGCTTTTTTATAACGCGCTTCCCATGTTGTCTCTCCATAATTATAGCCTTCGCGTACCAACATACTACATACACCAGTAATGGTGGTTGCTGTTGCATCGGGCTGTTCGCATTGTACCTGTGGCTCGAACGATTGGCAGTAATCTTGCCATTGTAGGCACGGGAAGAAAAAGTCATTAGTTTGCCAGACCGTATCGTAATTCCAATTATCTATTGGTGAATTTACTTCATTATTGAAAAAATAATTTGCTTCACTTATTTCAGTACAGTCGACTGAGCTAGACGAGCCTACGCCGGC
This sequence comes from uncultured Candidatus Saccharibacteria bacterium, assembly GCA_964629815.1. GTDB lineage: Bacteria > Patescibacteriota > Saccharimonadia > Saccharimonadales > AWTP1-31 > CAZVTA01. The sequence goes on along the minus strand of CAZVTA010000002.1, from coordinate 214,073 downwards.
CGTAGAATCACAACTCTTGTTCCCCAGCCATGTGTCAACATAGCTATTTGATACAGTCACGTCGTAGTTTGTACCCATTAATCCACCCACCGTTGTTGGCCATGTCGATGCGATAGTCATTGACGCAAACGAATCCGTAATTGAACTGTTTGAGAGCTCACCAACCAGTCCGCCCAAAATACTTGCTGTACTTTCGATGCCTCCAAAGGCAAATGAGTTAGTGATATCTGCATCTTCTGCACTACCAATGAGTCCGCCAATGCGTGTCGTACCGTCCAACACAATGTCGGTGTACGAGTCTGTTATGCTTATAGATCCTTGGGCATGACCTACAAGCCCTCCAACATAACTTGCTGCGGTATCAATAATCCCAGCACCATATGAACGCTCGATGATAAGCTCAAGGTCTGCATTTGTCTCAGCGATAAGACCGCCGGCATTGCCAGAGTCAGCTACAATCCCTGTTGAAGCGAAACTTTCTGATATCGTAAGTGTCGCTGGATTTGCTGTATTTGCAACCGAAGCGATAAGACCGCCGGCATTGCCACCGCTAGTAGCATTTATAGTGCCTGAGAAACTTGAGTTAGTGATTGAATCTGGCTGCCCATCAAGCGCCAAGTTAGCGATAAGACCGCCGGCATTGCCATTTGCTGAAACAGCCATGGTAGATGTGCTATCTTCAATAATTAGCGGGGTACTGACTGCCGTTTCGTCCCACACATAGTTTACATACGAAATCAACCCGGCCGCGCGATTGTTCCCTTCGGCAGATCCTGAAGTCGATGTATTACTCACGGTTAAACTTGCTGAATCAGACAAATTAGCATCACCTATTAAACCTCCAGCCGCACCCGTCCCAACTATTGCATCTACCTGTGAATTAGATATCGAACTGTGACCAGTATCGGAAGAAATACAGCCTACAAGTCCTCCGCCAGTATTATCATTCGTGGCACTCGTAATGCTTACAGAACTTGATAAGCCGTCAATTGTAACCGTATCAAACACAAATCCAGCCAGCCCACCCATACAAGTACTGAGCTCAGTAGATGTGTTATGTACAGAACCACTAATTTCCAGATCGATAAAGCTCGCACCCTGAACATACGTAAACAATCCAAGCGTGGGACTTGGATCTCTATTTATTACCAGATCATTTATGGCGTAGCCATCGCCATCGAATACCCCCGTGAATCTGTCGGCAAAACTTGCCAAGGGTTCAAAGCCCTGGCCACTATTCCAGTTCACAGTATCAGAACAATCAATGTCATGCGCAAGCCTGTAGTCACTTGCAGGCGAATAGCTGCCGTGATGCCCGATGAGTTGTAGCTCTTCGCACGAATGAATGTTCGTGGCTGTTTCTGCATCATAAGTATAGCTCCAAGGATATTCAGCAGCCGAAGGATTAAAATCTTCGGTTCCAGGTGCGGCGGCACTCACACTAAAGATATGTATACCATCAATAAGAGGCTCCGGCACAACATAGGGGGACGTACAAGAAACAGCCGGATCGCTGTCTATCTGACATCGGAATGAAGATCCTTCAACATCGGCAACAAACGTAAATTCTGGCATTGGATCATTCGAGCTTACGCCGGGACCTCCGGTAACTACAGTTACTGGCTCGCCTGCCGCATTTGCGCTGGGCGCCCAAAGAAGAGCCACTCCCATAAAAAGCACTCCGCCAAAAACTGCTAAAACCAATTGTTGTCTATTCATTATTTTTTTCCAATCCTGTTTTCTGTAGGGCGGTTGATAAATAAACTATCTATTGTGTGGTTATTTCCATTAAAATTTCCCTGAAAATTTTCAATAGGACTAAAACCAGATCCGCTATTCCAACCTGAAGTAACCGAACAGTCAATATCTCCTGTTAGTTCATAGTAAATTCCATTCGTGTCAGGTTCAGACCCAATACTCTGTAGCTCAGCACATGACGTTACAATGTATGGATCACCAGCCGTTCCAGTTCCTGCGCCTGAATAAGCAAAAACTTTTTCCGGAGATTTTAGCAGTCCGAGCGGTACCGATGCTAAAACCAGCAACAAGCACGCTAGCAATATCCCACTACGGCACAGTACATCTCTCACAACATACTGTTTTCGCGCAACAAACTCCGTCAATAACGCAACATTCACCTAGATTACCCCATCAAAGTGCTATTGCTTACATTGTAGGCGCTACTGTTTTGATTTGCAATTACTTTGATTGCTATTATCGCTGTCTGTAAACTAAGTATTTTCTACGATTTACTAGATATAACCCAGCAGCAGAAGTCAAGAGGATTGCTGTCGAAATTCCGGTAAGTGCTACGACGCCAGTTTGCCCAAGAGAGCCACTGCTGGTCGTTGGCGCTTCGCCAACATCGCTCAATACTACCGTGGTTGGCGTGTAGTCAATCTTAAATGTTCGGCTACCTAGCACGAATGTTTCGTTATCATCAAGCCCAGCAAATGTCCCGCTGACTGAGCTAGCCTCGATGATTGTGAAGCTGTTGCCGGTAGTTGATGCAAAGGACAGGGTCGCATTAAGCGTTGCACCGTTAAGAATCACATTTCCAGTTGCAAACATCTTATCGTAACCAGTACAGACTGTTGTGCCTGCCAGCTCAGCACTAAACGCCACCGAAGACGTCATGGCCACATCGCCTTCGGGGTTAAGACAGCCAGGACTATTACCAGGAGCGATGCCACCCGCATATGCGGTGATAGGACCAACAACATTTTCACCACCAAGAGTACCCCCGGTAAGCGTGATACTAGAGTCACCCAGACTTGTGTCGGCGGCATTTACCAATAATTTACCATCTATCACGTCATATGTAGCCACACCCCCACCAAGATCCCAGTTGGAGCCTTGAAAGTCCCAAGTACCATTACCAATTTTATGTAGAGTTGTTCCAGTCCCCGCCAGTACTCGTCCGGTGAATATCCCGCTTTTGTCGCCGCCACCAACATTTAGTACATCGCTCGTGCTGCCCAGCTGAATCACGCCGTCACCTTCAACTGTTCCGACAGTCTCGGTTCTACCACCTGTCACAACCAGTACGGCCGTACTCAGACCTTCGTTCAGTGTCACTGTGGCGTCATTAGGAATTTGCTCCTCACTTTGCGTCCATAAACTTGCAGCATAGGTACCAGATGTAACTGTGATGTCACCTGGGACAGAACTTACCCCATCATTTTTATGCATGAACAGGCGAGCACCGTTAACATATGTATGCCCAACAAAAGAATTGGGAGTGTCATCTTCCGACGTGCCGGAACCACCAAGCTCTATTGGTGCGTTATCAACATTCAGGCCAGCCAGAGTAAGGTTGCCTGTCCCTGTAATGGTGCCTCTCATGGAGAGTGTCATGCCGCTATCCCAGTTCATGATTGTTGCGTCACCATCCAACGTAACAGGGCCAGAAAATACATGGGTACTAGTATCGCCAACAATGGCGCCATTATATCCATCGGATTGGAGCCCGTCCCCCGTAATTATCAGTGGTTCCGGAATATCAAGCATGGTATCGGTGTAAAGTGTCCCCCCATCAGCAATGATTGTTTCGCCGGTATCGTCGCCAAGCGCATCGGAGTCGGTTGGATACAATAACCCGCCACTTTGAACATTATATGTACCGGTGTAACCAGTGCTCGCACCAGCCAGTATCGCCAATGAATCAACTATGTACACATCGCCAGCACCTGTAAAAACACCGTTCACATCGATTTCGTTATCGGCGTAACCTTCTACTCCCTGAAACTGAATACTTCCCCCAGTATCTGTATCAATATCACCATCAATAGTCAAAATTGTTGTGTTCTGTACACCTATCACAGCACTTGCAGAAGTAACAGTTTGAATATTACCAGTGATAGTCGAGCTTGCTGCAGCCCAAATCTGTCCAGGTGAATTATCGCTAGCTTGAAAATCTATATCTTCTGACAAGCTAATATTGTTGTCGAGATAAAGTCGACCGCCGCCCCAAATTGTTACCGTATCTCCCGACGAATACGTTCCCAAACAACTGTCCACACCGCAATCTAATATCGACGTATCGTTGATCGTAATGCCTGACTTATTGAAAGTGTTAGTACCAGTTAAAAATAGTCGTGAATCTGGAGACACTACGAATATATCTGTAGAACCGCTGATTACGCCGCTAATCTCTAGATCGTTGGTATCGCTGCCGGTGGTAAAATTCATATCACCACCACCGGTGAGGTTTAGCACCATGTTCCCAGAAATTTCGTTATCAACACCACTCGACTCGATAGCTTTAGAGGAGCTTCCATTGATGGTGCTATTAAGACCAAAGTTGTTAAAATCCCCAGTGATCGACAGTGCCATGGCCAACGAAGGAGTGAAAGATAAGTCGTTTCCTCCTAAAACATAGTTATCCCCTTGAATATCTATTCGATTGAGGTCCAGACCAACAATATCGTTAGTATTTGTTTTGTTAGATGCTGTCGTGGGGAAAAGCAGTGAATCACCATCTTGTGGCACCCCACTATTATCACAACCAGTCCAGTTTGCACCGTCACTCCAGTTGGCACTGCTACTGCCGTCCCAAGTACACGTGTCAGCAGCGGCGTGTGCTATTTGTGGCACAAGGGTGCCTAGCGGTACGAATCCAAGGATACCTGCAAGAATTGATATAGTTGTTTTTTTAATCAGACTCGAGAGTTTTTGTGTTTTTTCACGTAAAAATACCGACACAGTGTTTCCCTCACTTATTGCTTATGTTTAAGTATGTTCCTGCCATGGTTTTTTTGCAAGTTTTATGTGGTTGCAAGTAGCTCTAATAATCGCTGGGTTGACTCGGCGTGCATGAGCTTTTCTCGAATCTCCTTAGCGCCAGGGAAGCCCTCTATATAAACTTTACAGAACTTATTTAAGGTATGGAGTTTACGCTCTCCCTTGCTCCATGTCTTCGCAAAAAGCTTAACATGTGAAGTATATAAATCGATTCTTTGTTGTTTTGTCATAGATTGCCAAGGGCTATGCAAGCTAAACGCGTACGGATCATGGAAAATCCCCCTACCAATCATAACCCCATCGAGCCCATATGCTTGTGCCAGCTCAAGACCATGCGAACGAGACAAAACGTCGCCATTACCAACAATTTTAGTTGAAGGGGCAAGGGAAGAGCGCATTTTTGAAGCCTCACCAATAAGCTCCCAATTCGCCGGAACTTTTGACATTTGAGCAGCGGTTCTGCCATGTACGGTTAACATGTTAAGTTTCTGTGATAAAAGCCACTCTATCCATGTCATATCTGTTGTTTTTAAGCCTACACGTGTTTTTATGCTAACAGGGAAGTGTGGATTTATGCTCTGCACCCCTTCCCTTACGGCAGCAATTATCTCCCCTGCCAGTCCCCTGTTATCAATAAGTGCCGCACAACAACCATTTTTTAGTACTGCCTTATCTGGACAGCCCATATTTATATCAATACCCGAAAAACCCATGCGAACAATATCCTGAGCGGATTTGTAATAATTCTCTGGGTTTTTACCCCATATCTGAGCAACGACAGGAACCGTAGTAGTTTCAAGCTGTAGTTTTGGAAGTAATCGCCCCCTCCCAGCACTCTGAAGCCCATCAACATTAACAAATTCTGTGAAAAATACGTCGGGAGGTGCACACGACGCAATAATCTGACGAAACACCACATCGGTAACATCATCCATGGGTGCAAGCACAAAAAAAGGCTTGGGTAGTGTATCGAGAAAATTCATTGCCGCATTGTACGGTATTTTGGGATTTATTTCTAGGCTAGCTGACTACTTTTCATCTATTCTACGGCGCGTACCACCAAGAATTCGCCGTGCCGCCTCGATACCTTGCTGTGCAAGCCTCTTTTGTTCCTCTGGAATTGTTGGCGGTTCTTCTGTATCTTCTTGTAGTTGGCTTGGGCCATGCAATGCATTTCGCGCTTCTGGGATACCCACACTTGCAGCAGCGATCTCATCAGCCGTCACAGCCCATGGGTTTGTTCTTGCTTGTTCATCACTCCCCTTGTTAGCGCCTCCGGCAGAGGGGTGCCCTGAGGCTGCCTGACGACGCTCTCCTGCCGGGTCCGGGATGTTTTCGATGTCGCTAACCGCTGGCGGTACACGACGGCCCTGGTCAATCGCCGCCTCACTAGGATTCTCATTATACGGATCGCGTCGACCACCTTTGGCTGCAGCCGCTGCATACGCGGCAATATCTACCACATTTTCTTCTGGTGGTTGTGGAGGCTCGATACCTGGTAGTGAATTTTGCTCATCATTAACCATACACTTTGGTTATACATCTACGCCGACCCAAACACAAGCAGTTTATTCCCAGCGGAACACACGGAAGGCAATAACGTAGATGACAACCGCCCATACGGCAAGCAAGCCGACCTGTGAACCAATATCAAAGATGGTTTTACCCTCGGTAATTATTAAACGGACGCCATCGATAACAGGCGTAAGGGGCAATAACCCAGATATACCCTGTAGCCATTCGGGCATGAGAAACCGCGGAAAGAACGTACCCGACAAAAACATCATTGGGAATGATATCAGATTTGCCAAAGGAGCCGCCTGGTTTTCGTTTTTTGCCCAACCACCAACAGCCAAGCCAACACCAAACAGCGTAATCGTACCAAGAACCACCAATGCGAACAGACTCAGATAGTCGCCTCGCATATTAAGGTCAAAGAACAGAAGTGCCACAACAAACATAGTCGTAACTGATAATATACCGACGAAAGCGTTTGACAATACGTTGCCCACAAAATATTGCCAGACTTTAAGCGTGGTCGTATGGTAGCGACGCAATACGCCGCGCTGCTTCATACGAGGAAACACACTAGTAGGCCCAAATATACCCAAAGATAGAACCGAGAACCCAAGCAAGCCCGAGAAAATATAGTCGAATCGGGTCAGCCCTTTGGTTGCTGTAGACTCACTTGTTACAGAGAATGGCTTTGTCGTTTTTACTAATCCTGAATTTATATTCTGGAATATACCATCGAGCACCGCCGTTAGCGATTGGCCAGCTTGCTCGTTGTTTTGATCATACAGAACTTTAGCCTGTCCATTCGGTACGCCGTCTGTACCTATAGAACCAAATTCCGCTGGTAACGTAATTGACGCATCGAGTTCACTGCGATTCATCTTTTCTTTGGCGGCATCTATGGTAGTAATCTCTTTATCTACTTTGAAGAGCTCGTTCTTTTCTATGTCTTGTACAAACTTTTTAGAAAATTCGGTTTGGGACTGATTAATGAGCGCCACCTTAAACGAAACACTATTATCACGACCAAAAATTCCACCAAAGACCATGAGGAATATTAGCGGAAAAACAAATACAAAAAATATCGCCACTTTATCGCGGAATAATCGTTTAACATCTATGCGCACAAATGTCGTTATAGGGAGGAGTAGTTTTTTAAAATCTCGCATTAGTCTCGTAGGTCCTTACCTGTTAAGTCGATAAATACATCTTCTAAATTTGCCTGTTCTACATGCTGACGCTTTTTAAAGCCACGCCCTAGCAAGTCTTTGACGAGCTGTTTTGGCGTATCAAGTGCAATTATCTTTCCGTCATCCATAATTGCCACTCGGTCACACAGTAATTCTGCCTCTTCAAGATAGTGCGTCGTTAGTACAACCGTTACGCCCCGGTCACGAATTTCGCGTATCATATCCCACAAATTACGTCGTGCCTGGGGGTCAAGGCCTGTCGTTGGCTCGTCCAGAAAGAATACCCTTGGGTTGTGCACAAGGGCTGCAGCAATACTGAAACGCTGCCTTTGACCGCCGGACAGGTTTTCTACATAGCTATTTGCCTTCTCTTCGAGCTGAACACTCTTTAAAAAGTGACGTGGGTGAACTTTTTCTCCGTACGTTGCAGCAAAAAACTCAATCAATTCGGTGAGCTTTGTTTTTTCTTCGAATGAAGGCGTCTGTGGCTGCACACCAATAATCGCTTTGATTTTTGCCGGGTGCGCCTGGACATCTATGCCGTCCACACTAACACTACCACCATCTATCGGACGCATAGTCTCGATCATTTCTAGCGTAGTGGTTTTTCCCGCACCATTGGGCCCTAAAATACCAAATATCTCGCCTTCTTTTACTTCAAAACTTATATCTTTAACGACCGTCTTGTCGCCATATTTTTTCTTTAACTTCGTAACTTTAATAAGAGTGTTGGACATATCTTCTACTGTAGCAAAAAGAACCCCTTCGAAGAAGGGTTCTTTTTACATTTTTGTCTAAACTATTTGTTGCGCTTTACGGTAAGAAAACCGTTGCGTGGGTTTTCGTTTACTTCCATACCAGATGGAAGATCGCAAGCTTCCGGTCGCTCGTCTTTACTGAAGTAATAGATTGTCTGTTCTTTACCACCACGAAGTGTAACCTTCTTTGAGTTAAGGTAGTATGTTACCCCTTTTGAGTTTGTGTGCTTGTAAGCCATAGTGCTTTTACTGACTCCCTCTCTTGAATTTATATTGCTCCCCTAACATACCCCTGTTGCATTTTGGTTGTCAACTGTTATTTGCAAAATTTACGTTTTTCACCCCTGTTTAACTAGAGGTCATGAAGCTCTGCACGCAACCATCGTTCAACGAGCAGCTTAACAACAAACAGCGCAACCAAAACACTTGTCACAACTAGGCTCCAGCCAGCCAGATCGGGCGACCAGCGCGGCGAAACAAAACTAAATTTATACAAACTGTCCGGTATGGATCTTTCTTTTTCTCCGTTTTTTGCCACATAGTCGGTAATACACGGGATGCGCCCGCTGCCAGACAACCCCTTGGGAAATAGTTTTTCACACTCTGCTTGCGCGGTTGTATATATTTTTTCATTTTGTTTGCTAACACGGTCTTTTTCGGCTTGCACGAGCCGTTCGTAGCGATATTTAAGCTGAATTGGCTGCGCGATAGATCCGCTCGATAAATCGGTGTTCATGTGTGCGTAGGTATATTCGCGTAGCGTACGCAAAGCAGCCTCGACATCACCATTTTCTTTATCTGCACGGAGCACATCGTCACGTAAGCGAAGCGCCGTAACATTATTGGTGCGTAATGCAAAAATGCAAACGAGCGTACCAACAAGGATAGCCAACAAAAAGAGCCAGTTGTTCAGCACTTTTATATCGGTTACTGCTTCTCGTAAAGTACGTCGATTCATAGTACTAGTCTAATGCCTTAAACCGCTCTGTTGCCAATACCAACGATGCCATGGCAGCTATAATAAATCCTGCGACAAGCGCCGTTCTTATCGACAACAGATAAGCCATAATGACCATAAACCACCAAACTACTGCTTTTGCAATACTAGAGACTGATTCAACCGCACTAATATACACGATACGATAACCTGGGTAGTCATCGGCACTATCGTAAAATCCCTTTATAAACGGAAGTCGATATCCTACGGTTACTACTTCATTTGTTACATTGACTGCAACTGCATAACCAATATTCCCAACAAACGGTCGTACCAAGTGAAGGAGCGCGTTTATTACTGCACTAGAGCGAAGAAGTTTTCGACCATGTCGCTTGTCGCTTAAGTTTCCCGTTACAAGTGCACTCGCTATGGAAACTACCACAGACAGAGATGCCAATATCCCCATATCAGAAAAAGCCTTGTTGCCAACCGGAAGCACGAATAGTGCCAGAAAGAGCGGCCACAAACAAATACTCAGTGTGTTTTCTACACCGAGCCCAATAACAGGAATAACGTGACTTCGTATTATACCTTTGAACGAAAAAAGCTTGTAGTTGAGCACTTGATGTAACCTTGTGGGCTCTTTGGTGCGTAACAAAAACCACATGCCTATCCCCATACTAACTATTGAAATAAGAAAGATATACTGTGCCCCAAACAGTACCCCAATAATTCCACCAATCAAAGGACCCAAAACCCCACCGATGCGTTCCATTACTTGCTGAAAGCCAATCTCTTTTCCTGCATGCTTGCGGTGTTTAATCTTCGAAAAATCGATATCAAAAGCAATATAAAACATACTCGATGCTGCACCCCAACAAAAACCTATGAATGCAAGTGGCCAGTGCGCAGATGGTAGCGTCATATAAAGCATAGAGACGCCAATTTGCATAATTTGACTTATAACCAAGGTGTGCTTAGGTCCAATTGCGGCAACAGTATGTGCAGTAACGTAGTCAAAGATTATTCTTGCCGAAAAATAACAAGCATATACAACCATTATCTGGTACGGCTGATAGTCGAGACGCAGCAAATACAGCGGAACAAATATACCTACCAGCGCGATAGAAAGACTCCGAAAGAGCGAATTTATATATATTTCGCTCAGTTCGTCAAAGCCAATCTCACGCCAAGGATGACGATGTTTTAGTAGCCTGTGTAGTATTTTTTTTACCATACTGGTTTTGCTTATCTCTATAGCAGTGTAGCACAACAGTGGCCATGCTAGACTACATATATGCACATATACTTTTCTGCTATTGGTGGTACCGGCATTGGTCCGCTTGCACTTATTGCAAAGCAAGCAGGCTATACTGTGTCGGGTTCAGATAAACAAAATTCGCAGTATATCGAGTACCTCAAAAAGAAAGGCATTACCAACATTCATATTGGGCAAGATGTTGCATCGATTCAAAAGGTCCACGAACAAGATCCGATTGATTGGTTCGTATACTCTTCTGCCCTTACGCTCGAAAACCCCAACCACCCCGAGCTTACGTTCTGTGAAGACAACAAGATAAAAACCAGCAAGCGCGACGAACTGCTCAATCAAATCTTGAGCGATAAAAAACTAAAGCTCATTGCCGTTGCCGGTACCCATGGCAAAACTACCACTACAGCTATGGCGATTTGGCTGTTTAAGCAGCTAGGCATACCGGTCAGCTATTCTGTCGGAGCCAAAATAAGCTTTGGCGATATGGGGCAATACGAGCCCGACAGCAACTACTTTATTTACGAATGCGACGAATTCGATCGCAATTTTCTAGCATTTGAACCACACCTTTCGCTCATCACGGGCGTTAGCTGGGATCACCACGAAATATTCCCTACTCGCGAAGATTACAAACAGGCATTTCTTGAATTCATAGAGCAAAGCGAAACCTGTGAACTATACTTCGAAGATGCCGAATATTTAGGTCATAGTCCAAAAAACGCACATATTCTCGATGCATATAGCAAAGATATTAGCACTATCACGCTAAAGGGTTTTTATAATCGGCTCGATGCATGGCTGGCTATTCAAGGCGTGCATCGCGTAACCAATAAGCCATTGCCCGAGCTCATTGAAGTCACTAACTCGTTCCCTGGACTACAACGTCGCATGGAGCAGATAGCCCCCAACTTATATAGCGACTACGCGCACACCCCCGAAAAAATTCGTGGTGCCATGAGTGTTGCGCTCGAAATGGCAAACGAAAAAAACCAAAAGCTCGTGATAGTCTACGAACCACTCACAAACCGCCGGCAACACTACATGATAGACGACTACAAAGACTGTTTTGACGGAGCAAGCGCCGTGTATTGGATTCCCAGCTACCTTGCCCGCGAAGATCCAAAACAACGAATTATTCCACCTGTAGAAATGATCAAACACCTCACTAATCCGGCAATTGCCACTGCAATGGAACGCGATGATGCATTAAAGACTTCCATTCAAAAACACCTGGATGCCGGCGATATGGTTGTGTGTATGGCCGGTGGTGGCGGCAACAGCCTCGATGAATGGCTCCGTACCGAATTCGCTAATTAATAAGTTTATCGTGAATATCGACTAAGCTCACATGTCCGATTTCTGCAGTTGCGTTCGAGCGTAACCGCGGTGCCGCAGTGATAATTTGCTCCGTCCGCTTGTCGAGTACTATTTTTACGGGCGCAGTCTCTTCCGATCCAAGAATGGGCATGTCGTACACAAAATATATAGCCTCATTGCCTTTTCGAACACTTGCCTTCTCAGACTCAACATCTTCTGAGCGGTCTCTGTTTCGTACGGCATCGGTGAGCGTTCTAATTATCGAGTATGCATCGTAGGCACGTCCAAACATCGGATTCGTAGCAATACGAACGTTGTTACGAATTTTAAGACCATTGGCATTGCGTTTTGCAACACCTTGGATCTCCACTGGAGCTTTATAAGGTTCAAAGTCATGTCGTTCAAGACGCGAAGCCGACGTAGGTGTCAGTTTATTGCGATCTAAAAAAATGGTTCTCGTTGAAGCATCTGGAGCAGTTGAAGCCAAGTGAAAACCCGACACCGTTCTATAATCGTTGATTATAGTAGTCTCTCCGCAAAAAATATGCAGCAAAGCATCATACCCCGTTTCAGGGTCTACCATAAACATATCAAGATCTTGCCGTCTTTGCAGATCCTCTTGATCCCAGGGCTCTATAAATCTCTGCAAGAACTCTTCACGAGTTAAGCTATATATACGCCGTATTTCAGGTGAGTGTTGTGCTACTGTTTCTTGCATAACATAATAATTAACAACTACTATTATAGCATAGTTGTTATGTTTTGTCTAATTTCTACGCGTCGTTTTCTTGTATGCGTACGGTATTAAGCGCTGCGAGACCTGCTGCGATCGGTAAGCTGTCTACATAACTATCGACATTGTGCTGTCTTAGCTCTACATATCCGATCTCTCTGATTTCTTGCCACCGTCTATCACTTGGGTCTGAACCAATACAGCTACAGCCTAGCGGGTTAAGAACAAGATGCGGAATAAGCAACTGTACGTCATCCGGCGCACCCTCGACTACATGAAAATTGACACTTGTACCGATGTCTGCATCATCAAATGTTGTATCGGTAATGGCGTTCACAATTCTTGTGCGAACATACTTAATGGCATCGACCGCGTCAAGCATCCATTGCTTGGCGTGATTTCTGTTTGTGCCCAACCATTCAATGGTAGTTTTGGGAATCGCAGCCTTCACAAGACCATTATCCACACTAATTGGTACTAGCGCAGGACTATCACTCATCAATGAATCAGCGTCTGTATCGTACATACTTGCAAGCATTGAATAATAGCTCCGCAAGGTAAGCCTACCAAGATTATTTGCTGTTGTCGCTGAAAAATCGGTCACCACTATGGGCTCTGTGACCTCTTGACCAGCAAAAACCAGCGCAGCTTCATCTGTTTGCCACCATAAGACATGGTCATACCTTTCAGTAACTACCTCAATCCTTTCGGCTAACTTCATCGGTTGTCGCCTTGGCCTTTTGTAACACCTCGAGCTTTACGCCCCAATACTTTATCAAGATTCTTCGAAGCCACATCTTCTAGCGGAACATTGAGATAATGCGACAAAGCACTTACGTACCATAAAACATCTCCAAGCTCTTTAATAATCTCTTGTTTGTCTTCTTCGCTCAGCTTTCCTTCTTTGTCGCGAAGTATCTTTTTAAACTTTTCGGCAACCTCACCAGCCTCACCCACAAGTCCTAGTAACTTTGCCATAAACGCCATTGTAAATACTTCACCGTAGGTAATTTCGAATGCGTCAGTACTAATCGCTTGTTTTTGATAATCATTCAGGTTCATTTATTTCTACCCCTCCTTGTCTTAGGACTTCAATTGTATCATCAACCACACGTACAATTGTTGAGCCTAGGGTACTATCACAGAAACCTCCATCTACATACAGCCCCACCGCATCACCAAAATACGCAGCAGCTTGTTCGATATTCTTTGCCGGTGGATTTCCCGGGGTATTGGCACTTGTCGTAAGCAAAGGACCTGTCTTTTTTAATATCCGAACCAACCATTCTGGACCCGCTACCACCCGCATCGCTACACTTCCCAATCCATCATGTACATACAACAGCCTCGGGTCGGACGTAGGGATTACGACACTGACCGCACCAGGCCAATACTCTTCTACTGCAATAAGATATCGTCGCTTGAGCCCAAGCTCGACCAATTGATCAAGGCTTGCAGCAATAATTGTACCCGGCTTCTTTTCTCGGTGTTTTAACCGATACAGCGCTTGAACGGCTTCTTTATTTTGTGCACTACACACGACTCCATAGACTGTATCCGTCCTCAGTACTGCTAACCCACCCTGCCGTAGATGAGCCACAATCTTTGCAGCATTGTCTTGTTTAATCACGTTTGCCATATTGCTATACTACCATTATGGAATTACTTTCGACGCTTATCGAGAAGTCTAAGCTAACCGATCCATTTGTTAAGCCAAGTGAGTGGTTTAACAACCACGGCGTTAACATCTTAATAATCATTGCTGCTGCATGGCTCGCAAGCACGCTCGGTGTAATGCTTATTAGCAGATTTCTGCATACCACGTATAGCCGGCGCTCGTTTGCTACCGAGTCCGACAGAAAAAAACGCCTAGCCACACTCGACCGTCTTATCGCTACGGTCGTAAAAATCATTGCTTGGATAACCGCACTATCTGCCATTATTAGCGAAATCGGCTTTAATACAGCTCCTTTACTGGCCAGCGCTGGTGTAGTTGGTGTTGCGCTTGGCATCGGCGCTCAGTCACTCATAAAGGATTTTGTGAACGGTATGTTCATAATTATCGAAAACCAGTATCGCGTAGGAGATGTTGTTACACTCGAGGCAAGTGCCCCAGTGAGTGGAACCGTCCAAGCGATTACTGTTCGCACAACGATCCTCAAAGACCTTGACGGTAATGTGCACCATATACCAAATGGCAGTATTACTATTGCGACCAACAAGACGTTTGATGTGGGTAAAATCAATGAGGTACTCGTCGTTGATTCCGAAACCGACACCGAGAAGCTTGAAAAGATTGTAAATAAAGTAGGCGATTCACTCATGACCGATGAAGCTATTGCAAAAAATATTCGCAAGGCACCACATTTCGATCAAATCATTGGGTTTAACGAACGAGGACTTGCGGTCCGCATTATTGGCGAAACGGTCGCCGGAAAACAATGGTCAGTACGCAGCGAACTATACAAACGCCTTCGTAAAGAACTTGTTGCCAACAAAATAGATATTTCGTTCACACCATTCGCCCAAACGAACAGTAAGAAATCTTCACGTTAAGTCTCGGGTCAGTATTTTATTGCAAGCCGAGCGTTGAATCTGATAAATCGCTTTCGGCAAAGTCTTTTGTATCATCAACCTTCTTGAGCGAAGCGTCAATATCCTTTGTAGATGTATCAATATCGCTCGACTTCACTGAGGTATCTGTAGTAGTTTTGGTTGTGTTTGTCGTGGTTTGCGGCGCAGGCGTATCCTTTTTTGTTGTAAGTAGTGCGTACGCAGCCCCACCAGCAAGTGCTATAACCAGCAAGAGAATAACAATAACCACACCTTTTTTACCACCCGTACGCTTTGGTGGCTTTTGCATAGCCATAGAGGCCATCATCTCTTTTTCGCGACGATCTTCTTCTGCTGCCAATTGCATTATATCTTTACCCGGTACTGAAGACATCTGCTCTGGAGTACCAAAGCCTGCTGGCTGAGCACTCGACATACTTGGCTCATCTACGTCTAAACCAGCACCTGCTTGTTGTGGCTGAGCAGGAACGTCAAGCTCATTCAAGTCTACTGGTTTTGGCGGTTCAGGTGTGGTTGATGATGGCGTTTCAGCCCCAAAGTTTACCGGAATGGGCACTCCGCCGCCGCCCGCGTTAATACCATCATTATCAACACCCATGCTCGTTGGCTTCTTAATGTCGTCCATTACTGCGTTCCTCCCGTAGTATCTGTTGTAGTAGTGGTGCTATCGCTAGACGATGCCCCTTCTTTTGTCTGAAGGCTCGTCTTAATTTCTTTGAGAGTAACTTTAATGGTGCTTGTAATATACAGTGTTACTGCCTTTGCATCGGCTTCGACGACTTTACGGTCAGCTCGTGCTGCTTCTAGAGCCGCCTTAAATGCCGTTGGGTCAGTTGCGCAGTCTACATCCTTAACATCACCAAGGCTGATTTTATATTCTGCTAGGTCTGTTTTATACGTATCAATTTTTGCTTTAAGTTCGGTTATCTGTGCATTGAGCGTAGCTACATCTACGTCGTTTGCTTTGAGCTTAGCAGAAAGCTTTTCAAGATTTTTAATAATCTGATCATACGTCGTGCTTCGCGTCAGCGCTTTTGTGTTAAGTTTTGTCGCACTGTCCTTTAGCTTAACCTGCGCATCTTTGCACTTTGACTTAATCTTTGCTTGTTCTGCGGTGGTAAGCGCAGCAAGCTTTAATGCCGTCTGACGCTCTTTTATGCGTTCGGCAGCTGTTTTCTTTGCCGCATCCGCCTCGACCTTCTTTTCGCCCTCTGTTTTGGTTGTGCTTGTAGTTGTCGTTGTTGTACTTGCGCTATCGTCGGCGTGTACTACAGGCAATACCAATAGTGTAGGCAGTAGTAACACAGCTAATACGGCGCTCGTTATAATTCGTTTCATAGGTACCCTTTTTTATCTGTTGCCATTATACCATAAGCATGATTCGTTACGGCAAGCAGAACAGACCATTTTTCTGAACAATAAGTCCTTCTTTTTCCAGATCCTCCACTACACTCTTTAACCGATTATCTGTGCATTTTTTTCGGATTGCAGCAAAACTTAGTTCACCACTATTCGCCAATAGTCGCAATACGACACCCCTTACTTGGCGCCGTGAGCCTTCAAACATAGACTGTTTTGCATAATGTCGACTACTACGAGAAGCGTTGCCTATCGTTGACTTTAGATAAACACCATAATCCATTAATGCCCAGTAAAATTCACGGTAGCTGTCAAAGAACGCAGGAACGTGCACCAAAATATCTGAGAGCATTGTTACAATTTCTTTATCGTGAACATGCTCGCTATGCCGAAAAAACTCGTGTATAAACACCGTGCGTATATTTGTTTCGATAAATACTACCGGTTGATTA
The DNA here is from genome assembly GCA_964629815.1 of uncultured Candidatus Saccharibacteria bacterium. Classification (GTDB taxonomy): domain Bacteria; phylum Patescibacteriota; class Saccharimonadia; order Saccharimonadales; family AWTP1-31; genus CAZVTA01. Next base: position 197,222 of record CAZVTA010000002.1, on the reverse strand, counting down.
AACGCATAGGCGCATATTGCACCGGCGGTATTGGCACCAATACCTGGTAGCATGGCAAGTTCTTTCTGTTGCCGAGGAAAAACGCCCTCACCATGAAAAACTATCTGTTGTGCGGCTTGCCATAAATATTTAGCACGGCGATTATACCCAAGCCCTTGCCATGCTACCAGCACATCGGCCAGCTTAGCTTCGGCTAAAGCCCGAACAGTAGGAAACCGTGTTAAAAATTCCTTATATTTCGGCAGCACACGAGACACCTGTGTTTGTTGCAGCATCACCTCACTAACCAAGATTGCGTAGACATCAAATAATCCTTTGTCATTCGCTTCGCGCCACGGCATTTCTCTAAAATTATCGTGCGCAAATACTGCCAGTTCCTGCAAAAATACAGATCGATCCATAACCCTATTGTACAAAAATGCTATGACTTATTTCTAGCAACCCAATGCATAACTACCGCAGCGCCAACGGCAACCGGTACATACAATACAATAGCAAGCAGCCACTCTTCCGGACCAAATGTACGCGCTAATACAAACATCGCAAAAACTAAGTAGCAAATGTACGGAATGTAGGTAACCCACCCTTGCCATGTTTTTGGAAGGTAACTTCCTCTGACACGGACAAACCATGCTTGTTGCTTTCTTTTTGTCATAGATACCCCCGTTCTGTCATCAATATTGAAAATGCCATGTACACCACAAAAATACAGACTGCAGTGATTGCAACAACTATAATACTGCCGAGCATAGGTAATACCACGGATTTCTTTTTTACGCTTTGGCTCGAATAGTATCGTCTGTTCGGTGCTGTACTGGCTTTTGATTTATCAGTAAACTGTGGCCCATAAACTTTTGGTGCAGATAAATCCGTCATTTATACACCTCGAGGTAATATTTTGTGCCAATAAAACCAATTAGGGCCATTAAAACCACCGCAAGAACCAGTGTTATTACTTTCGTAAAACGCGAGTGCAGCAATGGTCCAATACCAACACGCCGTACCGTTGCCTTTGGTTTTGGCACCGGTTTTGCTTTTTGCTTGGCTGCTTCTTGTTCTTCGCGAAGTTTTTTAGCCGCCAAACTTAAGTCAAAGGGGTCATAATCGGCCATAGTCTAACGGTACCATAAGCAGCTTCATGCCACCACCTTTTGCTTATTAGTAATAATACCACCGCTCGATGCCAGAGGTAGTGGTCACATCGCGCACTTTTTGCGCACCGCCCCCCTCTACATTCAAGACGTAATCGGCGGTTTCTCCCTGAGATTGAACTCTGTATAACACACTGTTTGAACTGAGCCACCGGACGGGGCCAGCAATACCGCTTTGTGTTTTGAGTATTTTGTCGGTTTTATCCTTAACGTTATAAACCAACAGTACTCCTTTGCCGTCGCGTTCATCGACCCAAAGACTTTTCGTACCGTCTGGAGAGTCAACATAGCTTCGACTACGCTGGTTGGCAGGTGCATTTGCTTGCTTGTTGGCTTTCGATTCGCCCAATGTATACGTATACCAATTCTCATCCTGAGAAATATCAAACTTAGTATACTCAGAACGGAACAGCGTCCAAACATTTTTATCAATAAGTGATTTTTTGTTGCTGCCGTCTGCATTCACTTTGAATAACCCCTTTGGAGTATCCGGATTATAGTAGTTTGTTGCTGCGTAGAATACTTCGTCTTTTACCATGACCATGTCGTTAAATGAGTTGCTCGCAGCTAGATCCTTTTTGGAGCCTGTCTCGAGGTCATAACTAATGATTTTCTGACGTTGAGGGTTTCCCGCACTTGCGCCTGCTACAACCTGTGCATAAACTAACTTGCTCGACGTCCAGCCTAGCAGCTGCAGCCGCTCAGATTTGGTTATCGACTTTGTCTCTTTTGTGTCTATATCTACCAGGCTCAGTGTGCTGAGCAGAAAGCCGTCGCTATTCCGAGCATTTTCGCGAGTAGACACAAGTGCTACGAGATCTTTGGTTGGATGCACCGACAAACCGATATCAGGTTGCTCAGTTCCCGATGCTTTGAGGACAATTTCTTCATTCTTCCCATCAACATCAACTTTGTATAAGTCATATTTTCCAGAACGCTTACTAACAAACACATCCTTGCGCGCTGGCACGAGTTTAATTTTTTGTTCACTGTTTTCGGTAGCACCGAGCACGACAGACTCTGTTCGATATTCTTTTGCAGTTATATTGACGGGCAAGTCTGAGTCATCACTTGCATCTACCGTAAGTACGATTTCGCCCTTTTCATCTGAGACTGCGCTATATTCACCCGATGCGGCTTCTGCTCCTTTGACCGGCTTGTCAGACTGCCAGTCTTTAACAGTAAAGATGTACCGAGCACCAACGGGCTTTAATTCAACGGCGTCTTGTGGGTTACTGCCCCAACCAAGCGTTACGTTCTTTTTTAGTTCGGCAAACGCTCTCTTTTCTATGACAATCTCGGTTCGGCCTAGCTTTGTGTGCTCAACTTTTGCCTTACCATTTATGTCTGTTGTCGCAGACTGCTGACGAACACGAACCTGCACGTTCTTAAGTGGTTGTTTTGTACCTTCATCAAGTACCGTTATTGTTACCGAACAGCGTACACCAACGTTATTCAGTATAAAATAGCGCGTTGGCGGAATAACGAAAAGCAATACAACAAAAAGTCCCACGCCACTCAGTGTTATATAGCGGGCTTTCTTGTTGTTCCACCAGTTTTTTACTGCACCTACTATTTTTTCTTTCAGTGATGTCTTTTTGTCGTTCGCTTCAAAAGCCTTTGCAACTTCTTTATCTTCAGCCTCTAAGAGCGCATCACTTTCGTGCTGTACGATATCATCAACAGCCGCTTCGGTAGATTCAGTCTCGTGTTCTTCGGGCCGAATCAGTTTATCATCATCTTTGTCTTGCAAATCACTCATACCAACTCCTTATATAGGCGGTTTATACATAAGCATTATAGAGCAAGCGCGCACTACAAACTACAATAAATATAACTTTACAATTACTGGGCTATTTTATGACGCACTACGGAGCTAAACGGTTAATGTCGCGTGGGAATAAGGTCGCTTCTTTAATGTTATTCAGGTTAAAAAGTTTTTCTACAAGCCGCTCAAGCCCCATACCAAAGCCGCCATGTGGTGGCATTCCGTACTTAAAGGCACTCAGATACGCCGCATAGCCAGAGTCATCTGGGCTACCGCCCATTGTCTTGAGTTGGTCTACAAGGATTGCATATTCGTGTTGTCGAATAGATATTGTCGCAATTTCTACTCCCCTGAATAACAAGTCGGCTCTTAATGCGATATCTGGATTGCTTGGGTCGGCTTTGTGATAAAACTTAAATGTCTTACTCTTTGCGCTCCAGCCTACCACAAAAACCGCATCACTACCTTTGTTCTTCTTAGCCCATTCACATATCCATTTTTCTTCTGCTGGGGCTAGATCATCCTCGCTCGTATGATCTTCTTTGGTTGCCTTTAGGAACATCTCGTGAATTTCGTCGATAGTAAGCCGGGGTATATCTGTCGCTATTTCGGGCAGCTTTGCTTTAGGCACGTTCCAAGTTTTAAATGCGCTTTCATGTGTCTTCCAGGTACTGTCCACCACATGAATCAAGAGCTCGCCTGCAGTGTTTAAGAGTTGGTCAAAATCAACAAAACCAATCTCAGCATCAATAGTCAAAAACTCAGACATATGTCGTGTTGTTGCGCTCAGTTCCGCCCGGTAGGTTGAGCCAATTTCAAAAACACGCTCAAAAACTCCAACCAACATTTGCTTATAGAACTGTGCACTCTGTGCAAGAGTTGCGGTTTTGCCAAAATAGTCGAGCTGGAAAACTTCCGCACCACCTTCGGTCGCTTCGGCAAGCAGCTTGGGCGTATGGATTTCGGTAAAATCTTGTTTGGTAAAATACTCGCGCACCGCTGCACATACTGCCGACTTTGTTTTAAAAATCGCCTGCTCTTGCAAATTTCGTAACCCAATCGTTCTGGTATCAAACAGGGTTTCTAGATGTTCACTTTTATGACTGAGTGGCTTATCGATTTCAATTGGAGGCTCATCGGTTACGGGCACGAGAACCGTAATTTCTGGATTGTGCAGCTCTGCCCCTCCCGGTGCACGCTCGTCTTTATATACAGACCCCGATACCGACAGAACAGTACCGATTTGCAAGCCACGCAATTTTTCTACTTCTTCGCCCTTTTCTACAAGAATCTGCACCAAACCTGACCGATCGCGAATGTTTATAAAATTTAGTCCACCAAGGAGACGTTTTTTGTGCAGCCAACCCTCTACTGTCACTTGTTTGCTTGTTGCCGATGCAACATCTTTAGCTAATGTTCTCATATGTTATTCCCTGTTATTTCTGGTATTGTTCGCAGCAAAAGGGTCGTGAACGCTGTCTCCTGCTTTACAGACAGGCGTCGACCCATAGATTTCTATTTGACTGGTTGTGAAATGCTAAAACAATCATTAGGGCAAATTATATCATGATTTAACAGATTCGTCAGATGATTCTTGGCTATTACTTTGGTGTTCATCGGCAGGCTTAGCATGTTTTTTCTGGTCTTTTTTTGCCGCAAGTGCCGCGACCTCTCGCAAATCATCGTACTTATCAAATTCATCCACAATCTTTTTGCCAATAAGCTGCTCGATAACATCTTCGATTGTTATTACACCGCTGACTTCTTCGAATTCGTTAACAACTACAAACAGATGGTGCTTGGTTTTTAGGAAAGCGCGCAAAACATGAGGAAGAGTTTGGGCTTCGTTAACGTAATACACGCGCTTACTCATGACGCCGGCTACTTTACCCTTAATACCTTTGTCTACAAGCGCTCGAAGATAGAGTGTACCAACAATATCGTGTCCGCTATTACTTTGCACCGGAAAACGAGAAAAACCGCTTTTGTGTAACTCGTCCAACAACAACGGGCCGATCGAATCATCTTCTTTCACAAAAGTAACCACACGTGTGGGTGTCATGCATTCTCGCACTGTCTTATCGTTAAAGACAAGCGCGCTCCGTGCATAACCCAGCTCATCGTCCGTAATACGATTATCGAGCTGTGTATTTTGAGAATCAAGTAACTCTAGAAGATCTTCTTTCTCGTACAGCCCAGTATGAACGGAGACATTTGCAGCGCGCGTCTTTATAGTTTTGGCAAGCTCTGCAAGAAACGGCCCAACCCGAACGAGCAACCAAGACAATGCGGGTGTTATGTACTGTGCTATCTTTAAGCTAAAATTCGACACTTCGGTGCGGGGCAGCCAAGCAAACCCCACCCACACAAGAATAACTGCCCCAAAAAACGCGAGCCAGCCTGGCAGACTAGCCGAGGCAACAAAAAAGAAGCCTACTGCAGACAGTCCGATAATCAGCCACAAAAACATTGCTAAACTTATGTCGTGCACTACGACACTATGCAAAAGCTTGGCGAAGTCGTCACCCCTTGAGGCTCTTCGTTTGAGCTCTTTCACAGAGACCGCACTATAGGTTTTTTGTAAATCGATTGCGACAAAAGTACAGACCGCAAGAATAACTGCCAAGATTAACATAATCATAATTATAGAGTACACTAGTGCGACAAAAATATCAGTCAGTCTAGACGAAAACGCCAATACTTTGTATGGTATAGGTACCTAGCCTGTCAGTGCTATTGGAGTAATCTTAAAGGAGTTTTATGGATAAAAGGTTCGCTGCAATTTTAGTTGCTTGTATAGCAATACTTGGTATTGTTTTTTTCGTCACACAAGACAAATCATCTGCCCCCGCAAACAATTCAAGCAGCGCAAAGCTTAGCAACCACACGCTCGGCAACAACAAAAAAAATGTTAGCCTTGTTGAATACGGTGATTTCCAGTGCCCCGCATGCGCATCGTATCACCCAATCATTAAGCAGCTCATCGAAAAATACAAAGAAGACATCGTCTTTCAGTTTCGTAATTTTCCGCTTAGTCAAATACACCAAAATGCACGAGCGGCAAGCCGTGCAGCAGAGGCAGCAGCAAAGCAGAACAAATACTGGGAAATGCACGACAAACTGTACGAGCAACAGCAAGAGTGGGAAAGCAGTACAGCAATTGTTTCAATTCTTGAAGGATACGCAAAAGAATTGACCCTAAATATTGATCAGTTCAAGACCGATTATGCCAGCACTGAAGTAAACGATATCATTAACGCCGACTATGCCGAGGGGCAAAAACTTGGTGTCCAAGGCACTCCTACGTTCTTCCTACAAGGTAAGAAAATCGAAGACACTCCTCGTGATCTTGACAGCTTTGGCAAGCTTATCGAGTCAGAAATTAACAAAAAACAATAATTTTTTTGCCAACAAAAACGAGGTCAGTTTACTGACCTCTTGAAACGTACCATGTAACAACAGCTAGTAGTGTAGGTATTGTGCCCACGTTGGGCGTTTGACTTTTACGTCCACCTTATACCCCCTGCTAATGGTTTTTATTTTTATTGACACTTCACACTCCTCCACGAACGCCAAAAAGCAAAGCCTCACAATTCTTTGTTTTTTGATTTTTAATATTGTTTTTGTTTTTCTTGCACCACAACAAATGTATGGCTAAGAATGTTTCGTATTGTACATAAGCACCTTTGGACTGTCAATACTTTGGCAATATGCTTACGGTTTTGTATACTACATACAGAAGATAGACAAAGGAAAACAACGGTGGCAAAAAATTCTAAAAAAGCAAACGTACAATCTAATCGAGTTTCTGCCGGGGCAGCATTGCTTATTGGAGGCGCTTTACTTGGCATTATTGGTAATATGCAGACAAACGATAACGTTAAACTTTTGCTTGTCGGCTTTGCGAGCGCGCTCTTAGTAATTGCTGGTGTTGTGCTTGGCATGGCAGTTAGTAATACGCCAAAGAAAAAGAAATAGGTATCGATGGCAACTGTTTTTACCGACCTTAGTAGCATTATCGTAATCGCTACATTAATTGCTGTTGCAATGCGTTTACTACGACAGCCCCTTATCGTGGGCCATATTATTACCGGTCTCTTAATTGGTTCAACCTTTTTAGGCAACAATCATGCCACAGAAACCATGGAGCTCTTGGGTAGCTTCGGTGTTGCGCTGCTGCTATTCTTGGTTGGTCTAGGGCTAAATCCAAAGGTCGTTAAAGAAGTAGGAAAGGTATCGATCCTCACTGGGCTCGGTCAAGTTATCTTTACGACCGCGGCAGGACTTGGGGTTGCAAAACTTCTGGGATATGAATTTGTCCCGTCCTTATACATTGCAGTGGCACTTACTTTTTCAAGCACAATCATCATCCTGAAACTACTCACCGACAAACGCGAACATAACAAGCTGTATGGAAAAATATCGATTGGGTTTTTACTTGTTCAAGACCTTGTTGCAACCATTGCATTAGTCATTGCATCCGCATCCGGCAAGGGTAGTCTCACCTATGAAGATATTTTGATCTTAATGATTAAAGGCTTTATATTACTCGTGACCGTTTTCTTATTTGCTCATATTGTTATACGGCCACTAACGAATTTGCTTTCTCGGTCTCAAGAACTACTATTTCTGTTTGCCATTGCTTGGGGCTTTGGCATTGCAACAGTTTATTTCAAACTTGGCTTCAGCCTTGAAGTTGGTGCGCTTATCGGTGGCATCGCCTTATCTACCATGGGCTATGCACAAGAGATATCCTCACGTCTTCGTCCCTTACGAGACTTTTTTATTGTTGTCTTCTTTATCGCTCTCGGTGCAAAAATGGATCTCGGCAGTGTTGGTGCAAATATCGGCCAGATTATTGGTTTCTCTTCGCTAGTTCTTATCGGTAACCCACTGATTGTAATGATCATTATTGGCGCACTTGGTTACACAAAGAAGACCGGCTTTAAAGCAGGGCTTGCGGTTGCGCAGGTAAGTGAGTTTTCGTTTATTTTCGTACTCCTTGGCCTTAAAAATGGGCATATTAGCCAAGACGTTGTTTCACTGGTCACCCTCGTAGGCATCATCACAATTGCTGCCTCTTCGTATATGATTACCTACGCAGACAGCTTATACAAAGTGCTCGAACGTTATCTTAGTATTTTCGAACGCAAAAAAGTGAACGCCGAGCGAGACACCGTAAATAAATACGAGTCGATACTCTTTGGCTACAGAAGAGGTGGCAGCGAATTTGTAAAAGTGTTTAAGACATTGACTAAGAACTATCTTGTCGTTGATTATGATCCAGAAGCAATAGAAGAACTTGAACGAAAAGATATTCCATACATGTACGGAGACGTAACTGATCCCGAATTACTGGATGAGCTGGACCTACGAAAAACAAAGCTCGTTGTATCTCATATTAATGATCATGATACAAACCGATTTGTTGTTGAATATCTATCTCAGATAAGTCCCGAAGCGGTCGTCATCTGCCACGCAGATTCTGCCCACCAAGCCGCAGAACTATACGGCCTAGGCGCAAGTTATGTGATGCTGCCTCACTATATTGGAAGCGAAAAAATCAGCTCGTTTATCAAACACAGTGGCTACAAAAAAAGTGAGTACAAGAAATTTCGGCAAAAACATCTCGCCGAGTTGCAAAAAGCCTACGAATCCGAAGAAGATATTAAGTCTTAGTCCGAGCTACTGTATAGAGTCGTACAGCCATTCTTTTTTGGCATAGGCATACACACTTGACAAAACATGTTCTGGCTCGGTCCCTTGCTGTATGTCGTGTCTGATTTTTCGAGATGACGCGTCTGGAAAATCGTTTTGCACGATATGAATTTCTAGTGGAGTAACAGGGAGATTATGTATATAGTCCAGAACCTCTGCAAGCTCGTGTTCGTTTCTGACCGATACCGCTAGACCCATATCCTTCAGCAGTAAATCAGCCTGTGGCCAATTATGCATAGTCAACAATAAATCCGAACCAATGAGCAAAATAAGTTGGTCGCGTGGAAATAACTGACGGAGGCGCGGAATAGTTTTAGCGGGCAAAAAATACTTGTCTACTAAATCGACCGTACTAATTTTTGGGTGTGGGCGCGTTGCAAGCTCGGCCATGCGCGTGCGGTGACCAATATGCGACACACTGCTTTTTCTAGGGGGTTTTGCCTCGATGGCAATGTATACCTCGTCTAGGGCAGCACTATCAATAGCATTACGAGCAAACGCAACATGACCTTTGTGTATCGGGTCAAACGTACCACTGTAAATACCAATGCGCTTCGGGTCTGCTTGTTTACTACTCATCCGCAGGAATACCTTCGCAACATTTTGTGGGCATTTTGCACGAAGGACATACAAAATGTCCATGAACAGGTTCTAAAGGATAATAGCCACAGTAATCGCAAAAAAGCTCGGGAACTTTCTCTTCTACAAGCTGTTGATATATGTCATCTTTCATGCTGCCTGCTTCGCAATGGCGCGCTCATAAATACCGCCCTTATTCTTAACCTTTCCTTCTGAGTCGATGACAGCACCACAGCCCGCTCGCAGACACCGAGCGTCTCCTGACAACTCTCGACGCGCCTTCACCTTGAACGGCTTTAGTGCTGGTGTGCCGTCATAATTGTATGGACAACAGTAGCAGTTCTCGTGCACATACTCACAAGGCCCTTTCTCTTCTTCTCCCGAGCCTAGTATTTCATCTTCGCCGCTCAGAGCCCGACCACCAAAAATATTCTGGCTTTTTGGAATTCCTTCGGGTGCATCACTTGCAGCCAATACCATACCCGCGCTTGCACAACCCCCATATACGCGACCCGCCTGCCTACCTGTCGATACGGACATAGCTAACATCTGATAAGGAACATCTGGAACATACAACGTCGGCTGCACTTTTGTCACATAATCTTTAAATAACTCTTTACGAACCAGCGGTCGAAGCTGTTCAACCAGGCCATAGCGAACAAGTTCTTCTAGGAATGATATGTCGTCCTTTTGTAGTCGTTCTGTATGTGCAAGACGCATAAGACGCCCTTTTTCATTAGGCGAAAGCTCGGCAACCTTTGAGAGTATTGCCTGTGTAAAATCAAGCACCGCTTTGTTCGTGGTGTTCGCTTCATACATGATACCAAGCGGCACAATGAGCTCATTAAACACACTTTCTATTTGTCGGTGATGTCTTTTTAAAAAATCCGTAACAGAAATATGTCGGTACGTATCACCTACGAGTCGTCGGTGCTTTTGTTGTAGGGCAACACCCACTTGTTTTGCATACACCTCGCTCGCAGTTAACTCTACGGCATGCCGAAACCATTCTTCGTCTGCTATGCCTTCAGGAACCCGGCAACCAAGTTCGGCAAACATCTCACGCATAGCACTTGGTGAACAGTTTTTTATTGAATACGCTCCGGCCAAGACCGTCCCACGATCTGTTTTATAATACAGCTGCAAACTCGCGAGACCCCTTCTATAACCAAGTCTTCCCTGCCAAAAGTCCGGATCTACAGCAATTGCAGTACGAGGATCCATATCGAGCGCTATGCGTAACGTCCCTGCCGGCATCTCATCTACGCGCCTGCTATTTACGACGTGTGACTCATCTCTATAAGCCTGGATTTTCATACGATCGTCAAAGCGGGCTGCCTCGCGTGAAACTCTTAAACCATCTTCAATCATTGGTGTTATGGGTCGGCCTGCCGTATCAAGCGTTAAACCATCAGCCTGCTGATATTCCTCGAGTGGATTATAGTCAAGAAACTCGCCAAACTCGGGATCGGTAGTCATGTTTTCTACAAGTGCAGTTCGAAAATCTCGAAAAGCCTCTTGCCGTATGCCCTCATCGATTGTTTCAGACAATGCAGAACGGCCCAGCTCGCGAAATGTTCTGGTTGAACATGCATACCGTTCTCTTGCTTCAACTAACGCTTCCATGTACCCTCGCTTACCGAGCAAGGAATATAAAAAGAAAACCTGCTCGGGAATAATGTGTATCTGGCTTATGTCATAAAGACACTTACAGTTGCGGCACAGCTCACGAATTGCACGTGATTCCACTACATATAATGTTAAGTGCAGTTATTATGACACTAGCGCAATGGACTCGTAAATAGTCTTATTGGTGTAGAATTTGCTGCAGCTCACGAGTAGAACAGAAGTACAGCCACACCAAGGGCTATGCGATACCACGCGAACACCGCAAGACCCCGTTTGCTGAGATAATCAAGCAGAAAACGTATAGCAAACAATCCGCTCAATAATGCAGTAACAATCCCCACCGCGAACACCGCCCATTCACTCCGAATATCCCGCAACACTGCACCGTCTAACAAAACCTTTGCTGCAGCACCGGTCGTAATTGGTATGGCCAACAAAAATGAAAAGCGGGCCGCCTTTGCTCGACTTAGACCAGCGGCCATACCTGCCGTGATTGTTGCACCAGAACGTGATACGCCCGGTACAACAGCAAGCGCCTGAGCAAAACCCATGGCTGCAGCACTACGACCGCTTATTTCAGCCTTCTCCGCTTTCTTTGCAATATATGCACGCTCTACAAAAATCATTACCAACGCAACTACTATCAGATTCATGCTTACGAGACGGGAAGAACGAAATGCCGACTCTGCCGCACTTTCCAGCAAAAAACCCGACACAATTGCTGGTATCGTTGCCAATACCAGGTATTTTGCGAGCCTTGCTTCCTTTGCGGAAGAAAAAACACTTTTTATAAGGGCTACTATGTCGCGATAGAAGTAAAGCAGCAGCGCACCAAGCGTACCAAGGTGCAGAGCCACGTCGAACGACAACCCTCCCGTTACACCAAACGCTTCATGCAGCAACACAAGGTGACCAGAACTAGAAACAGGGATAAACTCAGTCAGTCCCTGAACGAGCCCAAAAATAATCGCTTGAATAATACTCACTTTGCCTCCGTTACTTTACTGCAATTGTTTGAACCGCTATCTAAAACTACACCATTAATATCAATAAACCGCCATGTATATGACGTCTTATATAAATCTAATTCTAGATAGCCAAAACTATTATCAATGAGTACCTCACTGTTTCTTTCTTTTTGCTTATCGGCTTTGTATAAGCTTCTACCGCCCGTACCCACCGTGAACTGACGCACACCACGTTTTTGCTGCTCTTGCGCTTCTGTTTGCCGAGCAAATCTTTCGTACAAGTGATCGTGACCATTCAATATAACATCGACACCATTACGGTATGCAGCTTGCCAAAAATCACTACTACGGGTAGTTGAATCTGTTTTTGTTTTATAGGCTCCCGATGTAAAGCGGGGATGGTGCCACATTGCTAGCGTACAGATCGCTTCGTTTTTCGCGAGATCATTCTCGAACCATTGGTATTGGCTCGATTCTTTTCCGCAACCATTCACAAACTCACAGTTTGAGTTAAGACCAACAATATGCCACGAACTTATGTTAGTGGCAAAGTAAAACTGCTTGGTTTCTCCCAAAATACGCTCGTTATCTTTCCAATAGCCCGCATACCCTTCGGCATCTTTTGTGTGGTATTCATGATTACCTACAACAGAAAGTGTTTTTTGCCTAAGGTCTTTCCAAAGCGGTTTGAATGCTCGTTCGTAACTTTCTGGTTTGCCGTCGTCGTACTGCAAATCACCAAGCAGTAATACGCGGTCATAATTTTTCCGCAAGATTTGATTCACTACTTCTTGCTGTCGACATTGAACGGGTGTTATCGATGTCGAGACATCACAGGCAACATCGCCCACCGCAGCTATCCGTGTAGGATTTTCGGGTTGTACTGTCTGCGGTTCTGGTGCACCGAATAATAGAATTCGCACCAATATACAGGCGCCTACTACTACAACCGAACAATACAGCAACCATCGTAGCCAGACGCTATTTGCCTGTGCCATGCGTCTTCTTTCTAAGCGCGCTCAAACGCGGAATAAACGATTGTGCAGCAGCATCGAGCCCCAACACCTTCAGAGCGCCGACCAATACGTACAGCGAATCAATCTGATCATCTAGGGGGTTGCGACTGCTCTCAACTTCTTTAAACATATGCGTAATCTTATCAACAAGCCATTTTTCTTGCTTGGCAGTAACTTGGTTAGTAGTAACTTTTGTTTGTTTGCTCGGGTGAACAACCTCTAAAGAGCGCGCCGAATAATCTCGCTTCACCAAATGCCCGCGTTTTATAAGGCTATTAACATGAAGACTGACCGTAGCGACCGACGTATAATCAAGCCCGTTCATTATCTCTCTATAGCTCGGGCTATAGCCATGCTGCTGAATAAATTGCTCAATATAAACAAGGATTTCTCTTTGTTTTTTTGTTGGCCTGATTAATACCTCTTCCTGGCTCACTGTAGCGCCCTCATTTTTTTTGAGAAGACCCAAAATCTATACCAAAAGTAATTCCAAATCATAAAGAAACCTGCAGATATAAATTGACCCAAATATGGACTAATCCCAATTTCCTTCAGTATTAGTATCAAGTAATAATCAAGTACAAAGTTCACGAGCGTGACAATTGCATATCGTCCCCTGATTTGAAAGTTTTGGTGCTTTTTCTTTTTTGATACATTAAAGACCCAATATCTCTGAATGAAGTAGTTAACAATCCAAGCGGTGATATTGGCAGCTAGCTTAGCCCACCAAAGCGTAACGCCAAATAGCCGATCGAACAGAAAAAATGCCGCGTATCCCGACCAAAACGCCGCTCCTCCACCTGTAATATACTGTATCGCTCTTTTTATCTCTGTTTTACTGTTGTTTGTATTATGTTTCATACTGCTTATTCGCATTATATCACTTAACCAAACTAGGTAGCCGAGTAATCGCTTGTGGTATAATTGTCTTCATATGCCAGACTTTAAGAGTCCAAAAAAAACCAAAAAAACAACGTCTGTAGACGGCTTTATTTCTGGACAAGCTCGACGCAAAATAGGCGTACCAACGTACTACAAGAAGGAAAAAGAATCTACATCTGGTTTTATTCCTGCCGCAAAAACAAAGCATCGTCCGTACGAAAATGACGAGCATACCGTCACCGACGACCTATCTGATCTTGAAGAATCAACCTTGTCTAATAATGAGCTAGACATTTTTGATACCGAATCCGCCAAAGAGTCCCGTAACGAAACCACGAAGCGCACCGGTAAGAAAGAGAAGAAACATGGAAAAATTCGTCGCTTCTGGTCTAACCGCTCTCGCAAATTTAAGGTATTTTTTATACTGTTCATTATTCTCCTCGGACTAGCTGGTGCTTTCGGACTAAGAATCTACTCGTTTTTTAACTCTGTATTCTCTCGAGGTATCGGTAACGCATCTTCTGCTGCGCTCGCAGACAAACCCAATGCGGACAATCTCAACACAGAGGGTGATGGAAGACTGAATGTACTATTACTGGGGCGCGGTGGCACCGAAAATGTCGCACCAGATCTTACCGACACAATTATCATCGCGAGCATCGATCTTGAAAATAAAGAGGCATCGTTGTTAAGCATTCCTCGTGACACTTGGGTTACAGTTAATGGATCGAGTGCAAAAATTAACGCAACTTTTGCAAATGCAAAGTCGGCCTCACTGCGTAAGGGCAAAAATATTGCGGATGCAGAAGCAGACGGCGTACGCCAAACCATTGACACCGTCAGAGGCGTAGCAGGAGTACCCATTCATAAATATGTGCTTACAGACTACAAAGCATTTCGAGACGTCGTCAATGCTTTAGGAGGCATCACCGTTAATGTGCCGTCTACAATTTACGATGGCTTCACCGGCTGGAAATTTGCTGCTGGGTCGCAAAACTTCAACGGAGACAAGGCCTTACAGTACGCTCGAAGTCGTCATGGCAGCCAACGAGGAGACTTCGATCGAAGCGAACGACAACGGCAACTGTTAGTAGCAATGCGCACCAAGGCAGCTTCTACCGGGGTTCTGGCAAACCCGCTCAAGCTCAACAGTCTTGCAAACGCAATTCAAAAAAATATTCGTACGGATCTTTCAGTTGATGAAATCAAGACATTGTACGATAAAACAAAAGGCCTCAACGATGACAAGATTGTATCTCTCGATCTCGCAAAACCAAACGGGCCTCTCGTTCAGACAGGCAATATAAATGGACAATCCGTCGTTAGACCAGTAGCAGGACTGAGCGATTTTAGCAAAATCAAAGCCTACGCTCGAAGCAATATGCTTGATCCATTCCTAAAAAAGGAACTGCCAACCATTGCCATATATAACGCAAGCGGCAAAAGTGGTCTTGCCACCTCTGTTGCAGATGTTATGACGAGCTACGGATACAAAGTACTTACAAAAGAAACTAGCAAAATCAATCTAAGCACAACCAAAGTAGTGAGACGGACTCAAAATGAAAAGATATTTACCGAACGATATCTATCGAAGCGATTTGCTATTGGCATAACTCAAGAGATGCCAGAGGGAGTCGTAACCGAAAGCGCAGATGCAAACAATAGCCAGTCTTCTGCTCAACCAGACTACGTTATCGTTATTGGTAGCGATTTCCGTGCTACCGGACCAACCTGGTAATGCACCTCTTGTACAATGAATAAACTAAACGGTACTATAGAAGCATGAAGAATAATGCCACCGTTGCATATACTATGCTGCTTATTATCGGGGATTTCTTTGCACTCCTGGCAGCTTTCAGCGTGGCATACATACTGCGCGTCAAGCTTGACGACCGACCGCTCATAAATGCCATAACAGCCCGAAACTATTTTTCAGCTTTTGTAACTGTGTTGCCACTTTGGATACTCGTTCATGGCACTATTGGTCTGTATAAGCCCGAAATATACGAACGACGTTTCAAAGAACTCGGACGCCTCTTGATTGGATCTTTCTTAGGCATACTTGTCGTATTGGGATACGATTTTGTGTCATCTGCCTCTATATTTCCTGCTCGTCTGGTGCCGATTTATGGTCTTGGTATCGGGTTTGGATTTTTAGTTATTTTCCGTACTGCAGTCAATATCATACGGCGTGCACTCTATAGCTACGGTATAGGTGTAAGCAACGTGCTGATAGTAGGCAACACCCACGCATCAGACGACGTAGGAGTCGCAATTAGAGATACTGCAAAAACCGGACAACATGTACTCGGTGTAGTTGCCAGAAGCTCAACGTTCTTTAAGACATACCTTACGTTTGATGATGCTATCGAGCATATACAAAAACCAATTCATAGCATCATCCAAACCGAGCTGTATACAAATCAAGGTAAAAATAATGATATCTTGCGATACGCGCAACAACATCATATTTCATATCGTTTCGTACCAGGAAATAGTGATCTTTTTGTGGGTAATATTGCAGTCGACCTATTTGCGGGCCTACCAATGATTGCCGTACACCAAACCGCATTGACTGGCTGGGGGCGAATAGCAAAACGCATGACCGACATAGCTCTGGCAACCACTTTGCTGATTGTTTCTACGCCATTCTTTTTAGTCATCCCCATACTTATCAAGATATTTGGGGGTGGCTCAGTTTTCTTTAGACAACAACGACTCACTCGATTTAATAGAACATTTACCGTATACAAATTCCGAACCCAATACGCCACTTACGATGGAACAACACCCGAGCAAGCCTTTAAAATTATGAGACGCCCTGAACTCGTCAAGAAATATCGTGCTAACGGTGATTTCCTCGAAAATGATCCAAGAATTACTCCCATCGGTCGATTCTTAAGACGCACCAGCCTAGACGAGCTTCCTCAACTCATCAATGTTATTCGGGGAGATATTAGCTTGGTAGGACCTCGAGCACTCATACCAGAGGAGCTCAACCAATACGAGAAAAAACACACCATCCTGAGCGTTAAGTCGGGCCTAACCGGGCTTGCCCAGATATCGGGTCGACGAACTCTGAGCTTTGATGAGCGTAGAAAATTAGACATGTATTATGTTCAAAACTGGAGTTTCTGGCTCGACATAACTATATTATTTAGAACACTTCGTGCTGTCTTGGGTGGCATTGGGGCACAATGAAAATAGCAATAGTTCACGACTGGCTTGTAGGAGGTGGAGCGGAAAAAGTAGTAGAAGAGCTACATAACCTATACCCCGATGCCCCTATCTACACATCTTATTGCACACCAGAATGGCGGCAGAAGCTCGACAATAAAGTAATAACTGGCTACCTGCAGTACTGGCCCTTCGGAAAATTACGCAAATACCTACCCCTACTTCGCTCGCAGTGGTTTCGCTCGCTAGATCTGTCAAAATACGATGTAATCATATCTAGCTCTGGTAACGGAGAAGCCAAGCAAATCACCAAACCAAATAAGGCCATCCATGTATGCTACTGCCATTCCCCAACACACTTTTACTGGCGACACTACGATACGTACCTAAAAAATCCCGGCTTTGGAATACTAAACCCCCTTGCACGTCTTGGGTTGAAACTACTTGTTGGACCACTGCGCAAAAGAGATTATCAGGCCGCACAACGGGTAGATTATTTTATTGCAAACTCAACACATATACAATCAGATATTAAACAGTTCTACAAACGAGATTCAGTAATAATCCACCCCCCAGTGGACATCGAACGTTTTGCCACAACCCCCAATAACCATCGCATTGGTTACGTTACGCTAGGTCGGCAAACCCCCTATAAACGAACTGAAGTCCTTATAGAGGCATGCAACATTCTCAAAGCCCCTCTGCTGGTTATTGGCAGAGGTCCCGAGCATAATAAACTCGTGAAAATCGCAGGACCAACAATCCGGTTTGCTTCAAATGCACTCGATAACGAAATTCCGGCATTGCTTTCCGGGGCACAAGCATTTCTTTTTGCAGCCGAAGAGGATTTTGGCATTGCTCCTGTCGAGGCTTTAGCGACCGGCACACCAGTTGTTGCCTTTAAAGCTGGCGGGGCACTTGACTATATTACTGACAAAACCGGAGCTTTTTTTCTTGAACAAACACCACAATCATTAGTCAAAACACTCAACGAGTTTCATGCAGACAAGCTTGATGCGGCGGCTATACGAAAGTTTTCAAAAAAATTTAGCGTGAATTCGTTTAGAGATAAAGTTGACGCATTCATCAATAATCTAGCCAAAAATTAGTCGGCTAGAATTTTCTCAATGAGCCCACCAGGCGCTACCGCATCCTGTACAAGATCATCTGCCTCAGATTGCGTATCGCAGTTGGTATAGATTCTCATTTGAGGCGCATTACCACTTGGGCGAAAATGTAATACAGTACTTCCAAGGTTAATACGTAGTCCATCTGTTTTATCGATTGCAACAATACTATTGCTGGCAATTCCCAGTAGTCGACTAATCTGTTCTGCATCAAAATAATCATCATTCAGACGCTGCTTAAATCGCACTACTTGATCCATATCATCTAGATCAATCAGACCTCCACCGGTATATCGCTGTGGTAATTGTTGAAATAATCCAGATACAGAAAGTCCTTTTTGACTCGCGTTTATCAGCGCAGCAAGAATAGGCAACAATGCATCACGTGTGGGCAAAGCACTCAACTCTTTGTCATTTACCCTCAGATTAGCACCCAACAAAAAACCACCGTTAACTTCCCAACCACACAACACCTTTTTTGTCGCTTCTTGCATGGCAACTATAACGTATGGCGAACCAATCTTTGTATGCACAAGCTCGATGTCATGCTGCTCACAGAACTTATCGACAGCGTCATTGCTACTGATTGGCACCGCAGCAAAATCTGCGGCAATATAGCGTGCAACAATACAGCCAAGTACGTCTCCTCTGTAGAACTCACCGCTTTCGTCAATAACAAACGGTCGGTCACTGTCACCGTCGGTTGACACAATTGCAAAACAGTCTGGATACTTGGCTGCAAAATCAACAAACAACTTTTTGTCGTCTGGCGTAACATTCTCGGTATCTATCGGTACAAATACATCAGAGCGCCCCACCTTCTCTACCTCAGCGCCAAGCGACTGCAACACTTCAACAATAATGTCACGACCAACTGCCGAATGCTGATACACTACAATTTTTTTCCCTTTAAGCGCCTGTCGGTCAAAAAAGGACGTATAGCGCTCAATATACTCACGACTATACGTATCGTCTGCCGGACTCAATCCAGATGATTTAATTAGCTGTCCTTTGGTATCAAAGACTGCTTGGCTGTTATGAGACTCGTACATTTGCTTACGTACGGTCATTACGCTACGCTGTATTCCCTGCTCGTCAGACTTCAGCACCTCACCATCCGCACGATAGAATTTAATACCGTTTCTGTCGGCAGGAATATGGCTTCCGGTAACCATAATGACGGGCATAGAGCGAGTTAGTCCCGCAAAGGCCGCAGCCGGAGTAGGAATAAGCCCTGCATTAACATAACGATAGCCTTCATCTGTAATCGCTTGCGCAACTGCTCGCATTATTCGCGGTGTACTGTCGCGAAGATCTCCAGCCAGCAAAACCTGGCTACCCCGCTTGAGCGCAAACTCTTCGTGTAAGTACCGCAAAAATCCGACGGTATTTATGTAACACTCTAAATCAGTCATATCAACGACAAGACCTCGCAAACCCGATGTACCAAAAGCAAGCTCATGAGGTTCATATTGTAAGCTCTCTACAAATGTCATTTTGTTTTGAACTTCTTACTTACATCACCGACGCGCTGTGCGAAGTTTTTATTTGTTACCAAAATACCGTTTGGTGAATTAACAACCACGACATTATCAAGTCCAATAACCGCTATAGGCGTTTCCTGGTCGTTACGAATATAGCTATTGGTAACACCCTCGAGCTCCACAAGATCCCCTCGTACATGATTTCCATCGACATCCTGACTGCTGATACCATGCAAATCGCCAAACGAACCTACATCTACCCAGTCGAACCCACCAGGAATAACAAGCGCTCCTTGAATTTTTTCACTGAAAGCATAATCTACCGCCACGTTATCGAGTGACAAATATGCGTCTGTCGCACTCTTCGCCGAAGCAAGCATTTCGAAAGTTTTCCAAAATTCAGGCGCATAGGATGTAGCTGCTTCTTGAAATGTGTTGAGCGATGATACGATGTATCCCATATTCCAGAAAAATCTTCCGCTGGCGTAGTACTTTTCTGCAGTTTTATGGTCCGGTTTCTCGTGAAATTTCAAAAGCTCAAAAACATTGGCATCATCTTCAAGCGCATCGCCATGCTCCATATATCCAAAACCTGTTGAGGCATAGACTGGCTCTGCTCCGATAAACACTACTTTTTTATACTTCTTCGATACCCGACTCGCCCGCTTAAAAGTACTAACGAAACCGGACTCGTCACGAATTAAATGATCAGCCCAAAGTATTGCAACGGGCTCATCCGGATCGACACCTTGTTTCTGTAATTCTAATAAACCATACAAGAGACAGTGTGCCGTACCGCGACGGCCAGGCTCTGCAAGAATCGTTATGTCTTTATGCTCTTTTAGCTGTTCTCTTACATGATGCTCATGGGAGGCGTCTGGAATAACAAGAATTTTGTCATCGGTTGTCAGGCGTCTTACACGGGCAAGAGTATTCTGTAGCAGACTCTTTTCGTTTGTTAATGATAATAAGTGCTTTGGGTAATCTGGAGTGGACAATGGCCACAAACGAGTACCTGACCCCCCTGCAATAATAACCACTATCATGAATATTATGATAGCAGTTTAAACGGAATTCTGAAGTCTTATCAGCTAAAACTACGAACTTTGACGGATTCTTGGGTTACCTCTACCCTGTAAAAAGCGAATAAAATGCACAACAGTGAATAGTATAGCTCGTTGTTGAAATGCTCGTTTTTCTACAAACTGAGGGCTATCTTGCTCTTGTCTAGTCTGAGTAGCGGGATGCAGATAGTTCACCGGAACGCTCTTCACTGTATAGCCATTATGGAGTGCTGCAACAATTGGCAAGAACAGTGCGTTTGCCCAAAGTCCAGGCGTTTGTTGGGCTAGTCCTGTTACTTCACTTTCAACAAATTCATAATTCAAGGTAAACAATTCAAGTATTTCGGGAGTATTCTTGAAAAAACGGGGTCCAAACCACGCATCTAGATCAGGAGCATCTTCTGGGTAAAGTCCAAAACGTCGTAATAATCGATTGTACAAACGGTTGCTTTCTTGCTCAAAACCTACCTGAAAATCTGGGTAGCTGGCAAATGCCCCTGCATCCCTTTCTGGCACAACAATATCTGCACCACCGTCGATTATTTCCTTAGCAGGTGCCAAGATTCCCTCGTTTGCCATGGCTACCTTTTCGGGCTCAATCCAACCAATAACCTTCACACCCTCCACCTGCGAAGCCAAACGAAAAGCCTGTTGTCGACCACGACTCATGCCCGCCTCTTCTTGTGCATACAGAGCGGCCTGCGTGCCTCGTACGGCCTCAAGAAACGAATCAGAACTGCCACCATCTACCACTATCAAATGAAATCCCTGACGAGTGGCGCTTTGAATTGTTTCTATTGCCAAATCACCACGAAGCTTTGTCTCGGATAGTTCGGCCCCCTCGGACACTGGGCCAGGATACCAGTCTTTATACATTGTGGATGTTGTTAGGCCAACTTGACCAGCAATTCGCTCAAGCTCAGGATTAATCTGATTTTCTGGTGGCGCTATGTAGCCTTCGTGTAGTTGCTCGGTCATTCACTCTCCTTGAAATAGGTAATAGTATGCAATAGTCCGTCGCGCAACGCAACCCGTGGCTGCCAGCCTAGTAACTGCTTCGCCTTTGTAATGTCTGGCTTGCGTTGCAAGGGATCGTCTGCGGGAAGCGGTTTGTGAGTAATTTTAGACCCAGAACCGGTGAGTTCAAGCACCAAGTTGGCCAATTCTTTTATAGTAAACTCACTGGGATTGCCTAAATTTACCGGCTCAGAAACATCTGATTCCACCAAAGTAGCAATACCGGCAATCAAATCTGACACATAACAAAAACTGCGTGTTTGATCACCCTTGCCATAAATAGTAAGAGACTTATTAGCAAGGGCTTGTACGATAAGATTCGAAACCACTCGACCATCATTCGCATCCATACGAGGACCATACGTATTAAAAAAACGACCAATACAAGTAGAAACTTCTGGGTAACGTTCTTTGTATGAATAAATCAGGGCTTCTGCATAACGCTTTGCTTCATCATACATAGCTCGAGGCCCGTAGCAATTCACGCTGCCTCGATAACTCTCGGGCTGTGGATGAACAAGAGGATCACCATACACCTCGCTGGTACTAGCCTGAAAAAAGCGCGCCTTGTTTCGCCTGGCTAACTCTAGTAGCTGTAGGGTACCTTCGGAACCGACCCGTAGCGTCTCTATGCTAAGACGTTGGTAATGGGGCGGACTGGCTGGTGAAGCCATGTTCAAGATGACATCGTAATGATTGTTAATAACATTTTTAGGCAGCGGTTGTACAATATCGGCTTTAACAAACAAAAACCGATCATTATCATGTAAGTGACGTATGTTACGCTCGCTACCGGTCGAAAGATTATCTACCGCCACAACCTTGCAACCCATGGCAATATAATGATCCGCTAGATGGGAGCCTAAGAATCCTGCTCCACCGGCTATGAGTACTGTTTTACTCATTATCGCTCAACAGTTCTCCGACCCATAGATTCATAATGGAATCCGGCTTTTTGCATTGATTGCAGATCATACAAATTACGCCCGTCAAACATGAGTGGTTCCTTTACAAGAGATCTAACTCGAGCCCAGTCGGGCGAAGAAAATTCTTTCCAATTTGTTACTACAATCACCGCATCGACACCCTTCAATACCGCATACTCATCTTCGGCAAAACTTAACAAATCATTATCTTTGTACAAACGCCGCACGTTATCCATTGCCTGCGGATCAAATGCAACAATTCGGGCACCCTTTGCAGTCAGAGTATCGATGACTACGAGCGCTGGTGATTCACGAATATCATCGGTGTCATCCTTAAATGCTAAACCGAGTAAGGCAAATGTCTTCCCTTGTACATTACCTTTGTAATAATCAAGTACCTTTTGGGGTAAACGCTTTTTTTGTTCTTCGTTTGTTTGCACCGTCGCATTTACAATATGGAGTTCTACATCGTACTCTTTAGCCATATTCTCTAAGGCAAGTGTATCTTTTGGAAAACAGCTTCCTCCATAGCCTGGCCCAGGATATAAAAATTGCGAACCAATTCGGGTATCGGTACCCATACCGAGTCGCACCGCTTCAATGTCGGCTCCGGTTGCTTCGCAAAAGGCGGTAAGGGCGTTAATAAAGCTAATTTTAGTAGCCAAAAATCCATTTGCAGCATATTTAATAGTCTCTGCCGATGCAGTATTGGTGGCCATAAAGCGATCGGGTGCTTCACGGACCAATGGCAGATAAACTTGTCGCATAACCTCGGCCGCTTCCGCTGACTCAGCCCCGACAACAATTCGGTCTGGCGACAAAAAATCATTCACCGCCTGCCCTTCACGCAAAAATTCGGGGTTAGAAACCACTTCAAACTTGCGCTTAGTCTTTGCTTGCACTGCCTTTTGCACTTTTTGAGCAGTTCCAACCGGAACAGTGCTTTTATTCACAATCACTACACCGTCATGTTCTAAAATCGGACCAAGATCTTTTGCTACACCCAATACATAACTCAAGTCTGCCGAGCCGTCTTCGCCAGGTGGCGTCGGCAATGCCAGGAAAATAACCTGGGCTTCTTTGACAGCGTGCAAATCGGTCGAAAAGGTTAACCGGCCCTCTTTAACATTACGGTGTACTAGATTTTCTAAGCCGGGTTCATATATAGGTATCTGCCCGTTGGTTAAGGCTCGAACTTTTTCTTCATTGTTATCAATACAAATAACATTATTGCCAATTTCGGCCAAACACGTACCACTGACCAACCCAACATAACCTGTTCCAATTACTGCAATTTTCATATCCAATCAAGTATACCGCATTACGGCTCGCTTTTCTTAAGATTATGTTGTCTAAGTAAACTACTTATGCTATTGTTATATGTGTACAGTACTAAACAAAAATCACAAAACAAAATGGTTACATCACGATTATCTAAACGAACGCGTGTAATTGCCCTAGCGGTAGTAGTTCTTGCAGTTACCGGCGGTTCGAGTGCCGTATGGCTTAAGAGTCGTGCCAACCAAGACCAAGCACCAACAGAGCGCACAGCGACTATCAACTATGCCCCCGCAACCGAACCAGAAAAGAAACAGGCCGAAGATAATAAAGACCGTATTGTAGAAGAGCAAAAACAAACTCCAACTTCTTCAAACTCTTCAGGTTCTAAAAAGTCTGTAACCCCCACGATCACCAGCACCAGTGGTAGTGTTAAGGGCAGCGTTGCAGGTATTTTTGAGGAGGGTGGCACTTGCACGGCTACCTTCACTAAAGATGGAACAAGCCTATCTCGTACATCTGCTGGTTTTCAAAATGTATCGTATACGCAGTGTGCTCCAATAAACTTTTCTGATAATTTTTTGAGCCCTGGAACATGGACAGTAACACTAAATTACAGTTCGGCAACCGCCGAAGGCACATCAGCCAGTCAGACGGTCGAGGTTAACTAGCATGCGAAGATTCAATAAACTACCGCTACTCCTCGGCATCATTGTAGCTATCATATTCATGGGCTCAACAAGCAATACGGCACTGGCTCTTTCTGGTAACGAATTTCAGGCTGGTCGAATAATTGACGATAGCGTCTTTTATGACGGCAATGCTATGAGCGCCCAAGAAATACAAAATTTCTTAAATGCTAAGGTTCCGGTGTGTGACACCAATGGTACTCAGATGCGTGGAGGTGTTACTCGTGCACAATATGGAACGTCAAACGGCTACCCACCACCTTATACTTGTGTAAAAGACTACGTCGAAAGCACTCCAACCAAAGGGGCCGACAGCTACTGCGCCAATACCTACTTTGGGGGCGTCAAAACAGCAGCTCAAATCATTTACGATGTCTCTCGTGCCTGTAACGTAAGTCAAAAAGCTCTGCTCGTCTTGTTACAAAAAGAACAAAGCCTGATAACCGACGATTGGCCCTGGAGTATTCAATACCGTGCTGCAACCGGCTACGGTTGCCCCGATACGGCGGCTTGCGACGCTGAATATTACGGCTTCTTTAATCAAGTCTATAATGCCGCGCGTCAGTTCCAGCGATACGTTAAGCAATCGAATTATTTTAACTTCGCCGGTGGTAAGACAGGTTATATACAATACAACCCCAACGCTGGCTGTGGGGGAAGTAATGTCTACCTAGAAAACTCCGCCACCGCTGCGCTCTATAACTACACCCCATATCAACCTAACTCAGCTGCCCTGAACAACCTCTACGGCACCGGCGATGGCTGTAGTGCTTACGGTAACCGAAATTTCTGGCGTTTATTTAATGAATGGTTTGGAACTACAACCGCACCAACATTCTCTTGGCGTGTAGAAGGTCAGGCAGCTTATACTGATGCAACAAAGTCGTCAGCAAAAAATCTAGGCAGTCTTTTTCCCGGCGACAGAGCATACCTGACTTTAACAGTCAGAAATACCGGCAACTTTACATGGTCCAATAGCGGTGCCAATCCCATTAATATTGGCACCGCTCGCTCTTTTGGTAGAAATAGTTCATTCGCTGATACAACATGGTTGAGCCCAAGTCGAGCAGCAAGAATGAACGAATCTAGCGTTGCTCCTGGGCAAGTTGCAACATTTAATTTTTGGATTAAGGCTCCTCAGAGTTTAATCGGTAGTAACAGTGAATATTTTAGTCTAGTGAGTGAGGGTAACTCTTGGTTCCCGGATATTGGTCTGCTTTATAACTTCAATGTACTTAAGCCAACCTACACTTGGGACCTAGTCTCGCAGTATGCCGCCAGTGACGAAGCCTTTACTCAGGGTCGCTCGTTAATAAACCTAGAGCCTGGGGAACGATTACATGTCAATCTTAGAATGCGAAACACGGGCAATGTCACGTGGTACAACTCAGGCTCAAACCCTGTTCATCTTGGAATATCTCGACCATATGACAGGTTCAGTTATTTCTTTGACAGCAGTTGGCTTGGACAAAACCGGCCAGCCAAGATGAAAGAAGCGTCTGTTGCTCCTGGGCAAGTTGCAACATTCGAGTTTTGGATGAATATACCTGATCGACCTGGTCCATTTTATGAATACTTCAACCCTGTTGTTGAAGGTGCAACCTGGATGCAAGACATTGGATTAAATTATTACGGCACAATCAAGACACCAAATTACTCATACGAGCTTACTTCACAATATGCCTTTTCTGATCCAGCCAAAACCACATTGATCGGTTTGAATAATCTGGTTCGTGGCACAACATATCTTGTTGGTTTTACGGTTAGAAACACTGGCAATGTCACGTGGTACAACTCAGGCTCGAACCCTGTTAGAGTTGGCACTTCAAGACCAACGAGCCGAATTAGTCCCTTCTTTGAAAATTCCTGGCTTGGACAAAATCGGCCGGCAAACATGAAAGAAACATCTGTTGCTCCAGGACAGATTGCAACATTCGAATTTAACTATAAAGCGCCCTCTACCCCAGGTAACTACCTTGAGTATTTTAGTTTGCTAGTTGAAGGTAAGGCATGGATGCAGGATATTGGTTTAAACTTTAACTCAAGGGTTCTATAAAACCTATCGGTCTAGCAAACACCGAAATTACATGCATCCAAGATTATTAATGCGCATATTGTGTCCAGTAATATTTGATAATCTGATTTTCTGGCCATAATTTGCTTTAAAATAGATTGCACTATATTGACCACTTAGTGTCTGACGCTTTAATATATTACCCTTGTCATCAATTATCTGTAATGTGTCAGTATCTTTTTCGTCTGCCATCTTCGCTTCGAAGCAGACATCTCGTAATCCACCTTTGGTTTTATCTAATTTCTGCGTAGACAACTCTGCATTATTAATAACTTCGTACTCAATGTTTATAGCATTCTTCATGATCCCTCCATTTATAGGAAATCCCTTTTCTAAAACAACAACCGAATCGGCAACTTCACCCGGTTTAATTCTCGCGACCGCCAACGCCCCGCCATTAAACTTGTCAACGATATCTTCATAACGAAGAATTTCAATGTCGTTTATTTTCAATAGTTCCTGCTTAGAAATACCATGTACTATCAAAGTATCGACGCCTAGAGCACGAAGCACCGGGAGTGTTTGTGGGTCTGATATGTCTTTTATCGAAAATCTCCTAGTCTCTTGAGGACTATTAGGTAAGGAACTATTAAGCAAACTCTTTTTATGGGTAGTTTGAGCCGTAAGGTAGTATGAGGATGCTTCGCTTTCGCCAACCTTATCAAGCGGGTAATCAGCAATAACGCGAATATCATCTTGTACCGCAATCCAGGAGTATATTTCTGGTGTATTTTTGCTGTAGTCAAATGTTGCAGTTGACCCAGAAAATGGTTTTGCTGTTTGGTACTGAGCAGCAGTTGCCAACACCAACAAGATAAATAGTATTATCTTCAAGATCTTTCGTTTTATTAGAATACCTGACTTAGAAAAATAAAGTAAAAGAAGCGAGAAGATTCCGACTATTGCGATTTGAAATACAATAAACTCTCTCGAAAGTATTCGCCAAATTTGAACATTGCTTAAGAGTAAATACGTTGGTGTTTTTATCGGTCCAATACTCGGTGGCAATGCAAGGATGGCTGAAAAAATAGCCATTAGTATTAATCCTGACCATACTTCGAATTTTCCTGCAATCAGTCCCGAAATAGGATTCTTTCTTTTATTTAAAACTTCCCATGCAAACACCGTTCCACCGAACAAGACAACAAGCATAATCGCATAACCAATAGCGACATTCTGTTCGCTCGTGTTGCATCCGTGCCTTAGGATCTGAACCTTTTCGCCATATTTTGGTCCCAAGATTATACTAAAGAAATAATTTGCGTCTGGTGGGATGAAATAATCAGTAGGCAAATTGCCACACTTATTTGCAGCCTCCATAAGGTTTCCTCTTGCACCGGTTGCATATGAAGCAATGGCATCCTTGTACTTAACATTTACAGAAACTAGCGGTATGAGTAAAACTATCACCCCTAAACAGCCCAGTATGACTGGTCGCAAACTATTAATAATTTGACTGAAATTACGTGAACGGTTTTTATACACACCCGTAAAACACGCAACCAGGACTACGGGTGCTAGCGCAGTAAAAACTAATAATGAAAAGTATGGATCCCAATAGAAACAAGCCGCCGTAATAAAGACAAAAGCTATCATAGAACTTTTTCTCTTCTCAATATATGTTCGAAGGAACATCCACACACTTAAGATCAATAGGCCTTGATAGCCGTAACTCGGATGGCCACCAACTTTAAACTGAAAATACGGAGCGAATGACACTACATAACCAGCGAACAGCGCTATCCACTTATTTCGCGTCAACCAGTACACAAAGCAAAACATAGCGGTTGCAGAAAACACAAACCCCACCAAGTTCACTAAGTTATAACCACATATAGGACCAGCGATTTTCTGGGCACCCCAAATGAAAGTCTTCTGCAAAATAAAACTGTAACTCACAGGATTACTAATATTCTCCCCAACAGGGTAATTTGTTTGAGTTATAAATCCTCCAATAGGATTATTTGGAAACGACTCAAATTGCCATATTGGTCCTGCAGTATTATCACCAAAGCCGTAAGTAACGGACGTACACCTTGTAACGCTCGGGCCTAGGTAATACACCGCGATACAAAGATAGACAAGTATCGCCATAAGCAGACGCAAAAAACCGTCTGGTAATCTCTTTCTGGCACCTCGCAAGATTGAACCAGCATAACTAGTTCCCAGTTTAATCAAGTCATTTATGTTTCTAAGCATATTTGAGTAACAACCTGATCCTTTCAATGACGTATATTCTTGTAAATGCGAACCAAATGCCCGCTCCATAGCACAACGCAAATATTGGAGAAAGTACAAAGGTAGCCAAAGCGTCTTCATACGGAACGCCCAGTAGTAGCATTATTGCTAGCTCTAGTAGCCAGCCGATTGCCCCAATTACCAACAATGGCAGAATTATTTCTGGTCTTAGGACCATGACAATAACCGCCACTAGCGACAATGCAAGGAATAGTATAAGGGGAATAAAAAAACGATTTCCGTCGTTGCGCAAAAAACCATCTACAAAAACCTTACCTCGATGAATAACATGTTTTGAATACTGTTTTAAAGTTGATCTTGCATGGTATAAACACCAGAAATCTGGACTAATATTGATTGAGTTTTTGCGGGCAATATGACGAAGTAGTAAAGTATCGTCGTTAGATGTCTTTAAATCTTTGGTGTTCTTCTTGAACCAAGCGTTAGCTTCGTGCAAAATTGACTTAGTTATAAAAAAACAGGTAGTGCCTTTTGGGTAGTCGTCAAAATGTTCTATACCATATGATGTGTCTTTAGGGTTTTTGAAATATTTTCGCCATGCTACAAATGCTACTGTTTCCCAAAATCTTGCGTATATGTTTCCCTTTTTATCAACACGGACATGACTACACCACACCCGCCGCGTATCATCCTTCTGTTGTTGACCTACAACGTAGTTTAACGAATCTTCGCCAATATAAACCCGAGTATCAACAAACAGTAAATTAGGAAACTTAGCTTCGTTTGTACCAGTCTCTCTTGCGATAAATCGTCCACTATTGTTTTGATTTACAAGCCTAACGGGATATCTCGAAGAATTAATTAGTTTTTCTACAACATCAGTGGTATCGTCTGTCGAACCATCGTTAACTACTACTATCTCACACCGACGAACCGATGCCTTTGCTAGGGCTCTTTCAATATGCTTAACAGTTTCTGGCAACCAAGAAGAACCATTGTATGTTGGGATCACAACAGATAACCCCTCTTCGATTATCGACTGTCTGGTTACGCTTTGTGTGCTGGTACGGTTTTTATTCAAAGTTACTCCGTGCTTTACCTAGCCATAAGCTATAATAGTACTAAGTATTGATTATGTAGACAGTATAACAGCTATAGAATTCTTACTAAACCAACATCGTAGCACATGCAGAAAAAGACTTTCCTCTTCATCATCCTAAGTGGTATCGCATCCTTCTTTAACTACGCCCTATACCCTGCGCTGGCCCGAATTCTAAGCAATGAGCAATTCGTATCAATAACCGTTGCTTTAGCTATATTTACTCAGCTTTCTTCATTTACTCTATCTATAGTGGCAATTACGATTGGCTTATCAAAACAAAAAGATAGTAAAGATGCAAAAACCACCATAGAAAAACTTCAAGCTGTTATCACGCATTTGTTCCTGGCCCTTCTGATTATTTTTTTACTGTTTTCGCCCGTGATATTTAACAAAATATCTCTGTCTCCATCACTGCTCATGCCCATTATACTAATGTTAGTATTGTCAATCATCATGTCCGTCGTCTCAGGCTATCTAAATGGCAAAGGAAAGCTGGCGAAACTAGGAATATCGCTTGTTATAACTTCACTATTACAACTGATTTGTTGCGTATTGGTAGGTGTATTAACAAAAAATGGTGCATTAACACTCTATGCAATGTCATTGGGTACGATCCTATCGCTTACCTACATATACACAGCGTACCGCGCTGATGATCTACCGAATATAGCTTCTGTTTTTATTCATCGCCTTAGTATTTATAGAACAAAAGAACTACGCTCGTTACTCAAGTACGTCGTCTTTGCTTCAATTTCAGTTCTAGCCATTAATATATTGTTAATTCTCGACCTGCTCCTCATTAGCGGGCGCCCGCAAGATGCCAAGGTATATGCTGATATGTATGTAGTAAGTAGAATTGTTTATTTTGGAGGAATGTTATTCCTTTGGCCTTTTCTCTCAAACATCGATATATACAATCTTAGAAAGAATTTAGGTCTACTACTGCGTATCTGTAGCGTATTTGTGGCGATTACTATTTGTTCTTTGTCTGCGATGCAGCTCTTTGGCCAACAAATAACACACCTGCTTTTTGGCGGTCAATATCAAGTATGGAATGACGTTAAGACACTCGCAATTCTTGCTATTCTTTACAAGTTCAACTTTCTTGTCATTACAACTTTAGTTATGTTCTTTATCGTCATACGAAACCGCTGGGCGATCACACTTTCTGCCATTGCTTCGTTATCACTCGGGGTATTCACATTACTGTACAGCACCAGGACAACATCAGCCGAACTAGTGCAAGGCCTAACCGTCATTTCGTTCGTGGTGCTTTTATTTGGTCTGTATGGCTTTGCTCGAGTATGCAACACAAAGGTTACTCGTAGCAGTTAGATAACACACCACAACAGTAATTCTGAGTTTCTGCCTAGATATACTTAACGAGTGTGTCGACAACTTCTTGGTGGTCAAATTGTTTTACTTGCGCCCTGGCATCGCGACTCATTTGCTTCATACGTTTTTTATCGCCAAGCAAATCAATTATGGCTTGACCAAATTTCTCAGTGTTGTACAGGGGAACACTCTTGTATCCTTTCTTATAAACACTGCCGAAAATGTCAAGATTGTACGAAATAACCGGTAAGCCCGCAGACATTGCTTCACAAACCGCCAAACCCCAACCATTCTCATGGTCTGGACACAGGAATATTTTTGCGCTTTTGAGAATGTTGTACACTTCTTTTTTTTCGATAAAGCCAAGTAGTTCAAAGCTGTCTGTTAGCCCTCTTGCTTCAAGCTGCTCAATTAATTGATTGCGAAAATTGTCGCTTCCTCCCCCAATCCAGGCCAGTTTTAGTTTTGGGTTGGTGGCATGCACTTTATCCCAAATCTTGACCGCATCAAAAATACCCTTTACTGGTGTTATCCTCCCGAGTACTACAACGTCGTAAGGATATTTTTTTGTCGGTTTGAATTCATCGATCTTTTTAAAGTCTATGCCTGCGCCTAGAACCTTTAACGTTCTCGCGGGGAATCCGAGATCCAACATCTCTTTTCGTAGTTTTGGATTAAGTGCAAATATCGTCGTACTCCGTTTTTTCATTAGCCAAAAGCTAAGCCTCTGGAGACAAAAAGCTACCATATTGACTAACGGGTTGCCTTGACGACTTTTGGGCGGAAGCAATACATGATACACCCTACTCAGCCATTTAATACTTTTGTTTCTTCTCATTAAAAAGGCTGGCCAAATATCAGCATACGCAATATCTGAACACGAATATATAGTTTGCACATTTTCCGATTTTAAAATCTTATAGACCTGTCGAGCTCTAATGGAGTAAGAAAGAAAAATTGCGATCGGGTTACCCTTAAATTCAAATCGGTTTGGTGGCAAAAATTTATACGTTATATTCTTTTTCTTAATACCTTTCCAGTAATCCTTCGTGAAGTGCGGAGCGATAATAGTAATGTCGATGTCTTCCGGCATCCTGGGAGCAATGTCGATAAACAGCTGATCACCACCAGTAATTACTTTCGGATACACAACCCCTGTATACAACACGTGCAAACTTTTTCTTTGGGTGCTACTGCCTGCTTTTTTTTCAGTCATTGTTACCTTTGTTTAATTATTAACTTGTGAATATGGAAATTATCTGTTTTTTCTCTGCTTTAGTTAGCTCCGGATTATTGCCAAAGTATAGGCCTTGTTCATGTATGAGACCAGCATTAGAGTCTTTTAGGGCAAGGTGCTTTGCATACTTGGTAAAGAATGGTTGCTTGGTCATATCGCCACCCACGATTGGGCGTAGTTCAATTTTGCCGTTACATTTATTTACCAGTTCATCGCGAATCTTCTTGGTCTTACAAACAATAGGAAATGCAAAGTTAGATATAAAGTCTATGTGGTCATAGCGAATTGGGTAAAAACGATCGGTTTGTTCATAAATCTTGTCGGCAATCTCTAGGAATGTATTTTGTCTAGTTTCGGTTATCTCTTTCAGATATGGAATTTGTGTGTTGCCAATAAAGCCGTTAATTTCTGTTGGTCGCAGGTTATAACCGAGGTCGTAGAAAGTGTAACGAGAATAAAATAGGCTATTCACTTTATGTTTATCACGAATTTGCTTTTGTTGCTGCTCGGCCAAGTTGCGATCCCATCCATGGGCACGAACAAGTCGTAGCATAGTTGCTAACTCTTCGTCGTCGGTACAAATCGCACCACCTTCAATTGTCGACATGTGGTGTCCAACATAAAAAGAAAAGGTACTAGCTAGGCCAAAATTGCCAAGCTTTTCACCACGGTACACCGTGCCGAGCGACTCACAATTATCCTCGATTAATACAATGTCTTCTTGTTCACAAATGTATCGAATCTCTGCCATGTCGTCGCAGAAACCAAGTAGATTAGTAAGGAATAAGGCCCGTATCTCGTGTCGCCGTAAGGCCTTACGGAGCATAGTGCTTGAAACATTCAAAGTATCAAGTTCTACGTCGATTGGCACGGGGGTAAAGCCAAGCTGAATGACCGGCATAACGTTAGTAGACCAAGTAAGCGCAGATACCCCTACTTTGTCGCCAAGCTTTATTTTGCCTTCGTTCAAAAGCGCCTGCAAAATGGCCAAATTAGCCGAACTACCACTGTTCACAAAGACACAGTGCCGCCTACCCTGCCACTTAGCAAACTGCTTTTCGAACTTTTCACACTCTGGGCCGAAACTTAAAATCTGAGCAGATTGGATGAAATTTACCAGCTTTTTTTTAGTTTCCGCCTCGTTGTGAAATGTCGATTTTATGAGTTTAATCATTGTTCGAAATTATATAGAGCACTAGTACTTTTACAAAACATCCTAGCCTAAATCACAACAGTATATAATATAAATCGGAGACAATAAGAACATGACTAAACAAACCAACCAATACAAAACCATAAGTGTACTAATTCCGGTCTTTAATGAACAGGACAACATCAGTTGGCTTCATCAAAAACTAGCAACTTTTTTTGAGCGTTATAAACACAAATATCAATGGCAAGTCATCTATGTTGACGACGGCAGTGGCGACGGTTCGCTCCAAGCCATCCGTGAGCTTAAACAAGAGCAACCAAAAACGGTTCGATATGTCACATTGTCACGAAATTTTGGTAAAGAAGCCGCTACCAGTGCCGGCCTATCGGTGGTAGATACCGACGCTGTAATCATTATGGATGCTGACGGGCAGCACCCTGTGGAACTACTTAAAACGTTT
Organism: uncultured Candidatus Saccharibacteria bacterium; assembly: GCA_964629815.1. Classification (GTDB taxonomy): domain Bacteria; phylum Patescibacteriota; class Saccharimonadia; order Saccharimonadales; family AWTP1-31; genus CAZVTA01. The sequence continues at coordinate 163,189 of CAZVTA010000002.1, read as the reverse complement.
ATTGAGCTGTGGGAACAAGGTCACGAAGTAATTGTCGGCGTACGGACCGGAAACACTAATGAAGGCTTCGTGAAACGCTATGGTTCAAAAGCATTCTATAAAGTCTTACGATTTATAGGTGGCCAAAATGTCGTTGCTGGCACTACCGATTTTCGACTACTCGACCGTAAAGTGGTTGTTGCTTTCAATCAATTGACTGAACGTAATCGTGTTACGCGCAACCTTGTCGACTGGCTTGGTTTTCATCGTATTGAGGTGCCTTTCGTGGCTGCCGAGCGTCATGCAGGAACGGCCGCCTACTCAGTCCGAAAGTTGCTAAAGCTGGCTATTGACGGTATTGTTTCTCACTCCACCCGACCATTAAAGTTAATCGCTTTACTCGGTTCACTAATATCCGCCACATCAGCAATTGCTGGTATCGTGTTGGCAATTCAGAAATATCTTCTAGGTGATCCAATCGGGCTTTCAGTAACAGGAAGTGCCTTGCTGGCATTGTTTGTAACGTTCCTGGTCGGCATAGTTCTGGTTTGCCAAGGCTTGCTAGCGCTGTACCTAGAAAGCGTATACTACGAAACGCAGAATCGACCATTATATATTATTAAAGAAAGCAAGTAGTGCAGATAACTTGGTTTTCTTGGAAGGACAGTAATCACCCGGCAGCCGGGGGCGCAGAACGTGTTTCAGATGAGATACGCAAACGGCTCGTTCAGGACGGTCACAAAGTAACCCTCATAACCGCTCGTTACCCAGGTAGCCAAGACGAAGAAGTGGTTAACGGCATTCGCGTACTTCGAAGCGGTAGCCGGTATAGTGTATATCTTCGAGCTAAAGCACAGTTCAGAACTCTACCACCCCAGGATGTGGTTATTGACGAAATGAACACCATACCATTTTTGGCCAGTCTGTATCGTGGCAAAGCAACCCCAGTTCTACTAACCTATCAGCTTGCTCGATCGGTATGGTTTTACCAAATGTCTTTTCCGCTATCACTGTTAGGCTACCTCATAGAACCACTGTACTTGCGTGTCGTTGCTCGCAGCTATCGGCTCGTACTCACCGAATCCGAAAGCACTAAGGAAGACTTGCAACATTTTGGATTTAAAGCTTCTAGCATCAACGTGTTCCGGGTTGGACTCGACACACCACATGCCACATCTTTACCTGAAAAGAAAAAAACCAACCAGATTTTGTTCTTGGGTGCTTTTCGACCAATGAAACGACCATTAGATGCAGTTAAAGCTTTTGAGATTGCGCGGACTAAAAACCCGAAACTTACCTTGGTTATGGCGGGCAACGCAAACAGTAAATACGGCGCAAGGGTCTTAAAGTACATCGAACAATCCCCCCATCGTGTGGCTATAACGGTGCGTGGACGAATTAGTGAGCAAGAAAAAACTGCTCTCTTGCGAGAATCATCGGCAATTATTGTTACGTCCGTAAAAGAAGGCTGGGGATTAATCGTTACCGAGGCCAACAGCCAAGGAACACCTGCTATCGTCTACAATGCCGACGGCCTAAGGGATAGCGTGCGAAATAATGAAACGGGTCTTACTGTGCCAAACGGCAATATACACGCACTTGCAGAACGCATCACTCAAACATTGCGCGACCCGAAGCGATTGGAGCAATTAAGGATGCAAGCATTTTCCCATTCCAAGCAGTTCACCCACGAACAATCATACAAAGATTTCGTGCGGTCATTAAAAACCATCGTGCCCCTTCGGAGTAAAGATCAAAGCCATGAAACGTAATAGATTTGCTATAATAGCCTAATAATGAAACAGCCTGGCAAAATAAAAATATTCATCGATGCCGAAGTTATTTGCCTAGAGCACTTTAGCGGTATTGGCCATTACACAGCAGCCTTACTAAAAGAACTCGACCAGTTGTTAGAAAAACCGAATTACAACTATTTAGAGGTGAGTCTAGGTGTGCCGTGGAGGCTCAAACACCGTGTTAATCGTTTCGGGTTTAAGAACTTCCGTATTATTCGCATGCCCATCGGGCCACGTATTGCAAACAAACTAAAGATGTACGGCCTTCTGCCACCCATCGACCTACTTTTTGGTCGCCAAGTATACATTTTCCCTCACTTTAGCAGCTGGCCCACACTGTCTAGCCCTAGTATTCCGATAATCTATGACCTTTCCTTCGCACTGCACCCTGAGTTTTCGGCAGACCTCAATACCCGCTTCCTTATCAAACAAGCCCAACTTGCTGCCCAACGTGCGACAAAAGTAATTACCATCTCAAAAAACAGCAAACAAGAGATTGTTGAACATTATGGTGTGCCAGAAAAAAATCTAGCGATAATCTACCCAATTATCGATAAGCGTAACTTTTATCCCCGTACTGATATCGAAATTAAAAATGTTCGTGCCAAATACGGAGTTTTTGGCAAATACATCCTGTTCGTGGGTAATATAGAGCCACGCAAGAATTTAGTTACACTACTCAAGGCTTACGCCATGCTAGACCCAGAACAACTCAAAGATTATTCGCTACTTCTAGTAGGTGCCAAGGGTTGGAAAGACGGTGAAATCCACGATCTAATCACCGACCTGCAAGCTAGAGGCCTCAAGGTCGCACAACCAACAGGCTACGTAACCGACGAAGACATGCCGGCGCTTGTGAGCGGGGCCTCTATCTTTACCTATGTGAGTCGCTATGAAGGTTTTGGCATACCACCTGTTGAAGCGATGTTCTGTGGCACTCCTGTAATATCGAGCGACAACTCATCATTGCCTGAAGCCGTGGGAGATGCCGCGCTCAAAGTAAATGCCAAGAATACCGAGCAAATCAGCCAAGCGATCAGCAAGCTTCTAGGCGACACGAAGCTTCAGCAAGAACTTGTCGCCAAAGGCTTCAAGCATATTGAGCAACCAATGTTCAAACCAGAAAATGCCGCGCGGACATTAGTTACGGTTGTTGAGGAAGCATTAGAAAAAGGAACAGCAGAATGAACACCATTAAAAAGATTATTGGCCAACTGCCTATTATTGGTTACGTGATGCGCTGGTTTTCTGGGGTCATACTACTACCCCGCCACCTGTCTCGTTTCCATCACACCCTACATCGTCACACCAAAAAGATAGCCGACCTTGAAGCCGGTCTTCTGCGGGCCAATCGACAAATCATCGAGCTTGAGGATAGGCTAGACTCACTTAAAAACAAGTAGCGTTATTTTTCTACACTGATATCAACCGTAAATCCTGGATCCACTGGATACGGAAGGTGTCGGTCTTTGCGAATGGTAAACGTAGTGGCATCATTCCACCAATCGGCTACCGTAATTCCATCTGCAAGAATCACCGAAGGATCAACTATGTACTCGCCGTCACTAAGGACATTGGGCATCTTCCAAATAATAGTTGTTGTTTCGCCTATTTTAGTTGGATTAACCTTTATGTTCTCAATCTTGGTGTTTGTTCCGGCCACTTCTTTACCGGCGGTGTCTTTGATGCGAATACCCGCAACTACACTCAGGTCATCAACGTGCGCGACGAACGTCTGACTAATAATGATCGTATCTTTGATGACTTGGGTTGCAATTTCGGTTGTAGCTACCGAACCATCACCCCATCGTTTACCCTCAATTTCTTTTGCCGATGGCTTTGCTTCGCCATTGAATAATTGTCGATACAGCTGAGATATTTTGTCAGGAGAACCAATAGTTACTAATTCGCTTTTTTCAATGAGCGCCACCCGATCACAATACTCCTGTACCGCCCCCATGTCGTGGCTAACAAAAATAACTGTCTTGGATTCCTTTTTAAGCTGTTTGAAATAGTCATAGCACTTACGCTGGAAGTCTGCATCACCAACGGCCAGCACCTCGTCAATAAGCAACACATCAGCCTTTGCACGGACTGCCATAGAAAAGGCAAGACGCACCTGCATACCTGATGAATAATTCTTCAATTGCTGGTCCATGAACTTTTCTAGCTCGGCAAATTGAACTATCTCTTGATATTGAGCCTCTATCTCTTTCCTACTAAAACCAAGAAGTGCTCCGTTTAGGTAGACGTTTTCACGACCAGTTAGCTCAGGATTAAAGCCAACACCCAACTCGATAAACGGAACAAGCTTTCCTTCAACGACAATACTTCCCGTGTTCGGCTGATAAATACCAGCTATCATTTTTAGCAACGTACTTTTTCCGCTTCCGTTACGACCAACAATGCCGAAAAATTCACCTTTTTTTATATCGAACGAGATGTTTCGTAAGGCATGCTGAATGTCGCTCCGCTTCTCTTGTCGTGACCTAAATGCGCTCGTAAGCAAGCTTTTAACTGTTCCTGCGCGACTGCTCGTGTAGTGAAAATCTTTTGAAACCCGTTTAATTGTCACTGCCGTGTTGCTCATTACACTTCCTCCGCAAAATAACGGGAACGGGCCTTAAAATAAACACCTGCCACCAGCGCACAAACAACAACCGCCACTATAGGAACCAATCGAACCATTTCGTTGCCATACACCGAACCAATGGTCTGTGATTGACTAGTAATGAGGACATACCGACTGTCTTGGACAATCTGGGCAACCGGATTTAACATTAAAATCTTGGCTGCTTCCAAAGGAACCTTAGTTAACGGATAAAGTAGGGGAGTGGCGTAGAAGGCGCCTTGCACTACCACGTCCCAAATGTATGTAATATCACGAAACCGAACAAACGCAGCGCTCAAAAAGAACCCGAGGGCGAGCGCAAACACAAAAAGTTCCAAAACCAACAGAGGGAACAATATCGCCGAAGCCTGTATATCAACATGGTTAACATACATAAACACTGCCACCACAACCAAGTTGAGTAGAAGGTTAATCAAGGCTGAAACCGAATTTGCTAAAACAATAATATATTTTGGGAAGTTAATTTTCCTAATCAGATCGCTGCTGGACACAATAACACTAACATTGCCTGTTGTTATCTCTATAAAAAAGTTCCACAGTATGATACCGAGCAAAAGATAGACCGGGTAGTGTGGTACGTCTTTTCCGATACTAAGAAATCGGGTAAAAACAACGTACAGAATCACAAAAATTGCCAAAGGGCGCAATAGTGACCAAACATAGCCCAACACCGAGCCTTGGTACCGTAACTTAAAATCGGTCTTAACCAACTGCCTCAGTAAAATAAGCGGATATCGGTAGCGTTGTTGTTTCGTTTGCACTTGTTTATATTCTAGCCTTCTTCGCCCTATACAGCAACGCTGGTTTGCCCCTATAATACACCCATGATCAATAACGTACTCATTGTTGGTGTGAATGGTTTCGTCGGAAAACACCTGGCTCGGGAATTAAACAGCGCAAATATACAAGTGCACGGCACCGGGTTGGATGCTGAATGCGCGACTGATATTAAAAAATTAGTCGCATCATATACGCAGTGCGACTTAACCAATACTACTGAGGTCGAACACATAGTCATTGACGAAATTGATGCGATTATTAACTTAGCCGCATTAGCCACACCAAGTCAAACATCTTTACCTGATGAGCTTTATTATAAAGTAAACGTCTTAGCGCATACCAATTTACTCGACAGACTTGTTGCCGAAGCACGAATGCCACGTGTATTGGCAGTCAGTAGTGGTGCGGTGTATGACAGCAACCAGCCTATGCCACTTACTGAAGACAGCCGACTTGTAACTTCCGGCTCTCCTTATGCGGTAAGCAAGGTGATGCTCGAAGAGAAACTGGAAGCGTACCGTGAAAAGGGTCTAGAGATTATCGTTGCCCGCCCGCTCAATCATACCGGGCCCGGGCAGGGACCTGGATTTATAGTTCCTGATTTGACCCAAAAAATCATGACAAGCGACGCTTTGACCGTTGGCCCGCTAAACACGAGCAGGGATTATACCCATGTTGATGACGTTGTTCGCGCCTACCGCTTAATCGCAAGTCACTCAGGAGACCTACCTCACCACACCTATAATATATGCTCGGGAATAGCAACGTCACGAGATGAGCTTATTACCGCCATCGAGAAGGCGTTAGGCAAAGACAAACTTCCAACTACTATCGACCCAACCATAGGCCGACCAAACGATCCTTTGAGTTTATATGGTAGCTATCAAAGAATATTAGAAGATCTAGACTGGAAGCCCGAAAAAGATTTGGCAACCATCATTCAAGATTATGTCACTTGGTTTAAAGCAACCAACCTAAAATAACCTTACTAGGCTTCTGCCTTGAGGTCGTGCTCAACCATAAGCCTAACAAGACCAGGGAAGTCTACTTCACGCTTCCAGCCAAGCACTGTCTCAGCCTTAGTTGGATCTCCGAGCAGTAGATCCACTTCTGCTGGTCTAAAGAAGTCTGGGTTAATTTTAATTAGTGTTTTACCGGTAGCCTCGTCTGCACCAACCTCTTCAGCTCCCTTACCTTTCCAGGTTATGCTAATACCGATTTCTTTAAATGCCAGCTCGCAAAACTCACGAATAGAGTGCGTTTCACCCGTTGCCAACACAAAGTCTCCGGGATCATCTTGTTGCAACATTCTCCACATACCTTCGACATAGTCGCCAGCATAACCCCAGTCACGCTTTGAGTCTAGGTTGCCGAGTTCAATATCTTGTTGCTTTCCGTGCTTGATACGCGCCACCGCCTTGCTGATCTTTCGGGTGACAAATTCTGGCCCCCGACGTTCTCCCTCGTGGTTAAAAAGGATACCGCTAGCGGCGAACATGCCGTAACTTTCACGGTAGTTTTTGGTGATCCAGTGACCATACAGCTTAGCAACGCCATATGGACTGCGAGGGTGAAATGAAGCGTCTTCGGTATATCCAGTCTCTGGGCGGTTGTAATCCAATCCGCCAAACATTTCGCTCGTAGATGCCTGGTAGAATCTAGTAGTCTTTTCTAGGCCAGCTAAACGAATTGCCTCTAGAACATTGAGCACACCCCTACCGGTAATATCAGCCGTTAGAATAGGGTCGCGGAATGAATAACCAACATGGCTAATGGCGGCTAGATTATAGACTTCATCCGGCTTTATTTCTTGCATTGCGCGGGTTAGGGAAGCAAGATCGAGCAAATCTGCCATAACCAATTCTACGTATGGCATCTCTTCTTTTACTCTTTGGTAGCGAGGATGACTTGACTCGAGCTGACCACGAATAACACCGAAAACTTTGTAGCCTTTTTTGTGAAGTAATTTTGCCAAATGTCCGCCGTCTTGGCCGGCGATTCCTGTAATCAAGGCTGTCTTGCTCATCTTCGTTTTCGATCCTCCGTTAATTATTGTGAACAGATGATACCTATTATACCTAAACTCTAGTCTTGTTAGGTGTTGTAAAATGCTTTAGCTCAACACCGCCTATCAATAACCCCGCAAGACCCCACCAAGTATAGGCTACTGCTTCGTTTGACCATATATGAACAAGCATGTTCGTAAACAAAAGCCCCCCAAAAGCAGCCAACATAAACACACGATCCATGCTGCTTGGCTCATATAGCGCACGTATCACATAAAACAGAATCGCCAAGAACAAGACCAGCCCCAAAATTCCAACTTCTGTTGCGACTTGCAAATAATAGTTCTCATTAAGACGCACTCCTTGCTTATCATTTCTGATCGATGCAAGGCCAGCGGTGCCTGGCCCAGAACCGAGTGGCTCGCGTGAAATTTGCGACAAAGACTCTTTTACAAACCTCACTCTTAGTTCGTTTGGATCCTCCTGAACTGTGGATTGATCCGCGTGGAATAGAACATTTTGTACGAAATATGAGTTGCGCTTCATGTATAGTCCTGTAACCGCAAGAAGAAAGACAGCAGCAACAATGCCTGCTCCAATAGCGGCAGTCCTTTTGGCTATATGTTTTTTTGCACCGAATAACGCGACAATCACTAGAGACAAGATAAGTCCTAGCCAAGCACTTCTCGAAAAGGTAAGGTACATGCACAACACAGCCCCCAAGCCATATATCGCAAGCATCTTCTTTTGTAAGCCCCGTGCAGAGGCATAATACGCGCCAATCAAACAGATCAACACAATCAAATATGAGCCGAGCGAGTTTGGATCTCGCACTGTTGACATTACACGCTCAAGATTTGGTTTATCATCAATGAAAAATACTGGAAAGACGCCGTTTTCTTTGGTAAATCCTATACGAGAAAGAGCGTCATTGGGTAGTACAAAATATTGAAACATCCCAAACAAAACCACAATCATCCCCGAAACCATGGCCGTCTTTACTGCAGACTTAAACAAATCTCGGGGCCTTACCCAGAAGCCCAACAGTCCTGCGTATAAGAAGAACACTAGAAATCGAAGATTATAGACTATGCCAAGCACCTCCGCGTCAAGGTCAGTATCTCTAAACAACGCCAAGATCAGCGTTAGCAAGCCATATAAAATAATTATAGTTGTTGTTCTGCGCCACATAAATTTGCTAAACCATGGTTTTTGCATGCTTGCGAATAGCAAAAGACCGAACCCAATGAACATAACAATATCCTTGGCGACCTTCCAAAACGCAAGCCCACCAATCTGCGTACCGATTACGGTAGATATAAATATATGCAGTGGCACATATGCCAACACGAGCATAAAGATTACTCTTGAGAGAGACACAAGCTTGTCTTCGATAGTTTTCTGCATTATTCCATTGTAAACTGTATGCATGCATATTGTCATCGACGCACGTATTCGACGCTCTAGCACGGGCAGATATGTCGACAGACTGATCGAACATCTTCAGCGACTAGACAGCACCAACACCTACACCATTCTCATCTCTGCAGAAGACGATTGGAAGCCACAGAAAAAAAATTTTTCTGCTGTTACTTGTCCATATCCCGTCTTCTCTTTTAGTCTGCTTAATCAGATTTTGTTCTCTCGCATGTTGTACCGGCTTAAGCCCGACCTTGTCCATTTTGCAATGACCGGCCACCAACCGTTGTTTTATTTTGGCAGACAAATAACCACCACGCATGATCTGACAATGTTTTACTTTACGCGTCGTGGACGGCTTCCCTCTTGGCTGCACTGGATACGAATGCGTGGTTATCACCTTCTTGTATGGAGTGCTCACAGGCGTGCCCAAACAATTATCGTACCAAGTAACTATGTGCGCGATGCTGTGGCCAAATACCATTTGTTCACAAACCGAAAAATCATGGTGACCTATGAGGCCAGCGAGCCACCATTAACCACCAAGCCGCAACCTGTTGAGGGTATTAATGATTGCTTTGTTTTGTATGTTGGCAGTGCATTCCCGCATAAAAACCTAGATACGCTTATCAAATCCTTTGAGCTACTGCTCGAGAAAAAACCCAGCTGTCAGCTTGTGCTTGTTGGCAAACAGGAGCAGCACGCCAAGCGACTCATGAAGTGGGCGCAGACACTTGATTACGCAGACAGGATAGTATTTACGGGCTTTGTCAGCGATGAACAGCTTCATTGGCTCTATACCAACGCCTCAGCCTACGTCTTCCCTTCGCTGAGCGAAGGATTTGGTTTACCTGGACTCGAAGCAATGACCTATGGCTGTCCAGTTGCAAGCAGTAATGCGACGTGCTTGCCCGAAATATACGGAGATGCTGCCGAATACTTCGACCCCTATAGCAGGAATGATATTGCAGACACTCTATTGCAAATTATCGCTTCTAAAGCATTGCGCACTCGTCTAACCGAAAAGGGCTATAAGCGTATAAAGCAGTTCTCTTGGGAGAAGATGGCAAAAGAAACACTCGCGGCGTACACAACAAGACAATAGGCCTTTTTGAACTAATCGTTCGTGCTTTTTCTTAGCACAATATGCCTATCTCTACCCTCGCCTACAGACTCTGTCTCTAAACCATATTCCCCAGCTAACTTGTGTATTGTTCGTCTATCTGCTGCGTTCATTGGCTTGAGATGTTTTTCTTCACCAGTCTCTTTAACGTGCTTGACCCACTCTTGTGCGGTTTCAGCAAGCCTGTCGGCCCGCCCCTTTTTATAATCTGCAATATCCACACTTACTCTCGATGTAGCATAACCGCCGGTTTTAAGTGCGTTGCTAATCACATACTGTATAGCTCGCAACGTTTCAGCATTGTGACCAATAAGAAACCCATTTAGGTGTGTGCTCGGCACGTGCAGCTCAATCACATCACCTTCGCTACTCGTCGCATAAACGTCGGTATTTAGCCCAAAAAATGAAAGCAAGTCCTCAATGTATTTTTTTGCAAAAAGAATCGATTCCTCCATTACTTCCTCCTTTTTTTACCGGTTTTCTTTGTGGTTTTATGTTTATTTTTGGGAGGCAGTATTTCGGCTTTGGTCGTGGTTTTGCTTTCTTTTTCTGTTGCAGTTGTTAGTTCGGTTTTGTCTTGGTTAAGTACCCGTGCCTGCTGCACATACGCAATCACACCACTCACCAGCCAGTAGAGAGACAGCGCAGATGCAATGTTAACTGTTACTAAGAAAATAAACGCGGGCAACATAAACCGAGTGCTGCGACCCACTGCAGCGCTCAGATCTGCCTGATCCGCTTGCTGACCCTGCCCAGCTTCTTTGAGGATTTTTCGAAGACTTTTCTGGTTATCGTCGTCTGGAGCAATCTGTTTTGCCTGATAGTACTGCATTACTGCGCTCGCAATCACAATAAGCATCGCCGGCCAGTACACCACGCCGTTCGTGATAGCTGGCTTGGTAAGTTCAACGATACCAAGGAGCGTGTTGTCGAATTGACCGATGTCTTTAGCGAGTGTCTGTAGCCACGAAAAGTTTTGCAAAACTGGGTATGAAAAATTTACGATTGCTTTTGGATCTGCGACTATTCTATGCAAGCCATTGTACAGTGCAATAAATATTGGAATTTGCACAACCAATAACCCAATAGTTCCAAAAGGGTTGATTTCACGCTCTTTATAGAGCTCCATCATCATGAGTGATTCTTTTTGCTTATCGCCCTTTGCCGCAACCTTAATCTTTTTCAGCTCTGGTTGAAGTTCGCGCATAGCCTTTGCTTGATGCAGTTGTTTTTTGACGAGCGGCCACATGAGAACCCGTACAACTATCGTGAATAGTATAATTGCCAAACCAAAGTTGTGACCCGGTAATAGCGCATATATCAGTACCAGCAGGTTAAAAATTGGCTGCACAATCAGTGTGGTAAACATCAGTTCTCCTTTTTCACGTTCATCTTATAATACCACGCCTCACCGGTGTTTACTGTTGTTAAATACCCCTGTCTGCCGTGTCAAACCCTCTACTTCGTGCTTCAATTCTTCATAAGACATGGCGAATACTTTTTCTGAAAACACCGTAATGATTAAATCAACCGACTCGGGCTGTGGATCAATGGTGCGAACAACTTCATAAATCCTTCGTCTAATGCGATTTCTTACGACTGCGGACTTGTGCACCTTTTTGCTCACCACAACCGCACAGCGGTACTCTTTTTTGCTACTTGGTGTAAAACGCAATGAAACCAGACCAGATCTAACTGTCTTGCTCTGTTTATATACTCTAGCAAGTGCTTTTCTGCCATGAAAACGGTTTCGCTGCGCAAGCACAATAACTTCCGTAGCTCTAGTGTGTAAGTCGCACTCGACCCTTAAGTCTTCGGCTCTTTAGCACGCGCTGGCCTGCTTTGCTTGCCATGCGCTTAAAGAATCCGTGCTCTCTTGATCGTTGTCGTTTCTTTGGTTGATAAGTTCGTTTCGGCATATTTTTCCTTTGCTTAGGTTGATTGTCTATTTTTGCTAGTTAAACGAGATTGCATCTTACGTTAAATTAACAATATTTACCCCACAAATTTTAGCAAGTTTTCCACTATTAACCAAGTACTTTCCACAAGTTCTAAGGTGTTAGGGTTTCCTGTGTATAACTTTACATCTGTTTGTGCAACTTTCGATCATTGCCTGTTGTGATTGTGTACGCGATTGTGGAAAACTTTTGTTCTTTTGTATAGAATTGTTTGTACGAGAAGGAGAAGGTGATGAGGGATAGTCTTTGGCAGGCGGTGTTAGGCGAAATAGAGCTGTCTGTTTCTCGTGGTAGTTTCGTAACTTGGTTTAAAAATACCCACTTCATTAAGTACAAAGAAGGTGTACTCGTTATTGGCGTTCCGAACATCTTTGTGAAACAACAACTCGAACGAAAGTTTAATGAGCTTATTACTGATGTATTGAAAAAAAATGGGGTTGAGCCCAAGAACATTGAATACAAAATACAGACTCACAAAAGTAAGCTTCATAACAAATCTACCGACGACACTGTTGTTTCGCTTCCTGTTGCAGAAAAGAAAGCCACCACTCAACCAACCAGTAGCCTACGACACAACTATCGACAAGGCTTGAACGAACGATACACTTTCGAGAATTTTATTGTAGGATCTGGAAACGAGCTTGCCTATGCTGCATGCCAGGCAATTGCCACCGAACCGGGTACAAAATATAACCCTCTGTTTATATATGGTGGTGTTGGAATAGGAAAAACCCACCTTATCCAAGCTGTAGGAAATGCAATATTGGCGCACAATCCCGACGCCCACATCGTCTACATATCCTCAGAGCAGTTCGTTCAAGAGTTTCTTGACGCAATACGATACAAGAAAAATACCGATTTTGCAGGCTATTATAGAAGTGCCGATGTTTTGATTATTGACGATATGCAGTTTATTGCTGGTAAGGAAAAAACTCAGGAAGAATTCTTTCACACCTTCAACGCACTTCACCAGGCAAATAAACAAATCATTATAAGCAGCGACAAACCCCCTAAAGATATCCCCACGCTCGAAGACCGTCTACGGAGTCGTTTTGCGTGGGGCATGACAATAGACATGCAAAACCCAGACTTTGAGACTCGTTGTGCGATCATTCAAACCAAAGCCACCTCACACAACATCACACTCGATGCTCCCGTCGTAGAGTTTCTTGCAACCCACGTCCAGACAAACATTCGTGAGCTTGAGGGGGCATTAAACCAGCTTCTTGCATTTTGTGAGATGCGCGGACTTACACCTTCTTTGCAGGTTGCTACTGGTCTTCTTGGAGCAGGAAAGGCTCGGCCGAAACATATCAGCGCAAAACAAATCGTAGAGAAGACTGCGAAACATTTTTCTTTGTCCGTAGAGGACATCCTTGGTCCAAAAAGAGACAAGGATATTGTCGTTCCAAGACAAATAGCCATGTATATGCTAAGGAGCGAGCTACACCTAAGTTTTCCAAAAATTGCCAAGGAGCTCGGCAGAAAAGACCACACAACCGCCATTCACTCTGTAGAAAAAATCGAGAAAGAATCATCGATAGATGCCGACATCAGAACAGCCATCACACAGATAAAGGACCGCCTGTATGCGTAGCTGTGGAAAGACTGTTTATAGCCTGCTTGTAAGTCTGTTTATAAAAGCGGGTACTTATTCACACGCACGGCTCTGCACACATTTTGTACCCATTTCTGCCTGCTTACCCACATTGTTTACCCATCCAAAAACACACATTTTCCCACAGCATAAATATACTTTCATACCTGTTATTTCTGGTTTATACCCACTATACACAGGGCTTACTATGACTACTACTAATATATTTATTAATAATAATGAGGTACAACCATGAAGCTCCAAGTCACACAAGAAAATCTTGCCAAAGCGCTGTCTAGCGTTGCAAAGGTTGCAAACACAAGGAACACACTACCTATACTTGCAAACGTAATGCTAAAGACGGTAGGCACACGATTAACCATTGCTGCAACAAATCTAGATATTGCGATCACCCACTACATAGGTTCGAAAGTACAAGAAGAAGGCAGTGTAACTGTGCCCGCACGCCTTATGCAGGATTTTGTATCGAGTCTACCAAGCGGGGTTATTGAACTAGAACTTGATGATTACAAACTGCATATACGCACAGAAAAATATAAGTCTGTAATTAATGGTGTATCCGCAGAGGAGTTTCCGGTGATGCCTGCTATAGGTAAAGGGAAAACGTGGTATATAGCCGCAAAAACACTAAAACGAGGACTTCAACAAACAATCATTGCTGCAAGCAATGACGAGGCTCGACCAGTACTTACCGGGGTATATCTTCATACCCATGGAGACAGTTTGTATATTGTTGCAACGGATAGTTATCGTTTGGCAGAAAAGAACCTAGGCAAAACAGCAGAAGAAGTTTCCTTGCTTATTCCAGTGTCTGCAATGCAGGATCTATTAAGAATTATCGGCGACCTAGATGAAGATATTGAAATTACCCACGATGAACAGCAAGTTTTATTTAAAGCAGGCGATGTTGAGTTGATGACAAGGCTGGTTGATGGTACGTACCCAGACTACCGCAAGCTTATTCCAACGGAGTTCACGATACAAGCACAGATTAAACGATCTGATTTTGTTAACGTCACTAAGGTTTCTAGCCTGTTTGCTCGAGAAAGTGCTGGCAGTGTTACTTTGGCCGTTAACGAAGAAGAAAAAAGCTTACACATTCGTTCTATCGCTTCACAGCTTGGCGAGAATACGTCAACGGCGGACGCAAAAGCAACGGGCACGGGCGAGATTACACTTAACTCAAAGTATCTGTTAGACGCACTAGGGGTAATGTCGGGGGATGATGTCGAACTCTGTTTTAATGGCAAGGTTGAGCCGTGTGTAATAAGAGAAGCAAAAGAAAGTGATTACACACACATTATTATGCCGCTCAAGAGTTAGAATAGTATCGTATGATACAACGCATTCGTTTACAGAACTTTCGCTCGTATATAGACAGCAGTTTTGAGTTTAGTTCTGGTGTAACGATTATTGTTGGCCCAAATGCCAGTGGGAAAACAAATCTTTTGGAAGCGATCTTGGTGAGCTGCGTGGGGGCTTCATACAGGGTTAAGGATGTTGATTTAATTCATTATGGGGCAGACTGGCTTCGTCTAGACGTAGGAACGCCCGAAGAGACTCGAATAATCAAGCTGCAACAAAAACAAGATGTTTTAGATAAGCGATACGAGATAGCTGGAAGGGTTTTTCGAAGACTATCTTCTGCGCATCATATCCCAGTAGTATTATTTGAGCCAGAACATATGCTTATGCTACAAGGTGGTCCCGATAGACGACGAGACTATGTAGACGGGATCTTGTCGCGAACCAAGATTGGCTACGCGACCAAGCTTAAGGATTATAAGCGTGCTGTTGCGCAGCGAAACAGATTATTAAAATCGACAACGTCCGTTCCGGCCGACCAGTACTTTGTCTGGAACGTAAAAATAAGTGAGTTAGGTAGTTTTATCGCCCAGCAACGGAACGAGCTTGTAATGGCCTTCAATGAGCGTATGGGGGAGTTTTACGAACGGCTGTCGGGTGTTCCGGCACAAGCTAGTGTGCACTACGCCGTTTCTGTTCCGTTAATAACATACCCCTCTTCTATATTAAAGGGGCTTGAAAGTAATCTTTCTGAGGATAGGGAGCGTGGCTTCACGTCGCTCGGTCCACACCGTGAAGACATTGTGTTTTCTTTGCACGACAAAAGAACGGCACAGGTTGCATCCCGAGGGGAAAATCGGACACTACTACTGGCGCTTAAGCTGTTTGAGCTAGAATATCTCAACAGTGTTTATGGTAGAAAACCAATCATCTTATTAGATGATGTTTTTAGTGAACTGGATGGTGCGCGGAGGCAAGCTCTGACAAAGCAAATTGCAGACCACCAAGCTTTTATAACCACTACAGATGCGGATGTAGTGGTACAGCATTTTATTGATGATTGCTCAATAATACCGTTAGAGCGACTTTAATTTGTGGGAGGGGTGCTCGAACCGTACAGTAGTTTCTGCTGTCCCCTGCTCTCGAACGTAATAACATACTTTTCTGTCGGGATGTTATACGACCGTATAAGTGTACGGGCCTGGTTTTCGTAATCTCGCAAGTTTTTTATGGCCTGAGTTTCATCTTCTACGCGGAGCGGCTCACGCAAATAGAGTTTAAAGATAATCTTTTCTCCATCGAAGTCGTAACTAACTTTATAGTTTTCGTTAGGCTGTGTGTCAATATTTGCTAGCTCGGGATATTGTTTGGCAGGAATGTCTTCGAGGTCAATTTCTGTAGCTTCATTGTTTGCCGGTATGTCCGCGCGGGGTGTAAAACTAAGGGTTTGGCTGAGTATGGTTTTGTTGCCGGACTTTAGAGTCGGTATCGTTACAGTATATGGTTTGAGTTCGTAACCCGTTACTGGAACAATGCTAATACTGTTTTTTTCAACGACAATATTTACTTTTACTTTGGGGGTAATAGATAGGTTGCTCATGATATCTGAACGATTCGACAGATTTTTGCTGTATTTGAGTGCAATGGTTGTATTGAGTCCAACTTTGCTGGTTTGTGGATTCGTTCCCTGAAAATAAAATCTTTGTGATTGGTAGATAAGAAAACCTGTAAAAAGCATGATGAAGACACTAGCCAGTATAACGAGCAGCTTGATGTTTTTTGGGTTGTTGCTGGGTGTTGTTTGGCTTTGGTATGTTTGTGGTTGCATAGTGCCCTACTCCTCGTTTTCACTCGTGTCTTCGTAGATTGCGCCCCCACCAGGAGGTGTGTAGCTTGGATCTTTTTGTACACTACCGGGGTCTGTAAAGCGCCCAAAACCAATGAGCTGAGGTATGAGGCTATAGTCGCTATAGGTATTTTTACTTACTTTATTTCCGGAATTTCCTTCCACGGTTTCAATAGAGTAGCCATTAACTGCAACAACGATACCAATATGACCAGATCCAGTCCAGGTCGTGCCAGAACCCTCCCTACCCTTTACGAATATGTCTCCAGGTTGAGGCCTATATTGTTCGTTCCAACGGAAGAAGAATTTATTTTTTTCAAACCATTCGCCGACGCCTTTTGCGCGATTGCCGCCCCCAACCTCTGCGCCCGCACGCTTGAATACCCATCGTGTAAAGGCTGCACACCAAGCGGTCGAACAAGTGATGCCGCTTCCTTCGAAGTATTTATTACACTCAGGTGTCCCTTCTTTTATGCCCACCTCGGCAAGTGCGATTTCAACAACTTGCTGGGCGAGGGCTGAGCCCGTACACCCAGCGCTCGCCGCAGCACCGCCTTCGCCAGTTGTGGGTGCGCTCGCCGCGTATTTGTTGTAGGCAGCATTTGCTCCTGCAAGCCTATTGGCAAGAACTGGTTTGCCGGCTCGTTCAAACCACTTTTCCCATGAAACGACCGAGGACGCAATATCGACACCCTCAGTGCGCAGCTTATCTATGTCGCCTCGCGAAGTTCCCTCTTGCCAAAGATAGTCGAGGTTAAACTGCAGTGCCTTTAAACGTGCATCGTTCTTTTCTTGATCGGAGCCAAGTCGATCATAATCTGCCTTTCGCGTTAATACTCCTGCTGCGGCCGCCGCATCTTCAAAATCAATACGTCTACCTCCGGTCCATTGTGCGATTCCCTTGCCCCCAGAGTCTGTGCCAGGATTTTCTTCTGCAAACGGATTGACGTTTGATTCTTGGATTAAGTTCCCCACAATGCCCGCAGATTGCTCGGGTGTTAGGCCTTTAAGCGTAAAATACTCAAAGGCTATTTTTATATTATCGTTACCGCTTATGTCGAGTGTAGAACATTGGATGAGTTCTTCGCAGCTATCGTAGTTCGTAGTGTCTTCCAGTATCGACTTAAGGTCGCACTTAGTGATCGATGCTTCGACGCGTTGTTTAATAAAAACAGTATTACATATCAGCAAAAGGGCTAGCGAAACGTACACGGAAGATTGAAGTATTCGACGAATGCTGTACATTATGGCGCCTCCTGAATATCGAGTGCCTGTTGTAGCACATTATCGTTACGCATCTTAAGCCTCCATCGAAATACGAGGTCGCCATATTTTTTATTGTTTATGCCAAGATTATCGGGCGAACATTTACCGGCATCTTTTATAACCTCGCCCTCAGCGGTTCGCTGGATATCTTTATTGGCAAGTAATTCGCCCATGGTTTTAGTAAAGCAATCGCCATATTCTTTTTGTAT
This sequence comes from uncultured Candidatus Saccharibacteria bacterium, assembly GCA_964629815.1. GTDB lineage: Bacteria > Patescibacteriota > Saccharimonadia > Saccharimonadales > AWTP1-31 > CAZVTA01. Next base: position 145,252 of record CAZVTA010000002.1, on the reverse strand, counting down.
CTCTTCTTCTTTGCCGCTAGAAGTAACGGCAATCTCGTTATCGATGGGAGCGTAGTCAGGGTTGTTTTGTACAATATTATTCTCTTCTTCGCTCCACCCCCATTGAACAATATTGTATGGCCCAGCTCCTTCGATTGTTTCTTCGGCGCGCGCCTTTTGTGAAGACGTTAGTGTTGACGCAACCCTAAGTGTGCTTTGCTTGACCGAGCCTAATATGGTTGGAACAAAACTATTCGTGTTAGTGAACTTTTGCGTAAAACTAGAAAATGCAAAACCCATTTTGGAAACAAACGAAAACGGATTTGTTATCGCAAAGTAGCGCTCTTTAAATGGAAGTCGAGCGACATTGCTTTTAATATAGGCGTTGTCTGCGACAACGGACGCAGCGACCTCATTTTTAAGCATAGGCCTGCCATAGAGGACCTTCTGACCATCTTCTTGTGCTTTTAAGTTTCCGCCCATATCTGCCTGAGTTGCAGCATTAGCATTGGTGGCAAGCCCGTTAACACCACCGTTCATGTGATGTAAAACAATCATTTTTGCTAATTCGGTTGCACCTATTGTTGCGCCCACCTGGAGACCGATTTTTAAAGCAAGACGGCTTCCCGATCTCATAGTTTCTCGGGCAATAAGACGAGACGCTGTCAATGTCCCAGCTTCCTTAATACCTGTTTCGAGGCCTGCGCGCGTTAAAAACTTACTAAAGCTGGTCTTAATGAGAGTGCCGAATCCAGTAGAGGCGGTCTTAAGCGCTCCTTCACTGCTTCCTAGCGAAAAGACCGCAAGCCCTAATTCTACGGCAGTCAAGGCTATGCCGGTTTTAATGTCAGTAAGTACGCGGCAGGTTTTCTGTGCGCCAGAGTTAGCTGTGTCTAATACTGCTTGCGGAATACCAAATCGATCTAAAAGCACATTGAGTAAGCTGTATGTGCCGGTTGCGCTGGCCTGAGGTTGGCCGCTAGGGTTAATCTCCTGAACGGTGTTAATGTTCTCTCCATTGGCCCGCCGAACGGGAACTGAGTCGTTAATCTCTCCTAATTTTTTGCTAAGGCCGGATATCGCGGTTGAATTTGTATCACCGGCCTTAATTTGATCGGCTGCGGTGCGAACAAGAAAGTATTGATTTTGCAAAGCCGACTCTTTGTTATCGGTTGCGTCTTTGGAGTTTTCTATCGACCCGTCGAATACAAGACATAGCGGCACGGCGACCGCATATACTGCAGAAGTAGTTTGTAGAACCGAGTTCACTTTAGTGCCAATGGTATCTTGTAGAACTTTAGCGGCAGCATCGTCGGCCTTTTCTCCTACTTCATCTGCAGTTTCATTTTTTGCGTTCTTGACCACCTCCTCAACGGCATCGTCGGCCTTATCTCGAGCTGCGCAGACTTCAGAAGAAATACACCCAGAAGCACGTGGCGTTTTTGACCGTTCATAAGACAAGGCTTGCGTCATTGATTCTGCGGCTTCAGGGGTGATTTTTTTTAGGAAAGCCTTATCCCAAACGCGCAATTTGATACCGCGTGCACGAAGGGCCTTTTTGAGCACCTGGCTCCGCACGTAGCTGTTTGCGCCTATCGACTCGCGCTCCAGTAGTGCGTCAAACTCTGCAGCAAATCGTAGTTTATCTTTATAGTTTTGTATTGGGGTAAAGAACTTTGAATCGGTCTTTTCTATTAATACACCCTCGTATTCCCAGCCAAGAAATTGCTTGGTCGGTCGTTTGAGTATCTTGCTTGGAGGACCTTCAACAAATTTTGGCGTCAGCTTTGTCTCAAACTTCGCAAGCATTTTTTCTGGGCGGTACGTATTATATTTTTCGTAGGCTGCAAAGATTTTAGAGTCCTGAAACCGTGAGCGAAGTGCACCGAGACGAGACTCTGCTGCCGCGTCTGCCTCAATAGACTCTGCAGTTGTCTGTGAAAGACTAATTCGATAAGAACGCGCTGCGCGAGCCATGTTCCATGTTGTGATGTTTTCTGCAAGGTGTAAGATTTTCATGTTGCCAAAAAAGAGCATAAACACAATAATGAGCACTATTGCTATAGCCCCGCTACCAATACCTATGCCGGCAAAGATTTTGTTGCTCATGAGTCGCATGATTAGCGACTCTCGATCTACGCGGTCAAGAAAACGCTTATAATTACGCGATCCTCTGCCGGCTCTGTCTCGTAATCGCCCAAGGCGACCGGTAGGCTCCTCTTCTTCGGTGAACCCAAAATCATCATCATTATCTTCAGATTCGGAAGTTGTTGGTGCGTTTTCGCCGTTTTCTCTTTCTGCTAGATCTTGTTTAGGATCGCTGTCGGACGGCTGGCTATCGGGTCGACTTTTGTCGGCTGTGGGTGCTGATGCGAAGTCGTCTTCGAGGTCTGCAAGATTGGTCTCGTCGTCGCTATAGCGAGATGGTTGCTGCCATGAATTATCGTCTTCGTCGTATATTCCAGAGGGTTTTTCTTCGAGTTTATTAACCACGATGCACTAAACTCCTGGAGTTAGCCTATTCGACAGATCTATCGTTCCTTGTGGCATATTCAGCTCGCCTTGCTGTTCGATCTGTCTTACTTGGTCTGGGTTGGTGGTAATTAGACTCATTTCGGTAGGGCTTGCAGAAATTTGAATATGCACATGGCTTTGTCCGGCAAAAAATAAGCCTTGACCCACAGGGAATTGGCTGAGGCGTTTTCGCTCCTCGCTCGTTAACTTAAAGACATCAGCAAGAACATCGACGGCACTCGAAGATTGCTTCAGTAGGAGCTGCATACTCGCGTTTGCCACAATTGCGCGTCCCATACGAGAAGCCATAAAGTCTTCAACATCTTGGCTTATAGTAGTGATGCCAAGATTGTATTTTCGTGCTCGTTTTGCAAGGCTGAAGAGAAAGTTTGCAGAGTCTTCGTACTTCATGAGCTGCCAAGCTTCGTCAACAATGAGTATGCGCTTGCGTTTGTCGCTCTTTGTTTTGTTCCATATGTAGTTTAGGACAATATACATGGCAACCGGTCGAAGTTCATCTTCGAGGTCGCGAATATTAAACACAACCATTGGATTATTGATGTCGGTGTTAGATTGCTGAGAGAATATGCCAGCGAATGTACCGGTGGTGTATTTACGTAGTCTTTGTGCGAGCTGTGGGCCTGTTCCGCCCATGTGAAGGAGTGTGTCATATAGGTCTGCAATAGTTGGTGGGACGGCGGTGTGCGTGAGTGGGTCGTTGGTTATGCCTGCCTTTGCATAGGTCTCAATTAATGCGGCATCGAGGTCAGATTCTTCGACAGGGCTGAGTGCAGGCATAGATGCAATGCCACCTGCGACCATTTGTGCTTGTGCGCCGCCCATCATCAATCGCAGTAATCCGTGCAGCGTAATAATGTTGCTACGGAGTGCATTATCCGCTTCTTCTGCATCGATGACCTTCGGTAGGTCGAACGGATTAATGCGTGTAGCAGAGTTAAGGCTCAGGCGTATGTACGAACCGCCAACCGCGTCGCACATACGCTGATATTCGTTCTCTGGGTCTATGATGAAGATTTCGGTGCCAAACATCATGCTTCGGAGCGCTTCGAGCTTAACTGCAAAAGACTTACCGGCACCAGACTTTGCAAACACAACAGAGTTGCCGTTTTCTAGACTGAAACGGTCAAAAATAACCAGACCAGAGTTATGCATATTAATGCCATACAAAATGCCGTTGTCTTGACTGAGGTCGGCGCTGGTGAACGGAAAGCTGGTGCTTATGGCGCCGGTGTTCATATTACGGCGAATTTGCAGCTGATCACTAAACTGTGGAATGGTGCTATTAAAGCCTTGTTCTTGTTGCGAGGTAGCAGCTTTTGAGTATATGAGCTGTTGCCCAAGAATCGACTCTACTTTATGGGTGACAAATTCAAGCTCATCGATACTGTTGGCATAGATCGTAAAATACAATCCAAAACGGAAGAACCGCTCTTCTCCAACCTGTAGTTTGTCGCGCATTTCCTCGGCATCCATAATTGCCGCTTGTTTACCTGGGTCGCGAACCCTTCCCTTTTCTGCATCAATCTGTAGTCCTGCTTCGAGCTGTGTTACTTTTTTCTTGAGGTTTTCGAGTACAACTTGGCTTTCTACAGGGTAGATATACATGCTCAGGTCAATAACTTCGTCAAGGTTAACCATGCTGCTAAGCCAGCCCGTAAATATTTGCCGAGGATATCCATACACGTAGAATGTACGCGCAATTCTGGTGCCAAGGTGGAAGTAGGAGTTTTCGAATACTAACGAGCTCGGTGCAATAAAGTCGCGCAGCGCCGTAACGCCCTTCTGAAACGCAGCCTGAACCTCTTGCTCTTCCATTGCTCGCTGTGCTTGGGCAAGCGCAACCGGGTCCATGGGCTGATCTTTTTTCTTACCGAATGCCATTAGTACAGCTCCTTATCTAGTCCTGGTTGTGGCGCAAGACCTTGACCTTTGGTCACGACCGGCGCCGAAAGGTCGTTGAAGTTCTTGAGTTGTTGTCGCGTCGCCGTGTCGGGGTTGTAATTATCATAGTATAGTTCGATCAATTCTTGGGTATCGAGCGGGAGCCCTTGAATATTGCATTGCATGAGCCCAGCAAGTACTGCTTGTACACGGTTACGCAGCTCTGCTTTGGCGTTTTCTAGGTCTGCCTCGTTAATGACGACTTGTTTTTGTGGTTTAGGGCTAAATAATGCACCCAATCCACTCACGAGCTTTTTGCTTTCGTGCAACGTTTTTTGCATGTCTGCTACCGGAAAATACGGTATTACAAGGTAAAACCTCTTGTCCATAATATTTGTTTGTTGGCTAAGCTGGTCCATATAGGTAATGTAGTCGTCCATAAGGAGTGCAAGCAGCATATTTTCGTGTTCGCTGCGAATCTTATCGAGCTTGTCAATGTAGGGGGTTAGGTCGACTTTTTGTGATCGCACGGTGATTTGAATCGGAAAATACAGCGAGTTTAGGAAGCCTTGATAACTGAACTCTACCGCTTCTCTTTCCTGGGGGCTCATTAGGTCGAAGTTAATGGATTTAACCATAATGACCGATCTAAATGAACCATCGTTCATAATGACGATACCGTCACGAATTTCTGCTATTTGTAGCGCGTTTTGTGTACTGTTTGGGTTGGCCTTTGGCGCTACTGGCCCTTGCTGAGGCTGTGGAGCTGCTCCTGGAAACTGCTGTGGAGCTGGGGCCTGTATGCCTGGTTGACCAGGTGCAGGTGCTTGAAATTGTGGAGGGTATGGCACTTGCCCAGCGCCTTGCTGGTAGGGACTGCCGGTGTATTGATTTGCCGGCTGAGACTGGTACGGTTGTGACGGATCCATATTTTATTCCACCCCGGAACGTTTTTAATGAAGTGATATTACGACTTCATCATCGTCCTGTGTCGGTAAAGATTTGTTTGCCTCTCGGCTTAAACTTTCCACAGTTCGATCGTTGTTTCTAGCAAGTTCAATTGTAGCAGGATTAGGGGTCGTTGTCATTGTTTGTGCAGGAGGAATCGGTAATTGTGTTGCCCGCATAGGGTCAACATGTTTGCGATGGTTAAACGCCTGGTGCTCTCGCATTTTTTCTTGATGGATTCGCGTGAGTAAAGCCTGGTCGCTTGGACTGAGGGTATCGGGCTGCTTAAACGTAGACGGAAGTTCGTCGCTGTTTGTTGCGCTGCCAGGCCGCACGACGTTTTCAGGGGCGGAGCTTGTGTTCATAAACCATAAGTCAGGTTGAGGTGTTGGGGTGGGGTTGGCGGCGGTCTTAACTTGGGTAACAATGTCGTTGCGATGTTTCTGAGTAGATTCGCTAATTTGGCTGCCTATTTGTGCTGCGCGAGTGTTATCAAAAATATCGTCGGCGGCAGACGCAGTGGCGTCGGTCTCCGTTTGGGCTACAGCATCGAGACTTACTAATCGATCGCTCGCACCAGCTGCACCATACGCAGGTTGGTTAAACATATTTACGTTAACGTTTTTAATAATCCAACCACGGCTATCAATAGTATCTGCAAGAGCGCGCAAACGGCTTTTAACTTCGGTTTGGGAGAGGTTGTCGCTGGTGTACTGTTCGACTTTTTTTGGAACGGTAATTTTAACCAATTCTTGTAGGCCGGTTTGGTCCCATATTCGTCGCCGGGGTTTAAAGTAAAAACGCAGCTTAGCCAGTAGCCATACTTCGGTAGGCTGGTCTCGCCCCCAGGGTATGCCCAAAAAACCAAGAACGAGCTCTATTGGTAGTAGAATTAACGCCACCCAGCCAAAACCACGGCTTAGCGAAAAGAAGCTAATATACAGACAAAGGAGTGTTATGGCAACAAAGATAAACTGCTTGAGCGTTAGCGGCCCAAGGAATTTATCTTCTGCCTCTATGTCTTGTAGTACTTTATATGTTGCCATGGACTAGTCCTTGTTGTCTTTATGAACCACCGCCGAACCCACTCGGAGTAAAGCCAGCATCGCCTGGCGTTGTGGGTCCGCCGCCACCCCCAGGTTTACCTGCGTTCTCTCGCTCTGCCATGACTTCATCTGCTGCCGCAGACTGTGTAATGAGATCTTCGCCAACAACAGATCCCGCAATGTCTCGCCAGTGCTGTTTTGCTTTAGCGTCATTACCTGCATAAGCAGATAAGTTCTGTCGAATGATTTGTCGTATCGCTATAGCTTGATCAGTCGGTTTTCCGTCTGCAGTTGTTTCATTGGCCATCTCCACAAAACCTGAAGCGAGGCTCTTAATCATAGGTGCTTTAGCACCCATAATGTCGCCCTGTTTGAGTGTTTTGATGAGCTCTTTAGCACGCGCAGTAGAACGTTCCTGGCGTTCGTTGAGTCGCTTTTGTCTTTCTGGATCTGATGTCGTTTCGCCGCCAACTTGCGCATTGCCCGTAACACCGCTATAGAATTCGCCAGTTTTCTCATCAAATAAGACACCATAGCCCATCTTCATATCGGGGCGTTGTGCTTGGCCAAGGAGCTGAGCCCGCGTCACGAAAGCTTGCGCAGCGCTTGCGCCATGCTCGTGGGCAATTCTGTTGCCCATTTCGGCGATTTCTTCGGTACTTGCAAAACCTTGACGCGCGCGTTCCATCATCATAGCTGCACCGACATCGACGTAACCCATTTCCCGGTCGCGGTGCGTAGTCCCTGCCGTACCCGCAAATCCCATCAGTGCATTGCCGCCGATGCGTTCTGTCTCCGAATCTGATCGAGATAGTATGCGGGCTGCATCTTGAAAATCTTCTATCGACTTCGGACCATTTTCGCCAAACCGCTCGTACAAGACATCACTAATATTCTTGCCGTTATTAACATCGCCATCCTCCCCTTTGTATATACCCGATAGTCCACCAAACACGCCAGAAGCTGCAGCAAGCGCCTCTGCATTCATTCCTGCAGCTTGAGCTTTTTGTGCGAACTTTTGACTTTGTTCAAGGGCTGTTTCTTCTATTTCACTACCAAGCCGCGCAGCTGTTTTGCCAAATGGATTATATTTGCCGCCACGTTTCCCTATAACATAAGGTAACTTTTCGTCTGCATTAAAGATATAACTACCCAGCTTGTTGCCGAACTGACCTCTCCTGGTACTCTTGTCATAAATTCCGCCTCCTCGGAAGCCCTTGATGCGATCTTTTTGCCGCTCGGAGCGGAAGTTGCGCAGACGATCGAATGCTCCACGACCACGGTCGTTTACCATACCGCTCAGGTTGCCGAGTGCGCCACCGGCCATCTTGAACGCCTGAGGGATAAGGAAATACGGGGCAAAGTACGCAATAAACGCAATAAAGCCTTTCACGGTACCGCTAGAAGAAGAGCCGTTTTCTGGCTGGCTAAATATAAGAGCAAAGACACGCCCAATGGCTATAAATGCCGAGATTATTGGAAATGCAATAAGTGCTTTTTCGAGTGTCTCCCACCATAATTTGCCTGCTTTCTGGGTGTTTGGAAGAATAAAGAATGCGATAGCTATAGGAGCGGTAATTACCAAGAGTACAACGAGCATTTCTCGGAAGATGAGGGTGATGAATGCAATTGCTACTGCGAGAAAAGCTGTTGCCACGAAGCTTAAAAGGCCTAGTATACCCAAGCTTAAACCGATACCTACAGCGCCAAGAGCACCAAGCGACAACTGGCCTCCGCCAATAGTAATGGGGGTGGTAAAAAGATTTTGAAACGGTGCTTGTATAAGACTCCGAACCCCAACACCAAGGGTATTAAATATATCTACGATAAATATAAGAAGCGGCCAAGATACAGATATGCCTAAAATAGCAATTAATATGCGTGGAAAGATCTTTTTTACCGTATAGGCGTCGAATATGCCATCGCCGATTGCGGTGCCGATAACCATAACTAAGCCGGCGATAACTAGCAAGGCGACAGAAAGTGTGCGCATACTGGACCAAACTTTTTTAAACCCCTGCGCAGTGCTACACGTTGCGTCTGAACAGCTATCGTCAAAGTATCTATCAGTATTGATGGTGAGCATTTTTATAATCTCTCCGTCTAGTGCATCGATGGTTTCTTTGAAAGCGTTAACAAGCGGACACATAAACCACGTCAATGGGTTCCATGACCCAGTACACTGAAAATCTAGCTCGCGTTCTGCAGTGCTTGTGTCGGTACTGGCAGAAGCGGCATTCGGGTCTTTTGCATATAGGGCGGCTTGGGACTTAGCGAATGCGTCTGCGTACCTATTGAGAGCGTTTACGATAGTTGTACACTGCATTTTTCCGTCAGCCTGGGGTCCATACCCTACGTTTATAATGTCACCGTCTTCGAGCTCCATAACGTATTTGTCTGCAGGACTTTTTTTGACTCCGGTTGTTAGGTCAACCTCTTGCACAGTTATACCTGAGCTACTGGGACTGCCTGTGGCACACTTCGCTTTAAAAGCCTTCCACAGGACGTAGTATTTCATATCGTCATCGGACATGGTTGCTTTGGATACATCCACGCCAAAGTCTTTGCCGATCTTCTTTGCAATTGCTATGGCGCGGTCAGCGTCTGATTTGTCGACGATGTCGTAGCCCGAAAAATCGCCAGCAATTTTAAACACGCCGGCATCGACCATGAACTGCGCTATGTCGGTTATTCCTAAATCATTGAATATATCTTTTATGTCTTCTGCGCTTGAACATTGCGCAAGGCCGTCTTCTCCGTCTATAAGGTATCCGGTTGGTTCGCTGGTTCCAGATGGGCCACCTTGACCGACTCCTCTAAAAATACCGCCATCGTTGAGCTCTTTCTTAGAACGGTCCGCTCCAAACGTATTGACAATAAAGCCAGAGCGCGTTGAGCATGCAAACAAGGCGCGTGCAGCCTGAAACGCTTTGGCGCGCTGGTCGAGTGGCTTTGTATCTGCGTGTACACTAACGGGGAAAGCAGAGAAAGTCAAAAATAATACATATAAAGAAACAGCAAGAAATTGCCATAAGCGTGCAAGCCCAAATAGCTTATGCTTTGTAGTCATCTTCTCTATTATATGTTAGTAATCTCGGTACAGCAACGTTCTAGATGCGAAAAAAAACAATCTGTATTACACTGGTAGGGTATCGGCGTATAAATATGAAACAAACTTTTACAAAAATTATCAAAATTGGTGCTGTTGCTAGCTTTATGCTGTTTTCTCTACTGCTGGCAGTCCCTGCTCACGTAAAAGCAGATATACCAGCAGGATGTCCGGGTGGTCCTGCAGGGCCTCTTGCTCCGGGCGTGACGTGTCCGAATGCAAGTGCATCGGTCGATGTTACAAAGCAGCCAGATGTTAGTAACGATGATTCGTTTGGCGATTGTAGTGGAGGTGATGTTGCTAACTGTAGTTTTATGGAAAAGATAGTTAATCCACTCATTCGGTTTCTCTCGGCCGGGGTCGGCTTTATAATTATCACTATGGTTGTCATAGCCGGTATTCAGTACTCAGCCGCAGGCAGCGATCCCCAAAAGGTTGCGGCCGCCAAAAAGCGAATTAGTAATGCTATGATTGCACTTATTACGTACATATTGCTGCTGGCTGCACTGCAATGGCTCATGCCTGGAGGTATAGTCTAGATGGTCGACTCGGTATTACGGTTGTTTGCCGCTGCTGACTGCAAACCAGATAATTTTTTGGGCATTATACCGCCATGGTCCAAGTATCTTGAGTTCGATAAAGATTGTAGTGTGGTGCTAGATTTTGGTAAAAATCCGCAACAGTTTTGGCTGGTAGGATTCGGTATTTTAGATATTCTATTGCGTATCGCTGGGCTTGTGGCGGTGGGCTTTGTGATTTATGGAGGCTTTCGTTTTGTAATGAGCCAAGGCGAGTCAGAAAATATCAAAAACGCGCGGAGTACCATTATTAATGCACTCATTGGTGTTGCAATAGCGGTCCTTGCGTCCACCCTTGTAAATTTTGTAGCAAGCCAATTTGCTACGTCGAACATCACTACAAACCGAAATATAAACCAACAAGTTGATGTGTCATCGTTGCCTCAGGTTGACCCAACAAGCGGTAGTCCTGTGGAGTCGATTCTTCGTATTGTGTTTGGTTTGTTGGGCGGCATTGCACTTATCGTTATTATTATTTCCGCGATACGCCTGATGACTGCGTCTGGAGACCCGCAGGCAATATCTAAGGCGCGAGACACGCTTATATATGCAGCGGTTGGTCTTGCAATTGCAATATCGGCATTTACAATCGTAACGTTTGTGGTTAATAGACTATGAAAAATATTAAGCTACTCATTGGAGCACTCTTTGCTGGGTTTATCCTGACGCTAGGTGTTACGGCTCCTGCTTTTGCTGTCGATACGACGAGCGATCTTTGTTCTCAGGCACAGGCAAATGGTGGAGAGCTTCCGGCGATATGCTCGCCAACAAGCACAAACCAGAATCTTTTGAACGGCCCCGATAGTACGTTTATGAAGATCGTAAACATTATAGTAAGTATTGCAGGGATCATTGCAGTGATTATGATAATTATTGGCGGAGTTATGATGATAACGTCGAATGGAGACAGTGCTCGCTTTAGCAAGGCTAAAGACACCGTTATATATACTGCTATTGCACTTGTGATTATATTAGTGGCACGCCCGCTCATCGGATTAATTGTTAACTGGATCAACTAAAGGAGTACGTAATGCGAAGAAAAATACTACTGATTGCAGTCTTGTTATTTTCGGTCGTTGCTCTTATGCCGCTTACGGCACACGCAATCGACACAAAAACAGCTGTCTGTGAGGGCGCCGGTTTGGTATCTGGTGCAAGTGGCTGTACGCCCGCTGCCGGTCAGCCAAGCGTCGATAGTACACTTGTAAAGGCGCTGAACATCTTCTCTGCTATCGTCGGGATTATTGCAGTGATTATGATAATGGTAGGCGGCTTGCGATACATTATGTCTGGTGGCGATTCGTCGCAAACAAACAATGCCAAAAACACTATTTTGTATGCGGCAATCGGTTTGGCTATTGTAGCTCTCGCGCAGATTATCGTGAAGTTTGTAGTTCGCAGATTTACTTCGTAGTCTGGTGTTGAAAAGTTGTAAGAGTTTATGGTATAAAGTTGGTAGCATAAAGAAAGGTATAAACAAGAATGATTAAAAAAATTAAGCAATTCGTGGTAACAACAATCGCAGCTTTTGCACTCGTTGCTCCTGTGTTGGCACCAGTGTCGGTTAGCGCTGCAACACTCAATGAGTCTCTAAACTGTGGAACTGATCTTAAGCTTCAGGACTCTGGCTGTGATTCGGGTGCTGGCTCAACAGATAAAGTTAACGGTACTATCGAGCTCGCACTGAACTTGTTCTCTGCTATCGTCGGGATTATTGCAGTGATCATGATTATTGTCGGCGGTATCCGTTACATTACTTCTGGTGGTGACAGCGGAAACGTTACGGCTGCAAAGAATACAATCCTTTACGCTGTAATTGGTCTAGTTGTTGTAGCTCTCGCGCAGATTATCGTGAAGTTTGTACTGAACCGATTCACAAGCTAGACAGTAGCGTTGTTAAGAAAAATGAACCCCGCTTGGGGTTCATTTTTATTGTTCTAACTTAAATTGGTCAACAAAAAACAGCCCCAGCCGGGGCTGTTTTGCGGGTTGCTGTATTACTACAAAACCTGTATTTTTTTGACTGATTCTTGTTTGAGTTTTGTAAAGCTTATGGTCAGCACACCATCTTTAAGGACCGCTTCAATCTCGTCTTCTTTTACAGGAACGGGTAAAGCGATGCTTCGAGAGAATTCGCCCCAATAGCACTCTTGTACAAAGTAGTTAACAACACCATCTTCATTGCCAGCCGACAGTGTGCCACGAATGCTAAGCGTATTGTCAGCAATGCTAACGTCTAGTTCGCTCTTGTTAACGCCTGCTGTGCGGGCCTTTACCACGAGCTTGTCTTTTGTCTCGTAAACATCTACTGCCAATTGCCCAGGAACGGTTTCTTCTTCGTCCCACTCCTCTGCTTGTGCAGAAGCAACTGGAGTCTCGTCTGTGTCATCGTTCGAGCTTGTAACGGGTGTGTCATCATCGCCTAGGAAAGCCGCAGTTAATTCGTCTTCCATCAATAAATCTTCGTCGCGATTTCGCCTCGCCATTATGTTGTTACCCTCCAAATATGTAATATTTTCTAGTATTTTTATGTTATTAGCAGTATAACTTATGCTACTAACACCTATCAACCCGTATAGGGGTATATTTACAACATAACTAATACAACATGGCTATTCTAGAACGAATCATTGGCATAATTGCTCCTCACGAATGTATTGTATGTGCTCAAGAAGGCAGTCTACTCTGCCAAACGTGTGCCGATGAGATGTTGTCGCCTGTTCCCTCTCGGTGTTACCGCTGCAAGGCTGTCACGGAAAATCATGCAACCTGTGTATCGTGTCGCCGCTCCTCGGTGCTCACTAGAGTTAATGTACGGACTGAATATGGTGAGGTGGCAAAGAAGCTGCTACACAAAATTAAGTTCGAGCGTGCACGGGCTGGTGCGCAGACCGTTGCCCATGAGATAAGCCGATGTAATTTCGATGTTGGTAATTACGACATTATAGTTCCTGTGCCAACAGCGTCTGTACGACGCAGACAGCGTGGTTATGATCAGTCAATTTTGATTGCAGAAATACTGGGTCGCGCTCAACAAGTGTCGGTGCAAACATGTTTATTGCGCATCGGTAATTCACGGCAAGTGGGCACGAAGCGGGCGGCACGTAAGGAGCAGATGAAAAACGCCTTTGTGGTTTGGGGAGACGTACGCGGTAAGCGAATCTTACTCGTGGACGATGTGGTCACAACGGGTGCTACGCTTGAATCTGCAGCTCGAGCCCTGCGTCAGGATGGGGCAAAAAACGTTGGCGCGGTTGTATTTGCTGCGGCATAAAAAAACGTCCCTACGGACGCTTTCTTAGTGTGGCGGAGAGGGTGGGATTCGAACCCACGGTACCGTTGCCGGCACGACGGTTTTCAAGACCGTTTCCTTAAACCACTCGGACACCTCTCCAGGTGTTATTTTGACTTAGAAGGTGCAAACCCGATACCGACGACGGCCACAGTCTTTCCCGTGGAGATTTTGCCCACCTGTTTAGCGTTATGAGCTTGTATCTCGGGGTTGGGTGCTGTGAGTTCCTGTTGTGCTGGCATTGGTTGAACCAATTCCGGACTCTTAGAAGGTGCAAACCCGATACCTACCACCGCAACTGTTTTATGAGTCATGACACGCCTTCCTGTTAGCTTCTGGCGGAGGAGGAGGGATTCGAACCCTCGCTGGAACTTGCGCCCCACTAACGATTTAGCAAACCGTCCCCTTCAGCCACTTGGGTACTCCTCCGTGTGGGCTACGTCGGTATGATTGGCTGTAACTATCAAATAGTTATTCATACGTTTTTCGCAGCGTAACGGCTACATTGCTGTAACAGATAAGAATTATACCAAGTTATCCCTGTTAATTAAAGCAGTTTATCGAACGCATACGAGTGAGGTACAATAAGCGTATGCAAGATGGGCAGCAAGACAACAACGCGCAAGCGGGTTGGACCTACAACGGAGGTCAACCGCAAACACAGCTCGAAAATGATGATGTAGCGGTTTCTTGGTCTGCTTCAGAATTTATCGCTCACGAAAAAACTGCAGGATGGTATGGACTGCTGGTAATAGCTACCATAGCGGTACTGGGTTTGGTCTATCTTGTAGCGCAAGATATTCTAACAATTGTGTTCGTGGCCATAGCAGCAGTGCTGTTTGCGGTTATTGCTGCAAAGCAGCCCAGAGAGCTACAGTACGAGATATCTGCGACGGGCATAATGGTTGGCAACAAGTTTTATGCGTTTAGTAACTTTCGATCCTTCGCGGTTGTTCGCGAAGGTGGAATTGATGCCATTTGGTTTATGCCACTAAAGCGTTTTATGCCAAGCCTTACGATTTATTTTGCACCAGAACAAGGACAAAAAATCGTAGATGTGCTCGCAGAGTTATTGCCGTTTGAAAACCGTGAACAAGATATGATCGACAAGCTGATGCATCGCCTGCGCTTCTAGGCTAGTACCAGCGCGAGTATACCGTAACGACATGTAGATAGCTTCTAAGCTGTCCTTATTCTAGTCGTGCCTCCACCACCGTCCTCCCATCGGCAGAGCCCTTGAGGGTACAAGAATAGAGGGTTAACTTTGCTTCATCGCTTGGTGCTTCTACTTCGGTAGCGTTGGGTTTGACATCGTACATCTTTGTAGTAGTGTAGTCGTACCACCTACCGTGGAAGAAAACACGTATCTGGTCTCCAATCGCAAGCTTATTAATATTATAAAACGGTGACTTAGTCTTGGTTTGGCCCGGTGAGTTTCCTAGGGTAAAACGATGAGCACTGAGGATAAAGTTGCCACCCTTTTCTGGATCTCCTCGTTCGGCATAGCGGTGCCAAACGCCCTTTTCGAGCAGGGCTGGTGAAGTTCCTGCAAAGAAGGGTACTTCTAGATTAATCTTGGCTATCTGGATGCGGTCACGTGTGTCCGTATTGTCGTCGGCAGTGTTTAAGTCAATGGGTGAGCTTATTGCAGCCGATATTGCCGATTCAGGGGCTTGGGTAAGCAGCAATAAATAACCGCCACCGAGCATTAACAGAATAGCTACAAATGAAACTATACGAGCCTTCCAGGATCTCCAGTAGTGATGCTGTTTGTCATGCAACTTGTAGGTGCGCCTACTTACAGTCACTATTTACTACCTTTTTGCTTTAGTCTGACGACGTATAACAAACAGACTACCAATACCACCGACAATCGCTAGGCTTGCTATGGTGACCAATGGTTTACCGTTTTGGCCGGTGTTGGCTAGGTTGTTGTCTTTTGTAGACACATTCTTGGTTACGGCTAGCACTACAGGATCTATTATGATTCCGTTAATTTCATTGTCCTCGTCATTCAGGCCCCCATCGGTAACCATGTAGTCAACTTTTATATATCTATCGGTTCCGATTATTGTTTCGTTAACTGTTGCGTTACTAAGTTGAGAGATGGCTCCGCTATTGTTGTTTACCTTCTTGGGAAACACTTTGTCGGTCGCTAAATCGGTCAAGAAATATATACTAAAACTTTTACTTGAGCCCGGAACAACCCTTGCGGAAAATTTTGTACTGCCGAAAGGAAAGTCGTAATCAGCGTTTGACACTACTTGGCTTGGCAGCTCATTAGTTTGCAAATCGGTAATTTTTAGATCGATAGGCGCAATCATGGAAAGCCTTTTGCCGGAATAGCCATACGAGACGACATGGGGTTGGTCTTTGTCTGGAATACCATCGTCATTAATATCACCATTGTTTGAGCCCTGAGACTCATCATAGTCCGATGCCCCGTCTCGATCTACGTCGCAGTCTTTGCTGTGTAATGAAGCTAACACGCATGTCTCATCATTTAACAGGCTGTTTAACTGAGACATCTCGGAGTCGCTAATGGCGCGATTAATGACGACGAAATTATGCATGATATAACCTGGACCAAATAATAAATCTCCCTCGCTAAGAACACTGTCAAAACCTTCCGGCACACCCCCTAAACCAGAGACACCTGTAACGTTTGTGCCATTCTTAAATATATGCCAGGTTTTTGCATCACGATCAAATCGAAAAGCTACCGTCTGTCGTTCTGGCAGGAGCTTAGGATAAAGTGCAGCCGCAAAACCCTCTGGATGCTCTAGGCCGCTACTGCCTTGAGGAATGTAATTACTTGCGGTTATTAGATTGCCGTTTGGCACTCCGACTACGTTTTCCATAACCCAACCCCTACCACTTAAAGGCAAGTCAGACAACGGGTAGTTATAGGCTATCTTAGCTGTCAAGTTTGGGTTAAGGGGGGTAATATCGGCCATTACTGTAACACCACCTGTATCGGGTATATCAAAGTATTGTGAATTCGGTATGTATAGGCCGTAGTAGGCCACATGGTCCGGGGGGAAATTAGTCCTCAGCCCTGCTGGAGATGAATTACTCGCCGTAACGTATTCAACCGCAGTCTTCTGATTATGAGCATTACTAGAAGTAGCTGAGCTTTTTGCGTTAAGTGCTGATCCTGCAGCCCCACTATTAACCCAGTCATCACCATCGCTCCAATCTGTGGGTAAGGCTGAATATTTCAATAGAATTGATGCTTCCGCAAGTAATGAGTCGGTTGATGCAAGCGCAACTCCGTTATGACCAGCATTCAATACCCAAGATAAGGTCACAAGTAAGAGAAGTGCTTTTGCAACCCAACCCCGCCCTTTTAAGTGGAAAGATTTTTTCATATTATCTGTATGCAGTTTGTCTTCGTTTTTTTATAAACATTATCAATATGCCAGTTATTAGCACCAACAACGAAAGCGCAGAAAGCAATGTACTATCTTGTCCAGTATTTACCAAGCCACCTTGGTTTGAGCTATTTCCTGCGTTTGGAGCACTCCCGGAACCATTCGACACAATGCTTGCTGACAACACACTACCAAATTCGCTAGTATTTCCAAAGCCATCACTACTCCCGTCAATTTCTGTAACTGTAGATGAAATATGGTAAGTACCACTTGGCAGGCTACTAGTGTCTGCTACGTAGGTTCGACCATTTACATCGCCACTGATAATGTCGTGACCGATATGATATCTTCCTTCACCGTGACCACTGGCATGGACTGCTTCGTTGGCGTAAAAATCAACTCTATAGCCAGTAACACTAGCTTCACTATCGTTTATATCTAAATCGTAGGTTATCGAAGTCGAGTTGGTTGCTGGCAAGGTAGCCGTTATTGTTGGCCAGTTAATAAAATTCTGCGGACCAGTGTCGGAGTCTCCCGCATCTAGTACATCGACCCCCGCACCAGTCTCCGGTGCAAAGTCGCCATTAGTATCGTCAGAAATGTCAATCGGTAAAGTGCTATTGTCATAGACGATATTACCAAAGTAAGTGTTGGCATTCGGTAAGAAACCGAACGCACTTATCCCAAATACAAATATTCCGATCGAATTACCCGCTATCAAATTGGCCGAACCCGCTACCGTGCCACCAATCATATTGTTTGAAGCATTGCCAATAGATCCTACACCGGGACTTCTCTGAAACGCATTGTTGACATTACCATTTTTGTCGGTACCAATGTAATTGCCGGTAACAATATTCTCACTGACTTGGTGGGCAGAGAGTGATAATAGCGTAAGGTTTGGGGCGCCAATAAAAGAGCCATTGCTGCTAATAATATTTCTTTCTGATGGGGTTGTCCCTCCAACAATATTATTTATGGCTGATGAACCGTTAGTTGTTATTACTATCCCAGAGCCATCAGAGCCTAGTGGCAACAACCCAGTTGTATCCACACCAAAATAGTTGCCCTTAACTGAATTATTATTGCCATTAATCTGCAAGCCTTCTGATGCGTCACTTCCCACCGTGTGCGTACATCCAGAAATTATATTTCTCCCAGCAGGCGCACCGTTTCCGATACTATTATTATCCGATCCAGTCTCAAAATAAACTGCAGGGTTCCCCTGTCTGTTAGGGGAATTGACTTTACCGGTGCCAGCATAATTGGTACAAATGTAGTTTCCTAAAATTGATACGTCATCAGCAAATACCATAAGATCACTGGATACATTACCGGATAGTAGATTACAATCACCTCGACAATGCCCACCTGGAGCTGTATTTGCCGTACCGCCAACCCTCGAATTATTTGATCCAGACCCAATACTTATACCGTCCGTATTCTCTTGATCGTCTGTACCAAGTGCATTGGTGCCAATATAGTTACAAGAAAATATGGAGTTTCCAGTTGATTGATCGTCAATGGCAACACCCGTAAACCCATTTATTACCATTCCGCGAATTACATTTGTGTTTGAGGAACCATCAAAATGTAGCCCGTTTGAAGCACCAGCTAGACTCCCATTAAGCTCTATCAGCAAGCTTCGCGATATGTTGGCATCTCCGCAAGTTGCGCCCGGTTGCGTATCCCCTAGAATACTAAGCTGTTCGGTAATGGTAGGCAATGAGGAGGCTGGCGATATAGTCTGCACTCCGCTACCTGCAATATTAAATTCAATAACATCTGCTCCGCTATTTTCGTTGGACTCTTCAATAGCCGCCCGCAATGTACAATTACCTGAGCCGTCATCGCAAATGCCATCACCGATATTATTATCCGCTCCATCACCAGTGCTATCTACCGTGATGCCATTACTAAAATCATTGTCTGCAGCATGGACGGTGTGTGGCGCTCGGGCCAAAACACCAACAACTAAAAACCCCATTGCTAGGGCGGTAGTAAGAAATGCATACTTTATTTTTTTCACTTTTTGTTCCCCACTGTTTACTTATGAACGTGCTTGAGGTTATTTTATCATATTTTCTGAGATTCAACATGTTATTTTGCCGTAGCATGACGAACTTATCTTTAGAACCAGGACAAGCTCTCAATAGAAAACATTGCATAACGCAACAAATGTAAGCAGACTTACTTCTTGTCAAACTCAAGCGGTAACCCGTGATAAATCAGCTCCTCATCCCAATCCACTTCAACTGGCCGCAACCATATGTTTTTCTTGCCGCTCAGCAGACGCTCTTCAGTAGTAGTATATAGTTCTGAGTCCCACATTAGGTCGGTTGACATCTTAATGATGCGTTTCTCGGTATTGTCATTGCCAGCCACCAGAAGCAGATATGGATAGCGGTAGTCAGTTTCTTCGGAATACTCGATATGTTGGTTGATGCGTTTACGGATAATCCAGCTTTGTTCTCCGGCTGGGATGTATTCCATGAATAGTTCTGGTGCATCTTCGTTGTCCGGAGTGAATAATAGCCATGGCATAGGGCTAAGGTACGTTTCTGGGTCAAGCTGGTATTTGGTGTAGGTTCGGAAGGTCTGGGGATAGTTACGGTGTATGCACAGGCTAAATCTGGGATAGCGGTAATATTCGTCTATCTGGCGTTCTGTAAAGTCTTTGTTTTTGTAGTGAATCTGGGTTCGAGGGATATCTCGTGATTTTAGGTAGCGTATACCAGCAGGGGCTAGATAATAGGTAGCTGGCCGTCTATCTATCCTATAAGTACTCTTATATTTCTTGGCCACATATCCTTGATCTACTAGTACTGCTAATCTCTCGTATATTGTTGATCGATCTTTCTTTAATAGTTCAGCTAGTAGGTCTGTTGTTAGGAATCGGTATTTTAATAATGCTTGTAGTATTGCTGTTTGTGAAGGACTAATTTTGTATCTTGCTCTCGTCTCCGCCCTTTTCATGTTTTTCTCCTATATGTATATATAAAAGTAGAGAAAGTAAAAGTAAATTGGTAACAGTTTGAGGGCAATCACAAAGTACCCTGTGCCTTAGTGGGGATTTAAAGAGTACAGCTTGGGCTTGTTTTATGCGGGTACGGTATACTAAGTGCATGTCAAAAGACCCCCTAACAGACGAAGAACGCCAAGCCTTTATAGATAAGCTACCTGACGACCAGAAGAACGATAATGCTGAACAGGTTTTCAATAAAGTTATTGAACGCTCCGCGCGGCCGAAGCAATCAAGCCAGGAAAAATCGCCGGACTCTTCCGATGGTTATAGCGATACACAAACTCATTCAGATACAACTGAAGATACTTCGCGCTAACACAGTGATAGGTTCCGTCCACTGAGCGTTTAAGTTGAGACCAAAAGCCCTCAATTGTATTGGTATGGACAATGCCACGGCCATATTCGCCAACACTATGATTGACGCTATCGTGGTAATAGCCGATACGGTGTAGGCTTCGGTAGACTCGTGCTTGGTCACTGTAGACAACTGTACCAGGTGCAATATTAGCTTGAAGTTTAGGTAGTAGTACTCGAGCCCCTGCCGTGGGAGCATGTTCGGCCTTTACATTGCCGTCGCGTTCAACCATACCAAAAACGACTGCTTTGTTCTGAGTAGAGATGTTTTTGCCTCGTTCACGGCCACCTATGTAGGTTTCGTCAGTCTCGACTACACCAGACAGTGGGCTATCATCTTGCAGCATAAGGGTGCGAACTTGTTTGGTAATGCGCCAGGCAGTTTTGTAGGTACAGCCTAAGTGTCGTTCTACTTCTTTGGCTGATACGCCATTCTTTGAAACAGAAAACAAATAGATGACATAGAACCAGTCACGAAGCGATGTAGAAGACTTGTGAAAAATAGTATTACCAAGAGGATGCACTTGGTAGCCGCAGTCTTTACATTCATAGCATTTACGACCTCGGACGCGGTAGTAGCTGGGATTGGCCACACCACACTTGGTACAGGCTGGGAGATCGCCGTAAGCACGTTCGAACATATAGCCCAGACAGGTATCATCATCTGGAAAGCGTTCGTTGAAGTGCCTTACAGTAAACTTCATGCTACCAGTGTATTACAAAGACTACATGCTGTAAAGGGATAGTCAGCAGTACCAGATATTGACTTGAATTTAAAAATATTGTAAAATAACTACCGTTATGAGTTTTGTGCCTTCCTTTGAATTGCCGGCAGCCAATGAGCTTGTTGGCCTAGATGCTGAACAGCAACGACATGCTGAATCCCTGCTAGATATTCTGCGTGAAGCCGATAGCGAGGTGTTATTGCCTGGTTGGTTAATGCGTGCCGGTATAGTCGATGTAATGCGCGACAGGTCACCTTACTATAAGCGTGAATCAATTCATGAAAACGGATTCGCCAGAGTGATCGGCGGAACGGTATGTGACAGCATAGGTCTTGCAACCGATGATAGTAAAAGATCAGAGGTGTTTGAGCAAATATCGGGTGTTAATGGACTGGGTTTATTGTTGGACTCAATCAACGGATGGTCTTATCTGAATAATTATAATCTGGCGTTGATAAGGCCGGAACTTGTTAGCGAGGGTGGCATTGGTCGAGCTATTTTGGGTGTTGATCCCTCTTTTATTAAACGACTTCATTTACTTGGTACGGAATGCGCGGTGAGTGAACTAGGTCAGTTGCTACGAAACAATGCTCAAAGAGGTGTTCAATACGCTGACTTAGAAGTGTTCGTTGGGAGTCCGCAAGGTGAAGAAATTATATTTGATGCCGAAGTTGCGCAAGATGATCTTGTATTGGCTCTAGATGCGTACGAGATGTTTGATTCAGCTGGTCATCGACCATACGATCTCGAGCAGTTGGTTGGTGTTGTCGGTACTGCTGCGCGTCAGTATCTAGCAGAATAACCATTGACCACTAGGCATAACAGATAAAAAATGATACAATAACCCCTGTTCTTTTGCGCTAAGTCGTACAGTATGCACCCGTAGCTCAGCTGGATAGAGCGTTGGCTTGCGGAGCCAAAGGTCGTAGGTTCGAATCCTGCCGGGTGTACCAAATTAAGATCCCTCCAAAAGGAGGGTTTTTAATTTGGTAGATTCGCTTCTGCGAACCCGAACCGTAAAGGTTCGTACAGGGTTGAGCGTGCAGGAGTTTACACTGAAAAGCGAAATCCGTGTAAGTGAAGCGCATGCTGCCGGATGCAATAAATGATTATTTCTGTAAAAAGACCACTCCAGGAGTCT
Organism: uncultured Candidatus Saccharibacteria bacterium; assembly: GCA_964629815.1. Classification (GTDB taxonomy): domain Bacteria; phylum Patescibacteriota; class Saccharimonadia; order Saccharimonadales; family AWTP1-31; genus CAZVTA01. The sequence continues at coordinate 123,265 of CAZVTA010000002.1, read as the reverse complement.
TTTTATTTTGAGTACATTAATGCATACTTTTGAGTAAGTAATTAAGGGGGCGTTGATGAAAATCAAGAGTAATCAGTCGGGGCTAGCACATGTATTTATTGTGGCTTTAGTGGTGCTAGCAATTAGTGTTGTTGGGCTCGCTGGTTGGAAGGTATGGGAGAGTAAAGGTAAAGCGAACGGTGATGTTGCCCAAACTTCGAATGTTTCGCCAAATAATCAAAAGGAAAACGCTCAATCTAAAAACAAGGCAGTTATTCCGGCAGGCTGGTCTAAAAAAGAAACAAAAATTGGAAACATCTACTTTCCTGATAGCGAAGGTGAGATTAGCCTAAAAAGACAAACGGACGTGAATAATACAAATGGCGGCTATATGGCTAGCCTAAAAACATACGATCTTCACATCTTTGAATTAACAAACCCCGTTATCCAGTACCGCGGTGGATTCTTCAACCCTTGCAAATATGATGTGAAGGATAATACGCTCTCCAAAACGACTGTAAAAACTGAAAATGGCGAAGAATACGCGAGCGACGATACGAGCTGTCGGTCAGAAAAAATAGTGATTGCGGGTAAGACGTTAGTAGATTTCTCATATGTTTATGAAGCACGTTATAAAGCTGGTCTTCTGATCGCAAATAAAGAGAAAGATTTTGCATTATTGATATCAAAAAAACACTACGACGATACTGCGTGTTATATGGACGAAAAAGATAAAAAGTTATGCGAAGAAGCCTTTACAAATAATAAAACAGAGCTAAAAGGGTTTGTTGAGCAATTAATAAAAGCGAACCCAGAAGTGTTCTAGTTCATAGAGCTTCTGACTTTGTTAATATACTGCACCAAAATATGAGCCGACTCTTTTCTGGTAATATTTCTACGTTATTTAGATGATGTCACAAGCCGTATGGTTGCTGGTATAGTGTTGTTATGAGCGAAAGAAGTAATATCCCGGGAATATATGTGCCAGGACTGGGCGATGATCGAACGCTGGGTCAGGACGAGGCTGTTAAGACTTGGAGCAAACACGGAATCGATCTTGAATATCATGCCGTGGGCTGGGCGGATGATGAGCCGTTTGAAAACAAACTCGAAAAACTCCTAACGCGAATTGATGAGCTCAGTGTGAGCTCCGGAAAAGTGGCGCTTATTGGTGCGAGTGCTGGTGCGGGCATAGTATTGAATGCTGCTGCCGCGCGAATAGATAAAGTGCGCTGTGTTGTCTCAGTTTGCGGTAAAATTAGGCACGCTAATTTCTCGGACCCCGTATTTGTACACAATCCTGCATTTGCTGCATCGTTACGTCTTTTGCCGAAGAGTCTAGAAATGCTTGGTCGTGTTGATATGCCGATACTATCGGTCAACTCTTTGCACGATGCCCGTGTGCCCCGCGAAGATACGATTATCGATTCTGCAGCGCAGACTACACTGCCCATCCCTGGCCATGTTATTGCAATTGCCTATGCTATAACTTTGGGAAAGCGACGTATAGCAAAGTTCATTAAATGTGTTAGCCAAGATTAAAATACAAGATTCATGAGCTTGAGGCCGGCTACCAGTATAAGCCATATGCCTGCCCACGCATTTACGAGTCGTTTTTTCCAGCCTGTCAGAATTAATATTCCAAGCACTAGATCATTAACAGCGGTAAACATGACCATTTGATTGGCAAACCCGATTTTGGACGCAACAATGTTATTTTCTAGAAGCTTTACAAAATCTTCGGGGTGGATTGCGGCGTATATTGCGTTAACAAGAAATATGGTTGCAAAACCAATGCGGTACGCCCATTCATATAGATCGAACGATTTAGTATCTGCGGTGCTGGATGTTTGGTTGGCTGTAGGCGCTGTCTGTGTTTGAGTGGAATTTGTTGCCGATGGGGCTATGTTTTGCTGAGGTGTTTGTTGTTCTGGGTCCATGCAAGCACTATAGCAACATCTGACGCACAGTGCCATAGTGTCTATGCTTGCAAACACCCATCAATTGCGTACAATACCGAAGATGAAGTACATGGTAGTGTTGCTCGTTATGTTGGTGTTGCCGCTATGTCTATTGTTAAACGTGGTTATTGCCCAGCTAGACTCTATGGGGCAGTTTTATACGCATGTTGACGAAATAGCTGAGCAAGTGGCTGTACCAAATCAGTAGATTGATTGCAGCGTAACGGGTATACTAACAGCGTATACGGAAGAGTGCAGGAGTGGTTGAACTGGACGCTCTCGAAAAGCGTTGTACCCTCACGGGTACCGTGGGTTCGAATCCCACCTCTTCCGCCAAATGTTTGTATAACGTGAAGCTGACGTCTTGTCGCCGCTTAGGGTAGATGATACGATCTTCTAGTTATAGATTGGTGTTTGGTTCTTCGATTTCTGTATTGGGAGGAATAGGATTGCTACTATCCTCGTAGTCGTGATCCATCCACAGAAGCAGCTCCCGACCAACTCTTGCCGCTTCCTCTTTTCCAACAATTTCATCAAATCGTGTAACTGGCCGTGGCTTAAAGGAGCGAAACCTCTCGTGATATGCTTCAACCATTGGCGTAGTGTACCATACACTGTTGCTCTTCGATAGTTACTAGAACTGCTGTTTAATGAGGAATAATTGACCAAATTGTTCTATGTCCGACAGTTCTAATCACTTCTTGTCTTCGTTGTTCGGCGGCATCATGCCGTTGTTGCACGAAATCAAAGGCATCATCGGCACCTAATATGTCCAAAGCTGTATAGCCGACACCTAATCGTTTTTTGGGAGCCTCATCTCGAGGCATTTTATCTGGAAAAGGCTGGTATGTAGTTTCTGAGCCAAGACTGGCCTTTTTTTCGTCGCTCATTGTTTCGTCTCTTTGTTATTTTTGACGGCGACTTGAAACTTAGCTTTTGCGTCCTGTAATGCATTTTCGGTACCAGTCTTTTGGGGCTCTGGGTTTTTTGTCCGGGTAAAATATAGATAAGCGAGCACCATAAGTGCAGCGCCAGCCAGCATGCCCGCGACTATGTATATATTTTTTGTCCATGTTGCCATAACCGCATCGAATAGCTTGAGAAAGTCGGTTTTGAGCTGTGGGGCAAGCTCGGTATTCTTGAGTGCTTCTTCCTGTAAAGCGCGTAGACTGGTTACGCTCAATGCGAAGATAACCGCAGCGCACATGCTCGTGAACAATATATTTATGCTTGCTCTGGTAAAGAGCTTTCGCCTGTCTTTGCTCAATAAACCCCACCAACCATAAATAATTAAGACGAGTGCAGCGAGCACAAAAGGTACGAGTGAAATTCTTTGATAAGCTTGGGGTAGCTGGCTGTAATTGTATGGATTTTTGTCTGGATTTAATGCATCTATATTCTTTGAGGTAATCGCATTACCTGGAAAGAAATTCGGACTGTTTTTTATTGTTTCTTCGTATTTCTTGGCTTCGGATTGAATACTGAGAAGTCCAGTAGGTAGTCGGCAGTCTATTTTGAGCGGATCGGTTGACTTTGGTAGGCTGCGGTTGGGGCAAGCCGGTAGCTTGTTATATCGTTCGATAGCATACGAACTTAACGCTTGTGCGAACTGGGTCTTTGGTTCGGTCACGTCAATAGTGAACTCGACCGTTTGAGTCTTGCCTTGTAACCACGAAAATGTGCTATCTACAATTGTTTCCGAACTTTTTTGAACAAAAGACGGTGGAAACGCTTGAGTAAAAGCTGTGGTAAGTATGGATTTTTCAATACCCGTATCAAGCGACTCTATGTATTCTGACGAGATAGTGGAATACACGGCGTCATTATATAGGTTGCTTGACGCAAGCCAGGACTTAACATTATTTGCGGTAATACTCGTGAACACAACGCCACTTATGAGGGTGATAATTGTGAGAATATTGAGCGCACTATATCCAATTGTTCGCCCGATTTTTTGCAGCATAACTATATTGTAACCGAATTGTTTTGCATGCTATAGGCTATAATGTGGTACATGGAAGATTCGATTTTTACGAAGATTATAAATGGCGAAATACCGTGCCACAAAGTATACGAAGACGATAAATCGCTGGCGTTCCTTACTATTATTCCGACGCAACCGGGTCATACGCTTGTGGTGCCAAAAAAACAGGTAGACCATATTGAAGACTTGTCGGACGAAGACTATGCGGCGGTTTGGGCAACAGTCAAAAAAGTAGCGAAGCGAATCGACGAAGTGTTTAAGCGAACGCGAGTTGGTATGATGGTTGCTGGGCTTGAGGTGCCGCATGCTCATGTGCACGTTTTTCCGTTCGATACAATTGAAGAGTTTTTGCATCATCCCGATCCGAACCACGTCGAGGACAGTGCTAAATTAGCAGAAATTGCTGCAAGCCTAAAGTTCTAGCGTATACTACGTAGTATGAGTAAAGCATTTATCGCGCTTGTGTTTGCACTTGGTGTTAGTGGATGGGTGTATAACAAATCAATGCGCCAAACCGGAGGCCTGACACAACGCTCCTTAACCGCCGCAGGCGTGGTCGGCGCAATCGCTTTTATTGTCTTTTTGACTATATTCGTAACCGTTGTGCCCGACTAGTCGGCTGCTGTATTAAACGGTCGCAAAAATGTACGGGGACTGGTATTATATGGCTATGGACGAAAAGGGGTTGGGACAGCTCTTGCAGACTGCGCGCCAGCGTGCCGGACTTACGCAGCAGCAGATGTGTCAAAAGGCGCATCTCAGCTATTCTACGCTTGCAAAAATTGAGCGTGGTGCGATAAGATCCCCTTCTATTTTTACTATTAAGCAGATTGCCGACGTGCTTGATGTTTCGCTAGATGATCTTGTGGGGCGTACCAGAAGCGCCCCCTCTCGTAAAAAGACCAAAAGTGGCGTTAGCTTCGTATATTTCGATATCAACGGCTGTTTGGTGCGTTTTTTTCATCGTGCATTTACAGCAATCTCCAAAGATACTGGGGTTATGCCCGATATTGTCGAGACGGCCTTTTGGCAATATAACGACGATGTATGTTTAGGAAAAATATCTCCCAAAGAATTTAATAAGCTGTTTGCTAAGCGTCTTGGCGTTGCGGCAATTGATTGGCAGTCGTACTATCTTAAAGCGGTTGATCCGATTCGAGAGATGCACGAAGTGGTAGCGTGGGCTGCGGATGTATACGATGTAGGACTACTCAGTAATATTGGCATGGGCTTTATTGACGACATGAAGAAAGCAAAGCTGCTACCAGACGTAGCGTATAAAGCGATTATCGATTCTTCAGAGGTTGGTGTCATAAAACCAGATAAGGCTATCTACGAGATAGCATCAGATCGTGCCGGTGTGCCCGCAAGCGAGATTTTGTTAATTGATGATTCGCGCGCAAATTTGATCCCAGCCCAAGAACTTGGCTGGCATGTTATGTGGTTTAACGACTACGATGCTGCACAGTCCGCCAAGCGCGTTAAAGAAGCGCTTAAGTCACAATAGACACGCTTACGATTATTGTTAATATGATAAAAATATGATATTATATTTTTTATGCCTGAAATATTTTCCTCGACAGCCGGCTACGGCGACATGGTTATCGATGAAGTATTGCCAGAGAAGCGTGCCTACTATCCCTACTTGTCGTTGGCGCTACGTACAAATATAGCGGAACCTGAAAGCTTAGTTTTCAATGGCCCCAGATGGGTTACTGATATTGATAGTTCGAAAGATATTGTCGAAAGTGTTTCTGCTGAAGATATCGCTGATGCACAGCGTGCGTATGACCTGTTTAGCCTGCCCAAAAGTAAACTAGCGTATCCTCTGCCAGAGTATGCCCCAATCAGCACTTACCGCTCCACAGTGTCGAGAATAGAAGATCAGATACAAGAAGTGGGTTTTGATTCATTTGTGAACGGATTTGTGGTGCTACGCAGACTTAATGGTGAGGATAGTTACGGAGGACTCCTGCCGGTTGCGTTTTTTGATAAAGAACGCACAAAATTACGACCATATCTAGAACACGCTTCAAGGGGGCAATTGGTTATTTCTGAATGGTCTCATGGCCATGATGTCTACTATCATCTAATGGGAGGCTTATTGGCTACGCACAATATGTCTAGATTTATGCGGCTCGCTTCAAGAACTGCACTACACCTCCCATTAAAAGACCAAGAAATAATAGGTACTTTTGTTGACGAGATGACATACCGTATTAGAAATGAATGGATGTTCCCCAAAGAAGACGACTTTCGTGAGGGTGATGCTCTCGATGATGATGTGCTCGATGCTGCAGCGCGTAAAATGAAAGAAGTTCGAGAATTAACGGGTATCAATCATATTAATGATGAAGACCTGTTGTTTTATTTGGCCGAGCAAAAGGAATACATTAGGGGTCTTAAACGCCGACAGTTATCTGAAGACGAGGTTATTGGCCTGTAGTTATCTGTTTAATCTCAGATGCAATGATATTGAATGTTCGTTTTGTGTTCGCTAATTCATCTTGGGTTTGCGCAACAATATGAGCTGGTGCGTTCTTGGTGTAAGACACGTTAGATAGTCGCGCCTCTAAACGATCGATTTGCATTTGAATGGCCTGTGCCCTTTCTTCGAGATCAGTCTTGTAATGGGCAATAGTCTCTGGTGGAATATCGAGCCATGCTAATTCGGGCGTTGCCAGCCGAAGCCCATTCCCCTTCTCTGTTTGTTCGATTTTCGCAAGCCCCGCAAGTTTTTGTACCAGCGCACTATTATCAATGATAAGGTCGGACGCCGTTTGTAGTATGGGGTTTTTAATGCCCACAGCCGTGCAGAGCCGTCGCGATTCTTGAACGACCGTACGAAGCCGTTCAAACTCTTTCGTTTTTTTACTGTCCCCTGCTTTGCTCTGTGGCCAAGAACTGATTGCCAGGAGCTCTTCGCTCCAGCCAAGTTTTTGCCAGATTGCTTCAGTAACGAAAGGTGCAAATGGATGTGCAAGCAAAAGGATATTTTGATACACAAACTGCAACGTTGTCGCATTTAGGTCTGCCTTGCTTGATTCTATGTACCAATCTGCAAAATCGTCCCATACAAAGTGATAGAGTGTTTCATATGCTTCGCCAAAACGATAGTCGTCGAGATAGGCGGAGACGGCAGTAATACAGCTGTTGAGTCGTGATAAAATCCAGTGATCTGCCAATGACGTAGGTGCTGCTGTCGGTGATTCGCTGTTATGTGTATTTTCCGAGATGTAACGACCTAAATTCCAAAGCTTGTTGCAAAAGTTGCGCGCACCCACAACCTTGTCTTCAGCATACGGCTGATTATTGCCGGCGCTTTGGCCTGCAATAATGCCCATACGAAATGCGTCTGAGCCAAATTCATTAACTTTGTCCATAGGATTAACAACGTTACCCTTGCTTTTGCTCATTTTCTGACCATGCGGGTCAAGAACAAGGCCATGTAGGTAGACGTTTTCGAATGGTATTTTACCGGTGTTATACAGGCCAAACATTATCATGCGGCTTACCCATGGATACAAGATGTCGGCACCCGTTTCCATGACGCTCAGTGGGTAGAACTTTGCAAAATCTTCACCATGCGGGAAATCAAGTGTCGCGTATGGCCAACTTGAGCTACTAAACCAGGTGTCAAACACATCGTGGTCGCGGTGATATACCACTCCGTTGACAGTTATCGTTTCTTGTTCGACCCGAGTATCAAAGATCCACTCGCTCGGATCTTCCGAGCTCTGAAAGGCTGGAATAGGAATTCCCCAAGCTATCTGACGACTGATGTTCCAGTCGCGAAGATTCTCGAGGTAGGTGATGAGCTGTGTACGTTTTTGGTCGGGATAAAACGTGATCTCTTTGTTTTTGAGGGCCTTTATGGCGTTTTTTGCGAGTGGTTTTACGTCGATAAACCATTGTTCGCGCAACAACGGCTCGATAACAGTACCGCATTTGTAGCAATGGCCAACACTGTGCTCAATTTCATCAGTTTTAATGAGATAACCACTATCAGATAGTTCGTTGATTATCTTGTCGCGTGCTGCTGGTACGTCGAGGCCGACAAACTGTTCGGGCGCGTCGTGCGTAATGGTGCCTTCGTGACTAATAACACTAATTTTTGGCAAATCATGACGTTCGGCCATATCGTAGTCGTTTTGATCGTGAGCTGGCGTTATTTTAACAGCGCCCGTACCATATTCCATATCTACGAAGTCATCAGCAAGTATGGGGATTTCCCTGTTTGTCAGTGGTAGCGTAACAGTTTTACCGACGAGCTTTTTGTATCGTGTATCTTCGGGATGAACAGCGACTGCAACATCTCCCAACATGGTTTCTGGGCGAGTCGTTGCAACAACAACCTCCCCTTCTCCGCTGGTGAGCGGATAACGAATGTGCCATAAGTGACCCTTGGATTGCTTATAGTCAACTTCAATATCTGCAAATCCGGTTCCATGGTAAGTACAGAAATTCACAAGTCGCTCACCTCTGTAAATTAGCCCATCGTCCCACATTTTTTTAAAGGTATCGTAAGCCCGATTTACGATTTTTTTATCAAGAGTAAAGACATATCTATCCCAATCGACGCTAGCACCAAGCTTGCGGAATTGGTCTTGGTAGTTGTCTTTATTGGTAGCAACAAAGTCCCATATCTGTTTGTATAGTTCTTCGCGGCTAAAATCGAAACGGCTTTTCCCTGCTTTGGCGAGGTATTTTTCGTACACTACTTGTGTTTCAAAGCCAGCATGATCGGCCCCTGGAAGCAGTAAGGCGGATTCACCTTTCATGCGGTGATAACGAACAGCAATATCCTCTACTGCAAGCGTAAGGCCATGACCGATGTGCAGGTCTCCATTGGCATTTGGCGGTGGAACTACGATACTAAAACTCTTTTTGCTTCCCCTGTTTCTGGGGCTGAATGCCTTTTGGTTTTCCCATAGGCGATAAATGTCGCGCTCGTGTTTAGCTGGCTCGTAGGATTTTTCAAAACTCATAATTACTTAGTGTACCACCTCTGTAGAATTACACCAATAACAGATAAAAATTCACGTGAAAAAGCATAAACACAATACAAAGGCATGTATTGTGTACCCTAAAACGTTGCCCGCCCATTCTGCTTTTTGCACGTTTTTGTTTTCGAACACATTATAACAAGTGGAATCTGTCATAAGCAATATTGACAAAGCATAAGTAATATGCTATTATTCTCTGCTGAAATGAACAATCATTCCGAGCCATCAAACATTCAAAACGGTACATACCAGCGAGTGAAGATAGGTGAATTTACACGTGCAGAACTGGCCGCACCATCTGGAATAGTTGATATTGGCGAAACGGGGAAGACTAAAGAGATAAGTAACTGGGAAGCTATGCGACTTATTCTCGAGGGTCTGGGTGGACAAGCAATTGCTATGACGATGAATGGCCATGGATCACCAACGGCAAACGAAACAAATAGCAGGATATCTCGCGAAATTGGACGGTATCATCGTGACGCAGAAGTACTCCGCCAGAAGTACGTATATACCGTTACTGGCTTGCTACCAGCGCAACATGCCGATAAATACGAGCGTATTTAACCTACATTGATAAATTTGGCTCTATCTCGAGAGAATAGGGGTCTGATGTGGGTTGGTTGAGTTTAGCTTTGAAATAGCCAAGAGTTGCGATCATAGCGCCGTTATCTGTGCAAAGCTTTGGGTCGGTATATTCAATAGAGCAAGGGAGTCTCTCTGCTAACTGGCGACGAAGTTCGGGGCTTGCTGCAACACCACCAGCGATAACCACATTGGTGGGTCGAAACTCTTCAAATGCATGAACAGCTTTGTCTACAACAGTCTCTACGGCTATGCGTTGAAAGCTTGCAGCAAAATCTGCTTTCTGAGCGTCGCTGAGTAGCTTGGCAAGCTCAAACGATGGAAAGTCGTGTGTTTTACCACATTGGGTCTGTACGGCCCGTAAAACGGCCGTCTTGAGGCCAGAAAAGCTAAAGTCGTATTTATTAGCCATTTTGGCTTTGGGAAAGGTGTAGGCGTGAGGATTGCCGCTTGTAGCGATGGAGCCTATGCTGGGCCCGCCAGGGTAGGGAAGTCCAAGTATCTTTGCGACCTTATCAAACGCTTCGCCAACGGCGTCGTCGTGGGTTTGGCCAAGCAGTGTGTAATCGAAGTGATCTTTAAAGAGTGCTAGTTGGCTATGGCCACCACTCACGATAAGCGCAAGAATAGGGAATTCAGGCTGTTGGTGTGGGAGTGAATAGTTTGGAAGCGCGGTTTTAGTCAAGAAGTTAGCATACACATGCCCCTCGACGTGATTTATAGCATAAAGTGGTTTTAGTTTCGTAATGGCAAGTGTACGAGCTGCAAGCACGCCAACAAGCAGGCAGCCACCCAGCCCGGCGCCGTACGTTACGGCAATAGCATCTATATCGTCCCAACTGCATGCTGCTTGTGATAGCGCTTCTTCGATAACTGGCATTATGCTTTCAATATGGCTGCGTGCAGCAATTTCTGGAATAACACCACCGTACTGGGCGTGCAAATCTAGCGAAGACGCGACGACGTTAGACAGCAATGTGTCTCCATTTTTAACTACTGCTGCGCTTGTTTCGTCGCAGCTGGTTTCTATTCCCAGAACGTTCATGGGGAATATTGTATATCAGATAGTGCAAGAGTGCTATATAAGGGTAAACGCTAGTACTTTCTCTGATAGATAGTTGTGCTACTATTGCTCGTTGGAGATGCAAAGAATACTAAAGCATAACAACATTGACAAATAACAAAAAATTTGATAGAGTAATGTTATTGCGAAATACCTTGCCCGAAACGCAAGCGTACGGTGCCATAAGTAACTAAGAAGGAAATTATGAGCGAACAAGCCCCACAATCAGTCAATCAAAACCCTACCGACGCCATGAGCGTATCGGCAACTATGCGCGATTTACGTCGTGCTGAAGGTTGGGTAGGAGATACTGCTACGGTGAGCGACCACACACTAGATGATTTTGATGCGTATCTTGAAAAGCGTCCAACTGAAGCTGGCGAGAGCACACACGAGCAGGACACCCTGGAGAGTACTGACTATAGCAAAATGCATAACAGTGTGCTCATTCGTAAATGGGCCGAGGCTGAAGACGCAGGCGATAAGACTACTGCTGGTGATGTTCAGGACGAAATCATGGACCGCGTTGCAAACCGCACCGATCGAGAAACTGACGAAGAAAAGCGACAAGTTCTTGATAGCTTTATTGCACGCAAGGATGCACTACGAACTGTGAACGACCCAGAAACTGATAGTAGCCAGAGTCTATGGGATAGACTTGCTGCCGTTCCTGACATGGAAAAATCCGAAGAACAGAATTCATATGATGAGTTCCAGAAAGATATGGATAATCTTCGTGATGTTGTTTTGCGTGCACGAGATGCAAAGAAAGCAAATAACTTCAATGACTATCAGCAAGCTCTTAATGAGCTGAGTGATCTTGTAGATGATTTTCGTGGACGCTATAACGTAACCGATGAATATTACGATCAAATTGACAAAAGTATTAATGGTGGCAATGAAGACCAAGATGTGAATCAGACTCCAGAAGACGAAGATGAAATAGATCAAACGCAAGAATTACCACAGCTTATTGAAGCGGTTTCTCCTGAGCTATGGAATGCCTTACAGATTGCTCGCGCGGAATACGTTCGTGCAAGCGCAAAACGACGTGGCGTTTCATTTGGTCACAAGAAGCGACTCAATGCTGCTCGCGAAGCCTATGAAATGGCAGTTACAGCCGTTGGTGAGAACGTTGCTGCGCGTATGCGTGAATTAGGGGCAGATGAAGAGACTGTTCGACAGTTTGGTGTAGTCGGAAACCTCAAAGAACTTGAGCAAATTACAGAGCTTATTACTCAGTCACAGATTGAAGCAAGCAAAGGAAAAGGCTTAAGTCGTTTTTACGATTTTTGGGCACGACAGCGCGGCGTTAAGGGTTACGTAGTAAAGAGTTCAACGATGGGGGTCGCAGGGCTTATTCCTGGAATGGCAATGGGAGCCGTCGGGGCTGTATTGCTTGGCCCGGTTGCTGGTGTAGTAGCTGGTGCTGGCGTGGCCCGTGGCGTGGCCCGTGGTTTAATGGGTGCGAAAGTTAATAAGGAAGCAGATGCAGCAAGAGTTGCTCAAGCACAAAATGCACGACAACTTGCTGCTGACAATGCACGGTTTGGAATATTGGACCAAGCTAGCGAAGTGACACAGGCAGATCATATTACTGAGGGTGTGGATGAACTGACAACAAGAAATAATCGTCGAAATAAACGACGTATGATTGGCAGTGCTGCTATCGGTGCCGTAGCCGGCGGTACGGGCGCATACTTCTTTAACGAGTGGTTTGGTGGTGGCGGTAAGACTCCTGTAGCGAGAACAGGTGGCAATACAACGGGCACAGCAGGTAGTGGTACACGAACTGGCGGTATAGGTACACGTGCGAGTGGGTCAACTAGTGGTGGCAATACTCCAGCTGGAACACCAGGCTCAACAAGCCCACGTGCTGGTGAAGGCATAGTGGCAGATAATCGATATCCTTGGACTCATTTCGCCGATAAGGTTGGTGCCGACCGAGCAACGCCTACAATATTAGACCGAGCAAACATCTTGCGCGGCAGAGGCTTTGTCGTCAACGGGGAAACCCCAAATGGTCCTGGTAGCGGCCGGATCAACTCAATAGTTGGTCCAAATGGAGATATTTATACTCGACCAGAAGAAATTAACTACCTTCTCGATCTCGCGGGCGTCGATCAATAACCTTACAATACGTGACTAGTACTTGTAGTAAACTAGCAATATAAAAGGTAAAAGGAAAAATAAACACCATGGAATACACAAAAGAGCAAATCATAGAACAACTTGGACTCGCAAATGCTGCACAAAATGTTCAAGATATGGCGTATCAGTCATTTGTGAATACACTCGAAAGACGCGTAATGATGACTATGGCGGATAGGCTGGACGATGAGCAGTTGGCTGAATTTGATACAGTCCTAAAAGAGAGTCCCGAACATGCAGACAAGTGGCTTCACGAAAAATTTCCTGATCAGCAGACTCTATTTACTGACCAAATTAATGCGTTAATTGCACAGATAAAAGAGTCCGCACAAGAAATGACCAAATAGAGCATACTAAGAGCTTTTTGTAGCATGCCGGCCCACAAACGGGCCGGTTTTCGTTTATAATAGATTCAAACAAATGAGGTATATGCTATGGATGTTCGGTCGATTGTAAAAAAAGTTGTTCCGGTTTCGCTGTTCCGTACAATCGAGCCGTATGGTCACTGGGCAGAGGCGGTGTTAGCACAGGCAAAGGGTGGTTTTCCTGCAAAAAATCTAAAGGTTATTGGTGTAACTGGCACCGATGGCAAGACAACTACCTGTACGCTTATTACACAAATGTTGCGGAATGCAGGTTATAAAGTTGCCATGATCACGACCATATCGGTTGACTTTGGCGACGGTAAGGGTCCGCAGCCAAACCCAACGCGGCTGACAACCATGGGTGCGGCTTCGCTGGTGCGAACCCTACAAAAAGTGCGCGATGCAGGTGCCGAGTGGGTGGTGCTCGAAACGACAAGCCATGCTTTGGCTCAGCATCGAGTATGGGGGGTTCCGTATACCGTGGCTGTATTTACTAATCTTGGTCACGAGCACCTAGACTATCATCGAACATTCGAACGGTATCGCGATGCCAAACGAATGCTCTTTAAGCAGACCAGTGCAAACAAGAAAGGCTTACGAACGGGCATTGTTAATATTGATGACCCAGTCGGCCATTATTTTGCGTCCGACATTGCTCACCCTATAACGTACAGTACTAAAGAAGGCGATTTGTGTGCCAAAAACGTTTCGCTGACTCCCGCGGGCAGTAGGTATACAGTCTCGTATGAGAGCAGGGACCTGCATATTACGTGCAATCTACCAGGTAGCTTTAATGTATATAACTCGTTGGCTGCGGTTGGGGTTGGTTTGGCGGTTGGGCTGAGCGACACACAAATAGAGCAGGGGATTGCCTCACTCAAAAATGTCGAAGGCCGTATGACGCGCGTCGATGAAGGGCAAGATTTTGAAGTAATTGTAGACTACGCACACACGCCAGAAAGTTTTGAAAAACTGTTTAAAGAACTGCGGCCGCTCGCTAAAAAGCGCATGATCGCTGTGTTTGGCAGTGCTGGCCGACGCGACGAAGCCAAACGAGCCGCACAGGGTGCGATTGCGGGTAAGTATTGCGATATTGTCATTGCAACAGAAGAAGATGATCGAGATATCGATGGGCAAGAAATACTACAGGCCATAGCAGACGGTGCTACCAAGGCAGGCAAGCAGCTCGACAAAGACCTATTCTTGATTCACAAACGAGAAGACGCAGTGGCGTTTGCAATAAATAAAGCGCAAAAAGGTGACTTGGTGGTGCTACTTGGTAAAGGCCACGAAAAATCTATTCTAACCAATGGGCCAGATGCAGCAAAATACCGTAGCGAAGTACAAAACGATTCAGATCCGCGCCGCGTGGTTAAGCGCGACTACGACGAAGTCAAGGTCGCCCAAAAAGCTATAAAAACGCGCAAATAGCTATTTAGAACTCGAGCGATTTAATAACATCGTCTTCGTATGCTTGAACTTCTTCGGGTGTTCTCTCTGCGCGAACACGAGCAATCATTGCTGCAAACTCAGGTGTTCCGACATCTGGTACACCAATATCGTCACGAGCGCTTTCAATTGCACTGCGGACTTCGTGCGCTCCTAACCAGCCAAGCAGTTCTTGTGCGCGAGGATTACCCTCGGCTACACTTGCGAGCAGCTCTTGTTGTTTTGGTGTTGGTGTTCTTAGGTCAGGAGTTTCCATGAATATACATTAGCACAAAATTGAAAATAAAGCAATATAGACAAAATGCTAAAGTTATGCTAATATATATCTATGACAACAAATCCTGAAACAGAAACTCCTACGCCAAATACTACTGAACTTCAACGACCAGATCTTGGTATTGAAACAGTTACAGCTGGTCCATCTGTAGTTGCTTCTAGAGAAGCCTTTCCATGGATAAAAGAAGAAAAGTTTGAAGTCTCAACCTCAAAAGTAAAACTCGCTGAAGGGGAAGAGTTTAACTACGGAAGTCTGATTGGTGCGAATAATACACTTTCTAAGTTGGCTAATGGTGTTGATTTGCAGAGCTCGGTGAATGCAGAGCAGGGATTATTTAAGGCGATTGCAAGTGTACTGAGGGGCGATCAACACCCAAACATCGACCACGTGCCAGACGAATTGTCTGCGACGCCAATTTTTAAAGTCAGTAAAAGCGGTCGTGATGCGCCGCGATTGTTCTTTACAGTACTTCCATCCGATAAAGAAGGCGAACTTCCTACAGTTCTACGTTTGGCAATCGCTGGTCATAAGAAACAGGGTGAAGCTGCTGCGGTGATTACTGCAAGATCAAAAAAGAACTATGGTGCTGATGGTAAGAAGAGGTAGTATGGAGCTCCCCCCGCAATCTGGTTTTGAAAGATTATTCGACGAAGATTTTGATGTGTTGTCCTTTAACGCCAGTGGTACAAAGATGCTTGGCGTGGACATATTGCTTGTTCGCAACAACAAGAAGTATGTAATTAGTGTGGAGTCGTTGCCGTTACATATGCAGCGAACCATGAACGAAGAAGATAGTGATTATGACCCAGATCTGGAAGAAACGGCATATGTAGTTCCGCAGGATGAAATATTACCGAGTCATATTGTCCAGCTACGCCAAACGCCAACCAAAGACCTGTTGCCATATCTTGTTGAGCAAGAGACAGAAGACTAGCTATTGGTCAATCGTAAGGGTTGTGCAGCGGATGTAACCGCCACCCTTTGCAAGTTCGGTTATGTGGGGTGTGAGTACGGTAAAGCCACGCTTCTCGAGCTCTGCTTTTAGTTTGGGCGCCTTGGCGCTCATAACAACTGCATCCCCGGTTGAAACCAGGTTGCAGGCAAAGCCCTGGGTAGCCTCTTCGCGGCTGACTTCGATTTTATCAACACCGTCGTACCGGGCAAGCAGGGCACGGCTTTTTGGGGTAAAAGCCGCCGGACACCAAGCTATCAAGCCTTTTTTTTCGCCTTCGGGCGCGCGCAGTACTGCGAGCGCAAGGTCGATATCGTAGTAAAAGCTGTCTGGCCAGCCAGTGGTGGGGTTGATGACACGTTGGCCAAAACCGTGCAGCGTTCGCTTGGGGCGGGTTTGTAAGCTGATAACGTTGCATCCGAGTTCGTCTGCTAGAAATGAGTGTACCTGCCAATCGGTACGATAATTCGACCCTACAAACAGATCGTTCCCACAGGGCAGGGCATCGCCCTGACCACTAAAGCGCCAATTGTTTGGAACGGTTACAATATCTTTACCTAACTTGGTGAGTGTTTGTAGCGCATACGGTTCTTCGTATTGGCGCTTGTTTGGTAAGCGGCTCATAACAGCTTTGTTGTTCATAACAAGTGCCCAGTTTGCTGTATACACGCCATCTTGGCAGTCTTTTGGCGGCAATACGGTAGTTACCGTTACGCCGATAGATTCAAGATGTTTTTTTATCTGCTGGTGTTCTTCGCGGGCTTTGGCGATATCAACTGGTATTTGATCGTTCATGTATGGGTTTATAGCAAAGCCGTCGTCGAAATAGTCTACTCCAGACATAAGTACGTGCTGGTTAATTTTAGGCATAACCAGATTGTATCAGATTGAACATAGATTAAAAAAGTGATATAATATACCTATCATGACGATGTTTGGTGAGATATTTAACCCAGAACAGGTTGCAGGTATTCAGTTTACGGCAACCGAGGCTTTGACGACTGGCTATGCTTTAAATCCTGGCTGGCTCGAAGAAGGTATGCAGCGGAAGCTATACGAAGAGCTTTCATTGGCATTTACGGGAGAGCGACCATTTACTGCCTTTGATTATCGGAAAGACTATCTGCAGCTGCCAGAGTTTGCTGCTCGATTTGTGCGAGCTCTGGGTTTTTGGGCACGCGAGGCAACCGGACTAGCACCACGGCAGATCGGTATTAACGCACAATCACCAGGTTACAAAGGCGTAGGGCATTTTGACGAGAACACAACCTTGTCGCTTACCACAGCAGTATGGCTTCCGAGTATGACCGAGGTGTATCGGCCCAACGTAGATGGAATACCAAAGTTTTCCGACGACGGCGAACCAATAAATACTCATAAACTACAGATCCCGCCGCGTAGCCTCGTTGGGCTAGCTGGTCCAAATATCGCGAGTATTGCTTGCTGGCATCGACTCAGCAACCCCTCGCCCAAAGCGGTTCGATACAGCATAGCGCTCGGTTTAAAGTAAGACGTTTGTGCTTAGATGCACGGAGTTCGGTATAATACAAAGTCCAATAGGAATAAGGAATAATACTGTGCCAGTAACACCTGAAACTCATTTACAGCAGAATATAATGGAGTTGCCATCAGCACTGTTCGCGCGCCACGACGAAACGGTTCATATTGACCATGCCTCAAATTTTACTGAACTGTACGGTGCATTGCTGGAAGAAGGTTCGGATGCAGGAAAACAAGCGGCCAATGTTTTACTACGACTCATAACCGCAGTTGACCGAGTTATGCCGCACGGCCGACAGTGGGTACCCGATACGTTTGAGCTTAGCACGGGTGAATTACCAAGAACCATTGAAAAGCGCGGCCTGATTATTGTAGGAGTAGGTATCGGATCGATTGTTCTTGAAAAAGAGTTTGCACTTGGTAAAACAACGACCAGAAAGGTAAATTTGCCACCACGGATGCTTGGTTTCGCATTGAATACACAGGTTTCTCCACAGACTATTATTCGAAGTGGCGGCCAGAAGAAACCGCAAACGATTGCGTTGTTTTCTGGTCGTATCGAACGTTTTTAGTTCGAAGAGTACAGAACACTTGCATCAAATTTAGCACTTGGCTATTATGAGTGCTGAATGTTAGCACTCAACATTTTGAAGTGCTAACGCTTGAAACTAACACAGGAGGAAGACATGAGTGTACCAATCCAGCCAATGGCCGACTATGTAGTGGTGCAGGCCGAAGAAGCAACCAACAAAACAGCCAGTGGACTATATCTACCGGGTAACGCCCAAGAAAAGCCAAAGATCGCTGTTGTGGTGGCCACAGGTAGCGGCGTAAAAGAGGTCAAAAACGGTGACCGCGTAATCTACAAGAATGAGTACGAATCAACAACCGTAAAAGTCGAAAAGACTGAATACATTATTTTGTTCCGTAACAATATTATTGCAACAGTGAAATAAGGAGGCTGACAGTGGCTAAACGAGTATTTTATGACGAAGATGCGCGCCGACGAGTGCTCGCGGGTGCAGAAATTTTATACAATGCAGTAAAGACAACCATGGGACCAAAAGGTCGCAACGTAGTTATTAGTAAGTCGTACGGTGGCCCAACCGTAACACACGATGGCGTAACCGTCGCCAAGGGGGTTGAGATAGCCGAAGCAGATGACGAAACCTTAGGTTACAGCGTTGGCGCAGAACTTATCAAGCAAGCCGCCAATAAGATGAACGACGTAGCCGGTGATGGTACGACAACTGTAACAGTGCTGACGTATCATATTCTTAATGAGGCCAACAAGCTTATTGCCGCCGGCCACAACCCCATGCTACTGCGCAAAGGGCTCGAAGCAGCTGCACAAGACGTAATTAAGAAGCTTGGCTCCATTGCCGAAGACGTAAAAGGTAAGAGTACGCGTGTAGCCGAGGTTGCGACCATTAGTGCGGGCGATGCAGAAATCGGTAAGCTTATTGCTGGTGTTATCGAAAAAGTTGGTAAGGATGGTGTAGTAACCGTAGAAGAAGGCCAGGGGTTAACCTTGCAAAGTGAAGTTGTTGAAGGCTTTACCATGGACAAAGGCTTTGTCAGCCCATATATGGTTACCGATACAACGCGCATGGAAGCTGTATACGATAAACCACTCATTTTAATTACCGACAAAAAGATTACATCTGTACAAGAATTTCTACCGGTACTCGAAAAATGTGCACAAGCTGGCAAGAAAGACCTTGTGATTATCGCAGAAGATGTCGAAGGCGAGGCACTTGCAACGCTCATTTTGAACAAACTTAAAGGTGTATTTAACGCAATCGCCGTCAAAGCGCCAAGTTTCGGTGACAAACGGGCCGACCGTCTAGAAGATATTGCGATTCTTACGGGTGGTGTAGTGGTTAGCGAAGATCAAGGCACAAGCTTTGAGGATGTAGAGCTCGACATGCTTGGTTCTGCGCGAAAAGTTATTGTTACTAAAGATGAGACTACCATCATTGAAGGTGCGGGTAGTGCTGCCGCACTTAAGTCACGTATTGCGCAAATTAACGAACAAATTAAGTCTGCAACGAGCGAATACGACCGCGAAGACCGCGAAAAACGCCGAGCAGCATTGCAGGGCAAAGTTGCGGTTATCAAAGTTGGTGGTGCAACCGAGACCGAAATAGAAGAGAAGAAATTCCGTGTGGACGATGCAGTTGCTGCAGTTAAGGCCGCGCTCGACGAAGGTATTGTACCTGGTGGTGGTGTAACGCTAGTTAACCTTGCGAGCGGTATAAAGGTTACGGGGCATGATTCTGCGGCAGCGGGTGCAACGCTACTACGCAACGCCCTTGAACAACCATTCCGCATTCTCATGGGCAATGCAGGGCTTAATGCCGATGAATGGCTTCCACAGGTCAAAGCAGCGAAAGCTGGCTTTGGTGTTAACGTCAATGACCCAGCAAAACTGGTAGACCTGAAGGTGTCTGGTGTGGTCGACCCAGTTCGAGTTACGCGCGAAGCGATTCAAAACGCGGTTAGTATTGCGGGTACGAGTATGACCATGGGTGCATTAGTGGTAGACATACCAGAAAAAGAAGCTCCTGTAGCCGGCGGTATGGGCGGTGGCATGGGCATGATGTAGTGTTTACGGCTTGGTCCGAGCACGTATGAGAGCCACGGTAGTGGCTCTCTTTATTTACCAATATGCTCAGGTGTGATACTTTACAGATATGGACAGCATAGAGCACAAAGAAGCCATATCTCCCGAAGAAGCAGTTTTTGCCTCAGCTCGCAGTGATCACCAAAAGTTTATTGCTCTTGCTCCAGGTTACGACAAAAGCAAGTGGTCTCTTGAGGATTCGCTGAAAGAACATTCGGCGAGCTGCATGGCAGAATTGCAGTTTGTTGCAGCTGGCATGCTATCAAGAGGTGTAGTAGATGAACAAGACCTTTCTGTTGTTTTTGCGCGTGATCATGGTGAAATGGAAAACACGGGGCATGTGGGCGGTCCGAAAAGAAAATTTGCTCATGTAACACTGCTTGTTACTACGACGAACAATCACAAACTAGAAATGGATTTTCGAGCAATGCGTGCAGACGATATGCAGTATGATAAATTGCCCGACGATGATACGAGCCTGATGGATGAAAGACTAGTAGTAACTACACTGCAAGACGGTATACGCGAGTATGCAGCAAAAGTTGGCGAGCCGGATGATCGTATACCTACTGTTGCGGATCTTGTGAGTCTGTATGAACATAGTGAAAATTTGAGTCGTCTTTCAGGCGAGCGTGCAGACGAAGTTCGCTTCGACGAAGATTTCTAACAAAATTGCTAATAATTCTACAATACGGTATAATAGTTTTTAACTAACCGGAGTTTGTTATGGCAGGTTGGCCTTTACGACGACAAAAACGATCTGAACGACCCGTACCAGCAGAAGTGCAGGAATATTATCGTGCCGAACAGCGCGAGCGTATGGGTGTTGCTTGGCTCATTGCGTTTCTGTCGCTCCTTATATCGGTAATTGTGCTTTTGGGTATTTTCTTTGGCGGCCGATGGGCTTGGCGCAAGATCACCCAAGGCGACAAAAAACAGCCAACTACGGTTCAAACCGATAACAAAAACACAAACGAGCAAAAGCCAACTGAGTTGCCAGGTGATACTACCAAACAGACCGATCCCACTGATCGTAATGCGAACAATAACGGTGCTGGCAGTGCGAATAGCAATAACGCGAATAGCTCTTCGTCTACTGCAAACAACCCGAGTCAACCGAACCTTGTTCGTACCGGACCAGATCTAGATCTTTAATTGACGGTTTTATTCTTCTGGGTGAAGTAGTTAACTTCGTTAATAACATCGAGTAGTGCTTGAGCGCGCATTTTGTCGTCGCTAATATTCTGCGCCGCTTCAAAGGCGTCTTTAAGCATGGATTGGTCGTCGCTGGCTTGAATCATCATCATTGTGGTGCGGAATTTTTCTTCTGGCGACTGGTCTAGCTTGCCGACAAGAGGCGCAAGGCTCTGCAAGGCTTGTTTTTTGATATCCATAAGGTCGCCGCTGGGAGTCGTATTTTCTAAGGAAGGCATTTCGTTTGCATCGGTATTGGGTAGATCTGCTGCTACGGGAGTGGTATTAAAGGTAGGCTCGCTCGGCATGCTTGGCTCGGATATATCGGTAGTAGGTTCAGGTGCAATTGGGGCGCTCGACATCGTAGGATCAGGTACGATAGCGGGCTCTGCAGGTGCGCTTACTGGGTCATTCGTACTCGGTAGTGTAGGTGCTGCTGCGGGTGCATCTGGCACAACAGCAGGAGCACTTAGTACAGGTTGAGCTGATTGATCATTGTTGGTTTGTGTAGCGTCGTCAAACATGTCCACCCCTAGATATTAAACTCTATTCATAAGCACTATACCATACTGTAACAACAGCGCCAAGCAGCCTTTAGTGCGCTATACTACTAATACGTATAAAACAGGAGAAATCATGCTCGACGATTTGAAATTTATACACCAAAAAGATCCACAAGACGCTCTGGGTGTTATAGAAAAACAGTGGCAACAGCTTGAATATAGCTTTGGGGTAAAATTTACGGTAAAGCAAAAGATTGCCAATGTTGTACTGTCGGGTATGGGCGGTTCGGCTTTACCAGGAGTGTTTTTACAGTCTTGGCCAGGGCTTACGGTTCCTTTTGAAATATCTCGTAATTACGATATTCCAAACTATGTCGATAAGAATACATTATTTATTGCATCGAGTTATTCTGGCAATACCGAAGAGTCACTCTCTGCGCTTGCTGCTGCCGAAGAGCGTGGTGCTCAAATTGTAGTAATATCTGCTGGCGGAAAACTGCTCGAAAGAGCCAAAGAAAAGAAGTACCCACTGTTTGTTATTCCTGGGGGTATTCAGCCGCGTATGACCTCTTTGTATTTTTTGGTAGCATTCGTTGAAATGCTTGAGCCACTTGGTTTAGTAGAGAAGGGTAGTAAAGCAATGTTGCCTACGGTCGCCAGATGGGTAAAAGATAAAGTTACGGCGTGGACAGCAGAGGTGCCAGTGCATGCCAATGCACCAAAGCAAATAGCGCTCGAGCTAATGGGCAAGACGGCGATTGTGTATAGTGGACCGAAAATGTTTCCCGTTGCGAACAAGTTTAAGATTTGCTTGAACGAGAACGCAAAAAATCTTGCCTGGGTAAACCAATATCCAGAATTCAACCACAATGAGTTTATTGGATGGAGTAGTCACCCAACGCAAAAACCATTTGCTATCGTAGAGATTCGTTCAGATCTAGAGCACGACCGTGTGCAGCGTCGTTTTGAAGTCAGCGAAAAGTTATTGTCGGGTAAGCGCCCAGCGCCTATTGTGATTCGACCCGAAGGAGAGACAGTGCTCGAACAACTTATTTGGACAACAATTCACAACGACTTTATCAGCATTTATCTAGCGCTGCTTAATGGTGTGAATCCAACACCAGTTGATCTGGTCGAAAAACTTAAAGCTGAATTAGCATGAAGTCGGACGTGCAGACGGTAGAGCAGTATATTGCCGCGCTACCCGATGACAGAAGGTCGGCCATACAAGCAGTTCGGTCGGTAATTCTAAAAAGCTTGCCTACAGGTTACGAGGAGGCGATGAACTGGGGTATGATTGTGTATCAGGTTCCGCTTAGTGTGTACCCAGACACATACAATAAACAGCCATTATCGTATGTAGCTTTAGCAAATCAAAAAAACTACATGGCGTTGTACCTTATGTGTGTATATGCTGACGAATCACTGAAGGACACGTTTATCGCAGAGTATAAAGCGACAGGCAAAAAACTCGATATGGGTAAAAGCTGTGTTCGATTTAAAAAGCTCGATGACTTGCCACTTGATGTCGTCGCTCGCTATGTGGCAGCGGTACCAATGGAGCGCTATATTCAACGTGCTAAATTGGCAAAAACTAAATAGGCTTTTCTTTGAGCTTGAGCAAAAAACCAATGTAGCTCGACACCAGGTGTAATCCAAAAAATAATAAAAAGATGGTTAGGTACGTCCGAAGGGCAAGTTGCGTAAAGGGCAGACTAAACAGTAGCCCGCCGAGTATATAATCAATCTGGTCAAAAGGAAACCAGCTTTCTCCCGATGCTACACCTTTTTGGCGTTTGAAAAAACTTTCGACTGCGTCCCCCCATAATGCACCAAAGCCGATCATTGTGCCGAACAAAAAACTTTCGGCGATTGGTACGAAGGGTACGATGTCTGTGCTTACGAAGCCATAGCCCGGAAAGGCAACAACAATAAGCGAAGCACTCACGCCGCCCATTAACGTCCCAAAAACCAACCCGCGCATACTTTTGTTTGGGCCCAAGATACGCCTGCCACGATAGGATTGGCCAAGGTCAATGGGAGTCTTCCACCGATTAAGCAGCGGAATTTTATTTGCAAACACCGGTGCTGCGTTAGCTATGCCAGCGGGCAGGAAAAAAAGTAGTGCAAAAATAAGTGTATTCATGAAAGCCTTAGCATCTTACGTAATCGATTATATTTTGGATACAGCAAACTGTAAAATGGTGGTCGTTCGGCGTGATGTTTTGCTTGCGATAATTGGTGGCCAAGATTTGCTGCTGTTGGTCTGTCGGCAATGATGCTGTAGGATGTGCCGATACCGTGTTTGCCGTGAGCGTCACTGCTACTTGCTCCAGGGATGTGATTAAGCCGTGACCATACGACTGCAGTGGGGCCTTTGTTTTGAAAAAGCGCGCGGCCATTGTTAATTTCGATAATATCAACCATCTCTTTTATGGATTCGAGTACCGACGAGCTGATACCGCTCCGAACTGTTTCGAACGGATGTGGTACGTAGACAAGCCCGCCTTGCGCTTTTATGGCTGCTGCAGCCGCCTGCACAGACATGCCGGCTTTGATTGGTTTTTTAAGAAATAGACCAATCAGCTCGCCTTCTGCACACATAATTTCTTCGCCCACAATAATCTGTTTACCGATTTGTTGCTGTAAACGTAATGCGGTATCGATGCGGTTGTGGTCTGTTACGGCGATATAGTCGAGTATCTTGCTTTCAATAAGCATGCGGTATGATTCGTCTGGTATGCCTCCATCTGGCGATGCGGATGAGTGGGTGTGAAGATCGATTTTATACATTAGCGTAGTTTGTTGGTAATGAGAATGAGTCGCTCAATCATGGTAATTGATCCACCAATAGTAATGACAATAATGGCGGCAAGTAGTTGGTTGGTGAGCAGTCCAAGTACTAATATCGCCATGCGCACCTCAAAGCGCATAATGCCATCTTGAAATAGTCGGTTCAGCTCGTTTGGTGTGAGTGGAGAGTTCTTGGCTGCCATTTCACCCTTGGCTTTGATGTAACTTACAATTATTGATACACCAACGGCTGCGACAATCCATGGTGTGTGATATGTCAGATGCGACCGAGAAAATGCAAAAGCAACACCTGTGTACAGTAGTACTTCTTTGATACGATCCGTTGATGCGTCGAGTAACATACCGGCGTTACTTGCTTTATTTTGTAGTCGCGCCAAAGATCCATCCAGACTATCAAAGAGCCCAAATATGACAAGCAAAATAGCTGCTAGTATGCGGTGTTGGTTGCTTGCGATGAGTATGGCTATAGGAACATGCATAGCAAGTCCGATGAACGTAAGTGCGTTTGGCGAGATTTTGCCGCGCGATACGGTGTGTAGTAGTCGAGCAATAAGCTCCAGCCCTCGCTTAATTGGCTTGCGAATTGAGTCGATGAGCCGCTCTAGGTATTTCATTATGTATTAGTATAACCCAAGTAGGTGAGCAGCCAGTGTATAATAGTGACATGATAAATAAGCGTGTGGTGGGGATTTTGCTCGCTTCTAGTATGCTTGGCACGATCTTGTTTGTTGTTCGATCTTTCGTGTTTGACTCGTTGAACTACTGGTATCTCAATTGGAATTTGTTTTTAGCGTGGATACCGTTGGTATTGGTATATTTACTGAAAGAATATGCAAGTCGTCAGGGCACTAAAACGCTTGTAGCGGTTCTTCTTGCGGTATTGTTTGTAGGTTTTTTGCCTAACACCTTTTATATAGCAACCGATTTAATTCACCTTCAAGATGCATCTGACCGAACACTTTTTTTTGATATGGCAATGCTTCTGCAGTTTACGTTGAGCGGATTTTGGATTGGCTGCGTGAGTTTGTACGAGTTTCATATGCTTTTGCGCAGAACAGTGAAAACAAAGTATGCCGATGTTGCACTCGCAATATGTATCCTGCTATCTGGTTATGCAATTTACTTAGGACGTTTTCTTCGATGGAACTCGTGGGATATTGTGACAAATCCCGTTGGTCTGGTGTATGACGTGTCTGAACGGTTTATTAACCCTTCTGCGCATCAACAAACGTATGCAACCACACTGCTTTTCGCTGCAATTATTTCCACAAGCTATGGCTTGTTTTGGGCGACCATGCGCGCCTATACTGTGCGCCCATCAAAGCCTGGCCATAACAGATAAAAAACGGTACAATTACCTCTGATGATTAATTTACAGAAATGCATAGAGAAAGTCGTCCATGATGTGTTTGTTGTCAAAGCAAACGTTGATGTTGTTCGTACCGACCCTCAGTTTGGCGACTTTGCGACTAATATTTCCTTGCAGCTTGCAAAAAATCTTGGGAAAAATCCAAGAGAAATTGCAGATACGTTGGCGTTAAAAATAAAAGATGCATGTGTACAAGATGTTGCAGATGTTTCTGTGGCGGGGCCGGGTTTTATTAATATTCGCATGCGTGATACATGGCTCATCGAGCGGTTACAGAAACAAACTACCCAAGCCTCCGAAGCAGGCAAAGTGGTGTTGGTTGAATATTCGGATCCAAATCCGTTTAAGCCGCTTCATGCAGGCCATTTATATACAACGCTTGTTGGAAATACTATCGCTCGTCTCGTGGAAAGGAGCGGGGCAAAAGTTGTGCGCATAAACTATGGTGGTGATGTTGGTTTGCATGTTGCCAAAACTATGTGGGCAATAGTGCGTGAGTTCGGCGGCGAATACCCAGATAAACTACAGGATATTCCTAAGACAAAGCGGGCGGATTGGCTCGGGAAGC
The DNA here is from genome assembly GCA_964629815.1 of uncultured Candidatus Saccharibacteria bacterium. Classification (GTDB taxonomy): domain Bacteria; phylum Patescibacteriota; class Saccharimonadia; order Saccharimonadales; family AWTP1-31; genus CAZVTA01. The sequence goes on along the minus strand of CAZVTA010000002.1, from coordinate 96,919 downwards.
GATATGTTGAAGGCAATACTGCATATGAAGACAGTGTAACAAGCAAAGAAGAAATAATTGCGTATAACAAAAAAGTGTACGCCTTGCATGTTGACGGGGATAAAAGCTCGGCCTTTGCCAAAATTTATTGGCAGTGTCGAGAATGGAGCTATGCGTATTTTAAGACATTGTATGAGCAGCTTCAGGTTGATCCTTTTGATCGATTTATTCCAGAGAGCGAAGTAACGCAGCTTGGCGTTATGACGATCGAGCAGCAGCTTCAGAAAGGTGTATATACAAAAAGCCAGGGTGCTGTCATCTATGATGGCGAGCAAAAAGGCCTTCATACCAGAGTATTCATTAACTCGGAAGGCTTGCCTACCTATGAGGCAAAAGAGGTTGGCCTTATTCAAGCCAAGTGGAATGATTACGCTTACGATGGCTCAATAATTGTTACGGCTAACGAACAAGACCAATATATGCAGGTGGTGCTCGCCAGCGTATCCGAATTCGAACCAGAACTTGTTCGGCGAACAAGACACATAACGCATGGGGTAGTGAAGTTAGCCGGTGGAGTAAAGATGAGCTCACGAAAAGGTAATGTAGTGTCGGCGCTTGATATTATCGATGCGGCGAGGATGGCGGCCAAAAGCCTGGAAAAAAATACTAATGAGAGTACTGTTTTGGCTGCGATAAAGTATGCTTTTGCAAAAAACCGTATCGGGGGTGATATTATATATGACCCAAATGATTCGGTTGCGCTAGAAGGTAATAGTGGCCCGTATTTGCAATACGCGCATGCCAGAGCACAAAGCATTCTGACAAAAGTACAAGAAGAGAAGGTACGCATTCCAGCTTCGTTCGATGTTGCAGAACGAGTGCTTGCCGTAAAGCTTACTGAATACGATGAGGTAATTTCGAAGGCTATACATGACATCGCACCACACATTATCTGTGCGTATTTATATGAGTTGGCACAGGCGTTCAATCGATTTTATGAAGCAAACAGGGTGGTTGGACACGATCGACAAGCAGAGCGATATTACCTTGTGCATCGTTATGCTGCAGTATTGAAGGATGGCCTCTCTTTGCTCGGCATTGAAGCGCCAGAAATGATGTAGAGACAATGTCTGTTGTACATGAAATAAGGCAACAGCTGCGCGAATATAGCAATCCAGATAAAGCAGCATTCCTTCCGAAGTTTTTCAAGCTTGAGCCAGGTGATACGGATGATTTCTTGGGTGTTATTGTTCCTAACCAAAGAAAAATAGTAAAACAGTTCTATACTGCTTTGACTCCGCAAGATGTCCTAGAGTTGTTGCATTCAAATTATCACGAAGAGCGGTTAACAGCACTGCTCATATGGGTTCGCCAGTATCAGGCTGGTGATCAGACAGTAAAGCAGCTAATTTACGACCTGTACCTAAGAAACACAAAATGGATTAATAACTGGGATTTAGTCGACTCCTCAGCGAGTTATATTGTTGGTAATTTTATATACGATAAAGACCGAAGTGTATTGGTATCACTTAGTAAAAGCACAAACATTTGGGAACGTCGGATTGCAATATTGGCAGCCGGAGAATTTATTAAATACCATGACTTTGCATGGACATTGCGTCTCGCAAAGCAAAACCTACACGATTCGCATCATTATATTCATAAGGCAACGGGCTGGATGCTGCGAGAAGTCGGTAAACGCGATGAGGTAGTTCTCTGTAACTTTTTAGATACGTACGCACACAAAATGCCGCGTACGATGCTGCGTTATGCGATAGAGCGATTAAGTTCGGAAAAACGAACAAAATATTTACACCAAACGTAGTACACTAAAAATATTAAGGAGGGTATATGAAAATAAATTATGCGACATTGTATGCAATAACCACGGGGGCGTTCGTTGCCCTAGATGCGTTATGGCTGGGATTTATTGCAAAGAATTTATATGCAACAGAACTGAAAGGTCTTATGACCAACAATGTAAAATGGAGTGCAGCAGTCTTGTTCTATCTGGTTTTTATCGCGGGCCTCATCTATTTTGTGATTGCACCAACACTTAAAAGTGGCGACATGAATAGCCTGTTATTTGCCGGAGCATTTTTTGGGTTTGTAACATACGCAACCTATGACCTAACTAACTATGCAACTCTAAAAGGCTTTCCGCTCAAAATAGTGCTAATTGATTTGCTCTGGGGAACAGTCCTGAGCACCACCGTATCGTATATTGCGTATACTTTGTATAACAAAATTGCTGGGTAAGGAGACTATATGAACAGACAGCTCAGAGGATTTATGGATTTTGTGCGTGAACAAGGAGTGGTAGGCTTGGCTATTGGTCTTGCAATTGGAACTGCTGCTGGCTCTTCGGTTAAGGCGATAGTCGATGGTTTTATTAATCCTATCGTCGGCTTTATTTTGGGTGGTACAAACTTGAATGGATCAAAATGGGTGATTGTAAGGAAGAGTGCTTCATCGAGCCGTGAGTTGATTATTGGTTGGGGCCCTATACTATCTTCACTCATTACACTACTTGCTACCGCTGCGGTAATTTACTATATAGTTCACGGTCTAAAGCTCGATAAACTTGATAAGAAAAAGGAAAAATAATTCTTGAAGGACCAAGATTGGCGGAAAAAACTTACGCCCGAACAATACGCGGTATTGCGAGAAAAAGCCACAGAACAGCCATTTACGGGTAAGTTGCTTCATAATGCAGGGCGTGGTATGTATGTTTGTGCTGCGTGTGGTGCCGAGTTGTTTAGCAGTGATACAAAGTTCGACAGTGGAAGCGGCTGGCCCAGCTTTTTTGACGTTATATCTAAAGGGGCTGTAAAACTGGTCGATGATAATTCTCATGGCCTTCATAGAACGGAGGTTGTATGTGCACAATGCCAAAGTCATTTGGGTCATCTGTTCGACGACGCCTATGATCAGCCAACAGGGCAGCGATATTGTATAAATTCAGTAAGCCTCAATTTTAAATCGAAAAAAACTAAGGCTTAGCTATATTTGGCCCCCCAATGCGCCATCTGTTTCAGGATTGGCAATAGGTCCTTTCCTTTGTCGGTGAGGCCGTACTCGGTGTGTGGCGCACCCTCATTGAAGACGTGCTTTGTAATTATTTCATTATCAACAAGATCGTCAAGTCGCTGAGATAATGTACGAGGGCTGATCCCTGTAAGTGATCGTTCTAGTTCGCAAAAGCGTTTCGTTCCTGTTGCGAGATCACGCAATAGCAGGGCAGTCCATTTATTGCCAAGTATAGTTGATGCTTGGGCAATACATCCTGATTTTGGTTCGAGAGAGAATAATCTTTTCATAGCACTTTACAAAGTATAGTAACTCAGAGTAATATTAGCTTTGTTACTATAAAAAGTATAGCACAGGAGTTTCTATGCAGAAAGATATTATCAAAGCCCTTAACTGGCGTTATGCTGTGAAGCAATTTGATATCTCAAAAAAACTTGATGAAAATGTGTTTCAGACCATACTTGAATCAGCACGATTGGCGCCTAGCCCTTTCGGTGTCGAGCCATGGAAGTTTGTATTTGTGCAAGATAAAGCGGTTCGCCAGCGCTTGCACGATGAAGCAAGTGGTCTGCCCAAAATTATTGACGCTTCGCACTATGTTGTGGTTGCCAAACGAACAGATGCACGAGAAGCATTAACGCGTGATCTCATCTCGCGGACAGCAAAAACACAAAATGTTAACAAAGAGTCGTTGAAGGGACTAGAAGATATGGTAAGTGGTTTTATCGCAAGCCTTGACGATGCACAGTTAGATAAATGGGTTTCAGGACAAACGTATATTCCGCTTGGTATTATGGTTGAAACTGCTGCGCTGTTGGGTGTTGATACTGGTCCTATGGAGGGCTTTAACAGGGAAAAGTATGATGAAATCCTCGATTTAAAAAGCAAGAACTTAGCAAGTGTGTATGCAATTGCCTTTGGATACCGAGCCGATGATAAATTTGCAGAAATGCCGAAAGTGCGACGGACGAAAGAAGACGTAGAACTAATCATATAGGTTCTAGTAGGGTATAGACGGGGGCGTATAAGAAATTATCTGGTACAATAACCGATATGAACAAGAACGCCATACCAACAAAACTGCTCTGGGTGGATCTTGAGATGACTGGTCTTGATACCCAAAACGACGTCATCCTTGAGATAGCGGCCGAAATAACAGACTTTAACTTCAAGACACTTGCTAGTTATGAGGCGCGTGTAAGGCAGCCACGAGATGTCGTGGTTAAGCGTATGCAGGCAAACAACTGGTGGCAGCAATATCCGCACAATCGAGATGATTTTCTACACAGACTTGATGACGGAAAAGATATTGAGGAAGTTGAAAAAGAGTTGATCGTACTTCTCAAGGAACATTTTGGGGCTGAGCCGGTAGTGTTAGCTGGCAACTCAATATGGAATGATCGTTTGTTTATTAAGCGTTATTGGCCCGAACTAGATGTGAAGCTGCACTATCGAATGCTTGATGTAAGTAGCTTGAAAATCGTGATGCAGGGTAAATATGGTGTTGTGTTTGAGAAGAAAGAAGTGCACCGCGCTTTTGATGATATTCAGGCAAGCATTGCTGAGTTGCAACATTATTTAAGTGTTTTAACGGACAATGAATCATAAACAGGTAGAGGACTATATCTTATCTATGCCCAACGCGGTGTTAGACTATCCGTTTGGCGAGGGTGTGGCGGTATACAAGGCGGGCGACAAGATGTTCGCTTTATTGACAGAGAAGTCTTCGCCGGTGCGGATAAGTCTTAAATGCGATCCGCGTCTCGCGACGCTCCTGCGCGAAAAATACGAAACTGTTATGCCGGGCTATCATTTAAACAAGAAGCATTGGAATACAATTGTGTTGACTGGTCAGCTTAGTTGGGAAGAAGTGCAAGACCTTATTCGACACAGCTATAATCTTGTTACAAAAACAGCCGCAGAAACACCAGATTTTTAATCTTCACTCAAGAGGGTGGCTGCGTTTTCGTAAGCAGTGTTTAGCACATTTTTTTGCTTTTCTTTAGTACTTATTTGGTATGTGTCTTTAAGGAGTTGCTTGTAGGCAGTGACTTCCTTCATGATCTCTTCCTGAAATGCTTGGTCATATTGACCATTCTCGCTCGCTGCCTGAAGTGTTTTGTCAGTGCTACTGTTTTGTTTCAGTGCTAACTGCTTTGTGTCTGTCTTTAGGCCTGCATCCTTTACGAGTGGAATGATTGCTTGTTGCGAGGAAGAGATGGTTGCACTGACATTGGTTGCAAGGTTAAGTGCGGCCTTGCTACGGGCTTTGGTGCGAGCACCATCTGCTATGCGAATAATTTCAGTCTGCGTTTGTGCTATCTCGAGCAATCTATTTGCATTTGCCTTATCACCGCTTCCGAGCAAGGAAAGTACAAGAATCACAACGACAATAAGAGCTACGATGCCGCCTACAACGAGTAGAACCCGGCTTTTAATTGAATTACCGCGCGGCACCGGAAAACGAGATTGTTTAGGTTGCTCTGGCGCGTTGAATATGAAATCGTATGGATTGGAATTCGGTTGTTCAGGCTGCATAAGCACTATTGTAGCAGTTTTTGTAATCGAATATATCTAAGCTCAGGCCATGGCATTGACAAAAAAGCACGAGCATGATAAACTAGGTGTAGTTTTGCAAAAATAAAGGAAACAAAAAAACTATGAGCGAGCAAATACAGCAAAATCCAATTGACACAGCACAAACCCAGTTTAGTGTAGCAAAAGAACTTGTCCGAAACGGTGCAGATGGCACAGTGTCTAGTGATTTTGGGATCACGTCAGAGACGGTTGGTGTGGGTAATGGACTGAATACGCGAATGTCTGAAAGTCCTAGTGCTGTAAGTTTTAGGCATGAAACTGACGGGGGAACCGATCTGTCAACCAGGGTTAATAAAACCACAGGAAGGACAGCAACGAACATGGAGTATGATGTAAAGAACCCAGATGGTTCTGTCGAACGAAGACGGCGTGGTACCGAAAGTACATCGGTCGCAAAGGCAGTTGGAGACAAGGCTCTTGGTGCTTTGATTGATAGAACTACATTAGGCAATGCGGCCTAGTCCTAAATAAGATACTTATGCTTTCAGGTTTATCACACTAGCTATAGACTATAGCTATGGATGCGGTTGAAGACATTAAAGGTCGTTTGAGTATTGAAGATGTGGTAAGTCAATATCTTGAGCTCAAACGTTCGGGGCGAAATTTTAAAGCCCTGAGCCCGTTTAGCAATGAAAAAACCGCTAGTTTGATGGTAAGCCCTGAAAAGCAGATATGGCACGACTTTAGCAGTGGTAAGGGTGGCGACATGTTTAGTTTTGTTATGGAAGTCGAAGGCGTAGATTTTCGAGCAGCTCTTGAACAGTTGGCGCGGCAAGCAGGAGTTGATCTTGATACATATAAAAACACCAAACCTGGAACAGGTAGCAAACAAAAAGAACGGCTTCTTAGTGCTCTGGAGCTAGCAACAAAATTCTATCAGTTGCACCTATCGAAAAACAAAACTGTGCTCGAGTATGTTCTTAACAAGCGCGGATATACCAAAGAGACGGCAACGACGTTTCGTCTTGGATATTCTCCCGACTCTGATGATGCTTTGGTGGTATTCTTAAAGAAAAAAGGATACTCCGTTGATGAGCTTAAAAAAGCAGGCTTGGCTACCCAGCGCTACCGGGGGATGGGTGATATGTTTCGGGGAAGGCTTATGGTGCCACTCATGGATCAAACGGGTAATGTGGTTGGTTTTACGGCTCGATTGCTAAATGATGATAAGAATGCACCGAAATATATCAATACACCCGCTACCGCCCTATATGACAAAAGTCGCCATGTATTTGGCTTGCACTTAGCGAAAGATCAAATGAGGAAAGATGACTTCGCGGTTGTTGTAGAAGGAAACTTAGATGTAATTGCGAGTCACCAAGCTGGAGTTCTTAATGTTGTTGCCACGGCAGGGACTGCGTTAACCGAGCAACATTTAAAAACGATTGGGCGCTTTACTTCAGATGTCCGTTTGGCGTTCGATCAAGACCGAGCCGGGCTTACGGCTACCGAACGGGCGATACCTATTGCGAGCAAAGTTGGCGTTAATTTGAGTATGATTACTGTTCCTGATGGCAAAGATCCCGACGAACTTGTCAAAAAAAGTCCGGAAGTCTGGAGGGATGTAGTACATAAAAACCAGTATGCCATTGACTGGATTATCGATCGATACAAAAGCCTCGTTGATATATCTACCGCGCAAGGCAAGCGCCAATTTAGCGACCAAGTTGCGCCGCTTATTCAGGCAATTACCGACACGGTAGAGCGTAGCCATTATGAAACAGAAATAGCACACATGCTTGGGGTACATGTTGATGCATTGCACCAAAAAATGACCCAAGCAAAAGCACAAGTATCCTCAAAGAAAAAAATAATAAAAACAAAACACGTACCCAAAACAAACGCGGAGCTGGCGCGAGCACAAAATCAGTTCATAGCGCTGATATATGTGTTGCCAAGCTTGAGATCGTTTATGTATGTTGTAACGCCCGAAATGCTACCCGATGAGCGAGCGGGGAAATTACTTAATTTTCTCAAGGCAAACGAAAGCTTTAATGTGGCTGATACTAGCACAGGAGTGCTTTTGCCTGAACTAGACGAATATGGTACAATTTTAAAATTATTGTATGAAGAGTACTATCAGACCCTCGATGTAGTAGAGCTGCGATATGAAGTATCGCGCTTACAACTCCGGCTGATAGAGACATATGTAAAAAATATAAAAAATAAAATTGCCGCAGCTATGCAGACTGCTAACGAAGAAGATATGCACCGGCTACTCGCGGCAGCAAAGAAAATGGACGTACTACTAAAAACCGTAAAGGAGAATGTGCATGCCCGGTAAGAAGTCAAAAACTCCAGCAGAAGAACCAGTTCCGTCGCTTGAAGTGGTTAAAGACGAGCTACTTAAAAAAGCGAAAAAAGATGGCAAAATTGATCAACGTGATATTTCTGCGGTTATTGCAGATACCCCAGACAACGCAGATATTCTCGATAAGCTGTACACCGAACTCGCCGACAACGGTATAAAAATTACTGGTGGACCAAATGGAGATGGTAATGATGACTGGTCGGCAGAAGATGGTGAAGAGATTGTCTTGAATGACCAGGTTTATCTAGATGATGTCGCTGATGATTCGGTACGATTGTATTTGCGTGAAATTGGTAAGATACCTCTGTTAAAGGCAGATGAAGAGCTAGAGCTTGCAAAACGAGTGGTTGCGGGAGAGAAGGATGCCAAAGACAAAATGGCAGAGGCTAATATGCGTTTGGTAGTGAGTATTGCGAAGCGTTATGTTGGTCGAGGTTTGGATCTTCTAGACTTAATCCAAGAGGGAAATACCGGTCTTTTGCGTGCGGTTGAGAAATTTGACCCGGACAAGGGTTTTAAATTTAGTACCTATGCAACCTGGTGGATTCGCCAAGCAATCACACGAGCAATTGCCGACCAAGCACGAACAATTCGTATTCCGGTGCATATGGTCGAGACCATCAACAAGTTGCTACGAACACAGCGCCGCCTCACACAAGAACTCAACCGAGAGCCAACGAATGAAGAGATTGCCAAGGCGATGGAAATCGAAGTTGAAAAAGTTGAGCACATTATGAAGATTAAACAAGATATCTCAAGTCTTGATGCCAGTGTGCGTGACGACGAAGAAGATAGTGTGCTTGGTGATTTTATTGAAGATGAAGATACGGTAAGCCCAGAAGAATCGGCTACAGGGCAGCTATTGAAAGAGCATGTCAAAGATATGCTGGGTGCTCTAACCGAGCGAGAACAGAAAATACTGAAGCTTCGCTTTGGGCTTGAAGATGGCAAAAGTCATACGCTTGAAGAAGTAGGCCAAGAGTTTAATGTCACCCGTGAGCGTATTCGCCAAATTGAAGCAAAGGCACTTGCCAAACTACGCAAACATAAAGATGCTAAAAAACTGCACGACTATATAAAGTAGGGATCTCTATGGTAATTATCGGACTATCGGGTACAAATGGCTCTGGTAAAGATACGATTGCGCATGTGCTTGCGGAGTCTTTTGGCTTTTTACATGCTGATGCAACAAAAATGCTGGGCGACCAGCTAACTAAGCGCGGACTATCGCACGAAAGAGAAAACAAGGCTAATCTGAGTGCCGAGTGGCGAAGAGAGTACGGTATGTCGGCTATTGTCGATAAAGCAGTACAGCTTTTTGACAAAAACACTCATAAGGGACTTGTGGTTGGCAGCTTACGTCATCCGGGTGAGGCAGACAAGGTGCACGAACTCGGCGGCACTGTTATATGGGTAGACGCAGATCCAAGAGTTCGGTTCGACCGAATATCTGCGAACGACCGAGGTCGGATAGAAGACAAAAAAACATTTGAACAATTTATTGCCGAAGAAGAACGCGAAATGCATCCGGTTGGCGATGCCGCCACGCTGAACATGTCTGCCGTCAAAGAGCGCGCAGACGTTATTATCGAGAACAACGGTAGTGATATAGAAGCATTCAAACAAGAAGTCACGGAACGACTGCAAAGTATTCTGGCCTAAAGATGTATCATATGCAACGCTTACATAATCCAAGTTAATTATTACATTGAAATAGATTTTCGGCGGGTTATTTCTGTGCGCAGAGTATAGCAGTTTGTAATTTTTATAATCATTGTTGTAGAAATGGTACATTAGATTCTACAATTTATATCACCAATGACAAGGAGCTATTGTGTCAGTTATAAATCCTGAGCATGAGCCAATCGTAGCTGAGGCAAGCGAAAATGGCGCGTTAGAGTACGGCGTTGAATTAGATGCAGAGCAAGTGGATGCGCTGTATGCATTTGAAGAAGACGTGCACCACGTGGCCACTGGTGAAGTAATCGAGCCGGTAGTAAGTCGGAGTGGTGATAACTTGCCTCCGCGTAGTGTTCGTCTTGAAAGTGCGCGTGCCCGAAGAGAAGCTCGTCTAGGCAGACGAACAGTTGATGCTGTTCTTCAGCCGGTTATAGCAATTAAAAAAACGACACGACAGTCAAAAGGCTCTCGAGCGGAAGACAATAGTGAGAACATCGATCCGGTAAGAATATATCTTGATGAAATTGGAAAGTATCCACTACTCACTAAAGGGCAGGAGGTTGAACTCGCGAAATTAATTAACGAAGGCGCTGAAGCACGTATAAAGCTAGGATCTGATAAAGCACTTGATGCACAGACGAGAAGGGCTCTTGAGAAGCAGGTGGTACGTGCAGACGAAGCGAAGCAGCGTTTTATAAATGCGAATCTTAGACTTGTTGTATCGATAGCTAAGCGGTACCAGAACATGGGTCTTCCTTTAATGGACTTAATCCAAGAAGGTAATCTTGGCCTGGAGCACGCTATAGATAAGTTTGAATACCGTAAGGGTTTTAAATTTAGTACCTACGCAACCTGGTGGATTCGCCAAGCAGTTACACGTGGAATAGCCAATACAGGACGGACTGTTCGCTTGCCAGTGCATTCTGGGGAGGTGCTAAATGCAGCAACAAGATTACTTGGTGCAACAATACGTGATCCCCGTACAGGAGATTACAGAAAATATACACTCGAGGAGGTTGCGTTTATGGTTGGCTTGAGTACTGACAAGCTAGTACAATTGTTGGTCTGGAAGAAGGGTTCATTGGCCTCGTTCGATGCGCCGCTCGATGATTCGCCAGATTCGCTTTCTTTTGGCGAACGTATACCAGATACTCAGGCTGCCGCGGATTTTGAAGAACTTGAGACTTTCTTGATGACAAAACCTGTAGGCGAAGAACTGAAATCTGTGCTTGATGAGCGAGAGTTGTATGTGGTGAGGCGTCGTTTTGGCTTGGGTGTAGAAAGTATGACCCTTGAGGAGATTGGCAAAGAGTTTGATGTTAGTCGTGAGCGTATTCGCCAAATTGAGGCAAAAGCACTATCAAAACTTCGCCGTCATTATAAGGGTCAACGTGGTAGATTCCTAGATGTGCCTAGTTCATGAACCGTATAGCGTATACTGTTAGTATGACAGAGGTGAGTAATCGCAAGACTTTGGCCATAATCGATGGCAAGAGTGTGTTCTATCGTGGCTACTATGCAATGCCCGGACTGAGCACAAAAGATGGTACACCGACTGGTGGTGTATATGGTTTTGCTGTTATGGCGCTCGAAGTAATAAAACGACTGCAGCCAGACTACGTGTGTGTTGCATGGGATAAGCCCAAGACGAATATTCGAAAACGCCTTGCAATGTATCCAGAATATAAAGCGGGGCGTAAGCCACCTCCACAAGATTTTTATGATCAGATACCTTTACTTCATGAGCTGCTCGATGCATTTGGTTGGCCACTGTATGAGCTTGACGATTATGAAGCAGATGACATTATGGGCTCTTTGGCTGTGCAAGCAACTGCAAAAGATATAAAAACCATGCTGATTACGTCGGATATGGACATGCTGCAGCTTGTTGACCTGCACGTAAATGTGTATGCACTCAAAAAGGGCTTAAGCAACATAGAACTGTATCATCCAGAAAGCTTTACCGAAAAATACGGTTTACTACCGAGCCAATTTTTAGATTTAAAAGCGTTGAAAGGCGATAGCTCAGATAATATTCCGGGTGTTCCTGGTATTGGGGAGAAAGGGGCGATTGAGCTTTTAAAACAATTCAAATCACTCGACGGTGTATATGATAGCCTTGCGCTTGTTAAAGACTCTGTTCGAAAAAAACTAGAAGCCGGCAAAGACTTAGCGTACTTAAGTCAAAAGCTGGCAGCAATTTGGACTGACGCGCCAGTGAAGCTTGATCTTAAGGCGCTCAATGTCCATACGCTTGACCCAATGCGCGTTCGCGAGACACTTGAAAAGTTTGAATTTAGAACGCTTGCGCGCCAGTTGCCCGAATATATGCATGTACCCGAGTCGGTCGACGCAAAACGTAATCACCAAAAGTTAGTGGTCGGCAAAAATCTGAATATAAATACAGAAGATGCATTAAAAGAGCTTACGATTCCTGCGTGCGAAGCAATATTTGTACATTCTGTTAGTGAAAAGCCGCATGGGCAAAAACCCCAGACGCTAAGCCTGTCTTTTGGTGATGATAGTGTTATTACACTAGATGTAAAGGCGCTGAGTAAAGAATCTATACAAGCAAAGTTTGGCGATATTATCGAAAAAACACCGCTTGCAGGCTACGACATAAAAGCAACGCTACAAGTTATGTATAGCCTCGGCATATATCCCGCCAAGATAGATCACGATGTGCTGATTGGTGCGTTTTTGATCAATAGTTTGCGTCGTGAGCAGTCTTTGTCGGAGCTTGCAGCAGAAGATTTGAATATTCATATGGAGTATAAAAATGATGCTCATGGCCAAGAAGCAGAAACTATTGCGGTGATTCGTATGTTGGCTGCTCAGCAAAAAGTAGAGCTGAAAAAAATACCATCTGTTGCAAAGCTTGCAAAAAATATCGAGTGGCCGGTTATACCGGTATTGGCTCGGATGGAGTACGAAGGTATTTTGCTCGATACAAACTATTTACATATGATGGCAGACCAGGTTGACGACATGATCAGCGACTATCAACAGCAAATATATGGATTTGCGGATCAAGAATTCAACATTAGTAGCCCAAGTCAATTGGCGGATATTTTGTTTAATAAGCTTCATTTAGAAACTGCGGGAATAAAGAAGGGTAAAACTGGCTACAGTACCGCCGCAAGCGAGCTTGATAAATTACGGGGCGCGCATCCTATCATCGACATGATTACGCAATACCGTGAAGTAACGAAGCTCAAAAACACCTACATAGATACATTACCAATCATGGTTGACGAACATTCGCGTGTACATACTTCGTTTAACTTAACGATTGCACAAACGGGCCGGCTAAGCAGTACTGATCCGAATTTGCAGAACATACCGGTGCGAACCGAGCTCGGTAAGCGCATTCGTACCGCCTTTGTTGCTGGTAAGGGTAATAAACTCGTAAGCGCTGACTATAGCCAGTTCGAGCTGCGCTTGGCTGCTGTACTCGCCAAAGATTCAGACATGATAGACGTCTTTAATAGGGGTGTAGACATCCATACAATGACAGCGGCACAGGTGTATGGACGAGACCCTGAAGACGTTACGAAATCTATGCGCCGTGATGCAAAGGTTATCAATTTTGGTGTTTTGTACGGTATGAGCCCGCACGGTCTGAGCGCAGCAACAGGCATGACGTATGAACAATCAAGACACTTCATCGATAAGTATTTCGAAGTACGAAAGCCGCTCCTCAAGTATCTTAATGAGCTAAAAGAAAAGGCTCGAACCGACGGCTACGTCGAGACGTTATTTGGTCGCCGCCGCCCTATGCCGGACATAAAGTCCAGTAATTTTGCGGTTCGCGCCGCTGCAGAGCGCGCTGCAATGAATATGCCCATCCAAGGAACTGAGGCAGATCTAATGAAAATGGCCATGATTGCAGTAGACGAGAAATTGCCAAAAAGCTGTAAGCAGTTGCTGCAGGTTCATGATTCAATTTTAGTAGAGTGCCCAGCGGATGAGGCAAAGTCGGTTGGTAAAATTCTTAAAGAAACTATGGAAACAATTTACGAGCTCCCAGTTAAGCTTGACGTAGATGTAACCATAGGTGACAACTGGGGTGACTTATAGAAATGGCCATCGAGGTATTTAGGGGTGAAAATTTTTATCTGAGTAATATGTTTCCATTACGAGTTCGCATTCCTACTTCTCACGGTTTATACGTACCTACTTCGGAGCATCTGTATATGGCAGAGCGGTTTGTAGAAAGAGAATGCCACAGTATGGTTGCCAGTGCGCGTGGTGCCTGTGATGACACAAGACCATATAAAGATGGTTTGGCAGCAAAGCGGCTTGCATACGAACTAATGTCTGAAGGTGCAGAGCTGGTCGACGAGTCTGAAGTAGCGCGTATAGGGCTCATGAGGGTTGCCGTAGAAAAGAAGTTTCGCGCAGACTTTAAGCTTGCAAGACAGCTTATTGCAACCGGAACAGAGGATATTGTAGAAGGCAACGATTGGGGAGATACGTTCTGGGGCGTAGACCCTATTGCCAGTAATAACGGTGCAAATAATCTCGGTATCATTCTTATGGATGTACGTCGTCAATTGATCGAAGAAACGAGAACATGAAAAATATGTTATTACCCACTTTAAGTAGAAGGCTTCACGCGTAAAGCTCTAGAAGTTGCATTTAGTGACGAGTAAGTGCTTGTTGTAATAAAGTAATTATGGTATAATTACTACCATTAAGAGGTGATTGCTTTGAATAAGAAACGCATCATTACTGTTATTACGGTTATATTTTTATTAGTATTGCTCGGTATTGTTCTATTTAGTGGCGACGGTAAAAAAGAGACACAAAAAAAGACGAGCACTGTACCAAAAGCAGTTGTGTTAAATGATTTTATTGATCGAGACAGCAGAGTTTCATTTGTGCTTGACGGTAAAGTTAACGGCGACGACATTCATCGATCGGTCAAGATTACAGTTGCCAGAGGCTCGCGAAATGTAGAGCTTATACAGGGTTATGAAGGTCAGGTTATAAAAAGTGCTTCTTTTGGCAATAATCCCCAGGCGTATGATGTATTTTTGCGATCTCTTGCAAGGCAGAACTTTACCAAAGAGCGCAAGAAGGTAACGCAAACAGAGGTAAGGGGCTCATGTCCACTGGGAAACCGTTATATCTACCAGATTATCGACAATAGTGACATCAAGTTTACGAGCTGGTCATCGACATGCCAGAATACAGGGACAAGTGCAGCAAATGTTCGTATTGTGAACGACCTGTTCCAAAAACAGATACCTGACTATCAAAAATTTGTCTCTGGCGTAGAGTTCTAGTTTTCGGTACTGTAGTACTGTGATAAATGCGATTATATTTGATTGTTTTGGTGTGCTTACGGTAACCGAGCTGTGGAAAGATTTCATTACTTCGTTGCCGGAAGAACAACGAGCAGAAGCGTCTGAGCTCAACCGGGCGCACGATGCTAATCGCATTACGCTCGCTGAATATCGCCGAGCAATTCATGAACTTACGGGCCATGAGCCAGCGGTCATAGAGACTTTGACCGACTCGAGTAAGATGCAAAAGAACATGCGATTATTTGAGTATATTTCCTCGCTAAAGCCAACATACAAAATTGGCTTGCTGAGCAATGTAGGGTCAGATTGGGTGACCGATGTATTCTTGTCTGCAGAAGAACAGAGGCTCTTTGATGCAATTGTTCTATCTCATAATGTTGGGCTCATAAAACCGGATGCAGCGATATTCGAATTAATTGCAGAAAAACTTTCGGTGAAACCTAAAGAATGCATATTTGTAGATGACGGAGAGCATAACTGCGAGGGTGCAAAACGTGTCGGCATGCAGGCGGTAGTCTACGAGGACTTTATTCAGTGCAAAGAGGAAATTGAGAGAATACTTGAGTCCTAGCCGATCTTGATAACAATTTTTTTATCAGATTCGGCAGCGGCTTGAACTTGCGGCATATCAAGACGTAGCGTATTCGCCAGTGCTGCGCTGGGCGTTACGATGCTAATGTGATTTTTGTGTATTTCAACCGAAACGGTCTTGTCGTATCGTTTTTTTATGTACTGCTTGATACGATCTATCTCGGGCGGCGTTGTGGGGCGTCTATTGTGCAACAGGTCACCAACGGAATCTATCATATGGATAGTATACGCTACCGCTGTTACAATACAGATACTATGCCAGAGCTTCCAGAGGTAGAAACTGTACGACGTGGCCTTGTCGATTTATTAGTTGGCAAGCAGATCAAGGCTGTACATAGCGACTGGGAGAAGACGTTTCCGAATAGCAGGACAGATGTCGATGAGTTTGTTATCGGTAGCACTGTTACGAATGTGCGCCGACGAGCTAAAGTACTACTCATAGATCTCAGCACGCAGTATTCACTTGTTATACACCTAAAAATGACTGGTCAGCTTGTCTATAGAGGTCGCGATGATTCATTTGGTGCAGGCCATCCAAACGAATCACTGGTTGGCCGGTTGCCAGATAAAAGTACGCGTGTTGTCTTTAAGCTGTCAGAGAGTGCGATGTTGTTTTTCAATGATCAGCGTAAATTTGGTTGGGTTAAGGTATATCCGACGATCGAAATTTCCTCGATTGATTTCTTTAAGAAAGTTGGTCCAGAGCCGCTATCTGACGAATTTACCGCCAAGGTGTTTACAGACCGACTTCGACGCCGCGCAAATACTACTATTAAGGCGGCGTTGCTTGACCAGACGGTTCTCGCAGGAGTGGGAAATATTTATGCCGACGAGAGTTTATGGGGAGCAAAAATACACCCATCGAAACGGGTTAAAGACGTTTCTGACAAGGCAATAAAACGATTACATACCGAACTTCAATACGTACTGCGTCTTGCTATCGAAAAAGGCGGTTCAACCGATAGGAATTATGTAAACGCCAAAGGCAAAAAAGGTAGCTATATGAGCTTTGCACGAGTATTCCGGCGTGAAGGTCAGAACTGCCCGCGCTGTGGTGAGGTTGTGGTCAAGATTCGTGTTGCCGGTCGCGGTACTCATATATGTCCAAAATGCCAACCAGTTGACATATAAAGAGTACAAGCAGTACGCTGTATATGTATAAAAAAATAAAAACATGACTGAATTTCAAACACGGCAAGAGTTTTCGCGTAGTCTCGAGTCGGCGGAGCAATATAAGGCACTCCAGACACTTACTGAACTTGGTCTTTTTCATATGGTTTCTGAGCTCGATTTAAGCCATGGTCGTGCTGCGCGACCAGGTGAGCCGTGGCAAGTTGAGCCAAGTTTTCATAATGGGGGTGATCGGACTGGTAATCTGAATGTCCACGCACGGACAACGCTCTATACTGGCGCTGAAGAAGATGCTCGAGATTTTGCGACTGCGAGGGTGCGCGAAAAGGTCCGTACTGACCCAAATTTGGAAGTTCAGGTTCATGATATCGTAGCTCGAGATGCTGATGCACGAGTATTAGACATGACCTTTGACCCAAGTAAGCTTGATACAGAGTCACACAAGAAGTATGTAGCGGCGTTACGAACAGTAATGCCAAAAACGAGCGAAGGAGCGCCTGTTGACTTTAAGGACAAAGACCAATATGTTGCTTTGTTTGCCGAAGTACATAGCTATAGACGCTCAAAACAATTACCATTTTTTGGCTACACTGACATAAATGACGAAGCGTTTAATGGGTATGACAAGGGCCTTGTTCAACACGTAGCAAGCGTTTATAACGTCGGCCGGTGTATGGAGATTAATCCTACAAAAATTGCACAGACCATGCTTCTTAATGAAAGTAACGTTGCAGATATAAAAGTAATGGATTCAAATAATCAGCCAGTAGACGTACCAGTCAATTTAGAGTACGCAGCTAGATTTTTTGAGCAAAATCATGTTGTCGGCGTTCGTCAAATGATGAACTCCGCTACACTCGGCAGAACAGTAGAAACATACTCCATGTTTGATCTGTCGCGTGTTAATACCCCCGAATTCTATCAAGAAAAGAGAGCGAAAATTGCCGCTAAACTGGGTAGATTTGTACATTTAGAGAGTATTGCCGGCAAAGAGTCTATCGAAAACCATGAACTAGTCCGGGTGCTTGTCGAAGATGCGCATGCCAAACCCGAGCGACTTATTGAACTTGCTAAAAAGGTACCCGGTTTTGAGGATAGATTCGACATGGATTCGGGTGTTTGGGAGCGGTACACGCTTGGTGAGCATACTGAAACAGTCTTACGTATGTTCGATGAGAGTCTTGCCGACAATCTACCGGTGGCACTGCTCGCTCCTATGCGACTGGCACTTCTGGTGCATGATATTGGAAAACCGCTTGGTAGTAGGGATTATCAGAAAGACAACAACCAAATTGAAGCACAGCGTTTTATGAACGAACTCGGAGTTACTGAACGAACCCAAACACTAATCCTTGGCATGATTGGTGAAGGTTCTGAGTATGTTTTCCGCCGCGATATACGTGGCGAGGATGTAGAAGACGCCTTTAATACCCATGCTATCCAAGTGTTACGCAAAATGTACGGAGAAGATATGGTCTTGACGATTGATATGATTAAGAGTTATCGTTTGCTTTGTAAAATGTTGCAAGCATGCGACGGTGGCGCATATACCTCAATGGCAGTAACTCGAAGAGAAGTGGGTGGTAAGCAATTCTATTTCCGAAATAACCCTAGTTTTAACGGTTCTTTTATGCGTTCCGTACGACCAACGAGGCGCAGTATAGATCCTCGACCACCTGTTCCGCTCCGTCGTTCAGAATTTACCGCAGTATAGCTGTATAATACGTTTACATGATCACGGTATTGTCGGGGAGTAACAGTTTTGCCGTGCGTACCAAGCTGCGCGCACTTATTAGTAATTTTTGCCAGCAGAATCCAGAGGGCGAAGTCGAGCATGTCGATGTGGCCGATATGTCGGTTGCCGAGCTTAAGAGCTGTTTGCAGGCGGTTTCGTTATTTAGCCAAAAACGGTTACTTATAGTAGAGGGTTTATTGCGCAATAAAATGCTAATCGAACACATGGAAGACGTTCTTTCTATCGAGAATGACGACGTGAGTGTTATTATTCATGAGCCAAAATTCGATAAACGCAGTTCTTTGTATAAGGTCTTGAAAAAGAAAACAGAATTTTATGAATTTGCCGAGCCGAACGACAACGAGCTTGTCGCTTGGATGGTCGATTTTGCAAAAGAGCAGGGGGCGACAATTGCCCGATCTGATGCACAGTATCTTGTATCTCGTGTCGGGATCAATCAGCAACGGCTGAGTAATGAGCTGCAAAAATTAGCGAACTTCGACTCGATAATAACGCGTCATTCTATCGATGAATTGTCCGAACAAACCCCTTCGAGTACTATTTTTCAGCTTGTTGAAGAAATATTTAGCGGTAAAACCAAACCAGCCCTTGCGACATATGACGAGCAACGTCAGCAAAAAGTTGAACCACAAGCAATCATCGGCATGCTAGCATGGCAGCTTCATATTCTTGCGTTGTTGTCGGTTGCCCAAAACCAAAGCATCGATGATATTGCACGTACGGCAAAAGTAAATCCGTACGTTTTGCGCAAGAGCCAAGGTTTGTCGCACAGGCTGAGTAGGCAACGGCTTTTTCATACACTACATACGCTTAGCCAAATTGATATACGCATAAAGACAACTTCAGTAAACCCCGACATGGCGCTCCGAGAGTTTATTATCGAGTTTTCTTCAGCGATATAAAAAACCGCTATGCGTGATAGCGGTTTTTAACGTGAATGGTAACCGAGAGTTTTACTTCTTGGTTGTCTTTTTTGCCGGTGCTTTCTTTGCTACGGGTTTCTTGGTTGCTGTCTTTTTTAGAGCAGCTTTTTTAGTGGTGGCCTTAGATCCATTTGCTTTTGCTTTGGCAGCAAGCTGTTTTTTCTTGCGTGCGGCTTTGTTTTTATGAATCACGCCTTTTTTCACTGCTTTGTCGAGTGCACTCTGTGCTTTTTGAGCATCTTTACTTGAGAAGCTGGCTGCAAAGGCTTTTAGCGCGCTCTTTAGTGAGCGTTTTGTTTTGCTGTTACGTATAGTAGCTTTCTTTGCTACGCGTACACGCTTTTTAGCAGATTTGATAATTGGCATAGATATCGTTATCCTGTTTAGTTTGTTGTATCAAAAACACACTATATCAGATAACATGGGTGCTTTTCAAGCAGGGGCGTTACGTGTAGCTCAAAATACGGTAAACTAATAGACAAGCGTTAGCGTTTATGCTACGCTCTGGATAAAAGAAGCAAAACAAAAAATGGATCCCTCAGCACCACTACAACCCTATATACCGCCAGCCAATAATCTTGGACCTGCTAATGATGTCGGCGCCCCGCTGAATGCGCCGATGCCTTCGAGTGGGCAACAACCCATGCAGCCCATGGCAGATCCACTCGTTCCGTATAGTCCGCCACCACAAATGCCAATAGATAAGAATGCGCCATTAGTACCGCCGATTACAAACCATGGAAACCCGAGTGCGCTTAACACACTGTTGCCTCAGCAGCCCATGCCGATGGCTCAGGCGCAAACAGGCGACCAGCCTGGCCCGGTTCAGCAAGAGGTTATCGAAAAACTACGGCAGGCCAACAATGTACTGGTAACAGTAAGCAAGAATCCGTCAGTTGATCAATTATCTTCTGCGATAGCCACCACGTTAGTGCTGAACAAGCTCGATAAGCATGCTACTGCAGTATTTAGTGGTGCGGTACCTAGTACGATTGAGTTCTTGCAGCCAGAAAAAACTATCGAAAAAACCACTGACAGCCTTCGCGATTTCATAATTGCTCTCGACAAGTCAAAGGCTGATAAGCTTCGATACAAGGTCGAGGACCAGTTTGTCAAAATATTTATAACACCGTATCACACCAGTTTAAGCCAAGAAGATCTAGAATTTAGTCAAGGCGATTTTAATGTTGATGTTGTCGTAGCGATTGGCGTGCATCAACGCGAAGAGCTCGATGAAGCAATTACCGCCCATGGTAGGATTTTGCACGATGCAGTTGTTATTACGGTTAATAACAAAAACAATGCTGACATTGGCTCTCTTAATTGGTTCGATCCCCAAGCCAGCAGCTTATGTGAAATGCTTGTGAGCATTATTGAGCCTCTTCAAGGTAATAAAACTGTTCTTGACGAACAGGTAGCAACTGCGTTCCTAACGGGTGTTGTGGCCGAAACCGAGCGTTTTAGCAACGACAAGACAACGCCTCATACTATGAATGTTTCGGCTTTGCTTATGAAGGCTGGCGCTAATCAGCAATTGGTCGCTAATAAGCTCGAAGAGCCAAAGGCTATCCCAAAAGAAGAAGATTTTGACAGTGGTAAACTAAACGAACTCGCAAAAGAAAACGAAGCAAAAAAGTCAAAGGCAGACGGTTCTTTAGAAATTAGTCATAAAGAAGACGAGCCAAAAGACGAACCACAAGCAAAGCAGGACGACTCTGACAGCGGCAAATCGCTTTCAGAGCTAGAGGCCGAAAACGAAGAAAGCGAATATGACCCACTTGATAAGATTCATATAGATGACGAAGGACGTTTGCACAGGGTAGAAGAGGCGAAGAAACAAGAAGCCCAGCAGCCAGCTCAGGCGCCATCGGCCGGTGGGTCACAGATGATCTTGCAGCCACCAACACTCGGCAGCCCTCTGAGCGCAAACGATAAGCCAGAAGTTACACCTCCAAGCGTTAATCCAATGGCCGAGACGAGTAAAGACTCTGATAGTATGACGCATGCAAAATCGCTAGAACCATTGTCGAATACGGAAAAAACACTATCACAAATAGAAGAATCGGTGGATAGTCCGCACATTCAGGCTGCAGACGATGCACGTAAGGCAGTTGCCGACGCGCATTTGTCTGACGCCAATGATCGGCCGGCACCGGTGCAATCTTTGAATGCACAGCCGATAGATCTTGGCAAATCACCTGAACCAACATCTGCAGCTGCATTTCCCGAACAACTTGTAAAGCCAGTCAGTGAACTGCCTAAAGATCCTACAGCAGGGTCAGGCAACCCAACGCCACCACCACCTGTGCCACCACCGTTTATGCCACCCACTGCGTCGTAGTTGTGTGAATATGCTACGCTGTTAGGCATGGATGACGTAATTCTTATAGATAAGCCAAAAGGTTGGACGTCTTTTGATGTGGTTGGGAAGATTCGATCAGATCTACGTAAACAAACTGGTCAAAAAATAAAAGTTGGCCACGCTGGTACGCTCGACCCACTCGCAACGGGGCTACTCATTGTGCTTGTAGGCAAGGCGACCAAGCGACAAGACGAGTTTATGAAGCTCGATAAGGTGTACGATGTAGAGCTGAAACTTGGCCAAACAAGCACCACAGCAGACGAAGAAGGCGAAAAAACTAAGGTATCCGACAAAATGCCTAGCGCAGAAGAACTTAACGATGTGGCGAGCAGTTTTGTCGGTGAAATTTCCCAAGTTCCTCCAGTGTACTCCGCAATTAAGGTCGACGGTAAAAGAGCCTATAAGCTTGCCAGAGAGGGAAAAGATGTAAAGTTAGAGCCCCGAAAGATAACTATTTATTCAATTTCTGACATTAATTACGACTATCCTTTGGTGACATTCACCACTAAAGTTTCAAGCGGTACGTATATTCGTAGTTTGGTGGCAGATATAGGCGCAAAATTAGGTACAGGTGCATACATAACTAATCTTCGCCGTACAAGCATTGGCAAATGGTCAATTGCCGAAGCGAGTACACCGGAAGCGTCGCTAGAAAAAAATCTTGCATAAGATGAGCTTATCTGTTAGAATACCCATAACGTATGATTACAAGTGAGAAAAAACAGGCAGTAATTGCCGAATTACAAGCAGATAAAAAAGACACTGGCAGTAGCGCAGTGCAAGTTGGTATTCTTACCGAGCGAATTAAAGAATTAACAGAGCACCTTAAGGTCAATAAAAAAGACTTTGCAGCTCGACGTGGCCTACTACAAATGGTTGGTAAGCGTCGCCGCTTGCTTCGTTACATTGCAGACCACGATAGCAAAGCATATCTAGATCTTATTGCTAAACTCGGCATTCGTCGTTAGTGCATAGACTTTTGTGCTCCACAGCGAGCACTCTAGCTTGTGCACATTAACCAACTAACACATCGCGCGCAGTGCACAGATATACACGTCTGGGAAGCGCAAGCGGCACGGTATATTTGAACTCTGTGAGCGATGCAAAACCGAAAGGAAATCTGTGGGAGATATCATTAACCCATTAGGTAAAACAATAACAAAAGTAGAGACCGAATTTTGTGGCAAAACGCTAACGCTTGAAGTTGGAAGGGTCGGCTTTAGAACTTCTGCGAGTGTCATGGTAACCTACGGTGACACCGTAGTGCTTGGCACTGCAATGGTGAGCGATAAGCCAATACAGGGCTTTGATTATTTTCCGCTTAGCATAGATTACGAAGAAAAAATGTATGCAGCGGGTAAGATCAGTGGCAGCCGCTTTATTAAGCGCGAAGGCCGTCCAAGCGAAGACGCTATTCTTATTGGACGACTTATCGATCGCCCTATTCGTCCGTTATGGCCAAAAGGCTACCGACACGAAGTTCAGGGTGTTGCTACGGTACTTTCTATGGATCCAAACTTCCGCCCTGACGCTATCGCAATGATTGCCATGAGCGCGGCATTTATGTTAACTGGTGCCCCATTTGATGGTCCTGTGGCGGGTGTTCGAGTCGCTATGGTTGACGGTAAGTTGCAGGCTTTTGCAGCCACTAAAGATTATGACGAGGGTCCATTAGACCTCGTAGTTGCAGGTACAGAAGATGCCATTATGATGGTTGAGGCCGGCGCTAACGAAGTAAACGAAGAGACAATTGTTGAAGCGCTTGCATTTGGACACAAGGCAATCCAGCCTGCCATTAAGCTGCAGCAAGAACTCGTTAAAAAAGTCGGTGTAACCAAGCAAGAGTATGAGTTAACGTTGCCAGACGAAGATATTCAGCAGCGTGTTGATACATGGCTCGAGGGAAAACTCGGAGCAGGACTACGTGCGCCATATCCTGAACGGAACGATCTCGTAAAAGCACTGCGTGAACAAATGCATGCACACTTTGAGGAAGAGTTTGGCGATGATTTTGCGGATCTAAAACGAGAATACGACGATGCATTCCAGCTTTGCCTGCATAAAGATGTACGCAAGGGCATTGTCGAAGAAAATATTCGCCCCGACGGCCGAAAGCTAGACGAAATTCGACCATTGTCGAGTCAGGTTGGCTTTTTGCCTCGTGCTCATGGCTCAAGCATATTTACCCGTGGCCTAACTCAGGCTATGAATATTGTTACCCTTGCGCCTACTAGCTACGCGCAGCTTATTGATACAATGGAGCGTGACACCGAGAAGCGCTACATGCACCATTACAATGCTCCTGGCTACACCGTTGGCGAGATTAAGCGACTTGGTAGCCCAGGTCGACGTGAGATTGGGCATAGTGCGCTCGCCGAGCGTGCGTTATTGCCGGTTATTCCAAGCGAAGACGTATTTCCGTACACCATTCGTTCAGTAACAGAGATCATGAGCCAAAACGGTAGTACAAGTATGGCCGCAACGTGTAGCAGCTGTTTGGCACTTATGGATGCCGGTGTACCGTTGGTTCGTCCGGTTAGTGGTATTGCAATGGGCTTAATGCTCGATGGTGACAAGCCACTCATCTTGAGCGATATTGCCGATGCAGAAGATTTTGCAGGCGACATGGACTTTAAAGTAACTGGTACCGAAAAAGGTATCACGGCACTACAAATGGATATGAAGGTACATGGTCTGCCGGTAGAAACTTTAGCCAAAGCACTAGAGCAAGGTAAAATCGGCCGTGCCAAGATATTAGATCACATGCTTAGTGTTATTAATGGCCCACGAAAAGAAATGAGCCAGTACGCTCCTCGTGTTGAAGCCATAAAGATTAATCCAGACAAAATCCGAGAAGTTATCGGCAAGGGTGGCGAGACGATCCAAAAGATAACCGCTGAAACTGGCGCAGAAATCGACATCAAAGACGACGGCACTGTTATGATTGCGAGCCCCGATGGCGCAAGCATTAATGCGGCGATACAATGGATCCAGACTATTGTTGCCGAGCCAGAAGTTGGAAAAATTTACGAAAACGTTCCTGTTGTTAGTGTTATGGACTTTGGTGCTTTTGTGCAGATTCTACCTGGCAAAGATGGTCTGGTGCATGTGAGCGAGATGAGCGAAGAGCGCGTTAACAAGCCGAGTGATGTGGTTAAAGAAGGTGATCGTGTAACCGTAAAACTAGTGGCCATCGACGACCGTGGTAGGTTACAATTGAGTATGAAGGCAGCAGCTCGTGAAAAGGGAAACAAATAGTCTAGTATCGCAAATGACTTCGAAAATTAGATGTAGCAAATGAAACACCGCGCCACACAACTAATGCAATCGAGAATAGGGTATGTAGTTACTGGTGGGTTGTTGTTGGTTGTGTCATATGTATTGGCGCTTCGAGCAATAGACACCGGTAGCTTGCAACAATATTTTGGCACCTTGCTATGTTTTGGATTAGGGGTATATAGAATCGTTCGATCGATTCGTCGCCATGGATAAGCAAGCGCTTCTTGACCAAATTAAGGCAGATATTCTCAAAAAAAATATCTGTCCAGATTTGGCCAAACAGGCCACACAACTGGTATTCGGCACGGGTAATGCCGACGCAGACATCGTATTTGTTGGCGAAGCACCAGGTAAAAACGAAGATCTGCACGGCAAGCCATTCGTTGGAGCTGCGGGAAAATTTCTAGATGAAATGCTTGCGAGTGTAGACCTAGACCGCTCGGACATTTACATAACCAATATAGTCAAGTATCGCCCCCCTAACAATCGGGATCCATTGCCCGAAGAAAAAGAGGCGTTCTTGCCATTTCTGTATGCTCAGCTAGCAGCGATTAGCCCCAAGATAATTGTTACCTTGGGTCGCCATAGTACTAATTGCTTCCTGCCGGGTTTACAGATTAGCGCCATTCATGGCCAACCCAAACGCATACAAGTAATGGTGCAGGGAAAACAGCAGACGTGGGTTATTTTACCGCTCTATCATCCTGCAGCAGCACTCTATAACGGTAGTATGCGGGCAGTCCTCATGGACGACTTCGCTCGAGTTCCCGTTATAGCAAAACAAATTGAACAATAATAAATCTCTTCTAATAAGAAAGGAAAATATGGAACAACCAAAACAAAGCCCAAGGAATAAAAATGGGCAACGAAACAACCAGAATAATAAACAGGGCAAAGGCCGACCAATCAGCGGCCCAACGCCAATTCGTGCCGCTTCGCGTGGTGCTGCAATTCGCGCTCAAAAGCGCAATGCCGACGATGCACACAAACTTGTCAGCCAGTATGCATCGGCAGCAAATAAGCCTCAAGAAGCACGTCGAGCCAATAAAATTACCGATGCATTCGATAAGCTCAAATTAACATTCCTTGGGGGTCTCGACGATGTTGGTGAGAAGAACACGGCAATTATTGAGTATCAGAACGATGCGATTATTCTCGATTGCGGTAACAATCTTGGCGTTGATTTGCCGGGTATTAACTACGAAATTGCTGACCCTTCGTACCTTGAAACCATAAAGCATAAGATTAAGGGCTATGTTATAACACATGGCCATCTTGACCATATAGGCGGCCTAAAGCACATTGTGCCAATGTTTCCTGCACCAATTTACGGATCGCGCTTTACTCTTGGCGTCGTGGAAAAGACGTTTGAAGATCTTCCTGCAGGCACGGAAACGTTTACGCCCAAGCTAATGGTGATGAATATGGATGGCCACGAACGCTTGAAGGTTGGGGTATTTACCATCGAACTTATTCGTATCACACACTCAATCCCCGAGGCATCGTCGGTATGTATCGATACGCCCGTTGGGCGCATTATCGCAACGGGTGATTTTCGCCTCGACCCAGAACCACTCGACCATCATCCAAGTGATATATCAAGGCTAAAGCAACTTGGTGACGAAGGAGTCATGTTGCTGCTAACCGAGAGTAGCTACTCCGACTCAGAAGGTCGTACGCCAACCGAACATACCTTGCAGCAAAGTTTTCATGATGTTATAGAGCAGTCTCACGGACGTATATTCTGTGCGGTGTTTTCGAGTAATATGAACCGAATCCAGATGATCGTAAACGCGGCTGTTGCCGCCGGTCGAAAAGTTGCACTCGATGGGCGTAGCATGATGAGCTATGCAGAAATTGCAGTTCGTCAAGGAATTTTAAAGGTACCAAAGGGTACGTTCATGGCTATGCGCGACATCGCCAATATACCAGATGAAAAAATTCTTGTGATGGCCACTGGCGGACAAGGCGAACCAAATGCAGCCTTGCAGAAAATGAGCGAAGGTACACACAAGTACATTAAGCTTAAGCCGGGCGATACAGTTGTAGTAAGCTCATCGCCAATTCCCGGAAACGAAATTCGCTACGACATGATTGGCAACAACCTTGCCAAACTTGGCGTGCATCTTTTCAGGCATCCAACCCACGAAATTGACGGCTGCGGCCCACTACACGTGTCTGGTCACGCTCGCCGAGACGAAATGCGCGAGATGATGCATATTATTCGACCAAAATATGTCTTGCCGGTGCACGCCGGTGCGCTTCGACGTAAGTATCATGCTGAGATAGCAATCGAAGAAGGCTGGAACAGGAACAATGTCTTGTTACTCAACAATGGTGACAGCGTGTATTTTGACGAAAACGGGCATCAAGAGGCTGGTCAAGTGCCACATGGTAGCTTGCTTGTCGATCAGACGGGAGCAGTTGTGAGCGGTGTGGTCGTAAAAGACCGCGTTATGCTTAGCGAAGAAGGTTTAGTAGCTATCGTGCTGACAATCGATAAGAAATCAGGCGCTTTGTTAACGAGCCCCGATATTATTAGTCGAGGATTCATCTATATGCGCGATAGCGAGGAGCTTATGACAAGTTTGCGCGCAGAGTTGAAGCGAGCAGTACAACAGCGCTATCGTCGTGTCGATCTCGATAGATTTAAGCAGGAGCTGCGAGAACATGTTACACACTTCTTATTCGACCAAACTCAGCGCAGCCCTATTGTTATTCCAGTGGTAAATGTAGTGAGTGGTGCCGGTGGCGGGCGTCAGCAAAATGGCCAGCAGGGTGGAAACGGTAAACAGCAGAACCCTAAAACAGCAGAACCCAAAGTAGAGGACCAGGCCGACGAAGTACAGAGGCGTTTCCAGGAGATGCGCGCGAAGCTCCTCAACCAAGACCCAAAGTAAGGAATCTTGACACGCGTTGTAAAAAAAGCTATAATAGGCAACAGTTATTCTGTTAATGCTAACAGATGCTATAATTGCGGGTAGTCTATGGCAAAACGAAAACAAACAAGACGAAGAAAACCAACTCCAGCCGAAGAGCAGCGATCGGCCTTTTGGCCATTAGCTGGAGCAATACTTATGATATTGCTCGCATTGTTCTTGCTTCTTGGTGGGTTTGGGTCTGGTGGGCCATTGCCGCAGGGGCTATTCGGGGCTGCCTATTGGCTATTTGGGTGGGGGGCGTATCTTACACCAATAGCATTAACCTATTTCGGTATATTGAAGTTTACCAGTGAAGATCGACAGATACCGCTTAGTAATTTTATAAGCATGTTATCGGGACTGTTCTTAACTGCCAGCTGGCTGCATATTGCACTAGGCACCAAAGTTGGCCCCGAAGTCGTAGAAGGGAAAGGGGGCAATATTGGCCGATTTATAGGAGACCTAGTGCTCAATGCCATAACACCGTTACCGGCTGCTATTATGTTCTTTATCTTTGCGGTCTTGTCGTTTTTCTTTGCCTTTGCAATCTCGCCCAAAGTTATACTCAAGCTTGGTGCGCTGTTTAAGCGTCCCGAAGCAGATTCTGACCTAGGGGCACTTCGTGCCAAGGCTGGCGACCATGCGTTCAAACTCAACGAGGGTGTGCCAATCGAGCATCATGGGGCTGCAATGAAGTCGGCAAGTCTTAAGAACTCGGCGCAAAAACTTGCACCAAAAGAAGACCACAGCGCACTAACGGTAGCAAGCGACCCCAACTGGAAGTTACCGGGTACTGATCTGTTAAATCACAAACAAGATAAAGCAGATCCTGGCGACGTTGAAGGTAACGCACAGATAATTCGCGAAACGTTCGAAAATTTCAGTATCTCGGTTGATATGGAAGGGGCGAATATTGGTCCAAGTGTTACGCAGTATACCCTTAAGCCACCCGCTGGCACTAAGTTGACCAAGATTACCGCCCTCGAAGACAACGTCAAACTCGATCTTGCTGCAAAATCTATTCGTATGGAAGCACCAATTCCTGGCAAGAAGCTTGTTGGTATAGAAGTGCCAAACCTCAGGCCAGCCACGGTACGTATTGTTAGCTTACTCGAATCGCAAGATTGGGGCGCAAGCAAAGAGCCGTTATCATTTGCGGTTGGTAAAGATATTGCCGGCCGACCTATTATTCAGAACCTTGCCAAGATGCCACACGTTTTGGTTGCAGGTCAGACCGGTTCTGGTAAGAGTGTTATGATAAACACGATTTTAACGAGCCTTTTGTATCGCAATAGTCCGTCAGACCTCAAACTGATACTCGTTGACCCAAAGCAGGTAGAACTAAAGCCATACGATGGTATCCCGCATTTGCTTACTCCGGTTATAACCGAGCCCGAAAAGTGTATTAGTGCACTCAAATGGACGGTTGCTGAAATGGAGCGACGCTATAAAGCGCTCAGCGAGATTCACCGGCGTAATATTGTCGAATACAACGCAATTAAAAAAGAAGAAGGTATGCCATACATCGTAGTTGTAATCGACGAGTTGGCCGATCTGATGATGGTAGCAGCTCGCGACGTAGAAGCACTTATTGTGCGTATCGCCCAGAAGGCACGTGCTGTGGGTATCCACTTGGTACTGGCAACACAGCGCCCAAGTGTCGATGTAATTACCGGGCTTATTAAAGCAAACGTGCCTGCTCGTATCGCGTTTACGACTACCAGCCAGGTAGACTCTCGAACCATTATCGACCAGATTGGTGCAGAGAAGCTGCTCGGTAAAGGTGATATGTTGCTGTCTACTGCCGAAATGCCTAAGCCAGTACGTATACAGGGTGCATTTATTGACGACGAAGAGACGCTCAAGGTAACCGACTTTATCCGTGCACAGCGCGATCCATCGTATGACGATGAAGTGGTTAGCATGCCTGTGCAGCTTAACGGACGTGGTGGTGTGGTTGCAGATGTAGACTCAGCAGACGAACCAATCTTTAAGCAAGCTGTAGAAGTTGTTATACAGGCCCGTAAAGCAAGCACGAGCTTGCTGCAGCGTAAGTTACGTATAGGTTACGGAAAAGCTGCACGGCTAATTGAAACCATGGAAGAACGGGGCATTATTAGCCCGGCAGACGGATCGCGCCCGCGCGATGTGCTTGTTAGTAGTGTCGACCAAGTCTTTGGTGGTGATGGCGCCAGTTCTGCCGACGATGGTGATGTATACGACGATATGCCAGACGAGTCGCCGGATCGCCCTATCGACGATGTAAGGTAGGCTAGGCCGCCCAGCGGTTTACGAGTCGTAGCGACCGAGGCACGACCATTCTGCCAAGCTCTTTCGCAACTTCGGCAGGAGAGCTATCCAGGTCGATTAAGTGAAATTCTGGTGGAATATGGTTGTGCCGTGCCCGTTGCTGTTCGTAGCCACGGAAGTTTTTGTCCCACGCTTCGAGCAAGATTTCTTCGCCAATAACATCGACGCCACCAAACTCTGGTTTTAGGATGTGTGGGTTTCTTTTAATCTGTCGGTATCGTTTGTCTATATTTTTTTCGCAGGCAATGGTTTTGCGTGCCATTCTAAACAGATCGCGCGCAACAAGCCACGCCTCGACACGATAGTGTCGAACTTCGCGATCGGGTATTTCGGGTGGAGCGGTTACGAGGTGCAGCCAGTTTTCGAACACACGCGGTACGTAGCCTCTATGAATAGATAATTCACGAAAGACCCGCAAGGAATCAAGCGGATCCTTTGGGCGTATAGTATCGATGTAATTGGCCTCTGGCCAGTAAAAGTGGTGGACATTCGCTTCAAGTGGCCAATCGTATGACGGATCTACAGTGGCTTTTACGTCATCTATAAGACGATCAATGTCGATAATCCCTCGGTCGTCGACCGGTGTTTTAATTGGTTCAAAATTGGATGAATACGGGTTGATAAGACGTGCATCGGGTGGCGGCAGGGTTCCTTGAGGGTACAGGAATCTGTCGCTCATAGGTTAGGTTATCTTTACCTTATGCTGCATATGCTTATATTTAAACAAACACATCCGCTGAACACAATCCTGTTATTGACTAAAACAGCGTAAGACGATATAATTACCTCTGTTATATCAACTTCAGTTCGCATCCCCTTGTGAGTGCGGGCTTTAACCAAAGGAAGGAACAGTGTATGAATCAGTACGAAATTGCCGTATTGTATCACCCAGATCTCGAAGTAGATCTCAGCAAAGCTGAAGCAAAAGTACAAAAGATTGTTACCGACAACGGTGGCAAGATTGTTGCTACCGACAACTGGGGCAAACGAAAGCTTATGTACAAAATTGCAAAGCAAGAACACGCAATCTATGTGTTTTATACCGTAGAATTGCCAGGTACAAGTGTGCAAAAAGTTGAATATTCACTCAACATCGCAGACGAAGTAATTCGTTTCATGATTACACGTCCAGATCTTCGCGCAATTGCTAAAGCAGAAGCTGCAAAAGCCGACAAAGCTGCAAAAGCAGCTGAGCGTGGTGAAAGCGCCGACGAAGAAAAAGACGAAGATAAGTAATTCGCTTGACGATACCACTTACTCGTCGTAGGGTAAGAGTACATTAAACTAAAGGACATAGATCCTACAAGGAGGGAAGCTGTTGTGGCACGATCATTTAACCAAGTTATATTAATGGGTAATCTCACCAGAGACCCAGAATTGCGCCAAACCCCAAATGGCCAAAGCGTTTGCAGCTTTAGCCTTGCATTGAACCGGAGCTACAAAGGCAGCGACGGAAACTGGCAAGAAGCCACAGATTACGTTGATGTTGTGGCGTGGGGGCCGCTTGGAGAGCGCGTTGCGCAATATGTAACAAAAGGTCGCCCCGTGCTTGTGAACGGTCGACTACAAAGTCGTTCGTGGGAACAAGACGGACAAAAACGGAGCAAGGTTGAAGTTATTGCCCAAGACGTAACATTCTTGGGTGGTCGTGGCGAAGGTGAAGGTGGCGGCAGCTACACACCAAGTGCTTCCAAAAATACCAAGAAAACCGACGATGTTGTTATAGAAGATGTAGGCGAAGAGCCTATCAACCTAGACGACATTCCATTTTAACAAAGGACAGTAAACACATGTTGATTTGTGGAACAGATTCAAGTTGCGAAGGTTGCCCAATCAACTCGAATATAGTCGAGGAGGCTGTTGGTACTTTTAACTATCGCTATGAAGAAGCTGAAAGGCTTGGTGAGGCGGCAGAAAAACTTCAAGCGGCTGGTTATCGTGATCTTTCCATATGCACGACTGAAGTTGTAGCCACTGTTTTGGACATTTCATACTTAGAAGATGCTCCAACACGGTTACGACTTGCAATTCAAAGACTAGGCTCACCAGCCTGTAGATCATATAAACCTCAAGGAGAAGAGTAATGGCAAAGATATTTAAACACCGAACAGACGTAGCATATTTTGACTACAAAGATTTTAAAACTCTACAGCGATATGTAAACACATATGGCCAGATCGAATCACGCAAAAAGACCGGTTTAACCGAAAGTCAGCAACGCCATCTTGCAGTTGCTATTAAGCGTGCTCGACACATTGCGCTACTACCATTCGTAGCTAACAACTAGGATTCGTTGTGAGCGATCTTGTAGATAAGTTATGGCAACGGGTTTACAGCATGACTCAAAGTCAGTCAAAAGCTCAGACATATGGTGGTCATATTTCGCTGCAGCCAAAGTTTGATCAAGACTTACTTAATCTAATTGCGCAGCTCAGCAATTCTGATAAAAGTGAAATAAAAAGCACCATCGACAAAATTCGCGGACAAATATTAGTCAGCGAAACAACAGGACTTGTCGGCGAAAAGGATGCAGAAGAGCTACTGGCTCTACTAGACGAAATTGAGAAAGAGGAAAGGTAAGTATGGCATTGGGTGTTACAGATCTCAAAAAAGGGCAAGTATTCCAGCTCGATGGCACACCGTATCGGGTTGTTGAGTATGCACAAAAAGTTATGGGTCGAGGTGGTTCGATTGTAAACGTTAAAATAAAGAGCCTCATAGATGGCAAGGTCTTAGACAAAACGTTTAAAGGCAACGAATCGATCGAATCGGCCGATGTGAGCTATCAGAATGTGCAGTATTTGTATAACGATGGCGCGACGTACTACTTCATGAACGACGAGACGTTCGAGCAGTTTGAAATTCCTGCAGATATTATTGGTGAGCTCTCTGGCTATATGAAGGAAGGCGATGTGGTGCAAGCGCAATTATTCAATGGCACGGTTATTAATATCGAACTACCTAAAAACGTACCGCTTGTTGTTACCTATACTGAAGATGTCGTAAAAGGCGACACGACAAGCAGTGTCATGAAAGACGCTACAGTAGAGACGGGTATTTCGGTACGCGTTCCAGCATTCATCAAGCAGGGCGATGTTATTAGTGTCGACACCGCGACTGGTGCATATCGCGAGCGTGTAAAGGAATAATATGCCAGCAGAACAAGACCGATTTATGCTTGCAGGCTTTACCGAACCGGCGCCTGCGTCGGGTTCATTTGAAAAGTGGCCTCAGCATTTTACGGTGTTGCCCTGGATGGTGGGCGACATAGAAGTTTCGATGCAGCGAATCGATAGAGTACTCGCTGTGTTCGATTCGCTTGATATTATAATTGGCAACCAAGTTCCCTTTGGCGATGGCAGCGAAACGGCCGTTCGACTGCAGCCATTCGATGAGCTCAAACGATTGCACCGTGCTGCGCGCACAATTCTTCACGGAGCTGCAAAGGTAGAAGATCCGCGCTATCTTATTGCACATGGGTATAATCCGCACATTACGCTTCACCCGGGGCAACCAGCCCTAGAAGAGGGCGACGTTATTACTGTTAAAGAGCTCTTTGTAGTGCAGTCAGACCAGGGCGAAAAGCGGATTGCACGGGCATATGGCCTAGGAGATGGCCATGAAGCAGCGACTCGACGCTAAGGTGTTCGCCGACGGCTTGGTGCGTAGTCGTTCCCAGGCCGAGAATTATATTCGTCTTGGCTATGTATTTGTCGACGGCATTGCACAAACAAAGCCTGGATTTTTGGTGCAGGAATCCTCTCGTGTCGAGGTGCGTATAGCCGACCAGTATGTTTCGCGTGCGGCGCTCAAACTTGCGTCAGTTGCAGCTATATTTAAGATAGATTTTCAGAATAAGACCGTCCTCGATGTCGGTAGTAGCACGGGTGGTTTTACTGAATTCGCTCTAAAGCATGGTGCCCAAAAGGTTATTGCCGTAGAGCTTGGTACGGATCAAATGCACCCATCATTACGGGGCGACGATCGCATAGAATTACACGAACAAACCGACATTCGCTCGTTTAAGACGCATTGTGCAATTGATATCGTGGTTGCAGACGTTAGTTTTATATCGCTACGAGAGATCCTGCCAAGTGTACAACAGCTCTCAAATGCCAATACCATATATGCGGTAATGGTAAAACCCCAATTTGAAGCCGTGGCTTCTCGAGTTAAACACCATGGAGTTGTTAAAAACGAAAAGCAGCGACGAGCAATCTTGGCGGACTTTGAAATGTGGGCAAAGCAGCACTTTGTACTACTTAATAAGGCCGACTCATCGGTGTCGGGCACAAAAGGGAACGTAGAACGCTTTTACTTGCTAAAAAACCTACCAAAAAACTAAAACAAAAAAAGTAAATAATAAGCATAACAATATTGACATTAGTCAAAAAAAGTGCTACATTGTATATAGCATTTAGCTAATACAAAAAACATAAAAAACAGAGGAAATGGCCCAGAGCTGTTGCTGGCTTTTGCCAAAAAATAAATCATGTACCTGCTAGAAACAACCCTCTTACACGAAATCTCTGTCTGGTATGTGCTGGCTCGGCATCTCGAGCAGCGAGTATTAGCGCACAAAAACACCATCGCGCTCGCATTCGTGATCGGTGTAAGTTCTGTTATTGGATTGCAGCTTGCATATCCTGTGCAGCTTGCTCGTCCACGAACACTGGTTGGTGGAAAAAATGTTGGTTTACACTCTAAGAATTCGATAACAAAATCCGTAGCACGTTACAACGATCAAACAGTGGCAGTTAACCTTCAAGGTGCCGTAAAACGAGAAAAGCCAGCGGCACTTGGGCTGCAGATAGATGGTGAAAAAACTGCTCAAAAGGCAGTCGACTACCCGCTTTTGCAGCGTTTTATTCCCTTCTCTGTATTTGCGGCTCAAACTGTCGATGCATTCGATACAAAGGTAGACACACCGCAAGCTGGTGAGTTTGCAAAGTCTGTTGCTAAATTTAGCAAGGCTCCTAAAGATGCAACGGTTACTATCGCAGCCGACAAGGTTGCGGTTGTAGACAGTGAGCCAGGGTATACGTATGAAGAAGAGGCAACAAAACAGGCAATTGCAAACACCCAACTCGATGCAGACATGCAGGTTGTTGTTCCGGCCGAAACGGTTGCGCCAAAAATTAAAACCGACGATGCGGCTGTTTTGGCTGCGCAAATACAAGAAAGACTTAATACGCCGCTGAGCGTTCATGCGGCAGGCCACTCAATCGAACTTAGCAAAAACGAACTTGCGAAAATACTTCAAACAAAGCAAGACGGCAACACGCTTGCGCTTTCATATAACCGTGACGAAATTGTTACGCGTCTAAAAGAACTGTCGCCATACGTTTATATTGCACAAACCAGCAATAAGATTGTGCTTGTAGACGGCGAGGTTGCAGGCGGCTCTTCTGGCAAGAAGGGTAAGATGCTGTTGCTCGACGCTAGTGCAGAAGCAGTAGAAAAAGCTCTGGCAACTAAAGCGACAAGTGTTGATGCCAAAACAGAAGACGTTACGCCAAAGACGCAATACGTTCGTTCATACACGCGTACAAGCAAGGGCCTACAGGCGCTCATTGACTATTGGGTTTCGTCTCATTCAGGACAATACGGTGTTAGTTTACGCATGATCGATGGTTCGATTAATGCATCGACCAATGGCACCAAGCAGTTTACAAGCGCTAGTATTTATAAGCTGTATGTTACATATGTAGCGTACACCAAGGCCAACAATGGCCAGTTGAGCCTGAGCTCAACAACGTCAACCGGCCAAAGTGTCGAAACATGTATAGACCGCATGATCGTTGTTTCCGACAATGCTTGTGCTGTCGCGGTCGGTAACCTTATTGGCTGGAGTGCAAACGACGGTTTCCTTCGTACTAATGGAATCGTAGGAACCACGCTGTCGGCGGGTAACCAATTAACTACCGCAAATGATGCAACGACCCTACTTGTAAAATTGCAATCAGGTACGCTTGTTTCAGACACATATAAGAATAGCTGGTTAGATATGATGCGTCGCCAGATTTATCGCAAGGGTATTCCTGCTGGTTCTGCAGGGAGCGTTGCTAACAAGGTTGGATTTTTGTACGCACTGAATCACGATGCGGCTATTGTGTATCATCCAAAGGGTACCTATGTCTTAACGGTACTATCGAATAACAGTTCCTTTAGTGCTATAGCAGACCTATCACGACAAATTAGCAACGTACTCAACCAATAACGCTTACGCTTGTGGTACACTTCCATATATGTACTTCAATAGTCGTGTAGAGGCTGGCAAACTTCTTGCCGAGAAACTCGAACATTATAAAAAAGAAAAATGTGCCGTGGTAGCGTTATCAGATGGTGGTGTTGTGGTGGGCGCACAAATTGCCGCGCGTTTGCACTGTGTCATGACATTACTTATGGCAGAGCCTATTAACGCTCCTGGTGAACCGGAAGAAGTGGCTAGTATTAACCAAGATGGTGGCTATACGTACAACTCGTCGTACAGTCCAGGGCAGATAGAAGAATTCGATATGGAATATCACCAGTTTTTCGAACAGGACAAACGCGACAAGCTTAGTGCTATGCACCGGTTGTTGGGTCGACATGGAATTATTCGTCGAGACCTTGTTAAGCGCCGTGTCGTTATATTGGTGGCAGATGGTCTGGGCAAGGGCTTTTCGCTCGAAGCGGCCAAGTTGTATTTAAAGTCTATAAAAGTAAAAAAGATTGTTATTGCAGTGCCAGTCGCCAACATTGGCGCTGTCGATAAAATGCACTTACTTGCAGACGAACTGTATTGTTTGTCGACCGTCGACAACTACATGGGTGCCGACCATTATTACGAAGACAACCGCATGCCGTCGCACGAAACGGTTATACAAACTATTCAAAACCTTGTCGACAACTGGCAAGCGGCCTAGCTAAACATTAAAGCGAAACTCGACAACGTCGTTTGGTTGCATGGCACAGTAATGAGACAACCATTAAAATGGTTTTCTCATCGCGCCGGGCAAAAAGTGTGATTTTTGCTCGGGCTGCTCTTTCCAGCTACTTAAACGTTAAAGCGAAACTCGACAACGTCGTTCGGTTGCATGGTGTATGTTTTGCCTTCGGTGCGAACCTTGCCGGCAGCTTTTGCTGCTTGCTCAGAGCCAGCGTCAATCAGGTCATTATAGTCAACCACTTGCGCTGCAATAAAGCCTTTTTCAAAGTCGCCATGGATGACGCCAGCAGCTTGTGGGGCGGTGGCGCCTTTAGGTATTGTCCAGGCGCGAATTTCTTGCTCGCCAGCAGTAAGGTAGCTTTGTAGTCCGAGTGTGTCGTATGCCGCGGCGATCAGTTGCACCAGGCCCGATTCTGTTTGTCCATAGCTTTCCAATAGTTCCACGCGGTCTGATTCATCGAGCCCGCGCAATTCACTCTCGAGCTTGGCACAAATAAATACACATTGGGCGGGCGCCACAAGTGCTTGCAGCTCTTTTTGCTTCGAGTGGTCGGTGAGTCCTGCTTCATCAACGTTAAATGCATAAATAACGGGTTTTGCGGTAATAAGGTGTAGGTCGGTAATATGCTCGTGCTCGTAGTCGAGCTGGCTTACGAGTTTGCCTTCGTTGAGTGCGGTTAGTATAGTTTGGTATGTATCGAGAACTGGTTTAAGCTTGGCGTTAGCTCGTACTTCTTTTTCAAATTTTGGTAATCGTTTTTCAAGCGTTTGTATATCGGCCAAGATTAGCTCTGTATTGATTGTCTCGATATCTTTTTTGGGGTTATGTTCGGTGTCTACGTGCACGACATCATTGTCATCAAAGGCGCGTACTACATGTACGATGGCATTAGTGCTGCGAATGTGGCTTAAGAATTGGTTACCAAGGCCTTCGCCTTGGCTGGCGCCAGCAACAAGCCCTGCGATATCTACGAATGTTACGGTGGCGGGTACTATTTTTTGCGATTGGTATAGCTCGGCCAATGCATGCAAACGTGCATCGGGGACGGGTACAATTCCGGTGTTTGGTTCAATGGTTGCAAACGGATAATTCGCAGCCAACGCTTCTGCATCTGTGAGTGCGTTAAACAGGGTAGACTTGCCAACATTAGGCAACCCAACTATACCGATAGATAAACTCATAACAGCTATTATAACAGAGGTAGAAAACATTGACAAATAAGCATATACGTGATAATATGTATATGTAAATATAAAACAAAAAATGTCTGAAATTCCCATAGCATCAAGCGATACTAGTCCACGGATAGTTTATGGCAAGGGCGCCGACCATGCCGTAAAGATATATCCTGACATGGCCGCAGATACGATGCGAGACCTTGGTGTATCCGAGCAAGGTATAGCAAAAAGCGTCGTATACATTGATCCAATAAATAGGACTGCAAACAACGGGACACACTATTCCCCGAGGTTAGCGCGATTGCGTTTTATGTCTAATCCGGCAATGCGAGGAGTAGAAGGTGATGTTGTCCGTATTAGTACAAAAGTGCGCGGCAAGGACCGAACTGATGAGCAAATGAATAAAACACTAACCCATGAGCTGGAGCATCTTGCACAGGCAGATAGGCATGACAAAAAAGTAACTGAAGGTCACATAGCTATATATGGGTTGGCTGCACTTGGAGCAATGGCAGGCAATCGGTTGGGTAAGGGCGTAAAAGGAAAAGTCGGTTCAGCTTTGGGTGGCTTTTTGGGCTATCAATTAGGATACTGGCTGGCGCCCCATGAAAGACAGGCACGATTGCGCGCAGGACAAGTGAATGGTTTGGCGCCACAAGTTGTGTCAAAAGCCATACGACGCAAAAACTGAAACGACATGCCGACGTGCTAATTTGAGTACAATACGACTATATTGTATAGTATATAAATATGGAATTAGTGCAGCGAGCAGAGCAGTTGCTGGCGCAAGCCAGTAGTGTACTCGGCACTTCAGTCGATACCCGGGTGCGTGTAGAGGCGTATTGTTCTTTCGATCTGGCGAATGATTTTTCTGTAGAGCTGCGCGAAATTGTCGATTCTGCAGAGGCGTTTGAAGGTTGGCCACCACTTGGCGTAACATCCATGTATATACGCAGAAAGCCAGATCCTGTAACTGGCGAGCACAACTGTGCACCCGAATTGTATTTCGATGTAAAGAAGTTGGTTGGCGGGATGTTTCGCGGAAGCAACAGATCGCTGTTGGCTGTAGAAGAACTGACCGAAGGTGTAGAGAGCGGCTCTCCCATGCATGGCTTATTAACAGCTGCCCATACTGCAGCAGTGCTCGATGGGGTCGAACACGACTGGCCGCAGCAGAAAGTTACAGAGCTTGTTGATTTTTATCGGCAGATACTTGCGGGCGGAGGCGAAATTAGAACCGAGACAACACGGCAAAAATTGCCCGATACTAGCTGGCTCTACATTAAAGATGTAGCCGCATCGGGCAGCCTTCCGGATATAGAAGAGTTGGTGTTGCAGCAGCAAGCCAAGCTAGCGGTTGCGCGCAGCGAGCGACCAATTCAGTACCAGTTAGAGCGCACTCGGCAAGATGCGCTCGAAAGTTACCCAAGACCATCAAGCCTAATGGAGTATAAAGCCAGATACGTCAAGCCAGAAAATCTTATTCGAGAAGATGGGGAAATAGTTGGGATTAGCGGTAATATACTAGAAACCAATGCACTGATAGACGCCGAGCGTGCAGCCGGTCTCAGAAAGCTCCAGCCAGCAATCCTAGACAAAATAGAGGAAGGCCTTGGCATGTGGGTTGTAGATAGCCTCGATCTCTAAGACAAAATCTATTTTATAGGTGATAAGATAGGTATATGCAAAAAATTGAACAAGTCACAATACCGGCCCTTGGCTACGAATTAGCCGCTGACTGGTACGAAGGAGCAACCGATCGTGTATTGTTCTGTTTGGTGGGGTATACCTCAAATAAAAAGAATCATCGGGACATTGTTTCGGCCATTGTAGAGGCAACCGGATGTTCGGCATTGGTCCTCGACTACACCGGTCATGGCGAGAGTCCCTTCGACCTTAACGATATTTCTCCTGCCCAGAACTTTATAGATGTAATCACTGCATTCGATTGGCTTATGCAAAACTATCCGAATAAAAAAGTAGATGTAATGGGTACTAGCTACGGTGGTTTTTTGGCTACGCAGCTGACAAAATATCGCACATTCCAAAATTTGGTGCTGCGTGTGCCAGCTATCTACAGACCAGAGGCATTTTATACCAAATGGGGGCAGCGACTTAAAGACGAGGCAGAGTATATAAGGCAAGAGCGCACATTCAGAGAAGATGCAGAAGCTTTGGCAAAGCATCCACTTTTGGTACGTGCGCGCCAACGATTTACTGGCAAAACTCTGGTAGTTGTGCACGAGCTAGACGAGCTTGTGCCAGTACCCACAACCGACGCATATATTAAGGCTTTTCAGGCAGACACGTATCTTGCAAAGAACTTTTATCACGGGTACCGCATAGAGGCTCCAAAGGCAGATAGGGCTGCGTACCAGCAGTTCATCAGCGACTGGCTACAAAAGGCTGCAGCAAAATAGGTTATCCGCACGTTATGCACAAGTTGTACACAGCTTTATTTTGCTCGTGCTTGCAAATATTTTGCAGTGCGCTACATTCATAGCAACTAAGTGGAGGGTCTATGAACAAGAAAACGATAATGTCAGGTGTCGCTTTATTGTTAAAAACCTATCTGTACACCCGATCTATGTCTATAAATTAAAAACATGTACAAGTATTACAACAATTTTAGTATTGAGCAGGGCAAAAGGAGGGGAATCACATGCAGTACTCTAACGAAAAGATCGAACAAAACACAATGATTGACAGATTGGAGTCATTGAAAATACGAGTCATGAAAGCTGCAGGAGTTCTGACGGCGAGCTTAGCGTTGTCATCTGGAGTATTGGCAATTGAAGGACTTACTATACAAGAAGATGTATCGGCAGAAAATGTAACCGATTTGGGTCAGTTGAGGGATTATCCATACAATGAAAATAATTCCAAAACATATAATGCAGCAGACTATGATTGGTGGGTAGACGAAAATGGTAACGGAAAGGCAGATGTGCCAGGAGAGCTAGTTAGTCCGCTAGGATATTATTACAGAAATTGTACCGACGGAGCGGCGTATTGGTCCAAGGTCTATAACCAGAAAGACATTTCTCAACTGGGAGATGCAAAAAACTGGGATGATGCAGCGCCCGGAAAAGGATTTATCGTAAAGCCTGGTACAGCAAATAATATTGAGATTGGAGATATAGCACAAAGTAATGACGGTTTCTATGGACACGTAGGTTTTGTAACTCAGGTAACAAAAGACTCAGAGGGTAGAGTTTCTAAGGTAAAGATCGCCGAAATGAACGCGGCTGGTACAGGCTATCAGACACACCAGGACTATGCTTCAAGGAACTCTTTAGGAAAATTCTCAAGATCATCTAGCGCGGACTGGGATACATTCATTGATGTTAACGGCACTGGCGTAGGTGCTACGGCGCCGGTCGCGGAGTTTGACACGCAGCCTGCTGTTGTATCTCGGAGTACCGGAACGATGGATGAATTCCACACGACTCCCAGCGGAGATTTAGCAAATACAGGATGGGATGCGTCTACTGGGTGGAGGGCCCCGCAAGTACTTACTCGTGGAGAAGTTGCCAGTAATCCTGCTGCGACATCACGAAGCGATAGAACTATGGACGTAGTATTCCGCAGTCAGAATAATAATTTAAGGACAATGGGTTGGGATGC
This sequence comes from uncultured Candidatus Saccharibacteria bacterium, assembly GCA_964629815.1. Taxonomy (GTDB): domain Bacteria; phylum Patescibacteriota; class Saccharimonadia; order Saccharimonadales; family AWTP1-31; genus CAZVTA01. The sequence continues at coordinate 54,999 of CAZVTA010000002.1, read as the reverse complement.
AAATGTTGGATGGATGTCACCACAAACACGAGTTGCAGATGGTAGCGTAGCAGGTGATCCTGCGATTATCCATCGTAACGAGGGAAGTGTAGATGTGTTCTATAGAAACCAAGAAGGTGATTTGGTTAATCTGGGTTGGGGCGCATTGCTTGGATGGTCTAAGACACAGACACTTGTTGCAAATGACTCTCTCGCTGGTGATCCGGTTGCAGTAGCGCGCGGCGAAGGTGCTATAGAAGTGTTCTATCGAGACAAAAACCAAAACATGATGAGCATAGGCTGGGATTGGCGTACGGGCTGGGGTTCTCCAGTGTTGCGAGCAACCGGCATAAAAGGAGATCCGGCGGCAGTTTCTCGTACCGAGTCGACCATGGACGCATTTTATCGAACAAGTAACGATGGGCTGGGTAATGCAGGTTGGGATCCAACCCTTGGCTGGCGAACGCAACTACTCGTTAATAGTGGTGTACGAAGTAATCCTGCTGCAGTAGTGCGAGACTCAAATAGTATGAATGTGGTCTATGTTGATGAGGCAGGGAGCCTAAAAGAAAGAGGCTGGACGGCAAGTAACGGCTGGACATCACTTACACATAGGGGAACAGGGCTTACTCGTAATCCAAGTATGGTTGCGCGGACATCGGGTAATCTAGATGTATTCGCAAAGGATGCACAAGGAGGTTTAAGTAATACAGGCTGGGATTGGCGTACCGGCTGGACTCAACAGAGGATAGCAACAAGCGGCGTGCGCTAGTATTGAAAAAAACTTAAAAATATGCAATAATATGCATATATGGAGCACGGAGACGTTGGTACTGGCTTTGGTGTGCGCATGGGCGAAGCCTCTACGCGCTACTATTTTGATGCCATTGGTGCCATAGAGCTGTTGTCGCCCGAAGCAGAACTATCTTTGGCGCGCGATGTACGCCATGGTTTGGCATTGCAACAACAAATAGTCGACGGAACACTAGAGGCAGATAGTGTGGTTGCTGCACGCATCGCTGACGGCCAAATTGCCGAGCAAATACTCGTAGAGCGTAACCTACGCTTGGTGCCGGCCATTGCAGCCAAACACGCCTGCCGGCGTGTTGGGCTCGATGATCTTATTCAAGAAGGCAATATGTACTTAACTACCATTGTTCGCAGCTTTGACCCAGACCGAGGGAACCGCTTTTCTACCTATGCCGTACCAGCGCTCGATAGGCGCTTAAAACGAGTCGCAAAAAACCCTAAGCTTATGCGCGAAGCAGAGCACGATTCGGTAGAGTATGCAGCCGAGCAAGGCACGCAGCGTGTAATTCGTAGCCTTGGCGATGCAGCTGCAACCGCAGCAATGGAACGCTACGACGAAACGTCGTTGGTTGGTAAAGTGCTCAACGACCTATACCCACAAGACGAAACACTACCCAAAAAACGTCAACAAAAAAATGCCGAACGACGCACCATTTTATATTTGGCGTGGGTAGAGGGCATGGGTGCAACCGAAATTGCCGATATGCTTGGCAAAGAACGGGCTGCAATTGAGGTTTTTGTACGCCGCAAAACGCGAGAAGCTCGAGAGCTTTTAGCTCCTGATACTGCCGAAAATTAACTAGTTCTGCCACGATGCTTGCTACTCATGCAAAGCATAAGTATAATCAAGAGAAATGAGTGGTGAGCAAAAAAAGCCAGAAATTGTCGCATTCTCTCGACGCAAGCCCCGCGAGATTGTTAAGTTTAACTTTCGAATTTCTAAAAAAATTATTGCACTCTTTCTTGTGGTTACACTCAGTGTTTCTGTTGCTGTATTTTTGATAATACGAGAAAGTGCAGTTCTGACTGTTGGCGATACGAGGCTTACGAAAAAACAGTATGATACTCTCCTGGAACAGGCAAAGAAGCGCTCCATAAATAAAGAAGGTGCCACTTTTCAAATAATATTAGCTTATAAATATATCGAGGCTGCAAAAAAACTCAACATAACCATAGACGATAAAGTGTTAACAGTAGATACAAACCTCTCTAAGGGTACTGAATCGACTAATAACGAGTTTGGTCGTCTTATGGCAAAGCAAGCGTATATAGAAAACTATCTTGAGACGAAAAAACGAGATGGTTATGAAGGTTATGCGTTCTTTTATCCGTTTAGCAGGTATTTCTTTAGTTCTGAAGCCAAACCAAGCGATCCAAAGTTTAATGATCCGGCAGCCATAGAGACCGATCGAAAAGCAGCACAAACTAAGGCTACCCAGGCGCGCGAAGATCTAGCTACAAACAAACAGAAGCCAGAAGATATTGTTGCCGATATCAAGGCGGATAGTAGCTTAGTGTATGGCAATGCATCGAATAAGTCGGGCAAATTTATTGTCGATAAGCAGGGTTTTGCACTCAATCAAACCACAAACGATGCGAGTGCCTCTGTAAGCAAGTTCTTCGATAAGCTTGTAGCCCTAAAGGAGGGTGAAGCTTCGTCTATTATTGAAGATGTGCAACGCTATCGCGATACTAATGGTAAGGCACAAACAAAGAACGCAGCATACTATTTTGTATACAAGACAAAGAATATGCAGGTTGATACTGAATTTGTGAATAATTTTAACGAAACCGTTAAGAATATAAAGGTCAAGAATGAAACTAACTAAAACTCGTTCGCTTCTTAAGTTTGGTCTTGTTTTTGTGTTTTCTTTTATCGCCATTAATGCTATTGGAGGCAGTAAAACAGAAGCGGCGTCGTGCTATCCTCCTGCGACGGCCGCCTACTATAACGCAACTATCGCTGTTCGTATTTTTAATCCTGATGGCACGTTTAAAAAATGGTCCTCAAACTTTAATATCAACGTAGAGGCGCTGAATCCCGCTCCGTATGGCCCAAGCAGTATCCCCATAAACACTGCGATTAACTGGCCGGGGAAGCCGGGCTTTCCGACAAGTAATATTACATTTAATGCAACGGCGGGCGGACCCGCAACACTCAGTTGTCCTACCTGGGATGGAACCAATGCGACCAAGTTGATCTTCGGTGATGGTACTGACGGCTATCCATACCTTGCCTGCTTGTGGGGAACATGGGGAAAGGGTCCTGGCAAAGAGCATGGCCTTGGGTTTCGGTTTACGCCTATTTCGGTTGGTGATGCAGGTGGTTCGGGTTATTTTAAAGCAAACCAGGCATTCGGTCAGGTATGGGCAGGCCAAGGCGGCGGCACCATAGATGTAAATAATCAGCTCGGTAACTATGTGTTTGACTATCAGCTTACATCTACTGCTAATAATCCAGAAGGGCTTGTTCAGGCAGATTGTAACGCTATTACAGGCTGGGCACGTGACGACGACATAGCTGGTCCGATAGAGGTGCATTTGTTCTTCGACAATATGGCAGCAGGTATACCAGGTGTAATTGCAGACAAACCGCATCCAACGCAGGGCAATCACGGCTATTTGTACCCTATGTCTTCGGTAACACTCATTAATCCGTATGATGGAAATCAGCATACGGTAAAAGCCGTGGGTATAAATCAGGGTGGGGGTGGCAATAATGAGTTGTCAGGTACGTGGTATAGATTTGGCCCATGTCCACCATCAAATAGTAGAACGAATGTGTACCCAAGTACGATATTCAACCCAGATGACAACGAAAACCCCGTCGATATTAATTTTGGGGCGCGCGTCGAGCAAGCTGGAACAGATTACGCGGTAGAAGTGACCCGCAGCTACTTTATTCTCCGAGCAGACGGCTCGGTTGTGCCAATACCTGGTCTGCCTAATGCGGTCGAGACCATAACTGGCGATAAGACGTACCCTACTGTAACCACATCGGCCAGTATATTGAATGTTGGCGACAAAGCGTGTACCCAGATAAAGGTCAATAAACGAGAGGTTTCTATCGGGTACCTTGGCGCAGAAACGGTGGTGGTGGGCGAATATACGAGTCCGCCAGACTGCAAGCGAAAGGTGAACAAGCCCTATGTATCGTTTTATGGTGGCGATGTATTTGCGGGCGGCGGCTTTGGTACAACTGCCTGTAACAATGTAGGTGACGTCAAAGGGTATATAAACGCTGCAAGCAGAGGCTCTAGTGCGCAGCTCGCTGTCTTCGCTATCGGTGTCATCGAGACGTTCTCTTCGGCATCGCTTACCAACCCACCAAATGCATTGAGGTTTGCGAATACGACGACACCAAATGGTACGTTTACAGGCGACCATTGTATTCGTGATTATTATAACGATGCGCTCTTTACACCAAGGGGTGGGGCAGTAAACTTTTCGGTAGCTAATACACACAGTGGGCAAAAAGTTGTTCGGCAAAACACCAACCTTACTATTTCTGAAAATCAGATACTTCAAGACTTTACCGATATCAATAGCATCCCTTCGCTGTATGTTGTAGTTCAGGGGGACATATTTATTGATAAAGATGTATCGAGGCTCGATGGAGTGTATATAGCGCAGCCTCGTGCAGATGGAACGGGCGGTAAAATCTATACCTGTACCAACGGATCTACGCCTTATGCGAGTGCCTCGGACCTGTACATTAACTGCAATATAAAACTGACGGTCAACGGTGCGCTCATTGCCAAAGACGTTAAATTCTTGCGCGCCAAGGGTTCGCAGCGAGACTGGAGTGGAGATGGCCGCAGCGGAGCAGCTGAAGAGATCAACTATTTACCAGAACTGTTCTTGGCTAAGCCAACTGCGCCCGATCCAGTTTCGAGCGGTGCCAGCCAATATATCACAACACTACCACCAATTTTGTAAGAAAACGTTGTTAACAACCAAGAAGCTTATGCTATAATCGAACCAATATGAGTTTACTGAGTGGGGTATCTGAATTTTTTGGGCTCGACATCGGTACAAGTGCAATTCGGCTTGTTGAGTTGCATGGGTCCGGTAGGGTTAAAGCGCTCGTAAAATACGCCTACGTACCTGTTGACAGCAAGATCGCTATGAGTGATGCACCAGCTGATCAGCAAAAATTAATGGAGACCATTCGAGATCTGTTAGCACAGGCTAAAATAACTACAAGAAATGTGGCAGTTGGTATCCCGTCGCAGCGCGTTTTTACGACAATAGTCGATATTGATCGTTTGTCTCCTTCCGAGATTGCAAAAACCATTATGTATCAGGCCGATTCGCTTATTCCGACACCAGTTGCAGAGTCAAAGATAGAATGGGCTATCTTGGGTGATTCGCCCAAAGATAAAAACAAGGTGGAAGTGCTGCTCAGTAGCGTAACAAATTCATTTGTCGAAGCACGTCTTGATATGCTTGAGGCAATCGGGCTCAATGTTATCGCGTTTGAGCCAGATCATATGGCGGTAAGTCGTGCCGTTATTCCGGCAGATGCAACAACACCTCAGATGGTAGTAGATATTGGTACACGCTCGACCGACATTGTTGTTTGTCTAAACGGCTCACCTCGCTTAGCACGTACCATCCCAACCGGTTCAGAAGCGATTATGCGAGCGGCAGTTCAGAACCTAAACATAGACCAAAAGCAAGCAGAGCAATTTGTGAACAAATTTGGCCTGAGTAAAGACAAGCTCGAGGGGCAAATATATAACGCAATCATTAGCACCATAGACCTATTGGTTACCGAGGTAGAGAAATCAATAAAATTCTTTCAGGTGCGATATCCAGAAGCCAAAGTAGAGCGAATTATCCTAACGGGTGCAGCATCGGCATTGCCAGAGTTCCCATTGTATGTAGCGAACCGCTTTGGTATAAACGTTGAAATTGGCAATGCCTGGCGCAATGTTTCATTCCCTGCAGATCGGCAAAACGAATTACTTGCGGTAGCGAATCAATTTTCAGTAGCAGCAGGACTTGCGGAGAGGGAAGAATAATATGATTCAGTTCAATTTACTCCCAGACGTAAAAATGCAGTATATTAAGGCGAAGAATGTAAAGCGTACGGTTATGGTTGTGTCTGCAATCGTTGCAGCGAGTTCGCTGGCAATCTTTATTATGATGTTCTTGGCAGTGAATGTATTCCAAAAGACGCATATGAATAACCTTGCTGCAGACATCAAAACCGATTCTGAAACACTCAAAAATACGCCAGAACTTAACAAAGTGCTTACCGTTCAGAACCAGCTCAACAGTTTGCCGGACTTGCATGGCAAAAAACCAGTCGTATCTCGATTGTTTGAATATATAAAGCAGACAACGCCAAACCAAGTAAATATTGGCGACATTGTCGTTGATTTCGATGCAAAAACGTTTGTAGTAAAAGGTACGACCGATGCACTCAGTACAGTAAACAAATTTACCGATACGTTGAAGTTTACGAAATATAAATACACGGCTGACAATCAAGAAAAGACGGGTAAAGCATTTACTGGTGTGGTGCTGAGCTCATTTTCGAAGAATGAAAAAGCAACCACGTACGAAGTAAAACTGAGCTACGACGAGGTTATATTTAACTCGGCGTATGCAGTAACGCTTGAAGTGCCAAAGATCACGACAACGCGTTCTGAAACCGAAAAGCCAACCGACTTGTTCCAGGCGCTGCCCGTAAATCCAAAGGAAGTGCAATAATGGCAAAGCAACAACTTAACGTAACCAAACGACTCCAGATTGACAAGGCAAATGCAACTATGGTGGCTATGGTTGCTGCAGCAGCATTTATTGCGGTGTTTTCGCTCGTTTCGAGCCGGGCGTTATTGCGACAACGTACATACCAAAATAAAGTGATTGACCAGCAAACTAAAGCGCGTGATCAGCTAAAGACGAACCTTGCAGCCGTAGATCAACTCGTGATAGCCTACAAGAGCTTTACGACAACCCCAGACAATGTTATCGGAGGAAACCCTTCAGGAACAGGTGATAAAGATGGTGACAATGCAAAGATTATCCTAGATGCATTACCGAGTAAATATGACTTTCCGGCCTTAACGACAAGTATCGAGAAATTACTCGGAGAGAAGAAGTTCAAGGTTAATTCAATCACCGGAACGGATGATGAAGTTGCACAATCGAAGAACGAATCGGTTGATAACCCAGAGCCAATAGAGATTCCGTTTGAGTTTGACGCCGAAAGTAACTCGGGTGCGACAAAAGATCTAATAAATGTGCTTGAAAAATCAATTCGGCCAATACACATCAAGTCGATTACGCTTACCGGTGGCGAAAGTAACCTAAAGCTTCGCGTAACGGCCAAGACATATTATCAGCCAGAAAAGTCACTGAACATTAAGACACAGGTGGTGAAAGAATGAAACAAAAAGATATAGCTATGATAGTCGTCGCAGTGTTTATTAGTGGTATCTTTTCTATACTGCTTTCTAATCTTGTTATCGCGCCAAAGTCTGCTTTTCAGCAAAAAGCCTCTACGGTAGATCCGATCAGTACCGAATTTACGCAGCCAGACACAAAGTACTTCAATAAAGACTCGGTTAACCCAACAAAGAAGATTACCATTGGTGATAATAGCAACGACAAACCATTTAACGCACAGCAATAAAAGGGAGGGCGACGTATGAGTGTGCTCTCTGCAACAACCCAAAAGCTTGTCGAAGATGATTTAGTGCAGCAAGGTCTATTATCTGCCGAACAGCTCGAAGAGCTTCGTGCGAAGGCTGACGCAGACAAAACTCCACTCTTAACACTCCTTGTTTCTGGTGGAACAATTACCGAAGAAGATCTTACGCGAACGATTGCCAAGGTTTCGCGCGTGCCATATGTCAATCTCACAAGTGCAAAGATAGACCCCGATGTTCTAGACTTATTGCCCCAAGAAATTGCAGAACGGTATATGGCTGTTCCGCTCGGCGAGATGCAGCACCGGCTTGTGGTCGCTATGCTCGATGCAGATAATGTGCAAGCAGCCGACTTTTTGTCTAATAAGATTGGAAGGCCGCTCAAAGTATATGCAGCCAGCGAAGCGGGCATAAAACGCATTCTCAAGCAGTATAACGAAAAGCTCGATAGCAAGGCACTTGGAGACTTAAAAGGCGTTGCTGATCAAGCAGCTGCGGGGGCCAATGAAGCAGCTAGACAGTCCGATGCTGGCGAGAAGGTTGCAGCAATTGTGCAAGACTCGCCAATAAGCAAGGCGTTGTCTACCATTATGGAATACGCTGCCAAGAATCGTGCAAGCGATATCCATATGGAACCCCTCGAAAAGTCCTTCAAAATTCGTGCGCGTATCGATGGTGTGTTGCGCGAAATCATGAAGCTCCCGAAAAGCACCGAGCCTGCGCTCGTGTCGCGTATTAAAATTCTAGCTAACCTTAAGATCGATGAACACCGTATTCCACAAGACGGTGGATTTGCTATTGTGGTCGACAAACGCTCAATTGACCTTCGTATTGCGATCTCGCCAGTTGTATGGGGCGAGCAGGTCGTTATTCGTCTGCTCGATAAATCGGGCACGAGCCTTAAGCTCGAGGATATGGGTTATCATGGACGGGCACTTCGTACCATACGCGAAGGTCTGAAGCAGCCAAACGGCATGATACTTACGAGTGGGCCAACGGGTTCCGGTAAGTCTACGTCTATGTACGCCTTGCTGCAAGAAATAAAGAGCGACACGGTAAATATCGTAACGCTCGAAGATCCAGTTGAATATAAGATGGACGGTATCAATCAGATCCAAGTTAATGCAGACGTAGGCCTGACATTTGCAACAGGTTTGCGCTCTATTTTGCGCCAGGACCCAGATATTGTCATGGTTGGAGAAATTCGCGATAAAGAGACAGCGCAGCTGGCTGTTCAGGCTGCACTTACGGGGCACCTGGTGTTTAGTACGCTGCACACCAACTCTGCTGCAGGAATTTTGCCTCGTCTGCTCGACATGGGCATAGAACCATTCTTAATAGCTAGTACCGTTCACACGGTAATCGGGCAACGTTTGGTGCGAAGAATTGCCGATAATCGTACGACGTACCAAAGTGAAAAAATTGAAACCGACGCCATCCATGCAACACTTGGAAAATTTTTGCCAAAAACTACCGAAGAACAAAAACAATTCGCAGCCGATTTTGGCTACGATAACTTGCCCTTAGCGACCCAAAACGCTTATACTTTATTCAAGGGTCAAGATACCCCCGAAACGCCGGGCGGCTACAAGGGAAGAATTGGCTTGTACGAAGTGTTTAATGTATCGGAATCTATCCAGAATCTTATCCTTAAACGTTCGACAAGTACCGAGATTCAGAAAGCAGCCCAAGCAGAAGGCATGGTTACCATGCGCGAAGACGGGTACTTTAAAGCGCTAGCTGGCTTCACCTCACTACAAGAAGTGAATCGTGTGGCAGCAATAGACAGCGCATAAAACAGGGTGGAATATGCAGCAATTAAGAATAGAAATACTACTAGAAGAAGTAATAAAGAAAAAAGCATCTGACCTTCATTTGCAGGTTGGTTTGCCGCCAATGCTTCGCGTAGACGGGTCACTCATACCGGTAGGCAATACCGAGCCGCTAACTGAAGAGTCTGTCGAAATGCTGGTATTTGCTATTCTCGATGAAGATCAAAAGCAAATTCTGCTGAAAGATAAGGAATTCGACTTTAGCTTTGCTTTTGGTGATCTCGGTCGTTTTCGTGTAAATGCATTTCACGAACGAGGCAATCTAGCGGCAGCACTTCGACTTATCCCTAACGAAATCCTCACGGTCGAGCAGCTTGGTTTACCACCAATTGTCAACAAATTTGCCGACTATCCAAGAGGTCTTGTGCTGTTTACGGGTCCAACTGGTTCCGGTAAGTCTACCTCCCTTGCGGCAATTATTCATCGCATAAACCACGAGCGCGCAACTCATATTGTTACTATCGAAGACCCTATTGAATACACACACAAATCCATCAAATCTGTTGTGGTGCAGCGAGAAGTGCACTACGATACGTATTCATTCTCGGCGGCGCTTCGAAGCAGTCTTCGCCAAGACCCCGATGTTGTGTTGATTGGAGAAATGCGCGATCTTGAAACCATCAGCTCTGCCATTACTATTGCCGAAACAGGTCACTTAGTTCTGGCGACCCTACACACCAACAATGCTGCACAGAGTGTCGACCGTATGATCGACGTATTCCCACCACACCAACAGCCACAAATTCGTTCGCAGTTGGCTAATATTCTTATGGCGATTTGTTCTCAGCGACTTATTCCTGCGATTGGTGGTGGTCGAATTGCTGCCGCAGAAATTTTGATCGCAACGCCCGCTGTGCGTAATATTGTGCGCGAAGGCAAAAGCCATCAGCTCGAGGCGGTGATACAGACGGGTGCAGAGTTTGGTATGCAGTCTATGGACAAAACCTTAGTAAACCTTATCCATAACGGCACAATTACATACGAAGAAGCGCGAAACTATGCTGTCGACCTCGATGAACTCGATCGGTTAATGAGGGGCTAGAATGCTAACGTATAAATTTACCGCCCGTAATCCAAAGACCGGTCAAAAGGTTAGTAATCTGGTGCAGGCAGATTCAGAACAAGCAGCTGCCAAACTTATTCGCGACCAAGGCTTAGCGCCTATAGAAATCAAAGCTATGACCGGCGAAGAGAATGGTTTGGTTGCTCGGTTTACGAATCGCATTGGCACAAAAGACAAGGTATTGTTTTCTCGCCAGCTATCGACACTGATTAATGCTGGCTTGCCGCTTGTGCAGAGCTTGCGTAACGTCGCAGGGCAAACACAGAACAAATCACTCAAGTTTGTTATTACGCAGGTAATCAGCGACGTAGAAGGTGGTGCAGCTTTGTCTGTTGCCCTGGGTCGGCATCCAAATGCCTTCAATCGTGTGTTTGTGAGTATGGTTGCTGCCGGCGAAACATCGGGTACGCTTGACAAAGCGCTCGAACGTCTTGCTAATCAGCAAGAAAAAGACGCCGAAATCCTCAGCAAAGTCCGTGGTGCCATGATATACCCTGCAATTGTGATTCTGATCATGGTGGCGGTTATTGGATTTATGATTGTAAAGGTCTTGCCACAGGTGCAGATTCTTTATAACGATTTGCCTGGAGCAAACTTACCGCTGGTAACTCGTATTCTATTAGGAGTGAGTAAGTTTACGGTTAAATATTGGTATATAATAACCGGCATTTTAGTTGGGCTTGGTTTCTTTACAACTCGTTGGGCTCGAACGGGCCCTGGTAAAGAGTTCGTCGATAAGGCAAAAATGAAGGCGTGGCCTGTAGGTGAACTATTTATGAAGCTGTATATGGCGCGGTTTGCCCGAACAGGAGCTACGCTCATTGGTAGTGGCGTACCCCTTATACAGATGCTCGAGATTACTGCAGATGCAATTAATAACGTACACGTAGAGAAGTCGCTTCACAATGCTATTACTAAGGTAAAGGGCGGTAAGTCGTTATCTGAATCTTTGTCTGGCGACCCAAATTTTCTTGAGCTTGTGCCGAGTATGTTAAGTATTGGTGAACAGTCTGGGGCAATAGAAGCAATGCTCGAAAAAATTGCAGACTATTATGAGCGAGAGGTTGATACTGCTATCCGCAATATCTCAACCATTATCGAGCCGGTTTTAATGGTTATCCTCGGTGTCGTAGCATTTACGATTGTTGCAGCGGTACTTCTGCCAATCTACGGCTTAGCCGGCCAAACGATCATTAAGTAAAGGTATCTGGGGATAAGTGCTTGCATTGTAAGCACAAGCGGTTTATATTAAGCGTATCCGTTAACAAATAATTATGTAGGGGGCATACATACATGCTAAACAACTTAAAAAAGAAAACAGAAGGCTTCACTATCATCGAAGTTCTTATCGTGCTTGCAATCGCAGGTCTTATCCTATTGATTGTGTTCTTGGCGGTTCCTGCATTGCAGCGAAACAGCCGAAATAATGGTCGAAAGAATGATATTTCTCGCATAGCGGCGGGCGTAAACGAATTCGTATCTAACAACAACGGTACGCTGCCAACAAACGTTCAAACTGGAACTATAGCAGGAACAAATGTCGGCAATCTGAACCAGTACGCTCCTGCAGACGCTCCTGCTGGAGACCGTAATGCTAATGCAGCGGGTGCACAGGCTGTTCAGGGTACTGTAGCAGGTCGCACGTTCTTTAGGCTTGTAACAGGAGCCCAGTGTGGTGCCGACGGTGCTACTGTTGCGGGTTCTGCACGACAAGCAGCAATTCAATATCAGATTGAATCAAGTAGCGCAGCTAACCCTACTCAGCTTTGTCAAAATATCTAAACAAAGTGTAGGTTGACTAAAACAGGGCGAAAGCCCTGTTTTAGTTTGTGGTAGTATAGGGTTTATGGTTATTGCTATTCTTAGTGTATTAGGGCTTATGCTGGGTAGTTTTGCGAATGCGCTCGTCTGGCGCACTGCGCAAGCCGATCCGCTCGTAAATAAGAAGCAGAACAAAAAGCTGAAAGGCAAAAACCTGTCTATTGCTACGGGTAGATCGGTGTGTGTGCATTGTGGTCACGAACTTGCTGCTGTGGACCTCGTCCCTGTGTTTAGCTGGCTAGTGCTTAAAGGTAGGTGCAGGTACTGTGTCAAGCCAATTTCGTGGCAGTATCCGGCCGTAGAGCTGGCTACATCGTTATTATTTGTAGGCAGCTATATTTTTTGGCCCCAAGCACTACAGGGTATGGAATGGTTGTATTTTGGCGTATGGCTTGTGGTTGTCGTGGGTTTTGTTGCGCTAACGGTTTACGATATACGTTGGTTTTTGCTGCCAGATAAAATTGTCTTTCCGCTTATGAGAATTGCGAGTCTTGGTGTGCTTGCACGGCTAATTTATGAGGGGCAGGTGGTAGATACACTCGTGCATACCATGCTTGCGGTGTTTGCAGGCGGCGGTATCTTTTGGGTACTGTTTCAGATTAGTGATGGCACATGGATTGGCGGCGGAGATGTAAAGCTAGGGTGGCTTATTGGACTTTTACTCGGCAGTTGGCCGCTTAGTTTTCTGATGATCTTCATCGCCTCGCTACTGGGAACAACTGTGTCGTTGCCGCAGATAGTGGTCGGTCGCGCCAAAAAAGGTTCGCATTTACCATTTGGCCCGTACCTTATGGCAGCAACGGTGGTTGTGCAGCTATTCGGCGCAAGCCTAATTGCGTGGTACAAGCGACAAATAGGCTTATAGAGTAGACTACGCTTATGCTATAATTTCTGGTATGAAGAGTGGGCAAAAGTCCCGAGGGTATACCATTGTAGAAGTGTTGATTGTTATGGCGGTAACAGCACTTATGTTGGTTTCTGCATTGGCGTTGGTATCTGGATCCCAAAACAAGACCGAGTTTACGCAAGCAGCAAACGATATAAATCAGCAGATAAACGACGTTATTAACGAAGTTGCCAGCGGCTATTATGGAAACGCCAACACACAAGGGTGTCGAGCGACTGGCTCAGGGCCAAACTTTAGTGGTACTGCCAATTCTGGCGAGAATAACGAGTGTATATTTGTTGGCAAGATTATGCAGTTTACGAACAGTGACATAGTAAATGTATATTCGATTGCTGGCCTACGCCAAAAATGGGGGACGCAAGACGATGCTACAAGTATAGCCGATGCGCAGATTAAAACCGTTGGAGGATCTAAGGAAGCTCGTAATCTTAAAAATGGCCTCAGAGTGCAGTACGTTAAAGCTGGAACAGCCGACTTCAGTACCATAGGTTTTTTTAATGCGTTTGCCCAAGGGCAAACAACGTCTTCTGCAGGCTTAAAGAGTGGTGGTACTCAGCTAGACATATACTCGTTCGATGCGGGAACGCCGCCCGCTCCATCTGCGACTCCAAGTCTTGGTTCGGGCAATATTGTTACCGATTCTCGGGGTGTGCAAATATGTCTCGCAAGTGGCGGTACGAACCAGAGTGCGCTTATCACGGTAGGTGGAAGTAATAGTCAGTCGCTAACAAATATGCAGATTAAGGACGGCACCGCGTGTTAATTCGTAGGGCACAATCAGGCGACACCATTGTAGAAGTCCTTATTGCTACGGCTGTCGTTGGGATACTGCTGACTGGTTCTTTTGCGGTTGCGAATAGGTCGTCGCAGGTAATTCGTTCGGCACAAGAACGAACAGAGGCTCAAAAAATAACTACTCGTATGCTCGAACGACTCAAAAGTTATGCGGTGGTGGTGAGTGCGCCATTGCCTACCACTGGGGCTTTCTGTATTAATGACACAAACGCGATTATTTCAGCGCCCTGTGCCGATGGACGATACAGCACTAAAGTCGAATACGATAGCGGTAACACAGTCTATATTATTACCACGCAATGGGATAGTATTGTGTCTGGTGCTCCTCAGGAGCAACTAATAATACGGTATAGGGTGCAGTAATGAAGAAGCGATTAAACTTCAGGGGCTTTACTATCGTAGAACTCATGATAGCGACCGTGGTATTTTCGGTTATTCTGCTCCTGCTGACAGCGGGTATTATAAGCGTTGGTAATATATATTATCGTGGTATTACATCTTCGCGTACACAAGCCGCCACACGGGCGATCAGCGACAATGTAGTGCAGGCGATCCAATACTCCGCAGACAGTATCATTCTTACTGCAGGCACTCCAGGCACTCCAGGCGCTCCAGGCGCTGTGTGTGCAGGCGGAAAGAAGTACAGCTACAAACTGAATACGAAAAAGGATGATACAAATAGCGTGCTACTCATAGAAGACTATACATCGGTTGCTGGCTGTACGCCTAATATGACTCCTGGGCCGAACACTATTGAACAAATAGGCAAGAATATGACACTTACACGATTCGACATTACAGAAAATACAGTTACGGGTAACTTTAATGTACGAGTGCGTGTGGTGAGCGGCGACAACGATTTATTTGAGGGTGATAGCACAGACAATAACTGTAAAGGGGGTGCAGGCAGTCAGTTTTGTGCAGTTTCTAGCCTGGACACCGAAGTTCGAAAGGTCTTACAATAGGCATAAGCATGAAGTACACAAGAGGTAATCAGTCAGGCATGGTTTCGATCATTGTAACAATGATAATCATGATAGTGCTCACGCTCATTGTTACCGGCTTTGCACAACTTTCTCGCAGAGAGCAACGACAGGCGCTCGACAGGCAACTTGGCGCACAGGCACTTTATGCTGCAGAGTCAGGGCGAAACGATGCGAAGAAACTTGTCGATGCGGGATTCGCGGCAGATGTTACCTCTTGTGATGCAAGCACAGCGCCTGCAGGCTTACAAAATCGCAGTCTCGGTGACAATGTCTCGTATACTTGTGTCCTTATCGACCAAACGCTCGACAGCAAAGATTATCAGAATGTTGGGGTCGACGCGGTTGTTACATCTCTAAAATATAGCGATGGCTCGGCAATTGGCTCTTTTGATGTGCAATGGCGAAATAATGCAGCGGGTGGAGCTGGCTTTCCTGGCTCGATCGGCTTTACACCAAAGAGCTCGTGGACGTACGCTGCAAGTGTACTGCGCGTAGAACTTGTGCCGTTGAGCTCCATAAGTAGGGCGAGCTTGCGAGACAATGCAAGGGTGTTGTTCTTGTTTCCTGTAAGCTCAGGTGGTTCAAATACTCATGCGCTTGGTGCGAGTGGAGAAGTGGTGGCTACTGCGTGTAGCGGTGCGAGCTGTACGATGAAGATAACAGGTGTGACCGAAAGCGATTATGCACTTCGTATTAGCTCTCTCTACGCCGCATCAGATATAACCTTGTATCCTGCCAATCCATCAAAGGAATTTATTGGTGATCAGTACGAAGTTGATGTAACGGGCAGGGCGGGCGATGTGTTAAAACGCGTAAAAACAAGAGAAAGTAAATGGACGAAATATCCATACGCACAGTATGTGTTCGAAGGCATCGGTGGCGTCTGTAAGCAGCTCGAAGTGTGGCCCGGTGGTGCAGAAGCGCCGGGATGTGTTATTAACTAGTCTTTGCGGTGGTGAAACTTTTCGTGGATGGCCTTTAGGTGCGGGTCGGTAACGTGTGTGTATATCTGCGTAGTGGCGATATTGCTGTGACCAAGCATTGCTTGTACCGAGCGAATATCGGCTCCATTCATCAGCAGGTCTGTAGCAAAACTATGTCGTAATGTATGGGGTGAGACGTGTTTTGTTATGCCTGCGAGCAAGGCGTAGCGTGCTACCATACGCTGAATACTTCGGGCGGTAAGTCGTGCATAGTTGCCGCTACGATCTTCTTGTTTTTTGCCTCCAACACGTATAAACAATGGCTGTGATACATCTGTTCGGCTGTCGAGGTATTTTTTTATCCACTCGGCCGCTTCAGTACTTATGAATATCGGCCGGTCTTTCTGTCCTTTACCTCGTACGGTAAATTCACGGCGCTTTAGGTTGATGTGGTCGCGGTTGAGGTTTACGAGCTCAGAAACACGCAGCCCACTGCTAAAAAGCAGCTCCATAATGGCGCGGTCTCGCATACCGGCAGATGTGTTTGTATCGGGTTGGTCAAATAATCGTTCTATTTCTTCTGGGGTTAAAAAGGTAACTTCTTTTCGTTTTGTGCGCGCCAACTCTATTTTGTCGGCCGACAGCGTTTTAATATCGCGTTTGGCACAATATTTTAAAAAACTACGCAGTGCTATAAGATGATAATTTTGAGTGGTTTTTTGCAGCTCATCTGACACATTTGTGCCGAGCCGGTTGAGCCATAATCTCCATTTACGTACTAACTCGATATCTATACCAGAAACGGGTATATCGCCTGCATAATCGATAAGTCTTGTTAGGTAGTGGTCGTAGTTGGTTATGGTTTTTTGCGAGCGGTTTTGCTCGATCTCCATGTGTTCTAGAAATTCGTTTTTGAGTTTGCTTAGTAACATGTCTATATTGTACGACACGGGGACATACTTGTAACGGTATCTGTTATAATATGCCTGTAACGAAAAGGAAGATATGGAACAAACACTTATAATTCTCAAACCTGACGCAGTACAACGTGGTTTGGTTGGCGAAATACTGACGCGCTTTGAAAAAGCAGGTCTTAAAATTGTTGGCATGAAGATGCTTGTGCCCGAGCAAAAACTACTCGAAGACCATTACCCAGACTCGCTTGTCCCAATCGTTGGTCAAAAAACCAAAAATGACTGGGATGCTTATGGCGTTGAGTATACTGAGTCTGCAGAAGAGATTGGCCGTATGATCGTAGATTCTACCCGAGAGTTTATGCGAAGTGGCCCTGTTATAGCTGCGGTGCTCGAGGGTGGCCATGCGGTAGAGATTGTGCGTAAAATGGTTGGCAGTACTGGGCCAAAAGATTCTGCACCTGGTACTATTCGTGGTGATTATGCGCATTTGAGTCTTGGTCGTGCATCGATGGCAAAGAAGGGTGCCGCAAACCTTATTCACGCTTCAGGGGCGGTTGACGAGGCAGAGAAAGAAATTGCTATGTGGTTCAAAAAAGAAGAACTGCATTCTTATTCGACAGTACACGAACAACATACCTTTGCGTAAATGGCCAACACAAAACCCGCTCGTATGAGCGGGTTTTTAAAACTCTTGTGGTGACCCGGGAGGGATTCGAACCCCCGACGCCCGCCTTAGGACGGCGGCGCTCTATCCAGCTGAGCTACCGGGCCAAACGGTAATGTAAGAATGTGCGTAATTATATAACTATTTGGGGTCCCCGCAAACCTTAGCGCTAGGTATTGGTTTGTGGGGTCATTTGACGGCGGCGCTCTATCCAGCTGAGCTACCGGGCCTCAATCGCTTATTTTATAGGGGTACGCACAAAATGCCAACAGATTCGCGTAATTAAGGTACAATATTCTTATGGTAAAAAAACATACTTCTGGCAAGAAGTATTTCGAAGATCAGTTTGACGATGAGTCGGTGTTACTGGTGTTTCGCAAGCATCCTATTGTTATGCGGCGTGGTCTTGTTTTGGGCTGCCTGGGACCTCTGATAGGCGTATTGCCGGCTGCTGCAAAGCCTGAATTGGGTTTTGGGGCTTTTTTTGGTGGGTTAGGAGTTGGCGTATTGCTTGGTATGCTTATGTTTTTCCCGTCATGGATTAGTTGGTACTACAGTGTTTTTGTTGTTACCGATCAGCGACTCATTCAGATTACTCAAAAGGGGCTTTTTAGCCGGAGTGTGGTTGATCTGGGACTAGCAAAGATACAGTCAACGAACTATCAGATCCGCGGCTTGCAAGCAACTCTGCTCGGTTTTGGTACAATAGTATTGCAGACTTACATGGGTGATTTGGTTGTACACGAGGTTTACCACCCGGCAAAAGTTATAAAAAAAATATCACAGATTCTGCGTGACCAAGGTATTATTGCCGAAGAAATAGACGGTAAAGAGCCAATAGAAGTAAATGCTGCAGAGGGAAGGGAAAAATGAAAAAGCTTGTTAAAAAGATAAAGAAACCTTCGTTTCGTAAGAAGCGTTTGAATATTGAGGAGGCAATCAGTCAGGCTCCTCGGATAACTAACGAGACAGTTTCAGAGCATCGTGAAGAGGTGCTGTCGAGCGCGCGCAAGTACATCTATCCGCTCCAGCACTCAAAACACAGGATTGTATTTATTTCTACCTCCATTTTTATCGCGATATTTATAGGTTTTTTTACATACACTACTCTCGCGCTTTACAAGATGAAATCATATTCTACATTTCTTTATCGTGTAACACAGGTACTACCGTTTCCGGTGGCAAAAGCTGGTTCAGACTACGTAGCGTACGAGAATTATTTATTTGAACTCAAGCATTATATTCACTTCTATAAGAACCAGCAGAAACTTGATTTCAATAACGATGCCGGTAAGCAGCAGCTTGAAGACTTTAAAAAGCGAGCGCTTGATATTGTCGTGGGTGATGCCTATGTAAAACAATTAGCAGAACGTAATGACATTTCGGTAAGTGATAGAGAGGTAGACGACGAAATTACGCTAATACGCAATCAGAACCGTATTGGCGGCAATGAACAAGCATTTAAGGATACGCTTAAAGAGAGTTTTGGATGGTCGGTTGATGACTTTCGTCGAACAATAAAACAACAGTTGTTGGCTAAAAAGGTCGTTGCAAAGCTTGATACAGCAACTTCCGAACGAGCAAAGGCGGCTATCGCCGAGTTGCAGGCGGGTGCAGATTTTGCTGCCGTCGCAAAAAAATATTCAGATGAAGATGCTACTAAAGATTCAGGCGGAGAGTTTGGTGTTATTGCAAAAAATAGTGCAGATGTTTCTCCGCAAACTGTACAATCGTTATTTGCATTACAGCAGGGCAGCTATTCAAGTGTGTTTCAGTCAGACGATTTGTCGACTGGCCGGCATCGTCTAGAAATAGTTAAAAACCTAGAAAACCAGGGAGACAAAATTAAGGGTGCACATATTGTGTTCACTTTTAAAGACATTAACGACTATGTCAATGACCTCAAAGATAGAGAAAAGGCGAGGTTATTCATCAAGCTGTAAGATGAGTGAGTACAAGATTAGTACAAACTAATCTTTATTGTTGTGGCTGATGACAGCTACGACGCCCAAGAGCAAGACTACTACAAGCGCCAGTACCCATAAGTACTCGCCGCTGTGTGCCACGTGTGGGTTTCCTGTGTAGTGTGCCAATGTATTCATAGCACGGATTATAGCAAACAATAGTTTTGCGCTACCAGAATTATTGCTGCAATTGATTTCTGAAAACCAACAGAACTAGCATAGAAATAATAATTGACCATGAAAGAAACCGTAGAACATGGGAAGTATTACTGCCAGTTTCTGCGAGTTGGTTGGTCTGTGACTGAGTGCTCGTAGGCGAGGTGGTAGTTTCGTGATTATTCTCAGTTACGGAGGCCTCGTCATTATCAATGATAGTTATTTGGCTACTTGCGACAAAGTTACTATAGAATTCTGAGTTCGAATTAGTTGTACTACTGAGCGTGACTACTGTATCGCCATTATCAAGCGAGTCATCTATGGCTGTTATGGTAAAAGTTTTAGTCTGACTCCACTGACCAGCTGTATAATTTATCGACGAAGGGCTTATAGAAAGCCTGCCTGGATTCGAGGAGGTTAATGGAAGTTCTACATATGCTGGGTCAGGTCCGGGTGCTACTATTGGTTCACTTAGAGTTATTGAGATTGTTTGCGATTGCCCTTCGTTCAGGGCGATGGTGCTGGGCGTAAAGTTAACTCTTGCTGCAAATGCAGTTGGAGCTCGAAGACAAAAAACACCAAGCCACAGAAGTGTCAGTGTAAAAACCGAGTAAATCACCGTCTTTGCCGAAGACTGTCTCGTTCCCAAAAGCATAACCTGTATTATAAGTGAAAGAGCAGGAAAAACATAAAGCAAAACGCTTCAAGATTGCGACTGATGTTTCTAAAAGATGATCGCATAAACCTTTCGATGATTATCTTAAAATGTCAGAGTGTTTCTTGTCGAGAAGACCATACTGTCGAGAAGGGGAATGATGTTGCAGAGGGTAGGCGCACAAAGCCGAACTCGGGCATAAAGGGTAGGACCTTATTGCTGGGTGGATGTAGTCTCATAAGAAAATATTCTTCATTTTCAACTTCGGGAATGTGGGGAGCATCGTAGTAAACAATAGCAAGAGATCCTGCTCTTTGGGCGCATCTCTGGTGCCTTGGCGCAGTGCATAAATGCCAAACAATTTCGTTATTGGGTGGGCCAGGCATAGCTTCAAGGCGTTTGTAGAGAGTTTCGTCGGGCAATATCATTCTAGATCATTTTAGCTAAAACTGGCTGTCAAGCAAGCATAAGCATTTACGAATTTGTGTGGCTACAATGCCTCATGCGTGGATTATACGCTGAAGTCATTCACTCGCAGCAAGAATGATGCGCAATTAGTATTTCTACTCTTGGGTAAAGAGTTGACTGATTTCGGCATCAAGCTGGGGTTGTAGTATGAGTGCGACAATTTCTGCAGTAAAGGGTGAAAGCGTGTCATCTGGGCTACTAAATGCAAGTTCAGAATTTGGGTTACCGCTATCATCAGAGTCTAGAGGATGAAAGGATAGTGTTTCGGTCCTGCCGTTTTTATCGGTTTTGACTATATCTATTTTTTTACCACGTAATACTGCAGCTACGATGAACAAAGATATAGCCATATCTGGATCGTTTAAATCCAGCGACAAAACATCTGGGTCGTATGCTGCAAGCTCGTCGCGTAGCCGCGTAAGCGCTAAGTGCGTCTCTTCTGGTATGAATCTGACATTTGGCGAATCGTTTAGACCTGATCCCAAACAGACTCATCGCAGCTTCTGTCACAAAAGCTCGGATTATCGCCATAAAATTTGCAGTAGCTCGGATAGTCGCATATTCCGAATGCTTCTTCGGCTACAGTCCTGCCGATTATATTTACAAATGTTCCTGCCTCTTCTGGGGGTAGAGTACCGTCGTATGTGGCTTCTATTGCCTCTTGCAGGCGATTAACTTCTTTTATGCCTGCTTGTGGGTCGGGTTGATTTTCTGTCATAAAGATTCCTTAGTTCAATTATGTTACAAATTCCTAAAAAGAACTCATACTGCTTTTTCTTCCAATGCCCAGCCAACCATTTATTGTCGATGTATGTTGATTTTCTGGATTTTGGCGGTAAATTACATAAGACTCATCTTGGTAGCGGGGCTTTTTCTTTACTGGTTCTAACAACCCTCGTCCGTACGCTGTTGTAGCAAACGTTCTAGCGGTCTCAAGTTCTACGAAACTACTTATGACCAGACCTCCAGGTTTAACGGATTCCAATAATGCAGATATAAACTCTGGTTTACGGGGCAAATCGGGGGCCAGATTAAATAAAAAGGCACTATCCAGGTCCTGATTCGAAGTAGCTACCAAATCCTCAAGCGTGCCTTGTACTACGTTGACATTTTTGAATAATCCATTTACGCGACCCTTAGCAATAGCCTCAGCAGAAGGGTCAACAGCAGTGATTGCCGAGAATCCGAACTCCTTTATTACCGGGATATATCGGCCGTCTCTCGATCCAATATCTATGGCAGTTTCGCCAAAATCTAATTGTTCAGCAGAGTCTTCCACGGCACCTGCTAACTTGCGGTAGAGGTCAATCGCGCATCGCTCTAGATCTCCGTAGGTTGCCATGGCAATTCTTTCTTCGGGCGAACCTGACGCATAAATCTCTCCTGACAGTGGCCAAGTGTAACTCATAAAATTAACAATACCACATAAAGTTGAAATTGTCTATGCTGGTGGGCCCGACCGGTTGCGCTTCGCTTGCACGGACTTCGCTTTTCGATGCAAGCATCTGCACGCTCAGTCCTGTACGAATCGGCGATCTAGGCTCACTTTGTTCGCTGATCTCCGGCTCAAATCCGACTGACTGGTCATA
This sequence comes from uncultured Candidatus Saccharibacteria bacterium, assembly GCA_964629815.1. Classification (GTDB taxonomy): domain Bacteria; phylum Patescibacteriota; class Saccharimonadia; order Saccharimonadales; family AWTP1-31; genus CAZVTA01. The sequence goes on along the minus strand of CAZVTA010000002.1, from coordinate 32,808 downwards.
CAAAAAGCCCCATCTTTCGATGGGGCACTTTGTATGGCGGGCCCGACCGGATTCGAACCGGCGATCTCCTCCGTGACAGGGAGGCGTGTTAGGCCAGCTACACCACGAGCCCAGGCCAGAACCATGAAATTTTATCAGATATTGACGATATATGCAATCTGTTAGAATATATATGCTAACAGATATAAGCATATATGCCACCTTAGCTCAGTTGGTAGAGCAACGCATTCGTAACGCGTAGGTCGCCGGTTCGATCCCGGCAGGTGGCTCCACTGAACGAAATCTGCGAGATTAGTATAATGATAGTACGCTTGCTTCCCAAGCAAGAGGCACGAGTTTGATTCTCGTATTTCGCACCAAGCCGCCCATGACCAGTCCCTCCCTCGAACACACTATTCAGACACTCTGTAACGAGTATGTGCCCATCGATAAGTCGCACGCAATCCGTATGGCAACGATGGATTATTTATATGGTGATGCACAGAACGCATTGAGCGTTATCGATGCTATACCCAATGCCGCGGACGACGTTCGTGTGGTGCGTGGTGTCATCGCTGATTTGCTGGATGAAAAGACGGTTGTATCGGTAGGTGAGTCTGGGACGGTCTATCGTATTTTTCAGTACTTAGGGTGGAAGCACGAATGGCCGGTTGAATTTGTAAAGGAGGGCACGCTTATAAACAGGCCCATGCCAGAAAAGGATGAGGTGATGCAATGTGCTAGCCAACGAGAGTTGCTACAGTTGCCAGGAGATACTTCTCAGTGGGCAACAGCGGCTGTTTTAGATGGTTCAAAAGAAAGAATGACAGAGGGCGTTCCATTTAAACTACAGATTACGTACGATACCTGGGATGAATGGCATGCGTTATATAAAGAGGGTGAAAGTTGGTCGCCACGCCAAGATAGAACTATTGCGGGGCAGGCGCAGTACTTTTTACGAAAGCTTGCACAGCTGCCCGTAAATGAGTTTGTAGTAGAGCAGGCAGAAGATTTTCCTTTTGCTCACGCGTTTGGACTTATGAGCGCACAAGAGGGTTTTGAGCGTTTTCCTGCATTGGTTGGGCACGAAAGCAATAGAATAGCCGACACTCCAGAAATGATTGCGCTCATGCGCCGAGGCGAGACAGTCGTGTCGAAAGATCATCGTGTTGTTCAGGTGGTCGCCATGCTTGCAATAACCGAAGGTTTACAAGCAGCGTTTGTTTACCCGGGTGCGGTGGCAAAATCGTGGCCAAATTTCTGGGAATTCTTGCGTGTAGCGCAAATGACTATCCTTGGTGATGAGCACTAAAGTGTGTAGAATACATATATATGGCAACGCCAAAAAAGTTTTTGCACGATAAGGTCGCACTGGCTTTACTAAGCGCCAACGGTTTTTTAGTTGTGCTTTCTGCGCTCTTGGTGCTGCTACGGCTCGATGCTTCTCGCTCTGGGGGTTACATTGTCCAGTATCGTGCGAACCTAGGCATTAGCGCCTACAAGGGTGGGGGTGGTATAGATCTTTTGTCATTTGCGGTTTTTTCTGTAGTGGTCTGTATATTATTTTCGATCTTAGCCTGGAGAATATATGTACACAAGCGTGCGTACGGTCTTTTAATATTGTGTATGGCAAGCATTTTATTAATTCTTTCGATTATTATTAGTAACGCACTACTCGTACTTCGTTAATTATGAAGACTGAACTTCTCGAGATTCCGTTTAAGCATGAGCGCAGCAAGCGGTATCGATTTTTTGAGGCATTGCCAGGATTGCTTAGTTGGTCGGTACTCATTGCGCCATTCGTATTTAGTCTTATAAGTGCCTCGATTACTGCATTTTGTATCATCGCTTTTCTGTTAGTTTGGTTTGTGCGTGCGGTTGCATTGAATATTCGGGTTTTGCAGGGATGGAAGACGCTCCAACAGCATCAAAAACTGGATTGGATCGCAATGCTTAATGATATTCAGAGTGAAACTCCTACAGACGGTATATTTCCAAGATGGCATTACGAAAATCTCGAGCGCTTAAAGCACAGCCCTACACCTTTGCGCCCTAGTGATATTGTGCACGCCATTATTATTCCTACACACAACGAGGGTCGTGCCGTACTTGAGCCTACCATTCAATATGTCATGAAGTCCACGCTGCCCGTCAAAGATATGATATTAGTTTTGGCGTATGAAGAGCGTGGCGGAACGGAAGTCGAAGTACAGGCTGAGCAGCTTGTCGCGGACTATAAAGACGTGTTTAAGTTCGCAATTGCCGTTAAACATCCTAAAGATATCCCCGGCGAAGTAAAAGGCAAGGGGCCAAATGCTACGTATGCTGGTCGCGAACTTGAAAAATATCTACAAAAACACAATATCGATCCTGCACGTGTCATGGTTACTACGCTCGATGCGGATAATCGTCCGCACCCAAGCTATTTTGCGGCACTCAGTTATACCATTGCGCTTTCGCCAGATCCGGTTCATGTGTCATACCAACCGATTCCAATGTTTACCAATAATATCTGGGATGCTCCAGCGCCAATGCGCGTAATCGCAACGGGTAATTCATTTTGGATGGTTGTACAGGCACTACGACCGCATATGTTGCGTAACTTTTCTTCTCATACGCAAAGCATGCAAGCGCTCATCGACACCGATTACTGGAGTGTACGGACTATTGTAGAAGATGGCCATCAGTTTTGGCGATCGTACTTCCGATACGATGGTAAATACGAGGTGTACCCAATCTTTATCCCTATTTATCAAGATGCAGTTCTCGCAGAGACGTACCGTAAAACACTAAAAGAGCAGTTTATTCAGCTGCGTCGATGGGCGTGGGGAGCATCAGACGTTGCATATGTTGCTGAGAAGGGATTCTTTACAGACAACAAGGTTCCGCGTTTCGATATGGTCTCGAAGTTTCTAAGATTGTTAGAGGGGCATGTTAGCTGGGCAACTGCGCCTTTGGTGCTTCTGTTTGCCGCTTTCATACCGCTATTAATCAACCCAGACAGCTATGTTGCAAATCAGCTACCAATCATTGCGAGTGGTATCCAGCGGGTGGCTATGGCGGGTATTGTTATAACGTTATTCCTGAGCTTTAAGGCACTGCCGCCAAAGCCCGAGCGTTATAAGGCGCATCGGACGGTTTGGATGGTGTTGCAGTGGGTGATGTTGCCCGTAACAGGTATCTGCTTTAACGCGGCGGCCGCGTTGACGTCGCAGACACGACTGATTTTTGGAAAGTATCTCGACACATTTGATGCAACAAAAAAAGCAGTCAAGACCGACGATAATAAAACGATAATGTAGAACATCTAAACTTTGTGTGCGCTATGGTAGGCGGCGTATTGCACTGCGGCTGCTGTATCAAATTTTTGTAATGTTTCAAAAACAGTATTCACGATTTCCTCGCGTTCAATTTCGGGAACAATTATTTTGTTCATTAGCTTCGCAACTACAGTTGTATGAAGATTTTCAGCGGCACTTATTGCATCGGCGCGGTGTTTACAGCACTCATAAATGTTTATGAATAATCGACGATCGTCAAAAGGTGCAAGTGAGTCGTTTTTGTAACGAACCATCCAGCAGGTGTCGAGTTTGATTTGCTCCTCGCTTGTAAAAAGGGCGCTACAATGCGGGCAACGACGACGTCGCCATACTTGGTTACTGGCTCGCTTATGGCGACTATTTGTTACATCAGTCTTGTGTTTACAGTAAGGGCAGAGCATAGAATACCTCGTCGTACATTAATTTACCTATGTACATATATTGTCATAGCGCAAGACAAAATGCTAGTGGATAAATGAAAATATCTGTGGGTAAACAAAGACCCCGATTACTCGGGGTCTTTCTGTTCCGCTATTCGCTAGCAGTTACAGGGCGGATTCTACGAATCCTATTGAGTCGCTTAGAAGAAGCTAGTTCTTCATAAAAGAGCTTAAAGCCCTCAAGCGAGCTTGTTTTGCTTCTCAAAACTTGTTAACACCTCTATTAACCTGCTTATGATAACACCAAAACAGTTTGTAGTCAATTGCGCTCATTGTTTTACAACGCAGTATACAGGGGTGATGCCGCTTGTGGTCGGTGCAGTATGTGTCCGTCAACTCTTGATGTAATGGCCATTTGCGACTATAATAGCGCTGCAGAAGTTGTGGGTGATTAGCTCATTTGGCTAGAGCGCCTCATTGACGTTGAGGAGGTGAGAGGTTCGAATCCTCTATCGCCCACCATAAAATTGCGACAATTCCGATCATGCGTCGGATTTTTTTGTTTTATAACATAGCGAAGAAAGTTATCACAAATGATATGGATGCGACAAAAAGTTATCCTCAGTATAATTGTGTAAAAGACAATAGTTTTGTACTAGCCATTTAATACTATGACTGTTATGATAGGTGCACGGTGAAGTTTTGCGAGAAGTTTTCTCAAAAGTCGAACGAAATGCGAGATCGTTCGACTTTTTGTTTTATGCTCACACGCAAGGTGTTATAATAGATGAGGCTTTGAGGCGACCTCACCAATCGCTGAGCTACGTTGGCAAGGCAAGAACGAACGTTACCAGTGCTTGCAATAGTAAAAGTCGAGGTGGAACCTCCAGTTATCTGGACCGAGACGCGAGTTTTGTTGAGTGTATCAAGTCATTCGCCAAAGCACGTGTCTTTTTTATTAACGTAAATAAGGAAAATGCATGAAACAGACGGACAACCTAGATGCAATGAGGCATAGTCTTGCTCATATTATGGCAACTGCAGTGATGTCGTTGTGGCCGCAAGCAAAGTTAGGAGTAGGGCCAGTAGTAGAAAATGGCTTCTACTATGATATTGACTTGGGTGAAGAAAAAATTTCTAATGAAGATTTTGCGCGAATAGAAAAAAAGATGCGAGGAGTCATCGCTCAGGATCAGACGTTTGAGAAATTTACGTTGCCCATAGACGAGGCGATTGCATGGGCTACAGATGCAAACCAACCGTACAAGCTAGAACTGCTCAATGATCTTAAACGCTCTGGCACAACGGTTGCAAAGGATCTCAATACAGAAGAGATGGGTACTATCGCCAGTGGTGATAGTGAAGTCGAGACAGTTTCGTTTTATCGTAACGGTGATTTTACTGATTTGTGCCGTGGGCCACATGTTGCGTCTACAGGCAAGGTGGGGGCATTTAAACTCATGCGCATAGCCGGTGCCTATTGGCGCGGTAAAGAATCGAACCCGCAGATGCAGCGACTTTATGGTGTGGCATTTGAAACGCAAGAAGAACTTGATCATTATTTGAAAATGCTCGAAGAAGCCAAGGCACGCGATCATCGTAAGCTTGGTCACGAGCTTGACCTATTTACAATAAGCGATCTTGTTGGAGCGGGGTTGCCGCTCATAACACCGCGTGGATCCGTAGTTCGAGAATTGTTGGCACTGTACTCACAAGAACTACAAGCCAAACAAGGTTTTAGTCGTGTCTGGACTCCTCATATGGCCAAAGAAGAGCTATACAAGAAGAGTGGGCATTTTGATAAGTACCCAGAGCGATTCTCTGTTTCAAGTGAAGAATCAGACGACTTGTTCATGATGAAGCCTATGAATTGCCCGCATCACATACAGTTGTTTTTACGAAAACCAGTAAGCTACAGAGAGCTTCCTGTTAGATACATGGAGACCACAACAAACTATCGTGACGAGAAAAGTGGTGAGCTGCACGGTTTGTCGCGTGTAAGGTCATTGTCTCAAGACGATGGGCATATATTCTGCAGAGAAGATCAAATAAAAGACGAACTTTCGGGACTCGTTGATATGATACAAGCCATGTATACGTCGCTGGGTATGGAATTCTATGCACGTTTATCATATAAAGACGATAAAGATAGCTATCTTGGCGATCAGAGTCTATGGGAAAAAGCAGAGGCTGCTATTGCTGAAGTCGCGAAGCAGAAAAAGCTCAGCTCTATAGACGGGCATGGTGAAGCAGCATTTTACGGGCCAAAGATTGACTTTATGGTTAAAGACTCGCTGGGTCGCGAATGGCAGTGCGCGACAATTCAGCTCGATTTTGTGCAGCCTCAGCGATTTGGGCTTGTTTATACCGATTCAGATGGCGAAGACAAGTATATTGTCATGATTCACAAAGCACTGCTTGGTTCTATCGAACGTTTCATGAGCGTTTTTATTGAGCACACAGGTGGATGGTTCCCATTCTGGCTAGCACCAGAGCAGGTGCGAATACTTACTATTAACGACTCGGTGCAGCCGTATGTTGATAAAATAGTAAATGAATTAGACAATGTCGTCCTTATGAAGCCTTTGAAATACAATGAGCTACGCTATACGGTCGATGATAGAAACGAGTCACTTGGCAAGAAGATTAGAGATGCAGCCAACATGAAGATACCGGTGGTTCTTATCGTGGGGCCAAAAGATGTCGAGGCGGGCGAGGTAAGTGTGCGGCTGCGTGAGTCCGAACAGAAAGTACCGCTTTCACAGCTTTCAGATCTTCTTCGACAGATGTAGCTATGGACTTTAAGAGGCGAGTATATTCGTTTGTGGCTCAAATACCGTTAGGGAAAGTATCTTCTTACGGTAGTATTGCTGCGTATTGCGGAAGCCCGCGTGCAGCACGAATAGTCGGTGGTATTGCTCATACGGGGGACATTGCCCTGCCGTGGCATCGGGTAGTAATGAGTGATGGTGGTCTGGCTGCTGGGTATCCAGGCGGTGTTTCGAATCATCAATATCAGCTCGAACAAGAAGGGATTACTTTCTCTAGCGGCAAAGTAATTATGGAAAGGCACGCATGGCGTCCAGACCACTTATAGTTTTAATTGGACCTACTGCTTCCGGTAAGACTGTTTTGGCGGTTGAACTAGCGCGCATGTTCAATGGTGAGATTGTTTGTGCAGATTCGCGGACTATTTACAAAGGCATGGATATTGGGACGGCAAAGCCAACAAAAGCAGAAATGCACGGTATACCGCATCACATGCTTGATCTGGTCATGCCGGACGAATCATTCAACGTTTCGCAATTTCAAAAGCTAGCTAATGCTAAAATAATTGAGATTCAGAAAAAGGGTAAGCTGCCGATATTGGTTGGTGGTAGTGGGCTCTATATAGATTCAGTGGTATTTGATTATGATTTTGCTCACTCACATGAAAAGCGAGACATCATCAATCCGCGTCATTTGGCTCGTGATGTGCCGGTGCAAAATAAACGGCTTAGAAACGACACCTTAGTTATTGGCATGGACGTTGATCCTATGCAACTCCAAGCGCGCAGCAGGACGCGCATAACGGGCATGGTTGATTCGGGGCTTGTAAACGAAATTGGAGCACTCGTAAAACGATATGGCTGGGATCTTCCTGCACTGCAAGCGCCAGCATACAGGGCGTTCCGGGACTATTACGAGGGTACCGATACGCTTGCCGAGGCAGAAGATAAATGCGTCGTATATGATCGTCAGCTCGCCAAGAAACAGCGCACATGGTTCAAGAGAAATCAAAGTATTCAATGGGCCAAGAGTTCCCAAGAAACTGTAGATATTGTTACATCATTTCTGAACAATTATATCTGAACAAATATGTGTATTCTGATACAATGTACTCATGATTGAACAATTGTTTGGATCTAAGACGAGGGTAAAGCTCCTGCAGCTGTTTTATAGTAATCCGAACCGTTCCTTTTATGTTAGAGAGATAACCAGGCAGATTGATGAGCAAATCAACTCAGTGCGCAGGGAACTTGCTAACCTGTTGAGTATTGGTATCGTATCGTCTGATAATACGAATAATAAGCTCTATTACGAGGTTAATCAGAAGTATGACTATTATGATCAGCTGAGTGATATTTTTGGTACAAAGAGTGTCAAAAAACGACAGTCTACTAAACCCGCAATAGAGTTAGAAGCACCACAGGCGGTGATGCAAAACGACACACTCAAGCATATTGGTAATGTTGAACTCGCGTTGTATACAGGGCAATTTACTCGCGATGAGTCTAGTGGAGTAGACATGCTTATTGTCGGAGATGTTAACCAAACGCAAATACATAAATTTGTTGACGATCTTGAACAAAGAGAGGGAAAAGAGATCCGATATGTCATTATGTCGCTTGATGACTATAAGTATCGAGAGCAAATAAAAGATAAGTTTGTTGCCAATATAAAATCCTGCAAAAAGCAGGTTATAACTGACAAGCATAATTTACTAGAGTTATAACAAGGAAGGAAAATATGGAAATACAGTATCATGGTGCTAATTGTGTAAATATTACATCAAAAAAAGCGACAGTGGTTGTAGACGATAATATCGAGTCTCTCGGAGGTAAGCAAGTGGTGAAACCGTCCGATATAGTTCTTTGCACAACAACCGCCATCCATCCTGCAAAAGGAGGAAAAATTTATATCGATCAGCCAGGAGAATATGAAGTGTCTGGCGTATCGATTGCCGGCATAGCGGCGCGTGCGCACATGGGTGACGACAAGGATACCACGGCAACAATGTACAAGATTGATATTGAAGATGTTCGCATAGCTGTTGTTGGGCATGTGTATCCTTCGCTCAGTGAGCAGCAGCTCGAATCACTGGGTACCGTTGATGTCTTGATTGTTCCAGTGGGGGGGCATGGCTATACACTTGATCCGGCAGGCGCAGCACAGCTTATTAAGAAGATTGAGCCGAAAATCATTGTTCCTACGCAGTATGCAGATAACTCGCTTGCGTATGAAGTGCCTGCAGTGAGTCTAGAGGATGCGCTTAAAGGTATTGCAATGGAACCAAAAGAGACAGTCGACAAGCTGAAGCTTAAGAGTCAGGATATCTCGGGTGATCAGACTCAGCTGGTGGTTATTAAACGTACATAGCGTACGAGAAGAGACGACTAACCAAAAACGACCCCTAGGGGTCGTTTTTATGTGTACATGAAGCAGAACTTAAAGAAGGCCTTTTTTCTTGAGTGTACGAATTGCTTGTGTACTAACTTTAAGTTGTACTTTTTTTCCATCAACGACAACAGTTTTAGTTTGGAGGTTAGGTTTCCAAACCTTTTTGGTATGACGTTGCGAAAAGCTCACGTTGTGACCAAACTGCTTGCCTTTACCTGTAATTTCACATTTCTGCATAATATTATTTCCTTAGATTCAGGTGTTAATTTTAGCTACTTTTACTCTTTTCGTCAAGTGTAAAGTCGACATGAGCTGTTATACTGGTAGGTATGTTTAGCGACCTATCAGGATTACAGCTCGTCACAATATTTGGGTCAATACTGCTCTCTATGGGCATACATGAGGCTATGCACGCGTTTACGGCTCATTGGCTTGGCGATACGACTGCAAGAGATGAGGGTAGGCTAACGCTTAATCCATTGAAGCACATAGATGCAATCACCACGGTATTGTTGCCGATGTTTCTCATATTGGTTGGATTGCCGCCGTTCTTTGTTGCAAAACCTGTCCCATTTAACCCTGATAGGGTTCGATATGAAGAGTTTGGTGCGGCCTTGATTGGCATTGCCGGACCGCTCACAAATCTTGCTTTAGCTTGTGTAGGGGCGTTTGTTGTGCGAATCGGCGCCATTGCAACGGGTACGGACCTATTTATGGTGCTTACAGGGTTTATACAGGTAAATATCGCGTTTTTTGTTTTCAATATGATTCCGTTTCCACCGCTTGACGGTTCAAGGCTGTTATATGCGTTTGCGCCGGAACCCTTGCAGAGGGTTATGTATGCAATAGAGTCTGCTGGGTTTATGACAATCTTGCTGTTCATGTTTGTCTCCTTTCCGTTTATTAGTCCAATTACGGCTAATATTATGGACGCTATCTATAGAGTCCTACTTGGCTAAAACGGACGGGGTAGTGTATTGTATAAGTGGTCGAGCCCAGTATTATGATAATCTGAATAACTATCATACGGGATACCAATATTTGTTAGCACCGGGGTGCTGACGTGAGGCAACCCACCTGGTTTAAACCTCCAGGTTGTCACACTGGATCGACTTACAGGGAAACACCTCTGAATAGAGGTGTTTTTTACCTAAAGAATAGTGTCGGGGTGTGGCGCAGTTGGCTAGCGCGTACGGCTGGGGGCCGTGAGGTCGCAGGTTCAAGTCCTGTCACCCCGACCATAAACAGGGTAGAATAGAAATATGAAATCACTAAAAATTGATCACAGGTACGCAGCAGAAATTGTAAATGGTACGGTTAGCGTAACATGGCGGATCAACGATGATAAAGATTTGCATGTGAATGATGATGTTTCTATCATCGATAAAATTGAGCCTACTGACCCAAAAACATGGAAGGTACTAGGGACGGCGCGCATTGTTTCGATTATAGAAAAACAACTTGGCGCTATTGCTTCTGACGATATGGAAGGAGAGCAGAAGTTCGCTTCGGCCAAAGAGGCAATAAAGCAGTATCGATTGTTCTATGGACCGCAGATAGACGAACAGACGCCAGTAAAGATTATTCGTTTTACGTTTACGCCTAATACAACTGAAGAAAACTTTAATGTAAAAGAGGTTTCGAACGCTGCCAATAGGCAAAAAGTAAAGTTGTATGCTGACGGTGGTTCAAGGGGCAACCCCGGGCCATCGGCGAGCGGTTTTGCGCTCATAGATGAACATGACAAGATAATTGTTGAGAACGGGCTTTTCTTGGGAGTTACTACTAATAATCAGGCTGAATACCATGCGTTAAAAATTGGCCTAGAAGAGGCGCTGAGGCGTCGTATAACGCATTTGCAGGTCTTTATGGATAGTATGCTTGTTATTAACCAAATGAAGGGCATTTTTAAAGTTAAGAACCGAGATTTATTGCCGGTGTATCTTTCTACTAAACAGCTTGCTGAGCAATTTACGCACATTACTTTTACGCACGTACCAAGGGAGCTCAATAAGATCGCAGATGCAATGGTGAACGAGGTGCTCGATGCGGCAGAACAACAAAAAACACCCTCGTAATTTGTAGGGTGTCTTAGGTGCTGGGTTATCCGTAAGCCGGGTTCTGTTTTAGCTAATCATCTATCTAGTCTATAGATTACTCTGTAGATCGAGCGGTTCTTGTGATGCATCAAAGTGGGAGTCTTGTGCTTGATGCATCTCCTTGCAGCGGACAGGGTTTACCGTTTTTTGCCGTCACCGACATAAAATGCGAGCTCTTACCTCGCTCGTTTCACCCTTACCTAACAATAGTTAGGCGGTTTGGTTTCTGTGGCACTTTCCCTAGGGTTACCCCCGGTTGCCGTTAGCAACTGTCCTCTCCCGTTGCTGCCCGGACTTTCCTCCTGTAAAAGCAGGCGATTAGCCGATAGCCCAACAGGGGTATTATACCATAAGAACTGTTGTTTTTGCCAGAACGAACGTAATTATTTCGTACTTGCTTTTACGATTGCGCTAAACGCTTCTGGTTCGTTTACGGCGATTTCGCTTAGTACTTTACGGTCAAGTTCAATATTGGCGCTTTTTAGGGCAGCTATAAAACGGCTGTACGTCGTGTCGTTAAGTCGGGCTGCGGCATTAATGCGAGCGTTCCATAGTGCACGAAATGTTCGCTTACGATTGCGTCGATCGCGGTAGGCGTACTGTAATGATTTGGTTACGGCTTGCTTACCGCGCTTAATGCTTGATCGGTTACCTCGGGTCATGCCCTTAGTAGCTTTCCGTATCTTCTGATGGCGGGCGTGAGAAGTTACTCCTCGTTTAACTCGCATAATTAGGCTCCTAGTTTCAGCTTAATGTTCTTCTTTGCTTTTCCTGTGATAGCCTCAACGCCAGCAAAAGTACGCTTACGAGCTGCACTTTTCTTTTGTAAAAAGTGGCTGCTCATAGAGTGGCGGCGCATTACTTTACCGTTCTTGGTAAGTTTAATGCGATCTTTTGTTCCGCTATGTGTTTTTAGCTTTGGCATTGGAGCTCCTGACTACAAAGTTTAACTGTTTTCCGTTAAGTTGAGGCTTTTGATCGACGACGATCGAATCACCAAAACTCTCGATTACTTTATCGGCAAGTTTAAAACCTAGATCCTTGTGGGCAAGCTCTCGACCGCGATAGACTACCGTGATCTTCACCTTATGGCCAGCCTCGAGAAAGGATGTGATCTTACGAGTCTTGACTCCGAGATCATGATCACCAATTTTTAAACCAAAACGCATCTGTTTAACTTCGACGGCTTTAGCGCTCTTCTTATTCTTTTGCAGTTGCTTTGTGCGTTGGTAATTGAACTTTCCCCAGTCTATTATTTTAGCGACGGGCGGATTTGCATCAGGCGATATTTCGACCAGATCCAATCCTTGTTCTTCTGCGGCACGTAGTGCTTCTGCGCGAGAAAGTATACCGAGCTGCTTGCCTTCTTGGTCAATAACACGCAGTTGATTTGCTCGAATCATATGATTCAAGCGAGTTGTCTTGGTGATACCTAGTTTCTCCTTGAACGATTAAGGTTACATGCTAGTTTACCAAACAAAGCAACAGGGGTCAATACGCTTTTTTGTTTTTAGTGGTTATTTTTACGATATCGGGTGAGAATAAATGCTATTCGTGTTTGTGCGTTTTCTGTACTGCAGAGCCTCACTAAGGTGCTCTACGCGAATTTCTTTGCTTGACTCGAGGTCTGCGATAGTGCGAGCAACTTTTATCGTGCGCATATATGAACGAGCAGAAAGCTCAAGTCTCTCGGCGGCCCGATCAAGCAAGACGCGTGCTTCAGGAGAAAGATAGGCTATGGTTTTTAGTTCGGCGTTAGTGAGCGAGCTATTTGTCCGGTTGTTTTTAAGTCGTGCGTTTTGTATGTGTCGAGCATTGATAACTCTTTTCCTTATAGTTGTTGACGTTTCTCCGTCGTGCTTGTTATCGAGCAGTTTTTTATATGCTATATCCGCGACCTCTAGATAGAGATCAATGCGGTCCATGACCGGGCCGGAAAGTTTGCTTTGATATTTTGTAATTTGTAGTGGGCTACAGTCGCATTGTTTTTGTGAGCCGAAATTGCCGCATGGACATGGGTTGGCCGTTGCAATAAGGGTAAAGTTGGCAGGGAAAGTGGTCGTATCTTTTATTCTAGACACGGTAACATGCTTATCTTCTAGTGGTTGGCGCAATGATTCTATGCTCGAACGAGAGAATTCTGGTATTTCGTCAAGAAACAATACTCCGTTATGGCTGAGGCTTATTTCTCCTGGCTTTGGGTTGTTTCCTCCTCCTATCAGAGCCGTCGTACTGCTTGTATGGTGGGGGGCTCTAAAGGGTCGCTCAGTTACTAGTTCGCATTGATTTTGGCCAAGACTGTGTATATGAGTGGTTTCAAGTATCTCTTCGCTATTCATTGGCGGTAAAATGCTTCGAAATGCTTTCGCTAGCATGCTTTTTCCTGTTCCAGGTGGCCCAGATAGCAGTATATTGTGTCCACCGGCTGCAGCAATTTCAAGCGCTCGCTTTGCTTTGGCCTGGCCAATGATTTCTGTAATGTCATTGTTGTATATTGTTTGTACGGCTGAGGGCTCTTTATAGGTTGCACGAGGTACAATACGGGTATTGGTCAGGTGTAGGTACAGCTCTCGTAGGTTTTTAATAGGATGTATGGTTAGGCCTTTGATTATGCGTGCGTGCTCGATATTTTCAGCAGGGACGTAGCATGTTGTAAGGCCGAGCCTTTTTGCAGCCTGAAGCTTTCCAATAATTCCTGGTACTGCAGTTACATCCCCAGTGAGGCTTAATTCACCGATAAACACAGACGATGCAACAAGCGAGTCTTTTATCTGCTTGTCAGCCATTAGTATTGCAACCGCAATAGCAATATCTATGCTTGCGCTATCTTTTGGTATGTCACTTGGAGCTAGGTTTATAACGATGCGTTGCCTGGGTAGCGTCAGACCTGAGCTGGTAAAAGCGCTGCGAACCCGTTCTTTCGCTTCATCAACTGACTTAGTTGCAAGCCCCACAATCATGATGCTAGGGAGCCCGCGCGAAATATGGCATTCCACGCGAATGTGGTGTCCATCCATGCCCTTGCTGATGATTGTCGAGCAATGCGCACTCATAAAAACATATATACACACTTTGTTATTTTTAAACAAAACCGTAATAAAAAATGCCCCGCAGATCGCGGAGCATTAATGGTTTTTGTAGCGTGTTTATTTTTCTTTCAGCTAGAGCTCTGTATGGAACAACGGCTTGCGAGAAGCCGTTGTTACAGATACGTTTTTGTTTTTGAGCACTTTTTTTATTCAAGTGCTAAGCCTATCTTATAGATTCCAAAAAACACTGTCAACACGATTATGGTAAAAAGCTGCACAAACCTGTGTATAACTTTTACACAAGGGGAAGGTATTGCTGGTGTGGTCGGGAGTTGTTACGTAAAAAGGGGTGTAAATGGCGTGCGTGGTTGCAGCTGAGCTGGTGGCATATTCGCCGTAAAGAATCTTATTTACATAGGTTGCGAAGATAGCATTGTGCGACGTGTCTAGTTGCCCAGTAGACGCCTAAAAGGAAGCTATGCCACTACACATTTTTGTTCAAGGTTACGATGCATGGAGTTTAAGTAATGTGTATATATGCAATAGCCTGCTGGGCGATATGATTGTTCAGCAGGCTGACAGGGCAGCAATGTAGAATTATTTCGGCATGTGGAGCATGGGCACACGTTAGCTTATTTCTAAATAGCACCGAATTGCAGACCAATATCAGCCGAAAAGTAGGCTTCACGTAATTTATATGATGCACAAAGAACAACAAAAAATATGTATTCATTTTTATAATACGGGCAGATTAACAGTTCAACGATGTAAAAATAACTATAAAAAATAGTTGACTACGGTAAACATAAGTAGTATTGTTTTTATGTGAGTTACAAAAACAAAACTTACACATAACGCTCTATGTTGCGCTAAACGCAACAAGAGCGGTCAGTCACAGCTAGGGCGGTAAGCGCTAAGTAGTCTATAATAATAAGCGCATTTACCGTCCGGCTCCATGTAGCCTGTATCAGACTTGGGGTACGGCGTTATGAAATGGTATAGACGTAACGATGAGGAGGAGATGTGCAAACGAGTGAAAAACATAGACTACGTTCGCTCTTGAGCCTATTGGCAATTTACGCTGTTATTGCATTATTTATGTCATTAACTAATCCGCGCGAACTGCCAGTGGGCTTGTTGTTCTTTCCTTTAGTGCTCGTATTTTGCGCACTATTTATGACGGTCTCGTTCGTTGTGTCTGGGTTTAGAGAAGTTGTAACACGACGAAACAGCAAACAAACTTTACTCGTGATACTCTTATCTGTTGCTCCTACTATAGCAATTTTACTTAAGTCGATGGGTCAACTCGGTATTAAAGACATTATATTGTTGTTCGTACTGGTTGTCCTTGGTGGATGGTATGTTCGAAATATTCGATTTCAGTAGATTATATCTGGTATAATTCGTATAAGATGCAACCAAATACTACTTCCGACCAGTCACAGGCCAGCTTACCAGTGCCCCAGGTTAATCCTGGTGGAGCTGCGAACGCGCCAAATCCTCAGCCGTTAGTTAACGCGGATGTTCCGACAGGTGTTCCAATATCGCCACCACAAAGCACTAGTGTGCAACAAGCTGCTTCGGCTGTATCTCCATCAAACGCAGACGATATCGATGTGATAGAGAAAGAATGGGTTATACGCGCAAAGTCGATCATCTCGAAAACAAAAGATGATCCAAGCGCCCAGAGTAAAGAACTTGGTAAGTATAAAGCTGATTACATCAAAAAACGTTTTAATAAAGATGTAAAAACAAGCGAGGGCTAATAGGGTATGTCGCCAATCTTGTATGTCGTCGTCGTGTTCTTATTTATTCTTGCTGGTGCGGGAGCGATAGCTTACTTCTATTCTAGGAAATTGCTCCGAGAGCAGAAGAACTTTGAGCGTGGTCTCAAAATGGTGCCATTACTTATTCATATGCCGCCACCCAGTGAAGATATAGAAGGTAACGGACGTGATATACGTGATGTTACGGAAGAGAATATATCAAAGGCACAGGTGTTGTACGGTATTATCGCGAGTACTGTCCAAAAGGGTTTTAAGAGTAAATTCTACGGCCAAAGGCACTTTGCCTTCGAAATCATAGGCAGCAAGGGTTTTGTTCATTTTTATGCAGCGGTTCCTGTGGCTCTCGTGGATGTCGTGAAGCAAGCGGTGATTAGCTCATATCCAACCGCCCAGCTTGAGGAAGTGGCTGAACACAATATTTTTAGTCCAGTTGGTCGTCTTGCGGGAACGATAGGCGGTGAGTTAACTCTGAAAAAGGAGTTTGCATACCCGATTGCGACCTATCAGGAGATTAAGCGAGACGCATTACAGTCAATTCTGAACGCATTATCCACGCTCGATAAGGAAGATGGTGCAGGTATACAGATACTTATGCGTCCCGCTAATCCAGAGTGGCGGAAGACCGCCCAGGATATTGCCTCAAAGAAGCGAAAGGGCAAAGAAGATAAGAAGGGCGCAACAAAGGCTTTATGGTGGGCAGGCCAGCTTGCTACCGCCGTAGCTAAGCCGCCAGAAGATAAGTCGGGCGAGAAAAAAGAAGAGAAGAAAAATGATTTATCAGGTCTTGACCAGCAAATTCTTGACGCAGTAGATGATAAGACGCGCTACCCAGGTTATGAAGTGCTCATCCGTGTTGTTGCGTCATCAAATATATCCCAAAAAGCTCATTCTATTTTGAATAACATTGTTGCAGCATTTGCGTTGTTTGATGCTCCGGGTAAAAACGGCTTTAAATATACTGCTGCAAAAGATATGGATAGCTTTATTACGGCGTTTATATTGCGATTTTTCCCACAAGAGAGTAATCAAAACATTCTAAACTCGGTTGAGCTTGCTACGCTCTTTCATTTTCCCGACCAAAAGAATATACCAACCGCCCAACTCGAGAGACAGGCTTCTAAGCAGGTCGATGCTCCGCGCAATATACCTGAAGATGGGCTGTTATTGGGGTACAACTTGTTTAGGGGTGCTAAGAAGCCTATCAGGCTGACACTCAACGATAGGCAGCGACATATGTATGTCGTTGGACAGACCGGTACTGGTAAGTCTACTTTTCTAGAGAATCTTGCATTGCAGGATATGTTGAACGGGGATGGCTTTGCATTCGTTGATCCTCACGGTGATACTGCAGAGAAATTATTATCTATGGTACCAAAAGAGCGCACCGAAGACGTTATTTACTTTAATCCTGCCGATATGGACTTTCCTATGGGGCTCAATATGTTTGAATTCCACAGTCCTGAGCAAAAAGACTTCCTGATTCAAGAAGCGATCAATATGCTTTATAAGTTGTACGACCCACAACGACAAGGGATAATTGGCCCCCGTTATGAACACTGGTTTCGAATGGCGGCTCTGACTATTATGGCCGATCCTGAAGGGGCTACATTTATTGATATCCCAAAAGTCTTTACCGACAACAAATATGCCAAGCAGAAGCTCCAGCACGTAACTGATCAGACTGTTTTAGATTTCTGGAATAAAGAAATGGCCCAAACGAGTGATTATCATAAGAGTGAGGTGCTGGGATGGTTTGTGAGTAAGTTCGGCGCGTTCATGGCTAATGAGATGATGCGAAATATCATTGGTCAAACAAAAAGCTCGTTTAACTTGCGCGAAATAATGGACAACAAGAAGATCCTGCTGGTAAATCTCAGCAAAGGAAAAACGGGTGAGCTGAACTCAAAACTGTTAGGTATGATATTCGTAATGAAGTTTCAGGCTGCTGCAATGAGCCGTGCAAACGTGCCCGAGAGCGAGCGTCAAGACTTCTGTTTGTATGTGGATGAGTTCCAGAACTTCTCAACTGACTCATTCGCAACCATTATGTCCGAAGCGCGAAAATACCACCTTAATCTTATTGTCGCAAACCAGTTTACAACCCAGCTGACCGATGAAATTAGAGATGCGGTATTCGGTAATATGGGTACGATTGTTTCGTTTCGTATTGGCCAGAACGATGTAGAGTCGCTTTCTCGCTATTTTCAGCCGCTTTTTGATGGTGATGACTTGCTGCGTGTTCCAAACTGGAATGCAATTGTGCGAACATTGATTGGCGGTATACCGACGCAGCCATTCAGTATGGCTGGATTGCCCCCACTGGGTACCCCAAATAAAGAGCTAGGTGATGCGCTCAAGCAGTTATCTCAAGCTAAATATGGTCGACCAAAAGCCCAGGTTGATAAAGAAATTTTCGATAGACTGCGTACGGTAGAAGACGCCAAGCAAGACGCTGTTGCCGGACCGCGACCCGGTGCTCCTGCGGGTTTTGGTGCCCAACGACCAAAACAGCCTTCGACCGGATCTTCTTTCTTGGATGACTGGTTAGCGAAAAAGAGTATGCCAACAGCTCCACAGCCAGCTGCGATGCGGCAACGACCATTCCAGCAGCAGCAAAACTATGCTCAGGCTCCTCAGCAGCCTGCAGGAGCGATGAACTCGTTGCAGACGCCACAATATCCACCTGCAGGATCGTTTCCGTCTGTACAGCCTGCTAGTGCCCCACAGTCTACTACGCCGGCCAGCCTATCTCAGCAAGCAACTCTACCTTCGGCGACTACGCCCGTTCCTGTGCAGCAACAAGCAACAACAGATGGTCAGATACATCTTGGCGATCAGTCTCATACTGAGCACACGGTTAGACTAAAGTAGTAAGCGGAGACGGCTTAGTACAGGCAATGGACAGAATACTTGTTTGTAGTCGGGACAGTACTTTAGGTGCGGAATTTTCGTATTAGGGCAAAGATTGTTTCGAGTAAAGTGGTTGCTATGTAGCCAACACTGAATAACATGAGGAATAGTAGCAGATTGTAGTTAAAGCCATATTCTTTGGCGGTATACAAAACATAGGCAACACCTACAAAGGCGGTCATGGATCCACCAAGCAGACCTTTTGGTCGGGCTATGGTTTTTTCGCCGACTGCACTTATTGTCTCTACCGGTTTGCTATGCACTACCTTACTGAATGCGCGTAAGGGGGTAGGGAGCTCTTTTCTGACACGTGTTAGTGTTCTATTGAGCATCATACTTTTTAGGTCTTTGGTGACCATGGGTTGCGATGATGATTTTGATCGTTCACTTGATGGATCGAGCTTTGCATCTTTTCCGCTTATAGCTTCGTGTTCAACCTTGTGACGGATCGTATTTAAATCTTCGCTACTGAAGGACTTTTCAGACTCCTGTTTATGCTGCACGTGCTCGTGTTTATTCTGTGTGCGTTCGGTATTGGTGTCTATTTTTTCGGCATTTTTAAAACCCTCGGGGTTCTGCATTGGTTCACGCTCACTCATTATTATGCTCCTCCGGCCGATGCGTTATAGTCTGCTTTGATGATGTCTATTTCTTTGCTCAGTAATCGTGATCGTGCGAAGAAGTATCCGACAAGGGTAGTGATGACGAACCCGATAGCAAGGCTTGTGCCGGGACCGGTGTTTGGTAGTGTGGTCGTCTTTTCGACGGTTTTGGCTACGGAGTTTGGAAGCTTTATTTCAACAGTATTACCGTAAACGTTTGTCATTGTGAGGTCAAAAGAGCCTCTGTTGCCGGAGGGGGTAGGCGTTTGAGGCAGGGGATCTTTGATGGTAACCCTAAAGGTTTTTGTAACGCTTTCGCTAGGCTTGATGGTTAGCTTCTTGTCCCATGACAGTACTTTGCCTTCTTGATCAAAGCTGGCACCATTGAGCGAATTAAAGTCTAGGTTCGCATACTCGAGGATATCGGCTATCTGTTCTGATGCAAGAACAAAGTCTTTTGCGTCGCCCTTACCGAAGTTTGTAGTAGTTAAGCTATATTCTATGACATCGCCAGCGCTTGCAGTTGTGCCATTAGCGTCTGCGACGTTCTTTGTGATATTCTTGGCCTTTTTTTGGTAGGCGATTATAGGAACTGCGGGTTCGTCGGATATAACTACTTTGGTCTGACAGTCGTTTGACGTTTTATCGCCAAGTGATGTTTTTACGGTGGTTTTCACAGAGTATGTTCCAGCTTTTGCGTAGGTGTGTTCGATGGTGTCGAGATCTTTAGTGTTGTTTTGTGTGGTTATGGCAGTACCGTCACCAAAGTCATAGGTGTAGCTGCTAATGGTTGCTCCATTCAAAGCTGTTGCTTTGGCTTCGAATGTTCGCTTTGTTCGGCTCGGTTCCTTTATGACTTTTAGATACGTACAGTTTGCAGCAGCAATTACCACAGGTTCGCAGCCGCCCGACCCATTCGGGATTTGGCCGTCAGGGCAAGGAATGCGTACCGTGTTACAGACAGTAACTTCGCTGTGGTTGCGTGTTTGCTTGGTATTTTTATCAACATCTTGCAGGTATGCTTTGTTGCAGATCACTGTTCCAGAGACAATGTTACTTTTAACGCGTGTTTTGAGGGTAATGAACCCAGGTGTTCCGAGCGCATCGGTATTGCCAAAGGTGTAGAACGGCGGCGTGTTGTTGTACCACTTGAGGTTGGGTGTCTTGTTTTCAAAGAACCAGCTACCAGAAGCAGAGCTCACGTATTCGAGCTCGTTTGGAAGTACGTCGTTAACAGAAAAGAACGCAGCAGTACCGCCCTTGTTAGTGAATGCTAGGGTGTATTCTATTTGATCACCAGGTTTTACCTCACCAGTAGGTTTGTTAACTTTGGCAAGTTTTAAATCAGAACTTGGCTCTGGTTTTGCGGGCGGAGTGTATCCTTTGCGAATAATAATATTTCCGCAATCGTACATGAGCATAAACGGTGCACCGTCAGGGGTTTTCATGCTTAGAACTTTATGTGAAAGGCTCGAGCCCCAGCTTGATAATGGGCGTAAGTAAAACTTGCCTGCGTTGTTAATTGATACGGGGTATTCTCCCGGCTTACTATAAGGGTTGCGCCCCATAGAAAACAGCTGATTGCCGTCAGCGGTGGCGCTAATGGTCTTTGTTTCGCTCGATGCTACTGTGTCACAAGATACGCCGTAGTAGTTAATGATCGTACCAAAGGCATACGTGTTACTCTTACAGAGTTTTACTGCCTCGTCTCGGCTTCGAAAACCGCAACGAACGACATCATTGTTGCTACACTGATTAGAAGCTCCTGCAGGAGAGATGACTGCAAAAACTTGCAGCAACATCGTAAGTACGATGAAAATAAAGCCCAAGCGCCGTATTGCGGATTCTTGCTTAAGTCGTTTACCGTAAAACACGACCTGATGGATAAGGCTCGGGTTAAAGGGGAGGTTGCTAACGAGTTTGTTAAACATTGATTTTTTGCCTATATTACTTATGTTTATTGAACCACAATCGGGCTGTTGTAAACAAGAGTGAATGGTTGTCTTCGATTAACTTCTACCGTATAATAGTTAGTAAGAGTGGAAAACAAGAGAGATTTGTGAGGGTTTATTACTTGTGAGTGATCAAAAAAAATACGATTCTGGGCAAATTCAAGTTCTTGAGGGGTTGGAGCCGGTTAGAAAACGACCGGGTATGTATATTGGTGGTACCGGTGTCGAGGGCCTCCATCACCTCGTTTGGGAGATTGTTGATAACGGCATAGATGAAGCGCTGGCTGGTTTTGCGACGGAAGTTTCAGTCGTCCTGCGAGCCGATGGCGCAGTCACCGTTCGTGATAATGGACGCGGTATTCCGACAGACATTCATCCTAAAACCGGAAAGAGTACTGTAGAAACGGTTCTTACGGTTTTGCACGCTGGTGGTAAGTTTGGTGACGGTGGCTACAAAGTTTCTGGTGGTCTGCACGGTGTTGGTTCTAGTGTTGTAAACGCATTATCGAACAAACTGATTGTGCGGGTCTATAAAGACGGCAAGATTCACGAACAAGAATATGAACGAGGTGTGCCAAAAGCAGATCTAAAAGTTGTAGGCAAAACAACGGAACAGGGTACAGAGATAACTTTTTATCCAGACGATACCATATTTGAAACAGTTAAAATTAACTACGATACGGTTCTTGATAGGCTACGACATGCTGCATATTTAACAAAAGGCATTCGCACGTCACTCGCAGACGAGCAAACGGGTAAACGGTATGGTTTTTATTTTGAGGGCGGTATTCAGTCGTACGTTAAACATCTAAACCACGGTAAAGATGTTGTTGACGAAGATGTCTTTTATGTCGACAAGATGGTTAAGGATGTGCAGGTTGAAATCGCATTACAGTATACCGATGCGTTTAGCGAAACAATCAAGTCGTTTGCAAACAATGTCTTTAACCCAGACGGAGGAACGCATTTAACTGGCTTCAAGACAGCCCTAACACGTGTGATCAACGATTACGCACGAAAGAGCGGTCTTATTAAGGAAAAAGAAGAAAACTTGTCTGGTGAAGATACGCGCGAAGGTATTACCGCCGTCATTCTTGTAAAATTACCAGACCCCCAGTTTGAAGGTCAGACCAAGAACAAGCTGGGTAATCCAGAGATTCGTGGTTATGTAGAGCAAGTTCTAGCCGAGCACTTTGCATATTATCTTGAAGAAAATCCAGCAATTGCTAAAAAGGTTGTTGGCAAGGCGCTTTTATCGGCTCGTGCACGTAAAGCAGCCCGTGCTGCCCGTGAAAACATCATCAGAAAGGGTGTGCTCGAAGGTTCTGGTCTGCCCGGTAAGTTGGCTGATTGTTCGAGTCGAACACCAGAAAACTCTGAACTATACATTGTAGAGGGTGACTCGGCTGGCGGTTCGGCAAAGGTGGGGCGCGACAGTAAGACGCAAGCAATTTTGCCGCTCAAGGGTAAGGTGCTCAATGTAGAGAGAGCTCGACTCGACAAGATGCTCGCAAATAACGAAATTGTTACCATGATCAAAGCGCTGGGTGTTGGTATCGAAGAGCAGTTCAATATGGATGGACTACGTTATCACCGCATTATTATCATGACCGATGCCGACGTTGACGGTTCTCATATTAGTACGCTGTTGCTGACATTCTTCTTTAGACATATGCGGCCTATTATCGATGGCGGACACTTATATATCGCAAAGCCACCACTGTATCTCCTAAAGGGTGCAAGCAATAAGCGACAATATGCGTATTCCGACGCAGAACGAGATGCGCTTATCGATAAACTTATCGAGGACCGAAAGCAGCGTGGAACAGCAGTAAATGCTCAAGACGACCGTAAAAAACAGGCCGGCCTTACCGATATTCAGCGATATAAGGGTCTTGGAGAAATGGATGCCGAGCAGCTCTGGGAAACAACCATGAATCCAGAGAACCGTGTACTTATACAGGTAAAATTACAAGATGCCGAAAAAGCAGACGCCATTTTCAATAAGCTTATGGGTACCGAGGTGGAGCTGCGTAAGAACTTTATCCAAACACATGCTAAATTCGTAAAGGATCTGGACGTATAATGGCGGAAGTATCATATCTTAAGAGGCAGCCGTATATCGATAGTTATGCTAAGGCTGCAGACGATCTTTGTTATGGAACTTCCGGTGGCTACGGTTCATTATTAAGGGTTCTTGGCCCCCTTAGGTCGGGTTTTGATAGAGATAATGGGTTGCGCTACTGGCTTGAACACGAACGAGACTTAGATGACGAATCGTTTAGGCCATGTTCATCTGTGGTGAGCGACTGGAACCTGGATTTTTCTTTGCCAACGGTTGTGCGAGTTGCCGGTGATGATTCGCGCCGCGTTATGCCTATAGAAACATTTGTCGAGGAGCTTTGTCAGAGCCTCGGGCAAGAAGATGTTTCGGAGTTTAGCGTGCGGGCGCTTAGTTTAGGGATACGTGCGTGTTATGAATCGTATTGGCTTGAATCCCAACAAAAAAAGTTACAAACAGCTAGCCGCCTACATGCAGACAAAAACCCGAAAGATGTAGAGGATGCTCGTTTACATACATTGGCCGTTGATGTTGCATTGCGTTCTGCTACTATCGACAAGATACGTTCAGATATGTGGGAGAATATTGCAAAGGCGCATAATATCGCAAGAACTTTTCCTGGAACAACAGCCGAACTGATGCACGATAGGGCTATGCGGGCGATTACTCGCCCAGAACACGAGGCAGGTTATGGGCAATTTGCCATGACAGAAGATGACGCGATAGCGATGCTTGAACTTTCAAGAACGATGGGAGCACAATAATGGACGACAACAAAACCGAAGATACAACAAACAGCACAGACACCAGTGTAACGAGCACAGACAATGCTGCAAATCATGTAGAGATCATGGACAGCGGCCATTCACACATGGTTGAGCTGCGCACCGTCGAAGATGTTATGGAAGATAGCTATCTTCGTTACTCTATGAGTGTCATTGTCGCTCGCGCGTTGCCGGACGTTCGAGATGGCATGAAGCCAGTGCACCGTCGCATTCTGTATTCGATGGACAAGAACGGCTGGAAGCCAGGAAGTAAGTTTGTAAAAAGTGCTCGTATTACCGGTGATGTGATGGGTAAGTATCACCCGCACGGAGATGTTGCTATCTATGATGCTATGGTTCGTTTGGCGCAAAACTGGTCGACGAGGTATTTGTTGGTTGATGGGCAGGGTAACTTTGGTTCTATGGACGGCGATCCGCCAGCTGCGCAACGATATACCGAGGCTCGTATGGCCAAAGCCGGCCAAGCTTTGCTAGAAGATATCGATAAAGATACGGTGCCTTTCAGAGATAACTACGATGGTAGTGAGCAAGAGCCAGAGGTGCTGCCGGCTAAGTTACCAAACTTATTGCTTAACGGACAGATGGGTATTGCAGTTGGTATGGCCACTAATATACCGCCGCATAACCTTAATGAGATTGTCGACGCCACAATATGCCTGATAGACAAGCCCGACTCTACTCTCGATGATGTACTCGAGCACGTTAAAGGCCCAGACTTTCCAACAGGCGGCATTGTCTATGGTCGTGAATCAATTAAGGGTGCCTTTGCGACGGGTAGAGGTGGTGTCATTATCCGCGGTGTCGCCAACTTCGAAGAGACGAAGAAAGGTAAAAGCCAGATTGTTATTACCGAAATACCGTACGCGCTCAACAAAGCGTCGCTTATCGAAAAGATTGCTGACCTCGTAAAAGAAAAGAAGATAACCGGTATTAGTGATATCCGCGACGAGAGTTCTCGTGGTACGGTTCGTATTGTAATCGACCTCAAGAAAGACGCATATCCAAAGAAGATATTAAACCAGCTATACAAGCTAACACCGCTTCAGACTACCTTCCACTACAACATGCTGGCGCTCATCGACGGCATACAGCCACGTATTTTGGGTCTCGTTGATATTCTTGGTGAATACATTAAGCACCGTCAGGTTGTGGTGCGTCGAAGGACCGAATATGAGCTACGCAAGGCAAAAGACCGTGCACATATCTTAGAGGGTCTCAAGATTGCACTCGATCACATTGACGAAGTTATTGCGACTATACGCGCTAGCCAAACCACCGAAGAGGCGCAGGCAAACCTTATTAAGAAGTTCAAGCTCAGCGAGATACAGGCCAAGGCTATTCTAGCCATGCAGCTTCGTACGCTTGCCGGTCTCGAGCGCCAGAAGATCGAAGACGAGCTTGCAGAGCTATTGAAGATTATTGCAGAGCTGGAAGCTATTCTTGCAGACGAGCAAAAGATTCTTGCCATCATTAAGGACGAGCTGATTGAACTGAAGAAGCAATTCGGTGATGAACGACGCACCAAGATCATTCCGCAAGAACTCGGCAGAATGAGCGACGAAGATCTCATTCCGGACGAGCAAGTTGTAGTAACACTTACATCTGCAAACTACATTAAACGCTCACCAATTGCCGATTACCGAAGACAAAACCGGGGCGGCAAGGGCAAGCGTGGCATGGTAACACGCGAAGAAGACGTTATAGAACATGTTGTAAATGCAAGTACGCACGACTACCTCTTGTTCTTTACCAACAAGGGTCGCGTCTTTAGGCTCAAGACGTACGAGGTGCCAGCGACCAATCTTAGTGCTAAGGGTGTTGCTATTGTTAATCTGTTGCAGCTACAGCCAGAAGAGAAGGTTAGCTCTGTTATTAACATTAGTAAGACCGAAAAGACGGGCAACCTGTTTATGTGTACTATTCGCGGTGTCGTTAAGAAGACGCCATTCGAACAGTATCAAAATGTACGCCAAACAGGCCTTATCGCGATCAATCTCGATGAGGGTGATGAGCTCAAGTGGATTCGTATGACCAACAGTGATAACGAAATTGTTATCTCGACAGCTATGGGGCAGGCAATTCGCTTCCATGAGAAGGATGTTCGTCCAATGGGTCGTGCGTCTCGGGGTGTTCGTGGCATTCGACTACGTACGGGCGACCAGGTAATAGGCATGGATACTGTCCAAGAGGGTGCAAGTATCTTTGTTATTAGTGCCCACGGCTATGGTAAACGCACCAAGGTGGCTCAATTTACGGCGCATGCTCGTGGTGGCGTAGGTATTCGTTCGGCAGTCGTGAACACCAAGACCGGTAATTTGATAGGGGTAAAGACCCTCGAAAACGATGGGCAGGAAGTGATTATTATCTCTAAGCAAGGTCAAACGATTCGTCTGGGTCTTAAGGATATTCCAGAGCTCGGTAGAGCCACGCAGGGTGTTCGAATTATGCGCCTCAATGACGATGATTCGGTAGTATCGCTTGCACTTGTCGACAAAGTCGAAGACGATGCGGAGTCTGAAGAGCAATAACTGAGGTAAGGGTAGTGTACTAACCACAACAACTTTGGATATTTTACCCTTGACGATAACGAAAATGCCATGTAATATGGCTGGAGACCTTTTGGGATTGCCTGTTTTAGAGTGTCTCTAAAGGAAATGAACGTTAAAAATTGAATAGTGCAAATCAACGTCAGTTCATAAACTGAGTTTTATAAGTAAAACAGTATCAGTTCTTTTTGGAGAGTTTGATCCTGGCTCAGGATGAACGCTGGCGGCGTGCCTAATACATGCAAGTCGAGCGGTAAGGCTTCCACTCTGTGTTTAAAGTATTGAACATAGTGTGGAAGTACACGAGCGGCGGACGGCTGAGTAACGCGTAGGAACATACCCCAAAGTGAGGGATAAGCACCAGAAATGGTGTCTAATACCGCATGTGGTCTTCGGATTAAAGCTTTATGCGCTTTGGGAATGGCCTGCGTCTGATTAGCTTGTTGGTGAGGTAATGGCTCACCAAGGCTTCGATCGGTAGCTGGTCTGAGAGGATGATCAGCCAGACTGGGACTGAGACACGGCCCAGACTCCTACGGGAGGCAGCAGTAGGGAATTTTCCACAATGGGCGAAAGCCTGATGGAGCAACGCCGCGTGCAGGATGAAGGCCTTCGGGTTGTAAACTGCTTTTATATGTGAAGATTATGACGGTAGCATATGAATAAGGATCGGCTAACTACGTGCCAGCAGCCGCGGTCATACGTAGGATCCAAGCGTTATCCGGAATTACTGGGCGTAAAGAGTTGCGTAGGTGGCAGAGTAAGTAAGATGTGAAAGCGTGTGGCTCAACCATACAGACATATCTTAAACTGTTCAGCTAGAGGATGAGAGAGGTCACTGGAATTCCAAGTGTAGGAGTGAAATCCGTAGATATTTGGAGGAACACCGATGGCGTAGGCAGGTGACTGGCTCATTCCTGACACTAAGGCACGAAAGCGTGGGGAGCAAACGGGATTAGATACCCCGGTAGTCCACGCCGTAAACGATGGATGCTAGCTGTTACCAGTATCGACCCTGGTAGTAGCGAAGCTAACGCGTTAAGCATCCCGCCTGTGGAGTACGAGCGCAAGCTTAAAACATAAAGGAATTGACGGGGACCCGCACAAGCGGTGGAGCGTGTTGTTTAATTCGATGATAAGCGAAGAACCTTACCCAGACTTGACATCCTTGGAAGTTCTGCGAAAGCAGAGTGTGCCTTCGGGAACCAAGTGACAGGTGTTGCATGGCCGTCGTCAGCTCGTGTCGTGAGATGTTAGGTTAAGTCCTTCAACGAGCGCAACCCTTATAGTTAGTTGGATTTTTCTAGCTAGACTGCCCTGGCAACAGGGAGGAAGGAGGGGATGATGTCAGGTCAGTATTACCCTTACGTCTGGGGCTACAAACACGCTACAATGGCCGGTACAAAGGGCAGCCAACCCGCGAGGGGGAGCAAATCCCATCAAAGCCGGTCTCAGTTCGGATTGCAGGCTGAAACTCGCCTGCATGAAGCTGGAATCGCTAGTAACGGTAGGTCAGCACACTACCGTGAATACGTTCCCGGGTCTTGTACACACCGCCCGTCAAGCCATGAAAGTCACCAATACCTGACGTCCTAACTAGATTAGGCCTAAGGTAGGGGGGATGATTGGGGTTAAGTCGTAACAAGGTATCCGTACCGGAAGGTGCGGATGGATTACCTCCTTTCTAGGGAGATTACTAGCATAAGAGTCGAGCAATCACTCTTAGAGCTAGGTCGGTCTTGGTACGTTGTAACATCAGTACTGACAACGTACATCTCCTGCTTCGGCACAGCTATACCTTCGGTATATCCTGCCTTGCAGGACAAGATATCAGTTCTGTACCCGAACGACGTTTGATTTGCACTACTTCAGTTTTTAACCAAGGTTTGCTCAAGCCTGTATTGAGCCGAGAAGCCAAAAAAAAGAGCCCATTTGCGAGAGGGCTCTTTTTTGTTTGATGTTATACTTTTTGCATAAGCAGGAGCTAGTATATGAAAATTATAGGCGGATCGGGTGGATTAGAGGGTCTTGGATTTACTTCAACCGAAGAAGTGTATTTAGTTACTGACGCTGCTGTTTATTCTCGGAGGAAGCCATTTATTGACGGTGTCTTTGAAGGGCATGGATTCGGAAGGCTGGGGGGTCTTCTTGAATGGCTCGCAGAGAAGACGCCTAAAGCAAAGGGCTTTCATAATCTGGAGGTATTAGGCCAGCAGGCGATACTAAACTCTAAGTTGGTAGGTCAGGATAGGGAGGCCTATCTCGATCTTACGTGGTCTTCTAAAATGTCGCATATTGCCTTGAGTGCTTTGCGGCAATATGCGGTATTTCTTGAAGGTAATGCTTATTCGGGGAGTGAACCGGTCGGGGATGACGCACGTGAACGACTGGAACTGGCAAAGCAGTTAGTGGATCAAACCAAGGGAACTAGCGATTAGTTTCACGACTAGAATATGATAAACAAGAATTATAAAGTAGTAGCATTTGATTTTGATGATACGTTGGTGGCTACGATTAAGAATGTCTGGAAGCAGCACAAACATGTCGCCCTGACTGAGTTTGGAGTAACAATCACCGATGATGACATGCGGCGTGTTTGGGGCAAACCTTTTCATAGTATGGTTGAAGAATTATATGGCCATCCATTTGAGAGGGTAGAGCCACATTTACTGCGAGAAAAACCCAATTTTCCTAAAGAGATTTTTCCTGAATCAAAACGATTACTAAAGAATTTACGAGCTGCAGGAAAGATAATTGCGCTTGTTACGTCTACTAATACACGCAGTCTGGCGGGAGATTTTGTCCACAATGCAATAGAACAGGGTACGTTTGATCATGTGTTTACTATAGATGATTGCCAGCATCACAAGCCGGATAAACGAGTGTTTGACCCTTTGCTCGGCCATGGATACGATCCAAAAGAGGTTATATATATCGGTGATGCACCCACAGATTTTTATGCGGCCCGTGATGCCGGGTTTGACTTTATTGGTGTGGGGACTGGCCTACTTTCGCCCGAAGATTTCGAGAATCTAGAGGGATGGGATACTATTCGTGCAGTAGCCGTTGCATCTATCGCTGATATAGTGTTGGAAAAATAAAAAACACCTTTGAAAGGTGTTTGTGGTGGGCGATGAGGGACTCGAACCTCCGACCTCGTCATTATCAGTGACGCGCTCTAACCAGCTGAGCTAATCGCCCAAAATGAGACAAACCTACGGTTTTTCTCATCGCGCCGGCAAATTTGTGTGAAAATTTGTCGGGCTTCTCTTTTCCCTACGGATGAGTTTCGTAATTTGTGGTGGAGCGACGGGGACTCGAACCCCGGACCCCCTGCTTGCAAAGCAGGTGCTCTAGCCAACTGAGCTATCGCCCCAGAAATTACCGATGTATTGTACTAAACATTGCGCATTTTTTCAACAGTAGGTACTAAAAAGGCAATAATCTGTCGCTATGAAGCCCAGAAACCAGCAAAAGAGCAGTCGCCTAAGGGGCAAAAGTGTAGCAAGTTTGACAACTAAATATGCTTGACCGCCTCTGTTATTAGTGATAAACTTTGACGGTACCTTGAGTTTAGGCACGTGTCTGTATGTCGAAAGGCAATTCAGCCATCAGCATAAACTGAAGGATATGCATAAAAACCATGTGTTTTGATGCTCCTAAAGTTTGTAACTTAACAATTTGGAAATATAAGTAAATATGACAAACGGCAGTAGCTATTACAGCTACACAGTTAATGGTATTCACCAATAACTGGCTAATTGTCAATGCACGTACATCGTTTAACGATGTACAAACGTAAAAAGTTACTCAAGCGCACATAAAGGATGCCTAGACGTAAGATACCGATGAAGGACGTAAGAAGCTGCGATAAGCTTCGGGGAGCTGCTAACTAAGCTTTGAACCGAAGATTTCCGAATGGGGAAACCTCACAAGAGTCATGTCTTGTGGCACTTAACTGAATATATAGGTTGAGATAGCGGTAACCGGGGGAACTGAAACATCTTAGTACCTCGAGGAAGAGAAAGTAAACAACGATTCCGAAAGTAGTGGCGAGCGAAATTGGAATAGCCCAAACCTTTTTCATTTCCATCTGGTAATTTATTACCGAGTGGATAAGTTGGTAGACGAATATGAATAAGGGGTTGTGACACTACAAACATACCATGCAGACTGTTCGTGTTTAACGAATGCTCTGTATGGCTAGCAAGTACTACCACTTACTTGCCTAAGGTAAAAAATTTGCTGAGCGAGCAGAAGCAGTTGGAAAGCTGCGCCAAAGACGGTGATAGCCCGGTACGCCAAGTGAAGCAAACCTTAGATTTGTAGAATGAGACGAAAACTTACGAGTTGATTCTTATTTTGCTACTTATCCCTTGTAGGGAAAAAGAGCAGCCGGAGCATCGAATTTATTTCGGGCCCCGCGCGATGAGAAAAAACCGTAGGTTTTGTCTCATTATTGTCGAGTAGGTCGGGACACGTGAAACCCTGACTGAATCTGGGGGGACCACCCTCCAAGGCTAAATATATCTTACGATCGATAGTGAACAAGTACCGTGAGGGAAAGGTTAAAAGAACCCCGGAAGGGGAGTGAAATAGAGCCTGAAATTGTGTGCGTACAAGGAGTCGGAGCCGGCTTGTCCGGTGACGGCGTGCTTTTTGTAGAACGATCCAGCGAGTTATTTGCATGCGCAAGCTTAAGTCATTTGACGGAGGCACAGTGAAAGCGAGGCTGAATAGGCCGACCGAGTGTATGTGAATAGACCCGAAACCAGGTGACCTAACCATGGGCAGGTTGAAGCGCAGGTAAAACTGCGTGGAGGACCGAACCGTAGCATATTGCAACATGCCCGGATGACCTGTGGTTAGCGGTGAAATGCCAATCGAACCTGGAGATAGCTGGTTCTCCTCGAAATAGCTTTAGGGCTAGCGTCGTACGGTAGCTATCGGGGGTAGAGCTCTGTTTCGGACTGGGGGCCGCAAGGTTACCCACCCTTGACAAACTACGAATACCGATAGTGGAACTACGGCAGTTAGAACGTGGGGGCTAAGCTCCACGCTCAAAAGGGAAACAGCCCAGATCGCCAGCTAAGGTCCCTAAATATACGCTAAGTGGGAAACGAGGTGAGATTTCTCGAACAACTAGGATGTTGGCTTAGAAGCAGCCATTCATTTAAAGAGTGCGTAACAGCTCACTAGTCAAGAGATCTTGCGCGGAAAATGTAACGGGGCTAAGCGTATTACCGAAGCTGCGAGCTGCAATTTATTGTAGCGGTAGAGGAGCGTTGATATTGCACTGAAGTCGAACTGCGAGGTTCGGTGGAGCGGTATCAAGTGAGAATGCTGGAATGAGTAACCACAAGGCAGGTGAGAATCCTGCCCGCCGAAAGAGCAAGGTTTCCTGGGCCACGGTAATCGTCCCAGGGTTAGTCGGTCCTAAGCCGAGGCGCGTAGCGTAGGCGATGGACAACGGGTTAATATTCCCGTACTAGTTATGTATTGTTTGAAGTGCGCATCATGTTAGCAGGAGCGGATTCATGGTTATATCCGTCTAAGCAGTGTAACAACTGTGAATGAAAGGTCAGTAATGACTAATTCTTGTGAGAGTGGTGACCAGAAAAGCTTTCAAACGCGTGTGCATAGCTATCCGTACCGCAAACCGACACAGGTGCTCAGGTCGAGAAGACCAAGGCGTACGAGTGATTCTTCGTTAAGGAACTCGGCAAACAAGCGACCGTAACTTCGGGATAAGGTCTGCCTCGCCACTATGTTTACAATAGTGGTGGCCACACAGTTTTCTTGAAGAACGTGTGTACTAAGTAAGTTAAACTTCTTATTTAATACACAAAACGAGCAATTGAGAGAAGTAATTTGAACAAGAAAGTTGTAAGCTAAACTACAGTATTTTTGTAAATATTGTGGCGAGGCCGCAGCTAAGGAACCCATGCAACTGTTTACCAAAAACACAGGTCTCTGCTAACACGAAAGTGGATGTATAGGGGCTGACTCCTGCCCAGTGCCGGAAGGTTAAGGGGAGCGCTTTACGGTGTGAACTGAAGCCCCGGTGAACGGCGGCGGTAACTATAACCGTCCTAAGGTAGCGAAATTCCTTGTCAGGTAAGTTCTGACCCGCACGAATGGAGTAATGATATGGGTACTGTCTCAACGAAGAGCTCGGTGAAAGTGCATTGACGGTA
>CAZVTA010000001.1:0-327693 GCA_964629815.1 uncultured Candidatus Saccharibacteria bacterium | reverse complement strand
GGGAAATAATGAAGAAAAGGAGCTAGAAATGTTATTGCGTTCTATTTGGCTGGGGATGAGGGATTCGAACCCCCGATCATGGGACCAGAACCCACTGCCTTACCACTTGGCCAATCCCCATTAACACCGAAAGATTATACGGTATATTGGTGTCTTTTGCTAGTGGTTACATGGTATGATGGTTATGTTAAAAAGGAACAAGCATGAAATTGAAAGCAAAAATACTCATTATGACCGGGTTGTTTGTCGGTGCATTTGTTGTTGCTCCGTTGAGCACGGTGTATGCAACGAGCGGTAGCTCAGGAAGCGACTCTACCCATAGTGAAGAAGAAAACGAGACAGAATCGCATAGCGGTAGCGATGATGGTATGACTGAAGCAGAAAAGAAGGCTACAGAAGCACAGAAGCAAATTGCAGAAAAAGAAAGAGAAATCAGCAAAAAAAAGAGCGAACGCGAAAAAGAGGCACGTAAAAAGGTTGAAGAGCGTGCCAAAGAGATAGAAGACGAAAAAGACGAGTCAGAGCACAAAAGCAAAGACGAAGTAAAAAAGACATGCGAAGAACGTAAGACTGGCCTGGAAAAGAAGCTGGCCAATCTGAGTAAGAACGCACAAAAGCATGAAGTTAAGATTTCTTCGTACCTGGATAGGGCAATTACCTATATAGCCGACAACGCTGTTACCGACCAAACAGCAAACGATAACGTTGTGGCCGCGCTTGACGCAAAGGCTAAAGCGGTAGCATCGGTTGACGCGCTTAAAGCTTTGACTCCAACCATTGACTGTACATCTGGAGCGGTTGCGGGCGACGTAGCTAAGTTCAAGGCTGCAGCAGAACAGGCACGAAATGACCTTAAAGAATATAAGTCAAAGGTTAAAGCTGTGTATGCACGACTAGAAGAACTAAAAGAAGCAGATAAATCAACGGAGGCACAATAATGCGATCAATCAACCAACGAGGAATTGCGCATGTTGCAGTGATTGCAGTTGTGGTAGTTGTCGCTGTAGTGGGTGTTGTCGCGTGGCGCGTAGCAAGCAACACAAAGCCAAAAGAAAGTACTACAGCAACCCAGACAAAGCTACAATCAAAATCCGATATTGCTAACGCCAAAAAGGAAGTCGACGGATTGTCGGTAGATTCCGATCTTGACCCGGCGCAACTCGATAAAGATTTGGCAGACTTGCAATAGTAGATGCGTGGTTTGCAGGGTATACTCTCACAGCAAAGCCGAACGGCTTTGCTGTTGGTATTTTTGCTCGTTGTTCTCGCTGTATGCTCGTATATAGCGTGTAATGGAGTCTTGTCGTTCGAGTGGTCGGTATTTCGTATAGTTTACAGTTGGCCAGCATGGATGAAGCCATGGTTTTTGGGTATAACCTACCTTGGTACGTTCTGGGCGCTGATTATACTTTCTTCGTACTACTTTTGGCGCGTACAGCCTCTGCGCTCGTTTCGAGTACTTGCAAGCGGGCTGGTTGCACTGTTGATTACTGAGTTAGTCAAACAGTTGATTGCTCGTCCGCGACCGTATGTCTTCTTTGGGAACGATAAACGCGATATGTACGCGGGTGGCTTTGGGTTTCCGAGCGGGCATACAGCGCTCGCGTTTATGGTGTTAGCCTTGGTATGGCCACATGTAGACACAAAAGGCAAAGTGATCGCGAGCGTCCTTGCTTTGTTGGTGGCACTATCACGGCTGTATTTAGGGGTACACTTGCCACTCGACTTGGTCGGTGGGGCGTGTATAGGTGTGGCGGTTGTATTGGCTACAAATATGGCAAAAAGCCGTTATAAATTGCTTGAAATAAGCCGCACAAAAGCATAAGCTAGTACATAGGAAGTGTGAGGCTTCCATCGAACCCCGAGAAATCGGGGTTCCTTGTTTTTAAGAAGAGACAGTTGCAAAATAATATACAGAATGCGACAAATTTGCAAAAAATTTGTACTAATTTACAATTAAGTTAACTAAAAAGGATACATTATGGCAACACTTGGACATGTAATTATTTTCTCGCTCATCGGGGGGCTGTTATCGCTCATCGGGGGTGTATTGCTGCTTAGAAAGAAGAGGACTACAAAACTGCTGGCAGAGTATGCAACGCCCTTTGCAGCTGGTGCATTGCTGGCGGCTGTATTCTTGGATTTGTTTAAAGAGGGCATGCACGAAACAGACCAACACGATGGTATGATTATCGCCGCCCTGGTAGGTATATTGGTATTCTTTTTTGCCGAACGTTTCTTGCGTTGGTTCCATCACCACCACCAGCACGGTAGCGAGGACCCGTCGATCCCACTCATTATTGCTGGCGACACCATACATAACGCCATGGACGGTGTGGCAATAGCTGCTTCATTCTTGATTAGCGTACCGACGGGCATCGTTACGACTATAGCGGTCGCAGCGCACGAAATACCGCAAGAAATAGGTGACTTTGGACTGCTATTACATAAAGGTATGAGTAAAAAGAAGGTTCTACTCGTTAACGCGCTAAGCGCATTAGCAACAACTGCTATGGCGGTAATTATATTCCTTTTGGGTGATGCAGAGTCGTTGCCACTTGGTGTGCTGCTTGGTTTGAGCGCAGGCTTTCTTCTGTACATTGCTATGAGTGATATTATTCCAACAATTCACGAACAAGCGTCAAACAAGAAAGCTATAGAATTACAGCCAGTTTTACTATTGCTCGGTGTGGTAGTCGTTGCATTATCTATTCAGCTTTCGCATAGGTATATCGATGTAGAAGAACATCAGGCTGAAACACAAATTGTGGCTCCGGC
The DNA here is from genome assembly GCA_964629815.1 of uncultured Candidatus Saccharibacteria bacterium. Taxonomy (GTDB): domain Bacteria; phylum Patescibacteriota; class Saccharimonadia; order Saccharimonadales; family AWTP1-31; genus CAZVTA01. The sequence continues at coordinate 324,915 of CAZVTA010000001.1, read as the reverse complement.
CGAGAACATGACGGGCCATCATCATTAAGCTGCTACAATAGTGGTATGTTGGTGGTAGTTATTCTTCTTGCGCTCATAAATATTGGTCTTGTTGCGTATTTCATTGTTCGCAATAAACCAGTACAAAATGATGTAGCTGCACAAATGCTGAAAAGTGATATTAGTCAGCTCAGCCAGTCTGTCGAAGCGCTGAAGGACAGCTTGCATACTACGGTGGGTGAGCGGCTCGATAAGAATCAAGAGATGATGCGTAGTAGCATCATGCAGCAGTTCAAAGAAAGCAGCAAGTTAATCAGCTCGGTCACTGAGCGGCTCACCAAGCTTGACGAAACCAATCGACAAGTTGTAAATGTAGCTGATGAACTCAAGGTGCTGCAGAATGTACTCCAAAACCCTAAACAACGCGGGGTTTTGGGCGAATATTATCTGAGCCAAGTGTTGGAAAATGTGCTGCCCCCAGAACGGTTTAAGCTACAGCACAAGATCGGTAAAGGTGATGATGGCAAAGACCTAATCTGCGATGCGGTGATTCTGCTCGATAAAGGAAAGATGCTGCCAATAGATAGTAAGTTTAGTCTTGAGAATTATAATCGTATTCTGGAAGAAAAAGATAAAACAGCACGCGAGGTTCACGCGCGCGCGTTTAAGGCAGATTTAAAGAACCGTATCGACGAAACTGCAAAGTATATTCGACCAAACCAGGGAACGATGGACTATGCATTTATGTTCATACCATCCGAGGCAATTTACTACGACTTGCTCATTAACAAAGTAGGTATCACGAACACTACTGCCCGCGACTTGATAGAATATGCATTTCGTGAGAAGAATGTAATTATCGTAAGTCCGACGACATTTATGGCGTATCTTCAGACTGTTTTACAGGGTCTGAGGGGTTTGCAGATTGAAGAACAGGCAAAAGAAATACAAAAGCGTGTGGGTATGTTAGGACGACACCTTGCTGGGTATGAAACATTTATGCAGAAGCTTGGAAATAGTCTTGGAACCACCGTTAATCACTACAATGCTGCGCATAAAGAGCTCGGAAAAATCGATAAAGATGTTGTAAAGATCGCAGAGAGTAGTCCTGTCATTGACCCCCTGGTTATCGATAAGCCGCAGTTAGAAGATTAGCATGGAGCGATGCGAGCCTGTACTGCTGCCATCTTCCGAGATGGTGTTTGAGGCGCACGGGGTGCTGTCGATGTTGCGTGGCATGCGCATAATAATACAAGTCCAAGACCACGATCTATCATATAGAGAAGCGTGCTTACGTATTGCGTACCTTGAAGAGAACAATGCCGAACGCTTTAGAGCCGAGGCGCTGATGTTGTATTACTTCCGCAAAGATTGGCATGCCACGGTTGGTGTCATTCAGGGTCAAGATAATGCAAAAAATATGTGGGACAAGGCAATTGTAGAGCAGCCCCAGTCGGTGCTGGTCGATTGTTCTCGTTGGTGGAAGCAACTCGTAGAATTTGTTAACCAGACAGGTCAGAGTGATATAAATCGACATACAGGGCAGCAGTCCAACTAAAGTTTTTTGCGCCGAGCCCTGTACCGTTCTCTGCGTGAAAGTATTCAAAAAAGCCCGCCGATTCAATCATTGCTATTGTGCTTTCTCGGAGTTTTTTTGCTTCGGCAGTAAACCCATACTGCAGGAGGCCTTGAATGATGAGCCAGTTGGTATTTATCCACGTAGCTCCTTGCCAATAGCGTTGTGGTTCGAAGCAATTTTCGGTTGAGGCTACGCTCGGAACAGGGAAAGGGGTGTTGAAAGCAGATGAAGCCAGTGATTGTACGAGTGCATTCGCCTGGTCTTGCGTAATTGCTCCGCTGTACAGCGGGAGTAAACAGGCGACAGTTTTAGTCCGAATTAAACGTTTTGTAGATAGGTCTCTTGAATAAAACATGCTGGTTGATGGATCGTACAGAGTCTGTATTCCGCGAGCGGTTTTGTGCATATTGCTGACGAGCTCTTTAGGCAGCGTGTAGTGTAGGTCCTTTGCTATAGCCAGAATTCGTTCGTTAGCCTTAATGAGAATGCTATTATAGCCAATATCCTGAACGGCAAATTTTGGTCGACGAAATATTTTATGGGTATCATAGCGTAGCCGGCGCACATATCTATGGAGGCTGTATAGAAGCAGGTTGTCGGTCGTATAGGTTCGCTGTTCGAGATTGATATCTCGCTTTATATCTCGCGAAAGGATGTGTAGTGGTGCATCAAGACGGAGGGTTCGAATAGTTTTAATCCATAGTGGGTCGTGTGTGAGTCGTAGGGTTTCAAGCAATGCCGGTGAGTTATCCATGCCCGACTCCCATGGATGAACAATGCTTGCAATGCCTTCGTTTCGACGGTCACGTTCACGATATATCCACTCATGATGCTTTATAATTTCGGGTAAGATTCGGGCGAATAAACTCTTCCGTTCGGTTTTTGAAAGCATTGCACCAACCTGCCAGACAGCTTCTGCAAGCAAAGGGGGTTGTGTCATGCCACTGGTAGCAACATCAAGAGGAGCGTTGAGGTTTAAGCTGCTTTGCCAGATGCGCTCGTGTTTAGTTGGGCGCCGGTGGTTCATCAGTAGCATATGGGGGAGCATACCGTTGTCCCACTGTCCCCGCAAAATACTCAAGAGCTCTTGTTGTGCACGGTCAATATTGTAGTGGCGAAGTCCTATGGCAATAAAACAACTATCCCATAGCCATTGGTGGGGATATGTCTTTACGGAAGGAACGGTATAGATTCCTCGATCGTTTTTATGTAAGACCTCTTTTGCACGGTCAATGTTTGTATTGTCGCCCATGCGTATAGTATACGCTGCTTACGCTTAAAAATCGTATACCCAGCCCGGTTGCCAATTGCCTTTCGGTCGCCAGTTTTCGGCAATGACCTGTTCCCACGTTTTTCCTTGGTTAATTACCTCGAGCGCAAGCTGGGTTGCCTCGTGTCCAATAATAGCAATATGCCCGTTAGGAAAGAACGTCTGCATATCATCGATAAATGATTGCATGCGAGCTTCGGCATCCTTGTATGATTCGCCGCCTGGGTAAGGGCTTGAAATGAATTGTGTCATATCGGCTTTAAATGACTTGTTTGTGCCATCAAGCTCTCCGTAATTGGCTTCTCGAAGCCGCCAATCGTGCCGTATGGGGTGGGTTGCAGCAAACCCAAGTTCAGCCGATTGGATAGCGCGGTGTAAGTCTGAACAAAATACCACACCAAAAGAGCTATCAGCTATAAGCGAAGGCAGTTTTTTTGCTTGCTCGATGCCGGTTGGCGATAATTCACCTTGAAGCCAGCCCGTGGCGTGGTGTTTTTCGTTATCGTATGTTGTGCTGTGGGCAAAAAAAGTAATTCGCATATAGCTATCGGTAGTTCGTAAAATTAACAGGAAAGTCAAAGTCCTTGGCTCGGATAATTTGCATTGCCGCCTGTAGCTCGTCTTTGCTGGAGCTTGTGATGCGAATTTCTTGGCCCTGAATTTGTGCTTTAAGTTTAGGAAGTTCGTCGCGAAGTAATTTTGTAACTTGTTTTGCTTTATCTTGGTCGAGCCCTTTTTTGAATGGAATTTCCCAGGTAGTCTTTAGGTTGCTTGTGGTCGGGGTTCGACTTATGTCGAGCAGTTTCTGGCTCAAGCCGCGTGTCGCTAGTTTTTTGCGTACAATTTCTATAATTGCATCGAGCTGATACTGGCTGTCTCCGGTAACCTTAAGGCCACTTTTGTCGTTGTTTAGCCACTCAAGCTGTGCGCTCGTACCTTTAAAATCATAGCGGCTGGCGATTTCTCGATTTGCTTGATCGAATACATTTATGACCTCTGCTAAGTCATAATCGCTAACTATATCGAAAGAAAATGTTGCCATAAATTTCATTGTAACAGATGAGCGGAATGCTCCAAAACTTGCTATACTAGTGGCAATGAGTTATCAGCACGAACAAATTGCCGAGGTGGCGCGTCTGCTCAAGCAAAAACAACAAACCGATGAAGACAAGTCGCTTGTTTTAAAAGCACCGGAACTTAAAGGTCTGTATGCACAGTTGCCTTTATTGCCTGCAGAACAACGAGCCGCGTTTGGTAAAGAGATAAATTTACTTAAGAGCGAATTAGAAGCGGCTGCCGGTGCAATAAAGATGGCAGACACGCGCCAACCAATTGATGTAACGGCGCCCGTTGATATTAATGCATCGCTTCCAGGGTTATTGCCCGCAAAACATGGCAGCAAGCACCCACTGACTGAAGAGTTGGCCTATATTGCCGACATTTTTTCGCGTATGGGTTTTGTGGTCGAAGAAAGTCGCCAAATAGACGATGACTATCATATGTTCGAAACATTGAACTTTCCAGATGGTCACCCAGCACGCGATGACTACGACACTTTTATGACTACAGAAGGATTGATTGCGCCAGCGCACACCAGTACGATGCAAAACCGTATACTCGAAAAATATAAAGATAATCTACTGCGTGATGAGCCAATCGCTGCGCTTATTCCAGGCCGCGTATTTCGTAATGAAGATCTCGACGCCACCCACGAACATACGTTTTATCAGTTCGAAGGTGTGTATGTTGGTAAGCAGGTAACTGTCGGTAACTTAATAGCAACCCTACGTGCTTTCTTAAGTGAGTATTTTGGCCAAGATCTTAAGGCAAAAATTCAACCGTTTTACTTTCCGTTTACCGAACCAAGCTTTGAGTTTGCTATTGAGCGCCCTGCGTCGTTACGTAAAGATGATAGTGAAGCCGAACAGTGGCTCGAATTACTTGGTTGTGGCATGATCCATCCTAATGTACTGGCAGCCGCAGGCATAGATGCGCAAACCTACACCGGTTTTGCCTGGGGATGCGGACTCGAACGCCTTGTTATGATGAAGTACGGCATAGAAGATATTCGACATTTTGAAGCAGCAAAACTAGATTTCTTGAGGCAATTCGCATGAAAGTATCATTAAACTTAGCGCAGTTTTTTAGTAATGTAGATCTGCTTTCTATTCCGGCAGAAGAAATGGTACGACGTGTTGGCGCGCAGCTTGGCGCAGTTGAAGATGTTGTGCACTGGGGTCCACGCTACGAAGACGTTGTTGTGGTTCGAGTTGTGTCGTGCCAGAAACATCCAAACGCCGATAAGCTCAACGTTTGTCTTATCGACGATGGCGGGGTAGTTAAAGACGTTAACCGAAATACCGAAGGGTATGTTCAAGTTGTATGTGGTGCTCCGAATGTTCGAGAAGGATTGACGGTTGCATGGTTGCCGCCTGGTTCGACAGTACCGAGTACAGTAGATAAAGATCCGTTTGTGCTTGAAGCACGTGAATTGCGTGGCGAAATGAGTAATGGTATGTTGGCGAGTGCGCACGAGCTTGGTATTAGTGATGACCACGCGGGTATTCTTGAAATTGATGTAAAAGACGTGGGCGAAGAACTGACCAAGCCGGGTACGCCATTCAAAAAGCTCTATGGGCTTGATGATGTGGTTATTGATTGTGAGAATAAAATGTTTACGCATCGTCCCGATTGCTTCGGTAACCTTGGTGTTGCACGGGAGCTTGCAGGTATTAGTGGGCTCAAATTCGTCAGTCCAGAATGGTACCGCACTGAGCCAAGCTTTGCTGCGGCACGAGACATGACGGTAGAAGTTGCCATAGAGGCAAAAGAACTCGTGCCACGATTTATGGCAGTAGTTATTAAAGATGCGGTCGTGGCTCCAAGCCCAGTATGGCTTCAGGCAGGTTTACAACGTGTTGGTATTCGACCGATAAACAATGTTGTCGACATCACTAATTTTGTGATGCATCTTACGGGCCAACCTATGCATGCCTATGATTACGAAAAGCTTAAACGGCTGAGCGATGGCGTTCCTAAATTGATTGCGCGAACAGCAAAAAAAGGTGAACAAGTAGAGCTGTTGGGCGGTAAAAACATATCTCTTGATGTTTCTGATATTGTTATTGCAACTGATAAGCAAGTGATAGGTGTAGGTGGCGTAATGGGTGGCGCGGATACTGAAGTAGATGAGACGACTAAAAGTATTGTACTTGAATGTGCAACATTCGATATGTTCACGATTCGTAAAACGAGTATGCGCCATGGACTTTTTACCGATGCAGTTACCCGGTTCAATAAAGGACAAAGCCCGCTTCAGAATGATAAGGTGCTGTCATTTGCCTTGCAGCAATTTGCCGACTTGACCGGTGGCACGACGGCGAGCGATGTAGTCGATGTGCATGGTACTTTACAAAAGCCTTCACCAGTAACCGTATCGGCGGAGTTTGTAAACGAACGACTTGGCAGCAGCATGAGCGTGCAAGATATGGCGGTCTTACTGACAAATGTTGAATTTGAAGTTCAGGTTAAAGACGAAAAACTCGTTGTACAGCCGCCATTTTGGCGTACCGACATTGCTATTGCTGAGGATATCGTAGAAGAGATTGGCCGCCTTCATGGCTTCGCTGATTTGCCTATAGTGTTGCCGTTACGCACTATCAAACCAGCACCAATTAACCCAAGGTGGGCGCTTAAAGCAGATATTCGGACAATTCTTGCTAGAGCAGGTGCAAACGAAGTGTTAACGTATAGCTTTGTTCACGCAAATCTTCTAAAAAAGGCTGAACAAAACGCCGATGATGCGTACCAGTTGTCTAACGCGCTGAGCCCAGACTTGCAATACTATCGATTGAGTCTTGTGCCAAGTATTCTCGATAAGGTGTATGCCAATGTACGTAGTGGCCACGAGTCGTTTGCTCTTTTCGAAATAAATAAGTCACACAATAAGTTGTATTCATCGGATGGGGATGAACATGTACCAAAAGAATTTGAAACGCTTGCACTTTTATGCACTTCTGGTAATAAGGCGTTGAACGACACAGGAGCTGCATTTTATCAGGCTCGAGCATATGTAGAATACCTGGCCCAGCAGTTTGGGCTACAGCTAGATTATGTTGCTATAGATAAACCACTGACATTTCCGGTAGCGCGACCATTCGACATGAAACGATCTGCACTCGTAAAAGATACTAAAACAGGTACAACTCTCGGTATTGTTGGCGAGTTTACGGCCGATGTGCAGGCGGCATTTAAGCTGCCTCACAGAACAGCTGGTTTTGAGTTGGGTCTTGAAGAATTGCAGAAAGTGCGTGCATCGCGTGCATACATCCCGTTGTCACGATTCCCGTCTATAACTAACGATGTTACACTGCGTAGTCCAAGTACCATGTCATATAGAGACATTGCAAAGCTTTTTGCTTCGACCCTAAAACCACTTGCAGCGCAGCATGCCATAGAGCTTGATATTCAGCCTTCGGGTCGATTTGCGCCAGACCCTGGCGTGATCCACACAACGTTTCGGGTTGTATCGACGCATCACGAACGAACACTGACACTTCAAGAAATCAATACAATTCTTGAATCTACTGCCAAAACATTGGCTACACATAACATTACGCGAGTCTAGCATGAGTAAACGTATTGTTGCAGCATTGTCGGTATTCATGGCGCTAGCGGTGTTTGGTGTGGTACCGCGAGTACACGCAGACGTGAATGATTTTGTGATCGACAAGCTCGAGGCGAACTACTATATATCTACAGACGACGCCCAAGGAAGAATGCGCATAGTTGAGCGCTTTGATGTGCAGTTTAGTGATAATAATCACGGCATACTCCGTGCAATTCCGACTAGCTATGCCGGACAGTCTTTGCGCTTACATGTGAATCAGATCACATCTTCGACGAATGCGCCCACAGGATACACAACCTATAGTAGCAATGGGAATACCGTATTAAAAATTGGTGACCCAAATCGCACAATAACGGGCAAGCAACGATATACTATCGACTATAGCGTCGAAAATGTTATCAAGTTTGGCGACAATACCGATAGACTTATCTGGGATATTAATGGCGATCAATGGCAGCAAACGTTTTCATCGGTTACGGCTACATTTCATATGCCGGAAGGCGTGCGAGTCGCCCAAAAAGATTGTTTTACGGGTGCATACGGTCGTGTCGATAAGCAGTGCACAGCTGAAGGCTCTGAGCAAACGTATGTATTTCGGTCGAGCGTGCCTTTGAGTGCTGGACAGACGTTGACCGCAGAGCTATATGTTGCCAAAGGGGTCTTTGTTGCGCCGACTCGTAAAGATTGGTGGATGGACAACGGAAAGTATGTAGCAATGGTTGCCGTACCTCCTTTATTAGCAGGTGTATGGGCTTTTCGTCGGTGGTGGCGGCATGGAAAAGACATTAAGGGTAGGGGTGTGGTTGTGCCCGAATATACACCACCAAAGGGCTTGTCAGTTATGGAAGCGGCAGTTGTGCGCGATTATCGCCTTGATGCAAAGGAGGTTACTGCAGTAATTATTGATCTAGCTGTACGGGGCTATCTGGTTATAGTTGAAGAAAAAAAGGTACGCAAATTTGCACCAGATTCAACAGAATATGTTTTGAAGCGTACCAATAAGAATGTGGCTTCGTTGACCTCAGCCGAGCGAAAGTTGTTAGATTGGTTATGTCTTGCCGGTTCCGAGGTGCGGCTCAGTAGTCTTAAAGGCACCTTTTATATGCACATCCAAGATCTGCAGCGGAGTGTGCCGTTAGAGCTCACACAGCAAGATTATTTTGTTTATAACCCGCGAACAGCTGGCAACACGTTGCATATTGTTGCGACTATTTTATTAATTGCTAGCTTTATTTTTCGGTCGTGGTTGAGCGTCGGTTTTATACTAGCGGCTGTGATAATTGAGATTGTTGCAATATTTATGCCTAAACGAACCACCAAAGGTGTCGCAATTAAAGAGCATTTAGATGGATTAGAATTATACATACGGACAGCCGAAAAAGATAGAATCCAGCTTTTAGAGGCGCCGAATGCTCGATATGCAAAACCCAATAGCGGGCCAAAGCATTCCGTAGAGCTATTTGAATCTTTGTTGCCCTACGCCATGTTATTTGGCCTAGAAAAGCAATGGGCGCAAGAATTTAAGGATATCTATACGACGCCACCAAATTGGTACAACGGAAATTGGAATAGCTTTAATGCTATCTATCTAACCAATAGTCTCTCTCATACTGCATCGACCATGAACGCAAGCTTTGCGCCACCGAGTGGATCTGGGTCGGGCGGTTTTTCAGGTGGCGGCGGCGGTGGTGGCGGTGGTGGTGGTTGGTAGCTTGCAAAAAGCAAAAGCTATTTACATACGCTAAATATTGTTATAAAATAGTACAAAGTGTGACAGCTTAAGAAAGCTGAAAAAATATATGACAGATCTTATCGCTATATCAAATGGCGCTGAAAAAGGTGTTTGGCAATTTTCAACAGAGAGCCTTCGCATTAATCAGCGAGGACTTCTTGCCGGAAACGCTGTTTTGGCCTTGCTTGAGACGGCCGTGACAGTTGAAGGTGTTGCCCATGACATGCTTGCGAACGACAGCAGCCATACATTATTGCAGCGCTTGCAAACGGTTGCTGGTATCTGGCACGTGGGGGACATGCAAGAGCATTATTCAGAGTATATCGACGACCGTGTAACGCACGTCGACCCAGAAACAGGATTGCAGACAATTGGGCATCTACCCAAAGTGCGTACGTGCTACATGAAGCAGCATACGTACGACCCAAAGCAAACGGGCGCGCATGCGGGCAGAACAACTCTAGGTAGACATCTTACCAGTAGCGGGCTCGATGAGCTTCCACAACTCTTACATGATAACGAGGAGCATCTTGAGTTATCTATCGTTGGTAAGCGTCCACGAAAACCTGCAGATTTTTCACTAATACCCGAAGCACGTCGTCAGCGTGATGCCCAGGTGTATAACGCCTTGCCTCTAGGGTTGATTGATGCATATGCCGCCGATCGGAAGCGGGGCGGTACCGAAAACAATATGCGCGCGCGTAGTGCCTATGATGAGGCCTATCTGCACGCTACAACTAGTGGTATACATAGTCGACCAGAGGTTGATACTGTAGTGGTCCGGGCTGCTATACATGAACTGGTTCCGGGCACAAGTAAGCGACTTCAAAGATTGGTGCAACGAGTTTTGCCCCATTTTGTTGATGGCATGGTGCCGATGTCTCAGTATGATGTTCAGGTTGGTTACGACGATCTAATTCGACGCCCAGCGCAAGCGATTCTTGAAGCGATGTAAGGGTTGGTTGTGCTAAGCTAGGTACATGAAATATATTTGGCGCATTATTCTTCATACCAAAAGCTTATGGCGATATTATGTGGCGATAGGTGCGCTCACTGTGGTTATATCACTGATGGCCTTGCTGCAACCGCTCATTAGTGGTTGGGCAATTGATGAAATGAGAAAAGGAACCAGTGCGCGTGTTAATTATGTGGTATTGCTGGCGGTTGGGATATTTGTTCTCGATTTATTGAGCAATGTTCTCAGTAACGTGAACGGTTTTTTGGGTGATCGGATGGGGATTATCTTAAGTCGTATGCTGAGCAAGAATTACTACCAGCACCTTATGACTTTACCGCAGAAATACTTTGATACAGAGTTAAGCGGAAAGATTATAAACCGGCTCAATCGATCAGTGCGTGAAATTAGTGATTTCATGAACATGATGAGCAATAACTTTCTGCAGTTTATTTTTAGTACCATCTTCTCTTTAATTGCGGTTGCGATGTATAGCTGGCAAGTTGCACTGATGTTACTGGCTTTATATCCGATTTACATTATTATGACGGCACGAACCAGCGGGAAATGGCAAGCGTACCAGCAAAAAATTAATAAGCATTGGGACATTGCAGCGGGTCGTTTTGCTGAGGTTATTAACCAAGTCAAGGTTGTAAAGAGCTACAATCAAGAACGGCGCGAGTTGGGCCTCTTCAGAAAACATTACGATATTATGGTCAAAACAGAGCGACCGCAGTCAAAACTGTGGCACATTACCGATGTGCAACGACGACTCGTACTGAATATAATTTTCTTTGCGGTATATCTGTATATCTTTATAGAGGGCGCTCGAGGTGTGTATACGCCAGGCCAGTCAGTAGCGCTAATTTTGTTCGCAATGCAAATTCGTATCCCGATCTTTACGATTAGCTTTCTTGTTGATCGGACGCAGCGCGCGGTAGCAGACAGTAAAGATTATTTTGAGATTATGCAACTGCAGCCGGAAATAGCCGACCGGCCAGATGCGCAAAACATGCAGGCTCAAAACGGCCATATACGTTTCGAAAATGTTTCGTTCGCATATGATAAACAAAACAATGTTTTGAAGAATATATCGTTCGAGGTCGAGCCCGATACCAAGCTTGCGCTTGTTGGCGAAAGTGGCGAAGGCAAAACAACTATTACTAATCTATTGCTACGGTTATATGAAGCTCAGCATGGGACGATTACGATTGATGGCGAGGATATTAAAAATGTCAAACAGTCGAGCCTGCGAGAGAATATTGGTGTCGTCTTTCAGGACCCAGCACTTTTCAGTGGGACAATACGTGAGAATATTGCCTACGCTAATCCGGCAGCCACTGATGCGCAGGTCGAAGCGGCGGCTAAGGCAGCAAACGCTCACGAATTTATTGAGAAACTCGAAAAGGGTTACGATAGTGAAATTGGCGAACGAGGACTTAAACTGAGTGGCGGGCAAAAACAGCGGATTGCAATCGCACGGGCCCTTCTGAAAAATGCCCCGATTCTTATCCTCGATGAAGCTACCAGTAGTCTGGATAGTAAAAGTGAGCATATGGTTCAAGAAGCACTCGAGCGGCTTATGAAAGGTCGCACCACCATCATCATTGCGCACCGCCTTAGCACTATACAGAATGTGGATACAATCGTTACGATAAAGAATGGTAAGGTCGATGAAGTTGGTAGTCCGGCTCGACTAGCGAAGACGAACGGTATTTACGGACAGCTTCTAGAACTCCAGCAAGGCGGCAATGAATCCACTAAGAAACGGCTCAAAGCGTACGAAATTACAGCATAATTATGTGGGCACTACAGCTCTTGTTTTGATATACTATACGGGCTAAGGGAGAGGTTATGGCAAAACTAGGTCATAGAATAGCCGCAGGTATTGCAGCCGTGTTATTTTTAATAACCAGCGTTGGATTTAGTATCTTGGTTATCATCCAGATGAGAAAAGATGCAAAGCTGTCGTCTAATCAAAAAAATACTAATACAACACAGGAGAGTGCCGTGAGTGATAAAAAATTAGAAAATTATACCCCGTCGAGCGATCCGGTGACAGAACTAAAGATTATTGATACTAAAGTTGGTGACGGACAAGAAGTGAAGCCAGGCGATACTGTAACTGCACATTACACCGGAGCTTTGGTAAAAGACGGATCTGTCTTTGACAGCTCAGTAGAGCGCGGCGAGCCAGCAACCTTCCCATTAAATGGAGTAATACAGGGCTGGCAACAAGGTGTGCCAGGTATGAAAGTTGGTGGTAAGCGGCGGTTGATTATTCCAGCTGCGTTAGCTTACGGCGAACAGGGAAGTCCGCCTAAGATTGGCCCCAATGAGCCGCTTGTTTTTGACATTGAGATGATCAAGATTGGCGAATAATAACGTAAAAAACACAATATATAGCGTATTGACGCTTATGCTGTACGCTACATATAATAAGATAACCTCACAAACAAACACTACAAACTATTAAGGAGATAGCAATGGCCAAGAATATTACAATCTTTACAACCAACACATGCGCATACTGTGTTATGGTGAAAAAATGGCTCGGGTCCAAGGGAATTTCTTATGAAGAGGTTAATCTCGATGAGCACCCAGAACGACAGAAAGAAGCTTTAGAGATAAGCGGACAGCTTGCCGTGCCTGTTACGGTAGTAACCAAAGCCGATGATAGCAAAGAAGTGATTGTTGGCTATAATCTGGCAAAGCTAGCACCAGCTGTAGCCTAGTTGTACAATAGGACTATAATCAAATAGGTAGGATGCGCTAACCGCGTGTAGAAAGTTGAGTTTTTCTGTGTCCCAAGAATTAAGCACCAAAAAAATATATGACGTTGTTATGGTTGGCGCAGGGCCAGCGGCACTTTCTGCAGCTATTTACACAACTCGCGAAGATATTGAGACGGTGCTTTTCGAACGGGGCGTTATTGGTGGCTTAGCTGCCATTACCGACTGGGTAGATAATTACCCCGGTTTTCCTAAAGGTATTGCAGGACTTGATCTCGCAGAAGGTCTTAGGCAGCAGGCGGAACGATTTGGTGCACATATCGAGCTTGGAGAAGTAACCCAGATCGTAGACAAGAAAGAATATAAACTGCTAACTACAACAAGCGGTGATATTAAAGCACGCGCGGTGCTGCTCGCAACCGGAAGTGATTGGAAGAAGATCGGTGTTCCAGGCGAGCAAGAGTTTTATGCGCGTGGCGTTCATTATTGTGCTACGTGCGACGGTGCTTTTTATCGTGATAAACGGCTCGTTGTTGTCGGTGGTGGTAACTCCGCAGTTCAGGAAGCAATATTCCTTACTCGCTTTGCGTCGCATATTGATTTATTGGTTCGCGGCGATGCGTTTCGTGCTTCGGATATATTGGTTAAAGAGCTGAAAAAACACAGCGACAAAATCACAGTTCATATGAATACCACTACAGATGAGATTGTGGGGAAAGACGGTAAGGTTGTAAAGGTTGTTGGTACGCACAAAACAACCGGCAAGACTCATGATTTTGTTGCAAATGGTGTTTTTATATTCGTTGGCCTATCGCCAAATACGCAGTTTTTGCAAACCAGTAAAATAGAACTTGACGAGATAGGGCTTATAAAAACCAACAGTAGGCTCGAAACTACCATGAAGGGTGTATTTGCTGCTGGCGATGTACGCAGCGGGGCAACCATGCAAATAGCGAGCGCAACGGGCGAAGGTGCTACCGCAGCACTGATGATCCGAGAATACCTAGAACATCCTGTAACTGAATAGAACTATATACAAAATAGTCACACCGGGTGGTTAATGTTGGACGGTATTGGCGCTAGTTTTTGTAGCCGGGAAAGTAGTCTGTTATTAGTTGACCTTGGGTGATTCCAAGCTTGTTAAATTGAGCTACAATCGCTTCGGTCATGGGTTCGGGGCCCGATATAAAGATTTGTTTGTCAGTTACTCCATTAACAAGCGTAATTATTTCGTCGGCCGTTAGATTTGGCTGGGCAATTCTCGTAGTGCTCGTAATAAAATCTGTACTGAACGTATCGGCAAATACTATGTCTGAAGCATTGTGAACACTATATAGTAGTTGAATATTGCGCGACTGCTTGGTATCTCTAAGCCACTGGACTATGCTGTGAAACGGCGTAATACCAATACCGCCTGCTACAAAAACTAGCTCTATATCTGAATTTTTTGGCAAAACGAAATCGCCCATAGCTTCGCTCATATCTAGAGTATCCCCGGGCTTAAGTTTCCATAGCGCCTGCTTGAAGCTGCTTGATTGCGTACGAGCGTGCTTGGTGGTTATACTAATGAGCTCATGCCCAGGCGCCGAAGATATAGTGAACCATCGTTTAATGCCTCGGTTATCTGGATGAGCGTGCGGGAGGGTAAGCTCGATAAATTGACCAGCAATATGCCGTAGTGGACGCTCTGGTTTGAAATAAAATGTCCAAATTTCGGATGTCTCGTGGTGAACGTTATGCAATACCGCTTTCATGGTTGATTACGAAGAAACTGGAGCTTGTTAGGTACATTTGTGGTTATGATTGCCTCAGGGTATATTCGGTTGATCATGCGTGCTATCCACGGTTTATTGATGGTATAGACAATAACTTTTAGGTTGTGCCGCTTTGCAAGCCAATAGGCAAGTGGGTTGAGCGTCCAGAAGTTTACGTCTATGCCTTCAAAGTCGTAAAGTCGTGCAGCATTGATGGCGTCAAATGGGTTTTTGTGTTCGAGAACATAACAAGGGATATCGGGACATAGTTGACTAAATGTATAAAGTTCCTCGTGATTAAAGCTGATAACAGTAGTCCGAGCGGTATCTTGCTTGTCGTTGAGTAGTTTTTGGAGGGGGCGTGCCCAGCGGCCACTTTTACCTTCAATAATGATTGGTGTACCCCTGGTTTTTTCAAGCGCATCATCGAGCGGCACAAGAACCTGCCCGCCTTTGGTTTTTATTTTTTTGGTTTGAGCCTTGGTAATACGCGATACTTTTAGTTTTTTGCCAAACACTCGTTCTAGGCTGTCATCATGCGAAAGCACCAGGTGCCCGTCTTTCGTGGCCCGTATATCAATTTCAACTGCATCAACACCGGCTCGTATTGCGGCCTGTATGCTGCTGAGTGTATTTTCGAGCGCAAGTCCAGCTGCGCCTCTATGTCCAATTATTTTCATCCTCGGAATATAGTATAATAAAATTATCAGAGAAACAGGAGAACATAATGGCAGATTTTAATGCAATTCTTGATGCTGGCGATATCAGCGGTGGCGTTATCAACACGGTAATCGAGATTCCTAAGTGGTCGACACTTAAAATAGAATGGAATCGTAAGCTGGGCACGTTTGAACTTGATCGTGTAGAGCCAAGCATTTTTGCAAAACCAACAAATTACGGATTTATTCCACAGACGCTCGATGAGGATGGCGATGAGCTTGATACGCTTGTTATTTGTAATGAGCCAATCCCTACGGGTGTATTCTTAAAGGCGCGCGTTGTAGCGGTACTAAACTTTGAAGACGATGGTGAAATGGATCACAAGATTGTATGCGTGCCGGCCGATGACCGCAACACCGGCGATGCCATAAAAGACTTAAAAGATATTCATATTCAATGGAAGCAAAAGGTCGAGCATCATTTTAACCATTACAAAGATCTTAAAAAGCCGGGAACAACACACGTACTTGGCTGGGGTGATGTCGAGGCTGCAAAGAAAATCATTGTTGAATGCCAAGAGCGCTGGGCAAAAGAAGCACAGTAAACATCGTTGAAACAAGCCCGTAAATCGTTTATGCTTATAGTAGCATTAATAGCGTAGTAACTACGGGGGTGTGATGAAAACACGGGTGGCCATCAACGGATTTGGGCGTATTGGGAGAAATGCGTTTAAAATTGCATATGAACGTGCTGATATTGAGATTGTTGCAATTAACGATCTTACGAGCACTGAAGTTTTAGCGTATCTGTTAAAGCATGATAGTAATTACGGAACATACGCGCATAAAGTAAAGTCAGACGAGCATCACTTAATTATTGATGGCGATAAGATTCGTGTAACAGCAGAAAAAGATCCTAGTCTTTTGCCGTGGAAAGATCTGAAGGTTGATGTCGTTATAGAGTCGACAGGCCGGTTCACTAAGCAAGAAGACGCAGCATTGCATCTAAAAGCTGGTGCAAAAAAGGTGGTAATTAGCGGCCCGAGTAAGAGCGAAGAGGTAGATACGTTGGTCATTGGTGCTAATGAAGATAAGCTCAAAACCGCGGGAGATATTATTAGTAATGCAAGCTGTACAACAAACTCCATTGCGGCGGTCATGGCTATTATGGATGCAGCGTTTGGCGTTGAAAAAGCAATGCTAACGACCGTGCACAGCTATACTGCCAGCCAGGTTTTGCAAGATGCGCCCGCTAAAGATATGCGCGAAGCACGTGCTGCAGCAGAAAACATGGTACCAACCACTACGGGCGCTGCTATTGCAGTAACAAAAACGGTTCCTCAGCTGAAGGACAAGTTCGACGGACTGAGTGTGCGCGTACCAACGCCAGTTGTGAGTTTGAGCGATGTAACAATGGTCTTAAAAAAGTCGACAACTAAAGAATCGATTAACGATGCGCTCAAAAAAGCCGCAAAAGAACCATATTTTCAGGGGGTAATTGATGTAAGCGAGGAGCCGCTGGTAAGTAGTGACTATATTGGCAACAGTCATTCGGGTATTATCGACAGTTTACTTACTAACGTTGTTGGTGGCAATCTTGCCAAAGTAGTGGTTTGGTACGATAACGAGTGGGGGTATAGTAATCGTCTTGTCGAACTTGTTGCAGATGTCGGCAAGTTACTACATAAATAGACATGAAAATCTATCTGGGTTCAGATCATAACGGGTATCATATGCGGCGAACGCTCGGAGCATATCTTAAGAGTGCTGGCTATGATGTTGCTGATGATGGCGACGAGCGACTGGACCCAGAAGATGATTATCCGGTATTTGCGGGTCGAGTTGTTGCTGACATGCTTGCAAGTTCAGACGACGAGGTGCGGGGTATTTTAGTGTGTGGCAGTGGCCAAGGTATGTGTATGGCCGCCAATCGATTTAAAGGCATACGTGCGTGTTTGGGGTACGACCAAGAATCGGTGCGCAGTGCACGCAATGACGATGATGCCAACGTACTTTGCTTACCGGCCCGAAGCTTAACCGATCAACAGGCTAATGTCATAGTTGAGACCTGGCTCAATACGCCTTTCGCAGCAGCACCACGGTTCATTCGTCGTAATCAGGAAATGGATACACTCGGCTAATGGCGCACGTTATTTGTCCTACGATTACTGCTCGTGAACCCCACGAATATCGTGAGCAGATCGAACGTGTTGCTGCTTTTGCGCAGCGTATACATATCGACCTTTCCGACGGCGTGTTTGCGCCAAATAAGTTGATTGATATATCGCATGTATGGTGGCCTGCCGGGACAATTGCGGATATTCATCTCATGTATACTGCTGTTAAGCCATTTTTAAATCAATTGATACAGCTCAAGCCCCATATGATTATTTTGCATGCGGAAGCTGCTGGCAATTTTTATGATGTCTTTCATCCTTTGAACGAAGCAGGAATCAAGGTTGGTGTTGCGGTACTGCCGGATACCCCCATTGAAAAAATTAAACCAGCTATGCATGATATTGACCACGTACTTATTTTTAGTGGAAATCTTGGGTATCATGGCGGGGTTGCAAATCTTCGCTTGCTTGATAAAGCGCGAAAACTAAAAAAACAAAATCCGTCATTGGAGATTGGATGGGATGGGGGAATTAACACAATAAATATTCACCAGATTGCCATGGACGGTGTGTCGGTGCTGAACGTTGG
Source organism: uncultured Candidatus Saccharibacteria bacterium (assembly GCA_964629815.1). Taxonomy (GTDB): domain Bacteria; phylum Patescibacteriota; class Saccharimonadia; order Saccharimonadales; family AWTP1-31; genus CAZVTA01. Next base: position 306,919 of record CAZVTA010000001.1, on the reverse strand, counting down.
AGCTTCGATACAGGGCTCAGATAATCCAGAACATGCTTATGCTACACTAAAGAAGTTAATTAACGACAAATCATGACACTTGAAGACCTTGAGTTGAAAGCGGTAGCAGTTCGTTCAGACATTATTCGAATGTTGGAGCATGCTGGTAGTGGGCATAGTGCAGGACCTTTAGGACTGGCAGATATTGTAACAGCACTGTACTTTGATATTTTAAAACACGATCCAAAGCGACCAGACTGGAATGAGCGTGATTTGTTTTTGTTAAGCAATGGTCATTGCGTACCGGTGCAATATGTGGCAATGGCGCATGCTGGCTATTTTGACATCAAGGAGCTCAAGACGCTGCGCGCTTTTGGAAGCCGATTACAAGGGCACCCAGAAAGAACAAAATTACCTGGACTCGAAACCACGAGTGGTCCTTTGGGTTGTGGGTTGAGCCAAGCGTGTGGAATGGCGCTTGGAATGCGCCTCAATAATCAGTTGCATCGTTGGGTTTATGTGGTTATGGGTGATGGAGAGCTCGATGAAGGCAACATTTGGGAGGCGGCAATGTTTGCGTCTAAATACAAGCTTCATAATGTCATCGGCATTATTGACCGCAATAATATACAGATCGACGGTCCAACAGAAACAGTTATGCCAATTGAAGATCTTAGGGCAAAATGGCAAGCCTTTGGCTGGCATGTAATCGAGATAGATGGAAACAATATCGAAGCAGTTATTGACGCCTGCGCTATGGCACGGACAATTGTCGAAAAACCGGTCATTATCATTGCGCATACCGTTCCGGGAAAAGGGGTTGATTTTATGGAGTATGATTTTCATTGGCACGGCGTGCCGCCAAACCATGAGCAAGCCGTAAAGGCGTTGCATGAGTTGCGTACCTTGCAGGGAAAAATACGGAGCGAACATGAGTAGTCTGTATCTTGCAGCCGATGGCTGGCTGAATGCCAAGCTAACAGAAGAACCAATCCGTGCAGGCTTTGGCCGTGGGCTTTTAAAAGCTGGAGAAGCAGAAGAGCGCGTTGTTGCGCTATGTGCGGACCTTACTGGTTCAACGCAGATGAACCATTTTGCCGAAAAATTTCCAGAGCGTTTTTTTGAAGTGGGCATTGCCGAGCAGAATCTTGTTACGGTTGCATCGGGCTTGGCAGCAATGGATAAGGTTCCATTTACAAGTAGTTATGCTGCATTTAGCCCTGGACGTAACTGGGAGCAGATACGCACCACTGTGTGCCTGAACGAGCGGCCAGTAGTGATCGTTGGTTCACATGCTGGTCTGTATACTGGGCCAGATGGCGCCACGCACCAGATGCTTGAAGATATTGCACTGATGCGTGTACTGCCAAACATGACGGTAATAGTCCCCGGAGACAGTTTAGAAGCTGAACGCGCAACGTTGGCAATAGCGGCATCAGGTAAGCCAGCATATTTGCGTCTGGCACGTGACGCATCACCAGTGCTTACAACGGACAAGACGCCCTTTGAAATAGGCAAAGCATATGTTTATCGCCAAGGAAAAGATATTTCTTTGATGACTACAGGGGTAATGACATATCATGCGCTCGTTGCTGCCGAAAAGCTACAGAAGGACGGAATCGATGCAGAGGTGGTGCATATTCCGTCCATTAAGCCATTCGATGCAATTACGGTTATAAGAAGCGCAAAGCGTACCGGAAAAGTGTTGGTTGCAGAAGAAGCACAGGTTGCCGGTGGGCTTGGTTCGTTGGTTGCAGAAACACTTTCTGAGGCACATCCGGTACCAGTTCGCCGTCTCGGAGTTCATGATGTTTTTGGAGAGTCAGGCACCCCGCAAGAATTGTTGCAAAAACATGGCCTTACAGCAGACAATATTCGCCTGCAGGTTCATGCAATCCTTAGCGACTAAAGACCTGTTTTCGTAGTAATAGCATTCGAGTTAAAACAACAAACGTATGCAAAAGAACTATTTGAAATATAACTGCAGTAAATAAGCTAAAAATGTTTTTCTGCCCAGGCCAAGCACGCAAGAACTCGGCGTAGCGTGTCGTTACAAGCGGTAATGCGCTACGAATAAAGAAGTTAAGGTAGAAAATGCCCACGACTGCTACGGCTGACTGAAAGGCAATTTTTTTCCAGAACTCGTGGAGCAGCTGTTTTGGGTCTGCTGACCTAGGGTGCATATAACTACTAAATACAAGATCGTTATTGAGCTCGGTCGAAAAGTTGGAAATAAGCCACCAGATTATGTTTACAACGAGCCCAACCAGTCCCCAGAATATAGCAAGCGACAAAGCGCCCGCTGCGCGTTCTCCAACTACCTGCGTAAGGAGCTGATCAATACTGTTAACCGCCGTACCAATGGGGTTAAAGTCGTCCGAAAAGAATAAAAAGTCGCGCACACCTTGTAGGTTGCTAATCACAACCGTGGCTATGGCGATGAAGACATACATAATTGACTCAAGCAACGTTGGCATCAGCCAGAGAAATACTTCGGCTATTTGTGACTTTTGCTTTTCCATGACTACAAGAGTAATTATATGCTATTCTTAAGCGTAAGCAAGTTAATGATAGTGAGGGTAGCCATGGGACTTACAAGGCAGCAAATTCGCGACAATTGTCATAAAGCTCGTGCCGCAATGCTACGAGCGCGTAAGGGTCATTATGCACTAGGCGCCTTCAACTTAGATAACCAAGAAACACTTATTGCAGTCGTTCGAGCTGCGAAAAACAAAAACGCACCCGTACTTGTTGAGGTGAGCCAGGGTGAAGTCGAGGCTCTTGGACTCGAAAATGTACGAGATATGGTCGATAATTACCGTACACAATACGGCGTTGAGATATATGTTAATCTTGATCATTCTCCAAGTGTAGAGTCTGCAAAGGCGGGTATTGATGCGGGCTTTGAGTTTATACACATTGATATTAGCCAAGCAAATCATGATGCTACTGAGGCAGAAATCATAGCACAGACCAAGGAGGTGGTTGATTATGCTAAGCAAACAGGTGCGCTTGTAGAAAGTGAGCCACACTACTTTGGTGGAAGCTCTAACAAACATACCGAGACAATTGATTATAAAGAAATTCAAAAAACATTTAGCACACCAGAAGGCGCAAAGGCATTTGTAGCGGCAACCGGTATTGACACGTATGCTGCCGCGATTGGCAATCTTCATGGCCAATACCCTGTTCCAAAAAAACTAGATATCGAATTGCTTACGAAGATTCGAGCTGCAATTCCATGCAATATTAGTCTTCATGGCGGCAGCGGTACGCCGTTACACTATTTCGAAGATGCTGTTCGGGTTGGTGTTACGAAAATAAATATCAACAGTGACATGCGCGTTGCGTATAGGACGACGCTTGAAAAGGTGCTTGCCGAAAATAAATCTGAGTATGCGGTTGTAAAGCTGATGGATCAAGTCATTGCTGCGGTACAGAAAGTGGTCGAAAGTAAAATCGATGCCTTTAATGCCGAGGGAAAAGCTCAGGTTGATTAATATCAGTCAAATATGGCACAATAAAACCATAAACAGGATTAGGGTGGATGAGTAAAACAGAAATTGATGTACTCTCGGTAGGTGATATCGTTACGGATGCATTCATCAAGCTTGAAGATGACCAGGCAAAAGTTACCAAAGATACTACGGGCAAATGGCTCGCAATGCCCTTTGGGGTCAAAATTCCATTCGATCATGCCGAAGTTATCGAAGCGGTGGGTAACGCTGCAAATGCAAGCGTGAGTTTCGCGCGTCTCGGACTAAAAAGTGCACTACATGCCAATGTCGGAAATGATCAGCATGGAAGAGATATGCTAGCTTCGCTCAAAAAGAACCGCGTAGACACAAGGCTGATGCACATTAACCCAGGAAAGCAAAGCAATTATCATTACGTACTATGGTACAAAGACGAGCGAACAATCTTGATTAAGCACGAGGAATATGTGTATCATTGGCCACACCTACGACCGCATGAAATACCAAAGTGGATATATTTTAGTTCGATTAGCAAAAATGCTATGGACTTTCATGATGAGATGGCTGACTGGCTTGAGCGGCACCCAGATGTTAAATTAGCCTTCCAGCCGGGCACTTTCCAGATTTCGGCAGGCACCAAACGCTTAGCAAAGCTGTATAAACGCAGTGAACTTATCGCGGTCAACCGCGAAGAGGCAGTCATGATTACGGGCGGTGACTACAAGAATGTGAATGAGCTGATTGATAAGTTGCATGCTCTGGGTCCTAAAATTGTCGTCATTAGTGATGGACCGGCAGGAGCCTATGCATCAGATGGTACGGATAGGCTCAAGATGCCCATTTATCCAGATCCCTCGCCGCCATACGAGCGTACGGGTGCGGGCGATGCGTTTACCAGCACCTTTGTTGCTGCAATTATCAAAGGCAATACTATCGAAGGAGCGTTGCAATGGGCGCCCATCAATTCGATGAGTGTGGTGCAATACGTTGGCGCCCAAAAAGGCCTATTGTCGGAGCATCATCTTGCAGAGCTCTTAAAGCACGCACCTTCGTGGTATAAAGCAACAAAACTGTAATAAACATCACGCGAAAGTATTCAATGTCACATCATCTTGCAGAGCTAAGTGAGAGCACCGAACCTGACTTTTCAAGAAGACTTCGGTCTTTGGAAGCAACAACAGGAAGGACAGGTATTGACGTTAAGCTTATTGCAGAAATTGTTTCCGCTGTACGGAGAAAAACTGCAGAGCTAGGCATGGACCCTGTTGATACAACCCCAGAGGAAATGTACTCGGCTCTTCAGGCAAAAATCGCGGAATGCGACAGAACTTTAGCACAAATATTGCATGCAAAGCAGTCTGATGATGTCGAGTCGATTATCGATGGTATTGTGGTAGTTATTGGAAAACGAAAAACACTGCAAAATGTATGGGTGGTTAAGCACGCAGTAATGAAGCGGATTTTTAAGGGCCTAGCACCAAAAAAAACGCTTAAAACACTTGGTTACAAATCACTTGACTCTATGATAAAACGTGAGCCAATAGAGACAATTGTTTGTGTAGCGCGACTTGTTGAGACGGCAGCCTGGAATGAGCGTTTAACCAAGCAGTATGCAAGGCTAACACCCAGTGACTTTGAAACCCGCCCCATGAAAATTATAAAAGCTTCATCACGCTGGCAGGAGGATGCACATCAGTTTGTGATCAGACATGGACACAACCTGCTATTTTCTCGAGAACTTGGTGCGATTGTGATGCTGCCACTGCCCGTTGAAAAGTTGCCCGGGATAGCCACAGTCCTGTCTGCACTGGTGTTGCATGCAGCTATTGAGCAGCGTCTCTATAGCGCGTATTTCAAATTGCATCAGGTACGAGGTGATTTTGGCAAAGAATTCTCTCGTGCAGTTCACCCAGAAGCTGTACTCGATCTTGACTTTGCAGGACACACTATTGGATGGCATGTAGTGCTACGGCATATTGGTGCACGCGAGGACGGACACGAACTAAAAGCGGTGCTTGAACCACATGTGCAAGCAGAAGATGTGTTGTGGCAGTCCGTAGAAGAAGAATTGTGCCAACTAAGTCCTGTGTTTGATTTTTGGCGAGATACGGCTTTTGTTGCGAGTAAAGATGGCGACACGGTGCTTTCATTTAATCTTATTGATAACGCGGTGAGTTACTGTAATCACCTGCCGCGTACTATGCAACTGCATGAGTATATGAGGCAAAGCTTGTTGAATGAGGTATCGCTTCGTTATATTGGAGATAGCATGCTGGAGCCAGAGCTATTCCGCACGTTACAACATGGGTTGCTGCATAATGAAGTTGGGGTGATAAGATGAGTGGATTTCAAATTTGTATATCAGGCGCGTCAAAAGGCGAGAGCGCAGAAGAAGGTAAATTGCTTGCATATGAAGTAGGCAAGGAGTTGGCGAAAGCTGGTCAAGTGCTATTGACGGGCGCAACGTTGGGTTTGCCGTATCAAGGAGCAAAAGGGTATAAGGACGCAAAAGGTGCGATGAGTTTTGGAATTAGCCCAGCATCTTCAAAGGTTGAGCATAGTATGAAGTATCGTTTGCCTTTAGAGCCATACGATACCATTCTTTATTCGGGCTTGCATTATATTGGCCGAGATACATTGCTTATAACGTCTAGCGATGCAGTAATTAGTATTGGCGGACGCATGGGCACTTTGCATGAGTTTACGATAGCGCTCGAAACAGAGACACCGATTGCTCTGCTTCAAGGTGCAGGCGGTGTGAGCACGGAGATAATGGATATACTACATGCCACTGGCCATGACAGTAATGATAATGTGTTGTTTGGCGATGATCCAAAAAAACTTGTGCATGACCTCATTGCGTTACTAGAAAAGAAGCACGCACGCTATAAAAAACTCTATCAGTAGACTCTGTTACAATACTCTGTATGAGTCGGTTTGTTCTTCGAAGTGATTTTCAGCCAAGCGGCGACCAGCCGCAAGCTATTGAGGCATTGGTTAAGGGTCTTGAGTCTCGAACAAAGGAACAGACGTTGCTTGGGGTTACGGGATCAGGAAAGACCTTTACCATGGCAAATGTTATTGAGCGCATACAAAAACCAACGCTTATTTTAAGCCACAATAAAACGCTCGCAGCCCAGCTCTACAGTGAGTTTAAAAAGTTTTTCCCGGAAAATGCTGTGCATTACTTTGTAAGCTATTTTGATTACTATCAGCCAGAAGCGTATATTGCGCGGAGCGACACCTATATTGAAAAAGATAGCCAAATTAATGAAGAAATAGATCGTCTTCGACACGCTGCCACAGACGCATTGCTGAGCCGCAAAGACGTTATTATTGTTGCAAGTGTCAGCTGTATATACGGTATCGGTTCGGTAGAAGATTATGATGGTTTGGCAGTCGAACTACGAGTAGGAGAGCGTCGGGTGCGAGATAAGCTATTGCGACAGCTAACAGATATACAATATCAACGAAATGATATTGATTTTCATCGTGGTGTTTTTCGGGTTCGCGGCGATGTGGTGGATATTTTTCCGGCCGGCGAAGAGCTAGCTTATAGAGTTGAATTTTTTGGTGATGAAATTGAGCAGATAACACAAATAGAGCCACTAACCGGTGAGGTCTTAGCACGAAAAGATTCTCATAAGATCTTTCCAAGCTCGCACTATGTTACCCCACAAGAGAAACTCAAGTTTGCTTTAACCGATATCGCACAGGAACTACAAGAACGCTTGACGTTATTTCGAGCAGAAGGCAAGCTGCTCGAAGCTCAACGACTTGAACAGCGTACCAAGTTCGATCTCGAAATGCTCGAAGAAACAGGTTTCGTAAAAGGAATAGAGAACTACAGCCGATACCTTACCAACAGAGAGCCTGGTGAGCAACCGGCAACGCTACTCGACTACTATCCTGACGATTACTTATTGTTTATCGACGAGTCACATATGACTATTCCGCAGATTCGAGGTATGTATAACGGCGATAGGGCACGCAAAGAAGTGCTTGTAGAACATGGGTTTAGGTTGCCAAGCGCGCTCGATAATCGTCCATTAACATTTACTGAATTCGAAAAACATGTGAACCAAGTGGTGTATGTGTCGGCTACTCCTGCGCAGTATGAGCTAAGTCGTAGTCCCAAGCCAATAGAGCAGGTGATACGTCCAACAGGACTGCTTGACCCACCCATAGAGGTAAGATCAACAAAAGGGCAGGTTGATGATCTGATCGCCGAAATTCGCGCTACCATTGAAAAACGTCAGCGCGTGTTAGTAACGACGCTGACTAAGCGTATGGCTGAAGATCTGACTGAATATCTAGAAGAGATGAAAATTAAGGTAACGTATCTTCATAGTGATGTCGATACGCTTGATAGAACCGATATTCTGCGCGATCTGCGACTAGGAGTCTACGACGTAGTAGTAGGTATTAATCTGTTACGCGAGGGACTGGACTTGCCTGAAGTGTCGCTGGTTGCGATCCTTGATGCAGATAAAGAAGGGTTTTTAAGAAGTGAACAAGCACTTATTCAGACGGTTGGTCGAGCAGCTCGACACGAATCAGGACGGGTCATTATGTATGGTGATAGTATTACGGGCAGTATGCAGCGTACCATCGATGAAACCAATCGCCGACGCGCGATTCAGGAAGCGTACAACACAAAACACGGCATCACTCCCACAGGTGTCTCCAAGGTCGTTGATAAGGGTCTCAGACCAGACTTGCCCGAGGAGGCTAAGAAGGCCAAGGTTGACCTTAAAAAGATACCAAAAGATGAGTATAAGCACTTGGTTAAGGATCTCACAGCACAAATGGATATTGCTGCCGCTAACCTTGAGTTTGAAAAGGCTGCAGAACTTCGTGATATTATTGCCGATATCGAATCTAAAATGTAGGCGGCGATTCGCCATCGTCTAGGTGAACTCGAGAATAATCAATCTTACTTGCGTCTGGCCCGTGTTTATCAACTTCACTAAATAGACCCAAAAGTCGTCCTTCAATATGCTCCAATGTTCGTGGGTGGGCTATCGTAAGGTGTGCTCCGTCAATTTGCTTGATACGTACATTCGGGTGATTTGCATATATACGGGCCCACCGTTTTGGCATACTTGCAAAGTCGTCGCTGAATGTTGTTATGTGCATGGGAAAGTCGCTGTCGATCGCTTTAGCGAGCTCTCCTGCTTCGCCGCTGAATAGGGGGCCAAACGTATGTATGTTGGCAGATACAGCTTCTGGGTGTAAATCTAGCGTTGCCGGATAGTGTACGAGTCTGCGCAGTGTGAGATTGCCTGCTAGTGTAGCAAGTGCATTCCGTTCGCCATACAATTGCTTCATGAGTTTTAATATATCTTTCGGTTGAAAAGCTTCAGGAAAACAGGGAGCAGTCACATCCGCGTAAACAACATTTCTTCCATAACCATTTGCGATTGCAATGATGCCTTTAGCGATCATTGCACCTCTAGATTCGCCAAGTATTACCATATCTCTAGTGCTTGTTTGCGTAGAAAGGTCTTCTGAGCTTGCAATGATGTTTAGGATTTCGTGAAAACTATGAGCACTGCGTGTGAGGCTGATAGGTTCCTTTGGTAGGGGGATGCCGTTTGGGCCGCTCGGTCGATAACTGCCTTCGGCGCCAATCAATATTGTCGGAATGCCCAGGCGAGTAAAATGCTCTAATGTCCTACGATTATGCCCCCGAGAACTAGTCCACCAAGCAGACGTAAAGCCAATAGTTAGTGGGGTGATTGGGTGTTTTGGTATCCCTTTTACGACCGCGTAGCTATGCCCGTCTGACATGGTTGCGCCATCGGTACGTACGGTGTAGTGAGAATGAGTCTCGGGCCGTACAATATCGGTCTTATAGTCTAGAACTATATCCATTGGAACATCGAGCACCGGAGTTTCTGCTTGGGTTTCGGGGTATTTTTCTAAAGTCGACATGCGTATCCCTATAATGCTCATGCTATTCCTCTTTGACGTGCTTGTAAAGTTTTACGGCATGAATGGAAATGTATATAATAAAGCTCATGCAAAACAATCGTACGCTTGAGTACGAACATTGGTACGAATTGTATCTGTTGAGAGATCAACTCGATGCTGCTGCCTGGAAGACAATAGTCCTAGGGTTGTCTCAATACATAGGGTTTCTAAATAGCTGGAAATTAATTGTTGTTATCGAAAAAAGCACCGTGCGATACTGGGTTGGTACCAATAAAGATGTTGGACTTCTTTCGAATAACCTTGACGGTGTTGTGTTACGGCCAATTGACCATAGTCTCGTAAAACTACCGCAAGCATCAAGCGTAGAGCGTTTTGTTCAGTATGTTGGTGGTGGTAATATTTTGGATCTCAAGGAGAAGTATCAAGTAAAGCGTGCAAAAGAGCTTGAATTTGCTGAGTTTACTATCCGGACACTGAACGTTGAAAAAGCACATGTTCGCCTCAAAATGTATTTCAAGAATACGGCTGGTCAGCACAGTGTCGCGAAAAAGACCCTTTTTATGCTCCCGGCGCATCTATTAGCGGTAGATTTTGTTGCCAATACTAAATACATGCGAAAAAAGCAGCCAAAGTATCTCGACATACAAAAGGCACTGCACATTATGCAAAGTGATAATGTGAACGCTGTGTTTGAGGTCGATACATTTCCGTTCTTGCCTAAAAACTACTACCTGCCAATTAATGCCTACGATTTTGACAAACACTCTTTTATTATTGGCGCGAGCGGTAGCGGTAAATCAAAACTCATTACGTTATTTGTAGACCGTTTGAGTAAATCCGGTGGTCTGCAGAATAATTATCGGATAGTTGTTATTGACCCTCATGCCTCACTTGAACAGGATTTTGCAGGCATACCAAACTCAACTGTCATAAATTTCAAAGGCGATGACCAAGCGACAGAATTGTTTGGTGGCGCAGGTACGGATATATCAGCGGCAACAGAGCTTACGGGCACGCTGTTCAAATCCCTTTTAGCCGATCAGTTTAACCCGAAGGTCGAACGATTACTTCGTTTCAGTTTATATGTACTAATGACGGCGCAAACAATGTCTCTGGATAGTCTCAAGCGCTTTGTGACTGATGTAGAGTTTAGGAACCAACTGCTGCAGCATGTTGACGGGTATGTACCTGCAAATATCGTTCAGTTCTTTGGAGCCGACTTTAATGAACTGCGTACAAAATACTACAACGAATCGATTGTCCCCATTATCTCTCTTGTTGATGAGATGCAGATGCAGCCATCTCTCGCAAAGACTGGTGACGAAGGTGCATCGTTAGGCAAGATTATTGGCAATAACTTTTTGACGGTATTTTCACTCAATAAGGTAAGTATGGGAGAGAAGGTTGTTAAGACAGTCGCTGGTTTGCTCATTCAGCAGATATTTTTGCTCGCCCAAGCCCGTGCTTTTAATGAAAAGATAATTCTTATTGTTGATGAAGTATCGGTTGTACAGAACCCAGCGCTTGCGAGCATTCTTGCGGAGGCAAGAAAGTACAATCTCTATGTATTTCTGACTCAGCAATACTTTGGCCAGATCGAGAAGTCATTGCAAGAAGCTATCTTTACGAACGTTTATAACTACTATGTATTTCGTGTTTCCGAAGAAGATGCGCGTGCGCTTGAAGGTAATCTGACGATAGAAATCCCTAAAGAGATACTCGAGCAAGAAAAGGCAAAGGGCTTAAAACAGTCCGATGTGCGCGTTCAAATGCTTACGGCGCTTAACTCCCGTGAGTGTTTTTTGCGCTTAAGTAGCGATGGGCAGATGCTCCCGTGCGTCAAAGCGCGTACGCTCGACGCTTTACCGTCTGCAAATGTAAAGGTAGAAGATCTTGAAGTATACAATCAACCGCAACAGTTGCCAGATAAATTTGTTGAACAGGCGGCTGCAAATTTATCACCTGTTATGAATCCTGCACTACCGCACCTTGAGCCCGGTCCCACACCAACAGAAATGTCTGCAACCGCTATGAGTCCAACTGATCAGCTTGTCAAAGAGATATTAGAGCCTGCAACACCTACTGAAGCGCAACAAATGGGTGAGCAAACTGTACATGCTTTTGAAGGAAATCCTGAAATTGTGCATAATCCACCTGCTCAACAAGCACAACACGTGGCTGCAGACATGACTTTGGGATCAAATGCCACAGAGTCAAGAGGTATGAACCTGCAGGATCTGCTAGCAAGTCAGTCTTCGAGCCGCAAGAAACTAAAGATTGGGAAGGGTAAGAAATAATGAACGAGCAACAAGCAAAAGAAATTGTCGACAAAGTGATTGGCCAGATATTTGGCTATCAGAATCCATTCACACTAGAACAAGTACAACAAAAATTTGCGTTTGATGTTCGCTTGCCTCAGCAAGTGTATGACTCAATAGACAATACGCCTACCTGGGCACAGTCTACCAACCCGACAAAGTTCATGACACTCGAAAAAAACTTTACCATGCCAGACGGCTATTGGAATAGGCCAAAGAAGGCCCTCGCTACAATCGAAGAAGTGTTATCGGCATGGAATGAAATTAATTTTACTACCACAGAGCGACAAATTGACTCGCTCAATATTGCACAAAGCGATAATATTTATAGCTCAGAGAACGTATTTCGCTCCCAAGACATAAATCAGTCTAAAAATATTGTTTTTAGCGATGGCGTACAAGCTGGCTGCGAATATATTGTTGCAGGTCAAAGGTCGCAAGCCTCTATGTTTTGTTTACGACTCGAAGATAGCGCTAAATGCAGTAATAGCTTTAATGTATCGTGGTCAAATAGTATTACCAATTCATTCTTTATTCATGATGCACGAGATTTACAGGACTGTATGTTCTGTTCACATTTAAGTAGTAAACGTTTTTGTATTGCAAATATGCAGTTTGAAGAAGCAGAGTACATAAAAATTCGCGATATGGTTATTCGCTGGATTCTTACGAGCTAATCTTCTATAATTATCTGCAAATGACAAAACTTACACGCGACGATGTATTAAAATTGGCACGCCTTGCGAAGCTGTCGTTAACGGATAAAGAAGTTAAAGAGTTCACTGAAGAACTTGATGCAATATTGCAATATATAGAGCAGCTGCAGTCGGTTGATGTTAGTGGGCTTGAAATGACTTCTCAGGTAACAGGTCTTCGAAATGTAATGCGTCCTGACAAGGTTAAGTCGTATCAAGCGTCACCAGACGACCTACTGCAAAATGTGCCAGCAACCGAAGAACGGTACATAAAAGTAAAGCGAGTGATTGAATGAGCTGGCCATCTGTACTAACTATTGCACAAGATGTGCAGGCGGGGACTACGTCTGCTGTGGCTCAGGTGCAGAAGTCATTGAGTGCAATTGAAAACGCACAACCATATCATGCGGTGTTATGGACACTTAAGGAGCGGGCTTTACTACGTGCAAAAGAAATTGATGCCCGTATAACTTCTGGAGAGAACGTGGGACCACTTGCTGGCGTGCCGTTTGTAGCAAAAGATAATTTTCTTGTTTTTGGATCGGATACGACCGCAGCGAGTAATATTCTCAAAGGATTTACGGCGCCGTATCAAGCAACGGTCATTGAAAAATTAGAAGCTGCGGGAGCGATTTGTGTTGCAAAAGCAAATCTCGATGCATTTGGACATGGAGCAAGTACAGAAAACAGTGATTTTGGCGTAACGAGCAATCCTCACGATCGTGAACGAGTAGCCGGTGGTTCATCAGGAGGCTCGGCGGTATCTGTGGTCCTTGGCATAGCGCCATTTGCGCTCGGGACCGATACGGGTGGATCGAGCCGACAACCTGCAAGTTTTTCTGGGTGCGTTGGGTTTAAGCCAACCTATGGTTTGATGTCTCGGTCAGGCGTTATTGCAATGGCAAGCAGTACTGATACAGTTGGAATACTTACACGTACGGTTGATGATCTTGGATATGTTCTAAATATTATGTCAGGTAAAGATTCGCTTGATGCAACAACTATTCAAGCAGACAGTTTAGGCTATGAGCTGCCACTAGACGTGTCGCTAAAGGGTAAGGTGTTTGGCATTGTTGAAGAATACATGGGTGATGGTGTCGATTCTCATGTTCGACGGTGTGTTCAACGGGCTGCTGAAAAAATTAGTGCTGCAGGTGGTAAGGTCGTGCCAATCAGTCTGCCAAGTCTGCCGTTATCGCTCGCAGTGTACTATGTGGTGGTTCCAGCAGAGATTAGTAGCAACCTAAGCCGTTACGACGGGCTGCGCTATGGCTATAGCGCAGATGATGTAAACGATTTAGAAGAGCATTATACAAAAACGCGTACACAAGGCTTTGGTAAAGAAGCGAAGCGCCGCATTATGATTGGTACTCATGTCCTCAGCAGCGGATTTTACGATGCGTATTATAAGCAAGCACAGACGGTACGTACGAAACTAATCAAAGAGTATGAGAAAGCATTCTTAACGGTAGATTTTTTAATTGGCCCAACTGCCCCCACTACAGCATTTAAAATTGGCGAGAACTCAAACGACCCTCTTAAGATGTACTTAGCGGATGTTATGACGGTTGGCGCGAGTCTTGTTGGTTCACCGGCCATTTCCATCCCTGTTGGTGAGCACGATGGACTGCCGATTGGCCTACAGATTATTGCACCCCAACGAGCAGATCGTGAAATGCTGTGTGCAGCGAAGGCGGTAGAGGAGTTATTTGTATGAGGTTCTTACCGCGGAGAAAATTGAAACTTGAGAAATATCAGCAGGAGTGGAAGGATTTGCAGCGTTATTGTGCAAACAGAGAGACATGGGCTCAGGCTGTTACTCAAGCCGACGAATTGCTCGAGCTGATCTTAAAAAAGAAGCGATTCAAAGGAAAAAGTATGGGCGAACGACTGGTTGCGGCCCAAAAAGAAATTACCGATAACGATGCCGTCTGGTTTGCGCATAACTTTGCCAAGAAGCTACGAGATGATTCTGTAAAACGCCTCAGAGAGGCAGACGTCAAGCGTTCGTTAATCGGTTTTCGTCAAGCACTACGAGACTTAGGAGTATTAGAAAATGGCAAATAGTGAATATATGCCAACCATTGGTATTGAGTGCCATGTCCAGTTTAAGACAAAAACAAAACTTTTTGCTGCGATTGATAATGATGCGCGCCGTGCAGCGCCAAATACCCTTATTAGTCACATCTGTCTTGGCTTGCCCGGTGCGCTACCAGTTTTAAATGAAAAAGCCGTTGAGTTTGCGACACGAGCGGCATATGCGCTTGGAACGAAGCCGCAGAAGAATAGCGCATTTGATCGAAAACACTATTTTTATCCTGATCTACCCATGGGCTATCAGATTACCCAGTTTAATATGCCGATAATTACGGATGGACGAGTTGTTTTTGTTGTCAACGGCAAGCAGCACAGCGTTCGGATACATGAGGCTCATCTTGAGGCGGACGCAGGAAAGAATACACACCCAACTGGGCATGATTACACGCTTGTGGATTTGAACCGTGCTGGTACACCGCTGCTCGAAATTGTCTCCAAGCCTGAAATGCACTCTGCTGCCGAGGCTCGTGCATATGCGGAAGAGCTATATTTATTGATGAAATATGCAGGTGTGTCAGATTGCGATCTGTACCATGGAAATATGCGCTTTGATGTTAATGTGTCGGTGAGCAATGATGATAACCTTGGCACCCGCACGGAAACAAAGAATCTGAACTCATTTAAGGCTGTTGAACGAGCGGCCCAGTATGAAATTGAACGTCAAACCAAGCTTCTGGAGAAAGGTGAGAAAGTCGTTCAAGAAACACGCGGCTGGGACGAATCAAAGCAAAAAACTGTTTCTCAAAGAGGTAAAGAACAGGCGCATGACTATCGATACATGCCAGACCCAGATTTGCCACCGATAGTGTTGGACGATGCCTATATTGATCGTATCGTTGGTTCAATGCCCCAATTGCCGGATGACTGGCGAAAGATACTTTCTGCTATCGGTCTTAATGAGCAGCAAATGCACATATTACTTCATGCGGATGTAGAACGAGATACGCTGTCATATCTTGCAATAATCCAAGACCTAGAACATGACCTTGAACTCGCCAAAGCGGTGGCAAACTGGATAATCAATGTAGAAATTCCCATGAATACAGACGCACAGCGAACGTGTCTATCCTATGATGAACGAAAGAGCGTCTATGTTTCGGTGCATGGCCTAGTTTCTTCAGGTAAGCTTAGTTCAACCAATGCCAAACAGCTTATCACAGATTTACTGGCGAGTAGTGATCTACCCGATAATATAGAGCAATTTGCATCTGACCATGGGCTCATACAGCTTTCAGATGAGACAGTCTTAACAGAAATAGTTAAACAGGTGGTATCAGAAAACCCTCAGGCTGTATCGGATATCCAGGCAGGCCAGACAAAGGTATATGGGTTCTTAGTTGGCCAGGTTATGAAAGC
This sequence comes from uncultured Candidatus Saccharibacteria bacterium, assembly GCA_964629815.1. GTDB lineage: Bacteria > Patescibacteriota > Saccharimonadia > Saccharimonadales > AWTP1-31 > CAZVTA01. The sequence continues at coordinate 291,061 of CAZVTA010000001.1, read as the reverse complement.
AAGTAAAGGTGCTGCAAATCCAGAGCTTGCCCGCAAGCTTATTGACAAAGAACTGCAACAATAGACATTGCACAATAGATGTAAACAGGGTATAAACAGAGTACATGGATACATCAGAGAGAATTCTCGTCATAATTTTGTCGACAACACTTGCCATATTGCTTGTTTTGCTTATTGTAATTGCTATTAAGGTTATACAAATTATGAATCGCGTAAAGCATATAACTGAAAAAGCGGAGAGTATCGCCGATAAAGCAGAAGCAGTTAGCGACTTCTTTCGAAGCACATCTGGACCAGCCGCGATTGCAAAACTGCTATCAAATGTAGTTGCATCATTTAGAGATAAAACAGCAAAAGGGAGTCGAAGAAATGGCAAAAGGTGATGGAAAAAAAATAGCAGTAGGTGCTTTACTTGCTGGTGCAGTAGGGTATGTTGCCGGAATACTAACGGCGCCAAAAAGTGGTAAAGAAACACGACAAGATGTAAAAAAAACAGCAGTGCGAGTGAAGAAAGAAGCTGAAACGAAGTTGAAGCGACTCCACTCAGAACTTACGACGCTTATAGCTACAGTAAATAAAGAAACAAAAAAGCTAGGAACTAAAGCAAAAAAGGAAGTTCAGGCATCTTTGAAAAAGGCGGATGCATCTAAGACTAAGGTAAAAGAGATGCTCAGCGCCATTCACGAGGGTGGTGCTGATGATAAGGATCTTGACCGTGCTATAAAAGATGCTACCAAGGCTGTAGATAGCCTCAAGAAATTTACAAATAAGTAGTTTGTAAAATTGTACGATTACTCGCTTTGAAGCGATAATTTTCCTACAATGTATAGGTAACTTTGGGGTATATTTTGACGCAAAAAAACACCTTAACTGGTGCTGATTATGTTCACTTGCATAATCATACGCAGTACAGCTTGCTCGATGGGTTAACGAAAGTTCCTGACTTGGTCGCTTATGTAAACGAGCATAAGATGCCTGCTGTTGCTATGACAGATCACGGCACTATGTCTGGTGTTATTGAGTTTTATAAGGCGTGCAACGCAGCTGGAGTAAAGCCCGTTATTGGTATGGAAACGTATGTGTCGCCTCGACGACACACTGATAAAGATGCCGGCAAAGACAAAACACCGTTTCATTTAATACTGCTTGCAATGAACAATGTGGGTTACGAAAACCTTATGCGGCTTAGTACAATAGCTAACCTCGATGGATTTTACTATAAACCGCGCGTCGACCATGAACTGCTCGAAAAGTATAACGAGGGACTCATTGTATTAAGTGGCTGTATCGGTGGCGAAGTAGGTGATGCACTGCGCAACCAGCAGTATGATAAAGCTAAAGAAACAGCGCAGTGGTACGAGCAGGTCTTTGGTGATCGATACTATTTAGAGATTCAAGACCATGGTCACCCAGACCACACCAGTGCTTGGGATGAGCAGGTGCGTGTAACAAAAGAAACGTTTCGCCTTGCCCAAGAACTAGATATCGAATGCGCATTAACATGTGATGCACATTACTTGAAACATGCAGACCAAGAAGCTCACGAGATCTTATTGTGTGTACAGACGGGATCATTTATGAGCGACGAAAAACGTATGAGTCTTAAAGAATTTGAACTGCATGTGACTGACCCAGAAGAAATTATTACACGGTGGGGCAAGACTCATCCTGATATCATCACAAATACTCGCAAGATTGCCGAAAGGTGCAGTGTAGACATAGAACTCGGTAAAATTCTTATCCCGCAATTTCCGGTCCCTGAAGGCGAAACCGAGGAATCTTACCTACATAAGCTGGTCTACAGGGGTGTTGCGTGGCGATACGGAGGTATAAGCGAAGTAGACGCTTCGAAGATGAGTATTGCTGTTGCAAAAAAAGCATTACCTAAGCATATTGCAGAGCGCACCGAATATGAGCTTAATGTTATAAGTCAGATGGGGTTTAACGGCTATTTCTTGATTATTTCTGACTTTATTAACTGGGGCAAGGATGAAGGTATTGTTTTTGGTCCTGGAAGGGGTTCCGCGGCGGGCTCGATTATTGCATATGCATTAAAGATTACCGAGCTTGACCCAATAAAATATGACCTGCTATTTGAGAGATTTCTCAACCCAGATCGAATCAGCATGCCGGATATTGATATTGATATTCAAGATACACGAAGAGATGAGGTTATCCAATATTGCGTGCGTAAATATGGAACAGACCGTGTCGCGAATATCGTGACTTTCGGTCGTATGGCGGCGCGCAACGCAGTACGCGATGTAGCAAGAGTTTTGCAGGTTCCATACGCCGAAGCGGATAGACTTGCAAAAATGATTCCTCCTCCAGTGCAGGGGCGGCATATTCCGCTCAAACAGTCGCTAAAAGACGACGTAGACCTAAAAACAGAGTACGAATCAAATGAGCAAAGCAAACGCATTTTTGATCTTGCAATACAGATGGAAGGAACGATTCGGAGCCACGGCGTACATGCTGCAGGCGTTGTCATAGCTCCAAGCGAAATCGTAAAGTATGCTCCGCTCGAGATGGCACAAAAAGGGGTAATATCAACGCAGTACTCAATGGGACCAGTAGAAGAGCTTGGTCTGCTCAAGATGGATTTCTTGGGACTTTCGAACTTAACGATCATAAAAAACGCACTGCGTATTATCAAAAAGGTTTATGCCAAAGATATCGATATCAACACCATCCCACTCGACGATGACAAAGCCATGAAACTTTTTCAGCATGGCGATACAACTGGGGTGTTTCAGTTGGAATCTGCGGGAATGAAGCGCTATCTAAAAGAGCTTCGTCCTACAGAATTCGAAGATATCGTTGCCATGGTTGCATTGTACCGGCCAGGTCCAATGCAGTTTATTGATGACTTTATTGCGCGGAAACATGGGCAACGAGAGATCATATATCCTCATCCTACTATGGAAAATGCTCTAAAGAATACCTATGGGGTGCTGGTGTATCAGGAACAGGTTATGCAGATAAGTAAAGAAGTATGCGGCTTTACGGGCGGTGAAGCTGACACTTTGCGTAAGGCTATAGGTAAAAAGAATGCTGAGCTTATGGCAAAAATGAAGGACAAAATGATCTCTGGTGGGCAACGAGTATCCGGTATAGATCAGGGCCTGATGCAACAGTTTTGGAAACAGCTCGAAGATTTTGCAGCATACTGTTTCAATAAATCGCATGCCGCATGTTATGCGCTTATTGCTTATCAGACAGCCTATCTTAAGGCTCATTATCCGGCTGCGTTTATGGCGGCACTCATGACGAGCGACTTTGATGACACTGACAGATTAGCAATCGAGATTAGTGAGTGCAACCACATGGGTCTTACGGTACTATCTCCCGATGTGGCTGAATCTTTCCTGGAATTTGCTGTTGTTCCAGAAACAAATCAAATACGATTTGGAATGGCGGCGATAAAAAATGTAGGATCAGGTGCCGTAGAAGAGATCATTCGAGCACGAAGTGAAGCGCCGTTCAAAAATCTCGAAGATTTCTTTGAGCGAGTAAACGTACGAGTTGTTAATAGAAAAGCGTTGGAAAGCCTTATTAAAGCTGGCGCCCTAGATAGGTTTGGTGATCGATCTTTACTTTTAGGTAACCTTGATGTGTTATTAGGCTATGGCTCTCGATTGCAGAAAGAGAAAGTAAGTGGTCAAACTGATCTGTTCGGTAATGTTGTTTCAGAAGCCGATGATTTTCGACCGAAACTAAAACTAGATGAAGATGTTCACCAATTTACTCAGCGTGAACAGCTGCAATGGGAACGAGAATTACTTGGACTCTATTTGTCGCAACACCCGCTTGAGGATTATAAAATTTGGCTATCAGAGCAAACAGTGCCTTTGGCGCAATTAAAACCGACGATGCACAACAAGGCTGTTACTGTTGGTGGCGTGATTCTTGATGTTCGTGAAATAACAACAAAAAAAGGCCAAAAGATGGCTTTTATAAAAATCGACGATACTTCAGCCGAGATGGAACTTATTCTTTTTCCGGGTGTGTATGCGCAGGCGCCTGAACTCTGGCAAAAAGACAGAATTGTATGTGTGCGAGGTAAAATAACCGGCCAGGATAGAGATGGTAATGTTTCTTCTGAGGTAAAAATACTAGCCGATTCTGCACGGGAAGTGACACACGACGAGGCAAAAAATTATATACCTGGCGGTAAGGCGGTTAAGACACCAACCGAGCCCAAGAAGCGCGTAAAGCATATAGCACAAACAGTTAATGATGACGCTTCGTCGTACAGCACGTGCTATGTTCGAATTGAAAAGAGCAGCAATGATGTGCTGCTAGCACTTAAACAAATTATTGACGCACATCCAGGTATGGTGGAGGTTATTTTAGTGCTTGGCAACGATGCAGACAAACAAGTTTTGCGCTTGCCTCACAAAATACAGCCCACCGAGGATGCGCTACAGGTTTTACGATCTTTAGTAGGAAAAAACAGCGTCAAATTGCAATAGTGTTACTAGAAAATGTAACCGACAGTTCTACTGAGTAATACTGCTCCTAAGACAAGCGCAATAATAAGTGCATCGAGTAGCTTGTGGTGTAGTATATATCGTTCGCCTTTAACGATAAATTTGTGTAGTGCAACCGTGTGTTTTGTAGCGAGAAAAGTAATAGCAAACACTATAAATAATACTAAGACGCCACTTACCCATGGTGTCTTTCCATTAGTTAAGATTTGACCTTTTGATATGGATGAAGATTTACTCGTTGCAGAATTTGATGAACCATCCGTAGTTGATGTTTGGTTCGTGTTAGTTTTTGGTTGTTGTATGCTAATTGCTGTTTCAGGCTTTGTCATAGCAGAAACGGATAGTTTTTGTTCGTTTTTGATGCCATTAAGTTCAAAACGTGCCGTATGATCTCCGTCTTCTACATTGGTGAATGTTGCAACGCCGTTCTCGTCTGTATAGGCGGTCTTAGGCTCCGAGTGAAGTGTTACGAGCACGCCTTTTGCTGGTTTGCCACTTTCGTCAAGTACGGTAATCTTAACGGTACTGGTTGTAGGTACGTTGGTTGGCTTTGCTGTTGTGGTTGCTTTTGCGCTTGTAGGAGAAGTTTTTTGACTGGTGCTCTGGGGAGACGACGCTTTGGTATAAGGCTGGGCGTACATGGCAACAATAATCGTTTGTTGCATTTTATCCAGGTCGCCACAATTATAATCAGCTGCGTTCACGATGCCGAAACCGACTTCGGTATAGTCACTTTTAAGCATGTTATCCTTGTGTGTCGGGCTGTTGTACCAGCCGGTAACAGTGTTCATGCTTGTATCGAAGCCACATGCCAAATTTTCACCTGCCTTACTGTAGCTATATCCTGCATTTGATATGAAGCTCCATGGCTGAGAACCGTCAGGACTAACATGAGCCCAATAGTTCTTTTGTGCCATATCGTTCGCTTTTGCCTGTGCTGCACTGGCGAGCTTGGAGTTGATTGTAAGTGAACCGACGTTAGCCGCAGAGCGACGGCTATTAGTAGCCGTAAGCAGATCAGTAGGGCTCATATTGGTTGCAAAAGCAAGTACATTATTTTGACTATTGTGGACAGCTTGCGTGGTGAGATTTCTAAATATGCCTAATGCAATGAACGGAATTGCCAGTAAAGGTAAGTATGGTGTATAGACCTTTAAAAAGTGTTGGTTGCGTTTTTGATGGTGCCCATGACGCTTGAGCTGGGCACGGTTGTGTGACATGCAAGTATTATAAAACGTATATGCTTAAAATGCTACGGTTATGCCATGAATTTGCAGTGATAGAGAGCCATTGCGGCAGCTTGCACGACATTGAATGACTCTTTACTGCCAAACATTGGAATTTCTAGTAACGCATCACACAGCAAGCGGTCTTGTTGAGCGATACCATCTACCTCGCTTCCCAGAAGCAAGGCCACCTTTTTTGGAGGCTGATAATCGGGTAGTTTTATAGCAGTATCGGACTGTTCAAGGCCAATAATTGAATAACCGTCATCTTTGAGTTTTGATATAGCGTCGTGCAAGTCGGCGAAGTGTGTATTAGGCTGTAAAGTTTCTGCTCCCAGGGCAGTTTTGTGGATTTTTTCTGTTATTTTAATGGATTCGTGAGGGAGCCGCGTATCGTTGGCTTGGGTTGGATAAGGCGTATAACCGGTAAGATACACGTGAGTAATGCCGAGTCCTTCAGCCGTACGTAATAACGAGCCGACATTGTGTGTGCTACGCAAATTGTGCGCAATAAGTACAATCGATTGCATGGTATGTATTGTACGCATACGTGCAATATAAAGCACAAGCATTTATACTATGTAGCATGAGTCAAGATGCGAGACGCGATGAAGAGCTTTCAACCGCAAAGCGAGCTGGTTTGCTGGGTTTTGAGTATTTAGACACTTCTGCTCAAGCAGCTAAACCATTGTTTAAGGATGCGCTCACTCCTCAAGAAATGTACTCACTACGTGTTATACCTATTTCTGTAGAATCAAACCGCATTACGTTTGGAATAACGACAACCACCTCTCAGCAAACGATAGCCAGTCTTAAGCAACGGTTTATAGATGCAACACTTTCGTTTGTGTTGATTTCGGATACTGGCTATAAAGACTACATGAAACTGTACGATCCACCAAAGCAGGTCGTATATCAGGATATGTCGGTAACATCTTCCGATCAAAGTGGGCTTATTGAGCAAGTGTCAAAAACGTTAGAACAGGTTCGTGCCGATGATATGTTGGCGTATATCACACAGCAAGCGCACAAGTTGGCTGCATCTGACATTCATATTGAGAACCAGCTCGATGCGGTTCGTATTCGTTTTAGGATAGATGGCGTATTACACCCTGTTGCAAAGCTCAGCGTTGAAAAAAATAGAATGCTTACCAGTGCTATTGCAAGTGCGGGTAATATCTCTACATCTTCGGAAGAGGCACAACAGGGTCACATCCGACAACGCGTTACAATGGCGGATGGCCACTTGGTTGATATCAACCTTCGTGTTGAAACGGTTCCGTCTATCAATGGTATGGACATTGTAATGCGACTGTTTAACATGAACGCAGAAATGTACAGCCTTGATCGGTTAGGGCTAAGTACGCGTGAACGGCAAATTGTAGAGGGTATTATTCAAAAACCCTCGGGATTGGTGCTTGCCGTCGGGCCAACGGGCTCCGGGAAGACCACGACGTTGTATTCTATGCTCAATTCGCTTAACACTATCGAGCGTAAAATTATTACCATTGAAGACCCTGTTGAATATCAGTTCGAGGGTATAACCCAGATATCTGTAACAAGCAAGAATTCAGAGCAGACGCAGTTTGCGAACAAATTGCGTGCTGTGCTTCGCCTTGATCCGGATGTCGTGATGGTGGGAGAAGTCCGAGATCTTGATACGGCAAAAACTGCACTGCAAGCTTCGCTTACGGGACACTTGGTACTCTCAACGTTTCACGCTGGTTCCACAGCTGCGGCTCTTACGAGACTTATGGATGTTATCGGGCAAAATCCTTTATTCCTTTCAGCTATTCGGCTTATCATGGCTCAGCGTCTTGTGCGGCGGCTTGACCCTGCAACACGACAAGCTTACGAACCAGATGCAACGGTTCGAGCCAAAATTCAGGAAATTGTTGCTTCGCTTCCACCTATGGTACAACGGCCAGACCTATCGAATATACGGCTATATAAACCCGGCAAATCCGAGTCAAATCCGTTTGGCTATTCGGGGCAGATAGCGCTCAGAGAGCAGATGGTTATGACAGATGGCCTTGTAAGGCTACTGCAGGTTCAAGGCGCAAAGTTGAGTGCATTAGACATTGAAAAAGCTGCAATCAAAGATGGTATGATAACCATGCTTCAGAGTGCCGTCTATAAAATGCTTGCCGGTGAAACGAGCGCCGACGAAGTATTTCGGGTTCTAGGCTAGTATTGACAAAGTAGTTTTGTGCTGTAGAATCTTCAAGCATGTTTACGAACACAAATGAAGCTGGCGAGAGTGTTTATCTGCAACAACCGATTGATGAACGATATGCAAACCCTGTCTACAAAACGGTAGGCAATCTCTTAGGCGAAATTGCGAATACTGATGCGGTTATTTTGGACTTAGGGTGCAATGATGGCGTCGTAAACTATAAGGAAATAAATGTACCAAAACAAAATATAATTGGTGTAGATCTTGCATATGACGCTGTCTCTGCAAATACTAGTGAGCTTGCTATTCAGGCAGAAGCAATAGAGCTTCCATTACGTGACGGGCAGTTTGACGCTATATTAGCGCTTGATATAGTTGAGCATTTTCCGAAGCGTTATGCTCCGGCCATTTTTGAAGAATGTGCGCGTGTTGGTAAACCTGGACACCGGCTCATTGTTTCAATGCCGCTGATATCGGCACATCGTTTGTTTACAGTCCGTGAGGCGTCTGGGGCGCTTCGACACGGTTGGCCAGATTCGGGATTGTTTGATCGTACGCACCATATCTTTGGCGACGCTCGGGCACATAAAAGGCTTTTTAGGCAAAATGGATATCGCCCTATTCGACAATTCGAAACAGTCGGTATGACCGATGCTGTTCGCGAAATTGGCAGGGGTCAGTATATAGCCCCAACATCTGCGCCAGAGCCTGATACGTTCGGTAAACGACTGGTCAGACATTACGTTGATATGTCGTCACGGGACACAGTGGCGTCTCGTATGATCGGTCATGTGCTTGGGTATCAGCGTATTTATGTTCTAGAACGAGATTAATTCTTACGTGTTGAATATATTCTTTACAGCAGACACTAATCTGTTGTCCTGAATGCTTGGAATAATGTGTTCTGGTGTAGGGTTTTCAACAAGCGCTGCTATTGCTTCGGCAGCTGCAAGCTTGTGGTCTTCGGTTATGGCTTTGACTCGGTTGTCTAATGCTCCTCTAAAGATGCCAGGAAAAGCAAGTGCATTATTAACTTGGTTTGGAAAATCACTGCGACCGGTTGCGACGACCTTTGCGCCTGCAGTTTTGGCGATATCTGGTAAAATTTCTGGCTCGGGGTTTGCCATAGCAAAAATGATCGCATCTTTGTTCATAGATTGCACCATCTCTTGTGTTAGAAGGCCAGCCTGCGACACGCCAATAAAGATATCAGCGCCAATGATGGCGTCCGAAAGGCTTCCTGTTACATCTTTGCTGTTTGTGAAAGCAAGTAGATCTTTTTTGTCTGCATTAAGGTCGGTACGTGCTTTGCTAATAATACCCTTACTATCGACAGCAAGTATCTCTGGTTTTGCATACCGATTAAGGAGCTTTATGATAGCTGTTCCAGCCGCACCGGCGCCAACCACAACAATTCTGCAGGAAGACAGATCTTTGCCGGTTATTTTTGCGGCATTTATAAGCCCAGCCAACACAACAATAGCGGTACCGTGCTGGTCGTCATGAAATACAGGAATATCAAGCGATTCTTTAAGTCGTGATTCAACTTCAAAGCAGAGAGGCGCGGCAATGTCTTCTAGGTTTATGCCTCCAAAGCTGGGCGCAAGTGCTTGTATGGTATTTACAATCTCATCTGCGGTATGAACATTAAGTACCAGTGGAATGGCGTCGATGTTGGCAAAGTGTTTAAATAACATACATTTGCCCTCCATAACGGGTAAAGCTCCCTCTGGACCGATGTTTCCCAAGCCAAGTACGGCTGAGCCATCACTAATAACTGCAACAGTATTTCCTGTCCACGTGTAGTCACGCGTATCTTCTGGGTGTTCTGCAAGATGGCGGCTGACGGCAGCAACACCGGGTGTGTAATAAGTGCTTAGTTTGTCGGTTGTATCGAGTGAATCTTTAAGCGCGAGAGCGATCTTACCTTGGTGTTGTTTGTGGGCTGCGAGGGCTTGTTCGTCGTAGTTCATAAATTTAGTATACCGCCAAAATGTCATATTGAACTATTTCATAATCACAACAGATGTGGTATACTTGTACAAAGTCAAGAAATAGTGTAAGGTATATATCTATGCAGTCAATTATTCAAAAAATTGAAGAAAAGTATAAAAAGCACGATGTTGTGGATGTCCGCCCAGGCGACACTGTTCGCGTGCACCAAAAAATTAAAGAAGGTAGCAAGGAACGCGTTCAGATCTTTGAAGGCTTGGTTATTCGAGTTACTAAAAAGAACAGTCTTACCTCTAACATCACAGTTCGTCGTGTTTCTGGCGGTATCGGTGTGGAGAAATCATACCTATTGCACTCTCCTCAAGTGGTTAAGGTTGAGGTGACCAAACGAAGCAAAGTTCGCCGAAATTACTTAACGTACATGCGTGCTCGAACCGGTAAAGCTGCACGTCTTTCGAGTGTCGACTTCGACAAAAATGCGGTAAACACAGTTAAAGAGAAGCCGGTAGAGGCAGCTGCACCTGTCGAAGATTCTGCTGAAGAAGCCGCAGAATAGATAGCCGTAACCACTTTTAGTTTGTAACACCCTGCGTTATAAGTAGGGTGTTATGTTTGTAGAAGAAACACCTGGCCGGAAAGCAGAGAATAAGGCAGCGGATTACTTGCGCTCTGTCGGATATAAACTTATTGCAAAAAACTGGAAAACTCCGCAATGTGAAATTGATATTATTGCTAAGAAGCAAAATATTGTAGTGTGTTTTGAGGTAAAGTACAGAAAATCGAATGCATATGGGGCTGGTTTTGACTATATCACTGCAACGAAACTGCGTCAGATGACCTATGCAGCAGAACAATGGAGGGCTGTTTCAAGCTATGAGGGAGCTATTGAACTGGGCGCCATCGAGGTTACGGGTAATGAATTCTATGTAAGTGATATTATTGAAGCTCTGACGATTTCTTAGCGAAGAAGGTACGTACACTCTTTGCATTATGCTCTCGCCATCGTGCTTGCCACGTTATCATTTCTATACCCTGTTGAATGCTTCGCTCAAATGCAGGAGACATGTTTGCATTGAAAAACTCGGTATATTCTTTTAAGAATGCTCTATCACTGCTTGGGCGAGCTGCATAAATCGGTAGTCTGTAAAAGGCTAAATCATTTCCGAGGTTTTCTTGCAGCCATTGCCAGTTGTCTTTAACCCATTCCCACGTCAATTGATGCGCAAACCGATTGCTAAAACTGTATGCCAGCCAATATGCTACATCTTGCAGACGCACATGCTCGCTTTTTATGAGCGAAAGGGCCCGTTTGGTAAGTTTCTTCTGCTTAAAACCGGCAATTGCCATACAAAGGTTCAGGCGCTCTTCGCTTGATTCGCTTGCATTATGCATTGCAACGAGTTTATTGAACTCTGTATCCGACCCGTTGCGCGCGACGGTTCCATAGACAATGGTTCTCATGTCTGGGTCGAGTACTCCGTTACGAAGTATTCCATAGACAGGTTCAGATCGTAATTCGGTTGGGGCATCTTTTGGTGCGTGCATTGCGTCAAAAATCTTCGTAACCTTACTAACTACATCAGGATCATCGGCTGCCGCTGCCATAGAAAGTATGGTAGGACGTAAAAGTTGATCAAAATATGATTCGCCCGGTTTCTTGTTCCAGCCAAGTCGGGTTTGCTGTTGCGCAATCAAATGACGTACATAAGGTTTCATATTTTCTCGAACATCTTCATCGGCGATTATTGTGCGGACACTGGCGATACCACCAGCCAATACGTCCCACACAGCACTGCTCGTTTCGTTGGCGTATGAATCTATGCAATTTAGAACATCGACAGCATCTATGTGGCCCGCTTTGGACGCCTCAAAAGCATCGGCGATTATACCGAGCCTGTCCAGTTCTTGATATTTACCGCGTGAGACGTGCTCCATGAGTGTGTATAAATGGGCGGGATTATAAAAGGTACGATAAAAGCCACTTTGATTCGCATTGAGTTTATGCGTACCGCTCGTAGTTAGGGGCACCTTTGTAGAGGTGGCGGTGAGTGTGTCTGGTAAGGATGGGTCGTTTGTAAGTAAGGGAACAGGCCACCGTGTAGTTTGTTTTTTTGCCGTGTCATTCACGTAAAACCGTTCCTGAGAAAGCTTCAACTGATTCTCTTCTACATGTGCGGTGACAAGTGGATAGCCACTTTGCGATGTCCAGGCATGCATAAATTTTTTAACGGGCTTTTCGGAAGCCTCTTCAAGTGCATCCCACAGGTCGGCTGTGTCGGTATTTTTATAAGCGTGTTTTTTCAGATAATACCGAAGACCGGCTTGAAAGTCTTTTGCTCCAAGATATTCATGGAGCATGTGTATGACACTTGCTCCTTTACTGTAGCTTATGGCATCAAAGATAGTTCGTATTTCGTCGGGGTGCTTGATAGGTACTTCTACAGGATGCGTGTGTTCAAGTGCGTCGAGCTTAAGTGCTTGCTGCTGCTCATCGACAATAAACTGGGTCCAAAGTTTCCATTCGGGAAATATTTTGTCAATTGCGAGATATTCGATCCAGCTCGCAAAACCTTCGTTAAGCCAAAGGTCAGTCCACCAGCGCATGGTAACAAGATTACCAAACCATTGATGTGCAAGCTCATGGGCAACAACCAGAGCAACATATTGCTTGCTTGGAAGGCTGGTGTTCTTGGGGTCTACAAACAGCGCGTGCTCGCGGAAAGTAATGCACCCCCAGTTCTCCATAGCGCCACTTGCAAAGTCGGGTAAAGCAATGAGGTCGCATTTTTTGAGCGGATAGGGTATATCGAAATAGTCATTAAAGAATTCTAGGGTTTTTACAGCTATGTCGAGCGCAAAAGTAGTGTGTTCTATGTTCTGCGGGGTTGCATATGCCCGCACCGCTACACCATCCTTGGTTACCTTTTCCTTATATGCAAGCTCACCGATCACAAAAGCAAGTAAATACGTACTCATGATTGGCGTAGGTTCAAAAACTGTGGTTGTGGTTTGTTTTGTGCTTGTCTGTGATGCGATCGGCGTGTTAGAGATGACGGTCTCGCCCTTTGGTGAAATAATTGTTAGGTCGAATACTGCCTTAGCGCTTGGTTCGTCGATGCATGGAAAGACTTCACGCGCATGGTGACTTTCAAATTGAGTTGCTAACAATTGCTGTTCAGAACCATTTTTTGTAAAGAAGCATGGATACAAACCATTCATGGCACGAGTTATAGTGCCTTCAAATTCGAGCACAAGGGTGTATTCACCGTGATGCAAGGCTTTTTCAGTATGTAAACGTACTTCATCGTAGGTTTCGTGTGTGTTTATGCGGGTTATGTGTATGTCAGAGTTGGCTTGTTTCGTGTGATGCTGAATTGTTGCAGAAGTGATTTTGAGGTTTTTCTGATGAAGTGTTATGCGGTTACTTGGACGACCGATTTTCTTACCTTGAATAACAACAGAACCAGTAAAGGCCATGGTTTTTTTATCAGGACTTAGTGTTAGGCGATAGTGGTGTGGTAAAAATTGGTCTGCAAGAAGTTTTACTTTTTTCATTCTTTTAAGTTTAGCAGAGTATGTCAGCTAAAATAGCTGTTGTTTTCGCTACATATTAATGCTATACTTTCTTTTGTAGAGCTCCGACCGACAGGTCGGATTTTTTAATAGCAAAAACAAGGAGTATATATGGAACTAGATATGAAAGGACTGGCAGTAGCGGTAAAAGCTATTGCAGAGGAGAAGAATTTACCAGAAGATATGGTGCAAGAAATTGTTGAGCAAGCGCTTGCTGCAGCGTATCGACGAGATTATGGTGATCGCGAGCAAGAAGTGCGCGTTACGATGAATCTTGCTACAGGTGACGTTGATGCGTATATCCAAAAAGAAGTTGTTGAGCGTGTGGGCGACGATAAATATGAAATTAGCCTTACCGATGCACAAGCTATGAAAAAGAACGCTGCAATTGGTGATATGATTGAGATTCACGAAAAAGTTGAGCACTTTGGTCGCGTTGCAGCACAAACAGCCAAACAAGTTATCTTACAGAGACTTCGTGAGGCAGAACGAGAAATTGTTATGGCCGAATACGACGATAAAATCGGAACCATTATTAATGGGCTTGTCTCTCGTGTTGAAGGTATGATTGTACGCATAGATCTTGGCAAAGCCCAAGGTATCTTGCCTCGCAGCGAACAAATACAAGGTGAGCGATACTATCCTGGTCAACGTCTCAAGGTTTTTCTTAAAGATGTTGAACGCGGTTTTCGTGGCCCACAGTTGGTGGTGAGCCGTGGTAATGCGCAGTTTGTCGAGCATCTTTTCCGTGCAGAAGTTCCCGAGATGGAAAACAATTCAGTAGAGATTAAGGACATTGCACGAGAGGCTGGCGTTCGAACTAAACTTGCAGTTATAAGTAATGTGCCAGGCGTTGATCCTGTGGGAACGTTTGTTGGTGGTCATGGTACTCGCGTAAACGCGGTTATGAGCGAGATTGGTGAACAAGAAAAAATCGACATTATTGTATGGGACAAAGACCCTAAGAAATACATCATCAATGCATTAAGCCCAACTAAGGTTACAAAGGTAGATCTCGACGAAGCCAACAAAAAAGCAACTGTTTTTGTTCCTGAAGACCAACAAAGTATTGCAATTGGTAAAAGTGGACAAAACGTACGCCTTGCAAGTAAACTAACAGGCTACGATATTGATATCACCGCAGAAGAAGCGCCAGCTCCTGTTGCAGCAGAGCCTAAAGTGCAACCGCCACGTCTAAAGAAGAAAGAGCAGCTCGAGAGTAGCCTTCTCGAAGCAATCGAAGAACACGGCGAATAGCCAATGTCAGGCGAGTTTGATGACGCGATTCCTGAAGATGCATGGAGATGGGAAGTACCTGATCTGAGTGTTGTAACGATTATGTTACCAGATAACATTCTTATGCAGATTAATGAGCGAGTGCGTCAATTAGATATAAATACACCACTAGAATATCTGCGTTTACTTGTTGCAATGGATTTGGGTGGAGTTATTACTCAAGATATGTGGGATAAACGACAGAAATAATCGCTATGTCGTCCTGTAAGATCTTGTTTAAGGGCTCTTGGTGCAATACACTGACGGTGTATGTTTGCAACAATGAATGGTGAACCATCAGTTGAGATCCAGCGGAATATTATCCCCCCAGTTGACGCCGCCATGTTGGGTCATGATCTGTTGAGTGCTATACATTTAGGCGAACTAGCACTTGGTTGTACAGAGAAGTCAAGCTTACCTTACGTACGGTTGTCTCACGAACAACAAGAGTCATTTGTTGGTATGTCTTTGGTCATCGAGGCCATGCGGGGTGTTTCGCCACGGCCACATTATGTCAATGCTATAGTGACCGAAGAAGAGTATCAAGTACCAACGCACACTGATCACCGTACGGTTGGTCTTGTTAAGGGCGTAATGTTAATGGGTGTAGTTGATATACGATTTGGTGAAGGTTTCGGTAAACGATTAGGTATGGCATATCCTGGTGATATGTTCATTGTGCATAATGAACGAGTGCCTGATGAGCGACGTATACCGCATAGTGTCAACCCAATCAGTGCTCCTCGAATAACACTCTTGGCAGGATGGGCAGATATCGTTCTTTAATGATTACTCGAATGTGGATTACTAATTCTGGTACTATTGAAGCATTGGCTTACATAAACTAATAAGTCTCAAGTGGAAAGAGAATAGCTCGAGAGTAGCCTTCTCGAAGCAATCGAAGAACACGGCGAGTAATAGGTATTATATGACAGAAAAAGCGGCTCAAGAGGGTGCTAACTGGGAGTTTATATCAAACTTTGCAGATTGTAGTGCAGCTATCCGGGCTGCAGAACAAGCTAATTTGCTTATTGAATTTGCCGATGAATTTTCGTTTGTTCGATCATCTGACTATTCTCCTCCAGGACAAGAAGGAATTGAATTCTACCAGGTAGGTGCATGGAGCGCAAAGAAGTATCCAAATAATCCTCATACAATACGTAATGATTCAGAAGTATGCGAAATTGTCCCTGACCTATTGCAAATCTTCTACTCCGCAACCAGAAAACTACATGTTAACGATAGATTTGTATTTCAAATTCTTCGCTATCTCCCTAATGGCCATACACGCAAACACCGCGATAGGTACGCCGATGATACCGTTGCCGTCAACTTAGATGGAAGTGCAACCTGTGCATTGGTTGATCCAGTTTCAAAAGAACAGATAACATTATCGCTCACACCTGGAGACGCACTGTATTTTGTTAATCCAATACCTCAAAAATGGCGCCCTCTCCACAAGGTTACCAATACAGGGGATGATATTAGGACATCCCTGGTAGTATAAGAACGTACATTTAGCACTCTTGCACTGCGAGTGCTAGTTTGATACTATGAAAGTACTATGCAAAACTCACCAGACTTCCAAGAATTTTTGAACCATCTTACAGATAATGCACTACAAAGCTTAAAACACGCAGATGCAATTGCTCGCAGTTTTGGGAGTGCATATGTCGGCACAGAGCACCTACTACTAGGAGTGCTTGCTCAAGATAGTAGTATGGGTGCAAAGCTTCTAGAAGATGCTGGTGTAACACTTGATAGAGCCCGTTTAGCGCTGAACCTTACCCCTAAGACAATGGTACTGAACATGGGCGCCAAAGGATTGAGCGAAATTGCTAAACTAACCCTCAAAATGGCCTATGAAGTTGCTCAAGACTTTGGACAAGAGTTCTGTGGTACTGAACATATACTGTATAGTATATTGTCACAAAAAAATGCCCGAGCAACGGTGCTACTGCGTGAGATGAACATTGATGTCGAGAATTTGTCACAAGGTCTCGAGCAGTTCCTAAATCGCCAACAAATGGACTCATCAGGAAACACGGGAACCAGACGCCGAGGTAAAAACAAAAGAAAAACTGCATTAGACTTCTTTGGTACCGATCTTACTGCTGCTGCTCGCGAGGGCAAGCTTGATCCAGTTATTGGGCGAGATGCACAAATCCGCCGCATGATTACAATCCTAAATAGGCGTACAAAAAACAACCCCGTGCTTATCGGTGAACCAGGTGTCGGTAAGACAGCCATTGTAGAAGGTTTGGCACAACGCATTGTGGCTGAAGACGTTCCAGATTCACTGCTTGAAAAACGTATTGTTATGCTTGATCTAGCGGGCATGATTGCTGGTACAAAATACCGAGGTGAGTTTGAGGAACGACTCAAAAAAGTCATGTCAGAACTTGAGAATGATAATAAAACTATCGTATTCATAGATGAGTTACATCTTATAGTTGGCGCAGGGGCTGCGGAAGGTGCAATGGATGCGGGTAATATACTCAAACCTGCTCTAGCACGAGGCAAAGTTCAGCTTATTGGTGCAACCACAACTGATGAATACACAAAACATATTGAAAAAGATGCGGCGCTAGAGCGAAGATTGCAGCCAATTATTGTACCGGAAGCCTCTAAGCCGGAAACGCTTCAGATTTTAAAGGGTCTGCGACAGCACTATGAGTCGTATCATACTGTAACGTACGCAGATGAAGTACTTGAAGACATCGTATCTATGGCCGACAGGTACATTAACGATCGATACATGCCAGACAAGGCCATTGATTTGCTTGATGAAACTGCAGCATATCTTCGCGTTGATAAAGGTAAGACGAGTCCTGAGCTACGACGATTACAGAAAGAGCTTAAGCTCGTAGCTCAGCAGATTGATGATGCTGTCGACTCTGAAGATTACGAGCGGGCAGCGCAATACAAAACTCGCGCAAGTCAGATCAATGAACAGCTGAAATCATTCCACAAAGATGGCAAAGCAGTTAATACAATAACCGTAAAAAGCGACGATGTGGCTGAGGTTGTGGCACGTATGACCGGTGTGCCCGTCAAAAAAGTAGTACGTGCCGAAGCAAAATACCTGCTAAGCCTTGAGAAGACGCTTGCGAAACATGTTATAGGACAAGATGAGGCGGTTGAAGCAGTGAGTAAAGCAATTCGTCGCAATCGCTCTGGTGTGAGTAGCGAAAAACGCCCCATTGGATCGTTTGTATTCTTAGGGCCAACGGGCGTTGGAAAGACAGAATTGGCTCGTGTGCTTGCGGGTGAATTCTTTGGTAGTAAAGAAGCGCTCATTAAAATAGATATGAGTGAGTTTGGCGAAAGACACACCGCCTCGCGTTTGGTTGGTGCGCCAGCGGGTTATGTTGGTTATGATGAAGGCGGCCAACTGACCGATAAAGTACGAAGACAACCCTATAGTCTAATCCTGTTCGATGAAATCGAAAAGGCACATCCAGATGTGTTTAACATGCTCCTGCAGATTCTTGAAGACGGAGTGCTGACAGACGCAAAAGGACGCGCCGTTGATTTTACCAATACTATAATTATTATGACCAGTAATATTGGTGCCGACAAACTGCAGAAGGAAGCATCATTGGGCTTTAGGGTTGATGATAAGCAAACTGAGAAAGATCTTGATAGTTTGCATATGCGCAACAAAGAAAAAGTACAGGACGAACTCAAGAAGATTATGCGCCCAGAACTATTAAACCGTATAGATAAGGTACTGGTCTTTAGGGCGCTAACTAAGAAAGATGCACTTGCAATTCTTGATCTCCAGATCACTGAACTAAAACAGCGTCTTGTCAGACACGGGGTTATTGTTTCAGTCAACCCTGCAGCAAAACAGTATCTGCTCGAAAAAGGTTACGACGCGCACAATGGGGTGCGTCCGCTTCGACGACTCATCCAGGATACTATAGAAGATTACATTGCGCACGGATTACTTGATGCGCAACTCGAAAAGGGCAGTACCGTAAAGGTTGGTGTAAAAGCAAGCCAGCTTGTATATACGCTCTCACATGAGTAGTTTATAATTGGAGACATGCACCATAAGCACTTTCGGCTAAGACAGGCAGTCGGCGTATTTTTTGCTGTCGTTATACTTGGATGCTCGGGTGTTGCATACATCAAGCGACAAGATATTGTTGATTGGTATAAATTACGTGGATATACGCCTCCTGTGGTTGTGGCCTCACTTGCGACGGATACACAGATGACTGGCGATGGGAAGCGGTATTTTTATGTCAACAAGCCAGCATTACTGACAAAAGATACGTTTTCACAAAAATGCCGCGCAGATGAAGCGACAATAGTGCTGGGCTGCTACATAAAAACTGAAGGGATATTTTTGTATGATGTAACTGACGAGCGGCTCAATGGCGTTGAACAGGTTACTGCAGCACACGAGATGCTGCACGAAGCATATGAACGGCTTTCAGATTCTAAAAAAGCAGAGCTGCATGATCAACTAGACCAAGCGTACAGGCAGGTAAAAAATGAACGCATTCTTTCAGTCATGGAGCAATATAAGAAAGCTGGTGCAGATGTCTACAACGAGCTTCATTCAATTCTTGGCACTGAAGTATCAAACCTTCCAGCATCGCTCGAAGTGTACTATGAACAGTACTTTACGGATCGTTCGGTTGTTGTACAGTATGCACAAAAATATGAAACAGAGTTTTTGAGTCGAAAAAACAAGATTGTTGCAAACGATGAAAAGCTGAAACAACTAGAGAGCGAACTTATAGCAGCTAGTAGTGAATTAGATAAAACCCAACAAGATCTAAAGGTACAAAAAAATAAGCTTGATCAACTACTGCAAGCAGGAGATATAAGTGGCTATAATGCGGCTGTTCCTGCATATAATCAGAAGGTTAGGAACTATAACGCAATGACCGCTTCGTATAATAGTAAAGTCGCACAATACAAAAAAATACTTGATGAGCGCAACCAGCTAGCAGCCGAAATTAACGAGCTCTCCAAAGCGCTTGACAGTCGTTTACAGACCAAACAATCGCTCTAATCTGATACACTAGGCAGTATGGTAAAACGCGCATCAAAATTTGTATGCACCAATTGTGGTGCACAAACCAGTACATGGGCTGGGAGATGTTATGCGTGCGGAGAATGGAATACACTTGAAGAAGAGGTCGTCGTTGACCAAACAATGATTAAAGGTGCAGCAAAACAAGGAAGCACGTTACATGTTGCTCATTTATCAGATGCAATCAAGCAACCAGAGTCTCGTCTAAAAACACAGATCCCAGAGTTAGATGATGTGTTAGGTGGCGGAGTTGTGCCGGGCAGTGTTACTTTGCTCGCCGGCCAGCCAGGTATTGGTAAGAGTACAATTTTATTGCAGGTCGCCGAAGCAATAGCTAAACATTCAAAGGTGCTGTACGTTAGTGGCGAAGAGTCGGTTCATCAGATCTCTATGCGTGCAGAACGACTTAAAGTTACCAGCAATAACATTGATATTGTTGCGAGTAATAGCACGAATGATATTGCGGCAACGATGACAGATAAAACATATAGTTTGGTTATTATTGACTCAATCCAGACAATCAAGGTTGATACTGTAGCAACGTCGCCAGGTACGGTTAGTCAAATCACCAACAGTACTCACGTTCTCACGGCAGTAGCAAAACAGACAAATAGTGCGCTCGTGTTGGTAGGGCATGTTACAAAAGAAGGCTCAATTGCTGGCCCAAAGATTCTAGAGCATCTTGTTGATACGGTGCTTCAGCTTGAAGGGGACAGATATGGTGGATTCAAGGTATTGCGAGGAGTTAAAAATCGATTTGGCTCTACCAACGAAGTTGGAATATTTGAAATGACCAGCACCGGGTTGTTACCTGTAGCTAACCCATCGGCTGCTCTACTTGCAGAACGTCAGATAACCGATGGAAGTGTGGTGTTGGCAACCATAGAGGGCTCTCGAGCCATGCTAGTTGAAGTGCAGGCTTTGGTGAATAAAACGAGCTATGGTTACCCTAAACGAGCGGCAAGTGGTATTGACCTGAATAGAGTGACGCTCTTAATAGCTATGCTCGAACGTCGAACAAAGCTTCAACTGGCAGACTGTGATATTTATATAAATATAGTAGGCGGTATGAAGATAACCGAACCTGCAGCAGACTTGGCTGTGTGTATGGCTATTGCGAGCGCATCCAAAGGCATGCAGCTAAAAAAGAATGCGGTAGTCTTTGGTGAGCTTGGTTTAAGTGGTGAAGTTCGTCATGTGCCACTCAGCGAAAAGCGCCTACAAGAAGCAAAAAAACTAGGCTTTGACGGTGCTATCGGTCCCGTTCAGCGAACAGGCACAAAGTTAACTGCGTTACACGAGGTTGTAGACATTAAACAGGCACTCAACACCTATCTCGAGAAAGATTAGCGACTAAATGTAACAGTGTTTGACTCGTTTCCGTCACCATCTCTTACGATGGCTGTGTAGTTTCCAGATCCAGAGAGCGGGTTAACCGTACACGAAGATGAGCTTGTAGTACACGTCTTGGTTGAAGAGCTTGATGTTTTGGTAACGGTTACCGTGTAGCTTGGCGAACCTCCAGACCAGCTGAAGGTTGCGCTATTGCCAGATCCCGAGGGGCTGTTCAGAGTAATACTGCTTCCAGAGGAGCTTACTTCAACGCTTTCGCTCGTTGTATCGTAGAGTACGCTATCGATGATTTGTGCAGTCAGAGTGCCGTTTGCAGTTGCCGTATACGATACGCTCGACGGACTTGATGAAACTTCACTAGACTGCACAACCTGCCCGTTAAGTATGAAGTTAAGCGTTCCTTTAAATTTATCTCCAGACAGTGGGTGTGTACCCGCAGCGACAGTTGCAGTTACCGAATTGCTACCATTCTTTACAAGGCTTATCGATGGCTTTATGTCATCACATTTGTGAATATCATCTTTATCGTCGCTTGATCCGCCTGAACCTGTTACGAAACGATCACCAGAGAAGGTTAGCGCTGCTGCATCATTGGTTTCTTCCTTGGCTTTATCTGGCGTGCACTCTGTCGCCAACTTACCGCTTACCTTATCGATGACACGTTTTCCATTTGTAGCTTTGTTCGGCTGTTTATACCATGACGGGTACAAATCGTTTGCGGGGCTGGGTTCAACAGAACCGATACCGACATGGCTTCGTATGACATACGCAGGTAGGGTTTGTACACCGGAGGGCTTAGACCAGTCAAATGGCTTGATATTATCGTGCGCCTTATTCATCCATCCTTGCCATATTGGTTGAGTCATTGATTCCATCGTTCCGGACATTGCCTTTTGACGAGTGTGATACCCAACCCATACGCCAGCAGCATATTGTGGAGAATAGCCCATCATCCATCCATCCTTAGCGTCGTTGGTAGTACCGGTCTTCATGGCAAATTTCCAGCCTTTGTAGCGGTGTGGTTTGCGGCCAGCCGGGAAGTAGCTGGCATTGGGATCGCTCAGCATGTCAGAAACGATATATGCAGTGTCTTGGCGAATAGCTTGAGTGCCTTTTTCTGCCTTCCATTCGCTAATGGTCTTGCCGCTCGCATTTGTAATTTTAAGAATATAGGTTTGAGGTATGTTTAGTCCGTTTCGTGACAAGCTTCCAAATGCATGTACGTGCTCATCGAGTCGGAGAAACGCACCGTCACCGATAGCACTCGATGCGTAGCAGGCGCCTTCTTTGGTCAGGGCAGTGTCCTGATAACACTTATAGCCACTTTTTAGTCCAAGCTTTTCTGCTGTTTCAATTGTTTTGTCGATGCCTGTTATAAGCATGGCTTTGACCGCTGGCACGTTTCGCGAGCCACCAAGCGCATAACGTAGTGTTACGGGTCCTGGATAACGCAAGTCGTAGTCGTGCAAACAGTTACCGCCTTGTTTTGGCGCTGCTTTATTCGTACACGGGTAGCCTTCGAGTGGACCTTGCGTATCGTACAAGACAGATCCTGCACCAATGTTCGTACTATTCTCGATGAGTGCAGCATAGTCGTATGGTTTAAAGCTCGATCCTGGTGGCAAGGGCTGCGTTGCATAATTGAACTGACCAAAATCTGGATTATTAAAGTCAGATCCGCCCACCAGTGCAACCATTTGTCCAGTTTTTACGTCTTCAGCAGCAAATGCTGCAGTATCGCCACCTTGCCTTCGAACTTGTGCCATTCCTTTGTTGAGCTGCTCTTCGGCGATCGCTTGTTTATCAAGATCGAGTGTTGTAGTTACGGTCCATCCACCAACTTTCACTGAATCTGCACCGCGCTGTTCTTCGAGCTGTCGCTTTGCGGCCAAAACAAACCAAGGAGCTTTTATTCCGGCATACTTTGGCTGTGGTTCTTTAACCTTGGCAAGAACGTCAACTTTTTTTGCATCATCACGCTGTTGTGCGGTAATCATGCCTTGCTCTTCCATGAGTTTTAGAACATAATGCATGCGACCCACAAGAGCTTCTTTCGACTCCTCGGGACTACTCTTAAAGTAGGCACCATAAGGGCTGTAGAAAGAGGGGCTCTTCGGTAGGGAAGCTAAGAAAGCCGCTTCATCAAGGGTTAGGTCTTTGGCTGACTTCTGGAAATAGTCACGTGATGCTGCTTCAACGCCATATTGTACGTTTCCATACGGCGCCGTGTTCAAATAACCAGTTAGGATTTGTTGCTTAGAGTAGCTACGTTCAAGCTCGACCGATAGAATCAGCTCTTTGGCCTTACGCGTATAACTTCGGTCTTTTGTCCAGTTTTGTGTCAGCTTCACGAGCTGCTGGGTTATGGTTGATCCACCTTGTTGACTCCCGCCTCCAAAGACGTTGTTGATACCAGCACGCATAATACCGCGCACATCAAAGCCTCCGTGCTTGAAGAAGTCTTTGTCTTCTATAGCTACCGTAGCGTCTTTGATGTACTGGTTCATTTGGTTGTCTTCAACTGGTATGCGTTTTACTGCATCGTAGTCTTCCCAGAGCAACGTTTTGCCAGTGCGGTCGTAATAGCGAATACTACCACCAATGTTGTTGCCTGCAATATCACGCAAGTTTGGAAGGTCTTTGCGGAAATATGCAAATACGCCAACCAACAACAAGAAACCGACTGCAAAGCCGATACCCGCAATCTTGAGTGCCATAACACCGCCGTCACGGCTAAACCAGTAGTTATACATGCGACGTGGCTGGAAATGGTACAGGAAGCGCTTGAACTTATTCTTTGGAAGTTCTGCTTTGCGCATAGCTTTACGCGTTTGCTTGGCGTCTTTGCCGGCAACCCAGCGAGCCACTAAGCTACGGTTGAGCTTTATTTCTTTACCACTACGGGTAATATGTATATTCTTGCGAGGTTTTTTACTACCCGGTGATGATGTGCTCATATGTTAACTTCTACTCCTTATGGTTCTGGCATATAGTATACCAAAAAGTTGTATTTCAAGCAGCAATAATCATAAGCATTATTTGTTTCATTTATAGATACGTTATACTGTCTGTATGAGTACAAAAACCTTAAGCGAAGAGCTTGTTTGGCGTGGATTCGTAAACCAAACGACGCTTGCTGACCCGGGCGAATTAGATAAAAAGAAGTTTGTGTTTTATTTTGGAGTTGACCCAAGTGCACCATCGATGACTATCGGCAACTTGGCAACAGCAATGATGGTGCGTCATTTTATAGCGCACGGACATACAGCAATTTTGTTGGTTGGTGGTGCAACTGGACTTATTGGCGACCCAGATGGTAAATCAGAAGAGCGGCAGCTTAAGACCAAAGACGAAGTCGACAAGAACAAGGCAGGCATTGCAGCGCAATACAAACGGCTTTTTAACGATATGGAATTTGAGCTTGTCGATAACTACGATTGGTTTAAGGGACTTGGGTACCTCGAATTTTTACGAGATGTCGGCAAGCACGTGCCTATGCGACAGATGCTTGGACGCGAGTTTGTTCAATCTCGTTTGTCAGAGAGTGGCAATGGTATTAGCTATGCTGAGTTTAGCTATTCGCTCATACAGGGCTACGACTTTTTGCATCTTTATAAAACACACGGCGCATCGTTGCAGGTGTGTGGGGCCGATCAGTGGGGCAACAGCATTGCTGGCGTAGAACTTATTCGTCGAATCGCAGGAGGAGAAGCACATATCTGGTCTGCACCGCTAGTTGTCAACAAGACTACGGGAGTTAAGTTTGGCAAAAGTGAAGCAGGTGCTGTGTGGCTCGACGAAAACCTCACAAGCGTATATCAGTTCTATCAGTTCTGGCTCAATCTAGATGATGCTGGCGTCGTCGACTACCTAAAGATATATACGCTGCTAGATGAAACAGAAATTTCAGAAATTGAAAAGCAATTTGCTCACAATAAAGGTGACCGCGTGGCACAAAAACGATTAGCTTACGAGGTAACATCTATTGTGCACGGCAAGGCGGCGGCAAAAAGCATCGAAAGAGTAAGTGAAGTATTATTCGGATCAGGGTCATATATCGACCTTGAAGAGGCCGATTTTAAACTCCTCGAAGATGAACTCAATACCGTGACTGCAAAGGGCGAAGTAGATATTGCATCGATCTTGGTTGAGGGTGAGCTTGCAAGCTCTAAATCAGAAGCGAGGCGTTTTCTTGAAGGTAATGCTATCTATGTTAATGGACAGCAAATTCCAAT
Organism: uncultured Candidatus Saccharibacteria bacterium; assembly: GCA_964629815.1. Classification (GTDB taxonomy): domain Bacteria; phylum Patescibacteriota; class Saccharimonadia; order Saccharimonadales; family AWTP1-31; genus CAZVTA01. The sequence continues at coordinate 265,724 of CAZVTA010000001.1, read as the reverse complement.
AAGCCAAACGTCACTTTCTGTGCACGATGCAATACATGGACGTATCATCGTTCGCCGCGGAAAAAACACCAGTATGTTGGTAAAAATTTCATAAACTAAAGCGTGGTATACTAACACTCATGTCAAAAACAAGTACATCTAAAGTTAAAAAAGCAGATCAATATAACGACCCTAATCACAACTACCTCCATTACTGGGACGGACGCGACTACGAAAACGAAGCAGAACGTCTTGCAATCCGTAAACTATTAGACGGCAAACACTTCAAGCACGCCATAGATATTGGCGGTGGTTACGGTAGATTATGCGTCTTCCTAGAGAAATATGCAGATAAAGTAACTTTAGCCGAGCCAAGCAAGCAGCAGCTCGACATTGCTAAGGACTTTTTGCAAGATCATCCAGAAATCGACCGCAAGTTAACACAAGCCGATAAACTTGACCTAAAGGATAAGTCAGTAGACTTAATTACCATGATTCGTGTTATGCATCACCTCCCGGACCCAAGTGTAGAGTTTAGCGAGCTGAAGCGTGTCTTATCAGATGATGGCTACATTATTCTAGAAGTCGCAAACTATGCGCATGCTCGAAACCGGCTTAAGCACCTTGCTAAGTTTGTGAAACTTCCTGTGGAACCAGTAGATATCCGATCAGAAAAGAACAAACGAGACGACGAAATTGCGTTTGTAAACCATAACCCAAAAACGGTCATAAAACAACTGGCGCACGCCGGGCTTCGCGTAGAAAAAACATTGTCTGTTTCCAACCTGCGTTCTCCAGGACTCAAGAAATTCTTGTCAGTTAATTCTATGCTCAAGATTGAAGATCTTACTCAAGAAGTGCTCTCGCGTATTTATTTTGGCCCAAGTGTATTCTTTCTAATTCGAAAAGCCTAAGTTCGTCATCTATACTACAGGTATGCAAGAACCTGGGATAGAATTAAGCGATGTTTCTGGTGTTGGGCCAGTACTTATGCAAAAACTTGCTCATGCCGGCATTGCATCGGTAGATGACTTACTGCGCTTTTACCCTCGTAAGTATAACGACTTCTCGGCAGTACATACGGTCGCAACCATAAAACCTGGCACGGTAACACTAAAAGGTACACTTGCATCGCTTAATGCACGCTATGTGCGTAGAGGCATGCACGTAACAGAAGGTGTTTTTTCTGACGACACGGGCAGCGTACGGGTTGTGTGGTTTAATCAGGCCTATCGTGCCAAGCAAATAAAACCCCACACAACATATTATCTGTCTGGGCTGTTCGAATTACGACGCGGTCGCTTTTCAATCACAAACCCTTCGCTCGAGCTCGTCAGCGACTTTCAACTCAACACGGCCCGTATTGTGCCTGTATACCGCGAGATAAAGGGATTAAAATCTACCGAACTACGCAAAGTTATTCATAACGCAACGCAAAAGGTAAAAGCCTATGAACCGCTTCCTGCGTGGCTCGTTGAACAGTTTGGGCTTGTATCGCATTTTGATGCACTAACTGCTATACATTTTCCGAATACACAGACAGATATAGACAAGGCTCGCTTTAGGCTTGGTTTTGAAGAAGTATTCGAACTCGTTCTGGCAGCGAAGCTCACGAAACAAAAACAACACAAGTTGGTAGCACCGCGTATTCCGTTTAATACCATACTTGCACAGCAAGCGGTGGCCAGTTTGCCTTTTAGCCTAACCGACGACCAGCGCAAAGTATTGTGGCAAATCTATACCGACCTTCAAAAAACGCATGGCATGAATCGGCTCGTAGAAGGTGATGTAGGCTCAGGCAAGACTGTAGTCGCCGCATTAGCTGCGCTTATGGTCGCCGATGCGGGCTTTCAGACTGCGCTTATGGCACCAACCGAACTATTAGCCAAACAGCATGCTCATACCATCTATATCATGTTGCAAGGTACCGGATATGAGCATTTAGTTGGTCTGGTTGTAGGAAGCATGAAGCAAGCCGAAAGAAAACGCATAGAAGCACGAATTACTGCCGGCGATGTTAATATAATCATTGGTACCCATGCCCTTATCCAGTCTTCAATCAATATGCACTCGCTTGGTCTTGTTGTTATTGATGAACAGCACCGCTTTGGCGTAGAGCAGCGCAATACATTGCAGAAAAAAGCTGGGCATATGCCGCATGTTTTGTCTATGACAGCGACACCAATACCGCGAAGTCTTGCCCTGACGCTTTATGGCGAGCTCGATATCAGTCTTATTCGTACCAAACCCGCAAATCGACTACCGATAATTACAAAAATTGCATCGCCAAACTCTCGCCCAGCGCTGTACGGCACGCTTGAGCATGAACTCGAAAACGGCAGGCAGATGTATGTGGTATGCCCAACTATAGAAGATGGCACTGATGACAAAATTATTTCTGCAGAGTCACACTATAAAACGCTTAAGAAACAATTCAAAAAGTTTAGGGTGGGGCTTGTGCACGGCAAGATGAAAGCTGAGGACAAGCAACAAACAATGCAAGCCTTTAAAGACCACGAGCTTGATATTCTTGTTGCCACCACGGTTATCGAGGTTGGTGTAGATGTGCCAAATGCTACCGTTATGCTTATAGAGCACGCCGACCGGTTTGGTTTAGCCCAACTACATCAATTACGTGGGCGAGTAGGGCGTGGCGAACACCAGGGCTACTGTTATCTTATGATGACCGACTCAAAAGCCCCATCTGCACGTATGCGAGCCATCGAATCAACCAACGACGGCTTTAAGCTTTCCGAGTACGACCTAGAACTACGCGGCCCGGGTGCAATTTACGGCACGCGCCAACACGGCACGCTCGATTTACGAATTGCACAGCTAACCGATACGCATCTGATTGAGCAAGCACAACAGGCCGCAGAAGCATTCCTTAGGCGGGATAATCTGCTACACTATAAGCAGTTATCTAAACGAATTGCGCAGCTTCAAACGGTTACTCGACTAGACTAAGTAGGCTGAGCGAAAGGCAAAACAAAATATGTATTCTGGAACCACACTTACGAAAGCTTCGGGGCGCATTATGGGCGCACACCAAAAAATTGACCGTGTTGCGCGTCGCCACCTTACTAAGCTCATCGATAACGATACGTTATTTCCAAAAATTGGCCGCATATTACACTTCGAAGGCAAAAACGGACCCGATGGTATTAAGCGTAAGAGCCCCGCAGTCGACGAACCATGGCATTATTACAGCCCGTTCGACGATGACGATTCACAGCTTGTAGAGCTAATCACGAACCATTACAAGCAACTGGTTGTCGAACTAAAGAAGCAAAACCACGAAAAAGTCGCATTCGAAGCAGCGTGGCTGGCGCATGCTATTGTTGATGGTTTGACTCCAGCACACCATTACCCCTACGAAGAAAAGTTGAGTGAACTACGCGGTGAAGGTATCGAAACTCGCACTACCATAAAAGATAAGATCATTATTCCGGGCGAAACCAAACGCGAACTCGTAAAAAACAACTGGAAAATGTGGGGGCCCAAAGGGCTTATTAGTACCCATGGCATGTTCGAATTCGGTATTGCCTCTATCATCAAACCAATGACATTTGGCGACTGCGTACCTACACCAGCCCGCATTCAGCAGTTTCTAGACGATGGAATTGCACAGGCGTTCATTAAAGCAGCTCGCGAAGTTGCCATTTTAGACATGTACGACCGCTACTATAAAAAAGGCTGGACTACAAAGCTCGCCTACGACGTACGCGAAAAACTGGCCCCTACCATCATTAACATGGTTACCCTGGCATGGTATGGTGCACTGATCGAAGCCAAGATTCAACCAATACAATCCAATCATGAGAATTAATGCAGGACTTTTTAGCGGGCGAATCTTTCAGCCACCAAAAGGGCATCGTACTCACCCGATGGGAGATCGGGTTAAAACAGCACTCTTCAATACGCTTGGTGATATAACTAGCTTGTCGGTGCTCGATGCGTACGGCGGTAGCGGAGCGCTCGCGTTCGAGGCTGTTAGCCGAGGTGCCGCTTCAGCGTACTGTATAGATGTCGATAAGCACGCATACGAAACAATAGTGGCCAATATTCAATCATTAGGTTTGCAAAATACCTGTAAAGCAGTGCGTGCCAACGTTAGTTCTTGGTCCGACAATAATCAGCTGCTTCAGTTCGATATAGTTTTGCTCGACCCACCACATGACCAAGTATCAGAAGCGACCCTCAACAAGATTGCCTCGCGGCACTGTGTTAGCCACGGCATTGTAGTTGTTTGCATACCTGCAGACATGCCAACATTAGATCTTGCTGATTTTCAAGAAGTCAAAAATAAAACATTTGCAGGTGCACGGCTGGTATTTTATCGTCGTTTATCGTAAAATAGCCTCTATACGCGGATGTGGTGGAATTGGTAGACACGCTAGCCTTAGGAGCTAGTGCCGCAAGGCGTGAAGGTTCAAGTCCTTTCATCCGCACCAAACAGCTATAATGAACCGTGAGACAATCGCGGTTTTTTTACTTCAAGCAGAGCCTGCACCAGACAGATATAGATAAATTAAAAGTTAAGTAGTGATGAGTGGTTCTCGAACGGCTTTTACTCGTCCATTGATGATGCGTTAAGCATATCTTCTAACTCTTTATCCACGTCTCTATGAGCTTTGCGTTCATTTCGCCAAGCACGAATTCTATGACTAAGTACCGTTGATCCAGCACCGGTAATAATTGCGACACATACACCCCCGAATATAAGCGTAATATCAATAAATGCTGGAGTCTCAAGCTCATTCTGAGCTGAGATGTTTGAATTGATTTGCTCAGTTACTTTTGCACTAGCCCGGGAAAGATGGTCGCGAATAGCCGTAACACTACCTTCGCGTGCGACAAACACAACGTTTGCGATATCAGGATCTTCTTTCATTTGGTCGTATTGCAGGTATAACTCTTGGTTGCGCAAACCCGTGTCAATATCGCCCGGTATGGGGCATGGTTCGCTCCGAAGAACATCCAAGCACAAATCTGATATGGGGTTATCTACAGATTCTTGCATATCTTTAACAAGATCTAGCTTGCTGTGTAACGCTTGTGCGCTCTCTCGCAACTTGCTAGAGTCGTCAAAATTTTGCATTGCATCGATAAACGCCGGTACAACTATGCTTGCACCGACAACTAAACCAGTAGCTACTCCGGTTAATCCGTCTCTGTTATCAGGGTAGAGTGGGAATGTATCGCCATTTTGTTCTAGCGAAATTTTAGAACCAGGCACACCAGAAAACATATTAAACAATATTGTACGATATTTTTATAAATAAAGCAATCGCTACACCAAACAGCTTGACTAGACTGAAGTTACCGTACATATTTTTTATTTCTTTTTTGAAAAATTGTTTGGGATCCAGAGCAGTAAGACTATGGATAAAACGAATGACAGCATGCTAATTTGAGTAGTAACGAGCTCACTTGTGCCCATCAATTTTGCAGCGTATCTAAATGTAATGCTGATTAGTGCGCTTGTGGCTATAACGGAAAAGTATGCAAAACGCATGTCGTCGCCCAACTGAGAAAATGGCTTTTTACGTTTTAAGTACACAGGGTAAAGGTACACTCCCAACAAGAGTATGCTTACCAGAACAAGCCACATCAGCAAATTAATAAACGTGAACATGGCCGCTATTACTTAGCAAGTTTTTTGAGCTCTTCGTAGCGAATTGCAAAAGCTACAGAGTACAACGATGCCAAAATAAAGCTAACAATAGCGCCAATGGCACCGAAGAAGGACGGAACAATACCAAGCAGTCCACTCACGACCAGTACGCTGTATATAGAAGTACTGTATGGTTTTGTAAGCGCTGCACTGCGTTGCATAGCTTCAGAGATATTTAAATCTTTATCGAGCATGGCATAAGGGGCAAGTATATAACGTCGTAAAAAGATTACACCTGGCACAATGAACAAAATGAGCCCCACAAACACAATAAACCCAGTTACAACACCAAGCCCGAGCAAACGAAGAGCATAGTGTTTGGTTTGTTCCCATAGGTACTTCCAGGTTATTTTGCTGTTCTGTGCGGCTTCGAGCTCGAGTGCAACGGTTGCAGACTGAATCAGCACCGCAGCAACAATAAACACCGCTACTCCGACTAGAATCAAAATAAGCTTAGCGCCTAGGTTACTTACATCGCCAGTGTCATTAAGCGTTTCTGCAGTTTTGTCGAATGACGTTACAACAGTATAAAGAAACGGTAATGCCCACAAACCGGCAAAGTACTTTAGATACCGCTTAATAGCATCGGTACTTTTGCCAAATAGATCAATAGCACTGGTTAGCTGTTCGTTTTTTGCCATTTTGAACTTCTCCTAATTTATGTAAGGTATTATCAAACAGAAACACATACATTACAACAACTTTACGCTATAATAGGTCACTGTTATGTCATTATCTACCCAACCGTACAAAGGCACCCGAGATTTTTACCCCGAACAAAAGCGTCTACAGAATTACATGTTCGACGTTATGCGACGTGTTGCAGAACGCTACGGCTATGCAGAGTATGACGCCCCCATACTAGAATCGCTTGAACTATACAAAGCGAAATCGGGCCAAGAGATTGTAAACGAACAAACCTATGCGTTTACTGATCGCGGAGGTCGAGCGGTGGCTATCCGCCCAGAAATGACCCCATCTGTGAGTCGTATGGTTGCGGCCAAACGTCAAGAGCTGGTGTATCCTGTGCGCTGGTACAGCATTCCTAATTTATGGCGATACGAACGGCCACAGCGCGGCAGGCTACGCGAGCACTGGCAGCTCAATGTAGATGTCTTTGGCATTGCTGGCATCGAGGCAGAGCACGAGCTTATTGTTCTGGCAGAAGCAATGCTGCGCGAATTTGGAGCAAAACCAAGCATGTATCAAATTCGAATTAACAGCCGTAAGCTCATGGATACACTACTATCAGATTATCTCGGACTCGACACGGTGCAAGTTCAAACAATCGCAAAACTCATAGACCGAATGCACAAAATGCCTGTGGCTGAGTTTGTCGCCGACGTAGATGCAATTATGACTCCTTCCCAGCGTGAAGCTGGCATGGGCGAACAACTCATTCAGATACTCAAGTGTGAGTCAGTAGACGAATTGCCCGAAAAACTGCAGGCACATGCGTCGGTTCAAGATATACGTGACTTACTAGATTTGCTTGCTTCGAGTGGTGTCTTTAATGCACAGTTCGATATTACTATTATGCGTGGCTTCGACTACTACACCGATATTGTGTTTGAAATGTTCGACACTGACCCAGAAAACAACCGGTCAATGTTTGGTGGCGGTCGTTATGACGGGCTTGTAGGGCTATTTGGAGTTGAGTCTGTGCCAACGGTTGGGTTTGGTCTTGGCGATGTTACGCTTGCTAACTTTTTAGAATCGCACGGGCTTCTGCCTGCAGCAACCTCGAGCATAGATTTGTTTGTTGGGTTTATCGGCGAAAATACCTATAAAACCAAAGAGTCGCAGAAGATCCTCCAAGAGCTTCGAGAAGAGGGCATAAATGTCTATACCGATATCTCTGGGCGCAAAGTAGGCGCGCTTATTAAAAATGCCGAAAAATTGCATGTTCGTTCGGTAATGTTCGTTGGTGAAAACGAACTAGCATCTGGTCAGTTTAAGCTCAAAAATATTGTTTCGGGCGAAGAAAAAGAACTCTCGATAGGTCGTATAGCAAGTGCACTACTCGACTATCGTAATAAAAAGTAATGCCACCTCTGGTAAAAAAGACAGTACCGGTGTATACTAGCGTTCTATGCAAATGAAACTAACCCACAATTCAAAGACCAACGTTACGATTTCGGTCGTGGCTGATGACAAAACTCTATCTGATATTAAGCAATCTGTGGTGCAATCGCTCAATTCTCCATCGCTCAAAATTGCTGGTTTTCGTGCAGGCAAAGCGCCTCTTAACCTCGTAGAAAAACATCTTGACCCACAGATGTTGCAGTCTGAGTTTATCGATACAGTGCTGAACCATGCATATATGCAAGTTGTTCGCAAAGAAAACTTGCGTGTAGCTGGCCAACCTCAAGTAAACCTAAAAAAATTCGTACCGTTTACTACCTTTGAGTGCGAAATAACTGTTGACGTACTTGGTGAGGTAAGACTGCCAGATTACACCAAAATGAAGGTTACCAAAGAAAAAGCAGCCGTTACGGCCGACGAAGTAAAAGAAGTACTTACTAATCTTCAAAAACAAGTAGCCGAAAAGAACGATGTCGACCGAGCCGCTAAAGACGGCGACCAGGTTTGGATTGATTTTAAGGGTGTAGATAGCAAGGGTGAGCCTGTACAAGGTGCCGACGGTAAAGATTACCCCCTAGCACTCGGCTCTAAAACCTTTATCCCAGGTTTCGAAGAAAACCTAATAGGCCTCAAAGCGGGCGAAGAGAAAACCTTTACCCTAACGTTTCCTAAAGATTACGGTGTCAGTGCCCTCCAAAACAAGAAAATCACCTTCACCTGTACCGTAACAAAAGTCCAGGAAGTGGTGTTGCCAAAGCTCGACGATGCATTCGCAGCCAAGGCTGGCCCGTTCAAAGATCTGGCATCACTCAAAGCAGACATTAAAACTCAGCTTACTGCAGAAAAACAACGAAACCTTGACAATACACTCCAAGAAAAACTCCTCGATAAGATTGCAGCTAAAACAGAAGTAGCAATTCCAGAGTCAATCATCACCGAGCAAGTTATGCGCATCGAACAAGATGAGCGCCAAAACCTTATGTATCGTGGAACCACCTGGGAAGATCATCTTAAAGAAGAAGGCGTTACCGAAGAAGAACATCGAAAGCGCAACCAACCAGAAGCAGAGCGACAAGTAAAAATAGGTGTTATGCTTGGCGCGATTGGCGACAAAGAAAAAGTCGAGGTTACACCTGAAGAGCTCGAAATCCGCATGCAACTCCTTAAGGGCCAATACCAAGACCCAAGTATGCAGGCAGAACTCAACAAACCAGAAGCTCGCCAAGACATTGCGGCTCGAATCCGCACAGAAAAGATTATTGAAAAACTCGTAGCCTACGCTACAAAATAAGGACAGAACAAATGAGACCCAGTAGAGACCCAGAGGGTGGAATGATACTCGAGAATTGGCTCGACATGGATATGTCAGTAGCCGCTATAGAGGCCAAACTACGTGAGCCCTTTGAAGGCGACTTATTGCCCGATGAAGTTGCATTGCTTAAGGCCACTAGAGAAGCACTCCTTATTCATCATGAACAAGGTATCACCCACGACAAAATTGGAAAACTAGCTGCAGAAGCTACTATTCGGTTCGTTGCGGATGTTGCGGGTGGGGCTGTTGTTGACCCACGTTTTGACGCAAACAAAGCAAAAATTGTCGAACTTTCATACAACAGACATCTTCAACCAAGTAGCTAGCACTCTGGCTTGACGAGTGCCAATTTTGTCGTTACACTGATTGGTATGAGTACAGTTATTCCAACCGTTATCGAAACAGAGGGCCGCATAGAGCGCGCATTTGACATCTATAGTCGCCTCTTAAAAGACCGCATTATCTTCTTGGGCGATGCAGTTACAGAACACACGGCAAACCTCATTGTTGCCCAGCTGCTCTTTTTGCATGCAGAAGATCCAAAAAAAGACATATTCTTTTATATAAACAGCCCGGGTGGAAGTGTCTACGATGCGCTCGCTATCTATGACACCATGCAGTATGTAAGTAATGATATTCAGACGGTAGGTATAGGCATCCAAGCTTCGGCTGCCGCGTTTTTACTGAGCTCTGGCACAAAGGGTAAGCGAATTGCGCTACCGAATGCTACCGTCATGGTTCACCAACCAAGCAGCGGTACCAGGGGTAAGGTTACCGATATGGAGATTGATCTCAAAGAGTCGTTACGTATCAAACGCCGCCTGAACGAGATTATGGCCAAGAATACCGGCCAAACAGTTAAACGCATTCAAGAAGATATGGAACGAGACTACTGGATGACTGCCGAAGAAGCCAAAAAGTATGGCATCGTCGACAAAATTGTCACCAGCCTAAAATAGTACTTGACAATCTGATCAATATTCATCAAACTTAAGCTCAAGAAGTAGAGTAAGTCGGGCACTGCTGTGTTGCAACAAAAACTCAGCCAAAAAGCACCATCTTAGAGTTCTTCGCGCGAAAAACTATAAAAAACAACAAGTTATTAAGCAGTAAGCGGAGTTATATAGGCGTATGGCAAAAACGACCAAGTCAGGTGCGTTAACACGTACCTTTTTTACCAACAATACAGACACTATTGATCTACCAAACCTCGTAGATCACCAAAACGTATCATGGAAATGGCTCGTAGAAGAGGGCCTTGGCGAACTTCTTGCAGAAGTCAGCCCTATTGATGATTATACCGGCACAAAACTAACACTTAACTTTAAAGGGTATCGCTTTGAAGACCCTAAGATGACTGAAGTTGAAGCGCGCGAAAACAATATCAGTTACGAAGCACCCCTTAAGGCAACTGTAGAACTTATAAATAAGGTTACTGGCGAAGTCAAAGAACAAGAAATTTATCTCGGTGATTACCCGTGGATGACTTCACGTGGTACTTTTGTGATTAACGGCGCAGAACGCGTTGTAGTAAGCCAGCTTATTCGTTCAGCTGGCGTTTTCTTTACTGCAGACAACAGTGGCTCAAAAAATCTCTACGGCGCCAAGGTGATTCCAGGCCGTGGTGCATGGCTCGAATTCGAAACCGCAAGTAATGGTGCTATATATGTAAAGATTGATCGCAAGCGAAAAATCCCTGTAACAACACTGCTTCGTGCGCTGGGTATGAGTGAAAGCCAAATTAAGGAGACATTCGCGCATGTAGACACCGGTAAAGTAGCGCATGTTACGCAAACACTCGAAAAAGATCCTGCCAAAGGTATCAACGATGCCCTTATCGAAGTTTACCGACGCTTACGTCCAGGCGACTTGGCTACTGTAGACAATGCACGTGGACTTATTGAAAACATGTTCTACAATTTCAAGCGCTTTGACTTTAGCCGAGTTGGTCGCTACAAGATTAACAAGCGCCTGAACCTAGACATACCAAATACAACCGAAAACCGTGTTATGCGTCTTGAGGACCTTACTGCAATCATTGCTGAAATCATCCGCCTCAATAACACACAAGAACCAGCAGACGACATCGATAGCCTGGCAAACCGACGCGTAAAACTCGTTGGCGAGCTTGTGCAACGTCAGTTCCGCATTGGCCTTCTTCGCATGGAGCGAAATACGAAAGACCGTATGAGCATGAGCGAAATTGAAACAGTAACTCCTGCACAGCTTATCAATGCTCGACCGGTTGTTGCCGCTGTGCGTGAATTCTTTGCAAGTTCACAGCTCAGTCAGTTTATGGACCAAATTAACCCACTGAGTGAGCTTGCGCATAAACGACGCCTGAGTTCAATGGGTCCTGGTGGTCTTTCTCGAGAACGTGCCGGTTTTGAGGTGCGTGACGCACATGCAACTCACTATGGTCGTATTTGTACCGTAGAAACACCAGAAGGTGCTAACATCGGACTTGTACTTAACCTCGCGAGCTACGCCCGTGTAAATGAATACGGTTTTATCGAGACTCCATACCTACGTGTCGTCAATGCCGTAACTGCAGATAAAGCTGCTGGCCATATTGCCGCTGTAGACCTCGAAGACGAAAAAGGTAAAGTTATTGTTAAATCAGGCGCAGTAATTACTGAGGCAGCTGCCAAGAAGCTTGCTGCTGTAAAAGAACAAGTGTCGTGGCCGGTTAAAGCCAAAGTAACCAACGAAATCGTCTATCTTGATGCTTCTGCAGAAGAACAAGCAGTAATTGCCAGTGCCGGTGAAGCAACCGATGATAACGGTTACTTCGTCAGTGACCGTATTAGTGCTCGCAACAAGCTGGTGTCTGGTGAGGTTGATGCCAATGATGTAACGCATGTTGATGCATCGCGTAAGCAGATTATTGGCTCGAGTGCAGCACTGATTCCATTTATTGAAAAGAACTACGTGTACCGCTCGCTTATGGGTAGTAACCAGCAACGTCAAGCTGTTCCGCTCATTAAGCCAAGTGCCCCGATTGTTGGAACAGGCATGGAAGCAGCTGTGGCTCGTAACTCTGGTCAGGTTGTCATGGCTGAAGCCGCTGGTGAAGTCGTAAAAGCCACAGCCGACGAAGTTGTTGTTCAATACAAAGAAGGCAAGGTAACCTACGAACCAATGCACTTTGTACGCAGTAACGAAGGTACAAGCATCAACCAAAAAGTTGTAGTCAATACCGGCGACAAAGTTAAGGCTGGCGACATCCTTATTGAAGGTATGTCTATCGACAATGGCGAGCTTGCGCTCGGAAAGAACCTGACGGTAGCATTTATGCCGTGGAATGGTTACAACTTCGAAGATGCCATCATTCTGTCTCGAAAACTCGTTGAAGATGACACACTGACAAGCGTGCATATTGTTGACTACATGACTGAAGTACGCGAAACAAAGCTTGGCCCAGAAATTGTTACCCGGGATATTCCAAACGTATCAGAAGAATCACTACGACATCTCGACGAAGACGGTATTGTCCGAATCGGCGCAGAAGTACACCCGGGTGATATCTTGGTTGGTAAGATTACACCAAAAGGTGAACAAGAGCTCAGCAGCGAAGAACGACTACTACGCGCTATCTTTGGTGAAAAGGCCAAAGAAGTACGAGACACCTCTCAACGCATGAGTAACGGTAAGCACGGTAAAGTTGTCGGCGTAAAGATCTTCTCGCGAGAGAATGGCCACGAACTCAAGGCAGGCGTTATTATGCAAATCCAAATCTTTGTTGCACAAATGCGCAAAATTGCAGTCGGCGACAAACTTGGTGGACGACACGGCAACAAGGGTGTGATCGCCCGTATTATGCCTGTAGAAGATATGCCATTTACGGAAGACGGCACTCCTGTTGATATCATTCTCAACCCATTGGGTGTCCCAAGTCGTATGAATGTTGGTCAGTTGTTTGAAACTCACCTTGGTATGGCTGCAAAAGCACTAGGCATGACAGTTGCTACGCCATCTTTCGACGGGGTTACTACCGAAAAAATTAAAGAACTCCTAAAAGAAGCTGTGCTTCCAGAAGATGGCAAGCAACAGTTATTTGATGGTCGCACTGGCGAAGCATTCAAAGAACGCACAACTGTTGGTTCTATGTACATGATTAAGCTGAACCACATGATCGCCGACAAGATTCATGCGCGATCTACCGGACCATACACTATGGTTACTCAGCAGCCACTTGGTGGAAAGGCACAAAATGGTGGTCAGCGCTTTGGAGAAATGGAAGTATGGGCGCTCGAGGCATATGGTGCGTCGAACACGCTACAAGAAATGCTTACCATTAAGTCAGATGATGTATACGGCCGAAGCAAGGCGTATGAGTCAATCATTAAGGGCACCGAAATCGTTGGACCAAAAGTTCCAGAAAGCTTTAATGTGCTGGTAAAAGAACTGCAAGGTCTTGGTCTGAAGGTTGACCTAGTAGAAGGCAAGTCGAATAAGATTATCGACGCAGAAGATGTACTTGCAACAGTCATTAAAGACGAAGCTGCACATCAGTCAGACGTAGAAGTGCCTGCACCAGAAGCATCACAAGTAGATGTAACCGAAGATGCATTAGGTGACGAATTCGAAATAATGGAACTCGATGATTCGCTTCACGAAGACACAAGCACTGTTGGTGCGCTTACCGATTCAGAAAGCATTGCAAGCGAGTTCGAAGACAAGGAGGACAAATAATGCGCCGCTATTCATCCGGAACAAATATTACCGATTTTGACGCAGTCCGATTGGCCGTTGCCAGTCCTGCAGATATTCTAGACTGGTCATATGGTGAAGTTACCAAGCCAGAAACAATCAACTACCGAACACAAAAACCAGAACGCGACGGTCTATTCTGTGAAAGAATTTTTGGACCTGTTAAAGACATTAGCCCTCACGACGCTAAATTCAAGGGTGTACGCTCACGAGAAGCAGCTGTCGATAAAAACGGCGAGATTGTAACCAAATCTATCGTTCGCCGTGAACGTATGGGTCACATCAGTCTTGCAACTCCTGTAGCGCACATTTGGTTCCTTCGAGGAACACCAAGCGCAATGGGTCTTGTTCTTGGCCTAACCGTAAAAAACCTCGAGCGAATTGCATACTTTGCAAGCTACGCAATTAAGTCAGTCAACACTGAAAAACGCGATCAAATGCTTGCAGACAAAGAAGCAGAATTCAATGCTGCAAAAGAAGCAATCAAACTTCGCTACGAAAACGAAGCAAAAGCAGATGGCGCAGATGTAAAGGCACTTGCAGAAGCTCAAACAAAAGAACTCGAAGAACTGACTGTTGATTACGAACAGATTAAAGAACAGCTCGAAAGTCTTGAAGAACTTCGACTCATTAACGAAACCGACTACCGTAACCTACCAAAAGAACTTCGTGAACTCATTACCGTAGGTATGGGTGGTGAGGCACTCAAAGATCTTCTCGATAAAGTTGACCTTAGCAAGCTTATTAACGACCTCAGTAAAGAGGCCGACGAAGCAAAAGGACAGCGTAAAAAGAAGATCATGAAGCGACTTCGCTTGCTCGAGAGCATGGAGCGTGCAGGCATTACACCAGGCAGCCTTTGTGTGAGTGTACTTCCAGTCATTCCTCCAGATCTTCGTCCTATGGTTCAGCTTACCGGTGGACGCTTTGCAACAAGCGACCTCAACGACCTATACCGACGCGTCATTAACCGAAACAACCGTCTTAAGAAGTTGATTGACCTTAACGCACCAGAAGTTATTCGCCGTAACGAGCAGCGTATGCTTCAAGAAGCCGTCGATGCACTCATCGATAACAACAATGCTCGTTCTGGCCGAGCTGTTGCCGCAACTGGTCAGCGCCGCCGCCTCAAGTCACTCAGCGACATGCTAAAAGGTAAGCAAGGTCGATTCCGACAAAACTTGCTTGGTAAGCGTGTCGACTACTCTGGCCGTTCGGTAATTGTTGCTGGTCCAGAGCTCAAAATTACTCAATGTGGCCTTCCGAAGATGATGGCTCTTGAACTCTTCAAACCTTTCGTAATTGGTCATCTCATTGAAAAAGAATTTGCACACAACATTCGCTCTGCAACACGCATGATCGAAGCGAACGAAACTGCTGTTTGGGACGCACTCGACGAAGTGATTAAGGGTAAATACGTACTTCTGAACCGTGCACCAAGTCTTCACCGATTGAGTATCCAGGCATTTCAGCCAGTACTTATTGAGGGCAAAGCCATTCAGCTACACCCACTTGTCTGTAAAGGTTTCAACGCCGACTTCGACGGTGACCAGATGGCTGTGCACCTTCCGCTTAGCGATCGTGCACAAGAAGAAGCGCGCGAAATTATGGCCGCAAACCACAACCTCCTCAAACCTGCAGATGGTTCACCAATTCTGCACATTGAGCAAGATATTGTGCTTGGCTGTTACTACCTTACCTACGAACGTCCAGGCCTCGATGGCAAGCCATCCGCATTCATGAATATCGAAGAAGCTATTCAAGCGTTCGATGAAGAATCAATCAAGCTTCAGAGTCCTGTGGTACTTAATTTCCGCGGTCAACGAGTAACAACCACCCTCGGTCGCGTACTCTTCAACGAAATCTTCCCCGAAGACTTCGCGTTCCAAAATGAAGCAATGACCAAAAAGAAACTACAGCAAGTCATGGCTGCGGCTTATACGCAATACGGTCAAGACGTTACGGCACGTATCGCCGATGACCTTAAGGACATTGGTTTCCACTACGCAACCAAATCTGGTCTCAGCCTTGGTATGGACGACTTTAGCGAGCTACCAACCTTGCTTGAACTGCTAGAAAAGGGTGAAGAAAAATCAAAGAAAATTAGCGAACAGTACGACGAAGGCTTCATCACCGACGACGAACGCTACCGTCTGACCGTTGAAAACTGGCAAGATGTTGCGAACGAAGTGCAAACAGCACTCAGTGAGCAATTCGTGCACGAAGACAGTTCTATGTCTACAGCTGTTGTATCTGGTGCCCGTGGTAACATTGGTCAGGTTATGACCGCTGTTGGTATGCTTGGTGTAACCACCGACGCTACCGGTAAGCCAATCGAGCTCCCTATCCGTTCGAACTATAAAGGTGGTCTAAAACCACTCGAATACTTTACAGCAACTCGTGGTGCGCGTAAGGGTATGATCGATACCGCACTAAAGACTGCCGACTCTGGTTACCTTACTCGTCGTCTTGTAGACGTGAGCCAAGATGTATTTACACTTGACGAGGATGTAGAAGACCCCGGCTTTGCAATTTACCGCGCAGATGCTGACGAAATTGGCGTAAGTTACGCATCTCGTCTTGTCGGACGTTTCGCCGCAGAAGATATAGCTAAACTCGTTAAGAAGCACGAGCTCATCACCCAAGATATTGCAGAAGCAATTGAAAAAGACGAAAAACTCGATGGCGTACGCATCATGAGCGCACTCAGCTGTACCAGTGTACGAGGCGTAAGCCGCAAGTCTTACGGTCTTGACCCAGCAACTGGTCGTCTTGTAGCGCCATTCCACCCAGTAGGCGTTATTGCTGCACAAAGTATTGGCGAGCCAGGTACACAGCTAACCCTACGTACCTTCCACTCCGGTGGTGTTGCAGGTGCCGACATTACAACCGGTCTCCCACGTGTCGAAGAATTGTTTGAAGTACGCACACCAAAAGGTCAGGCGTATCTTTCTCAGATCGACGGTACCGTTAACGTATGGGAAGATGGCGATAAGCAAGTGGTACAAGTAACTGCCGACGAGGGTGCAAAAGTCGAGCTAGCGCTTGGCGAACGCACTGCAAAAATCAAGAGTGGTAGCGACGTAGCTATCGGTGATGTTGTTGCATCAAACGAAGAGGGCGCAGACCCACTCATTGCACCAATCGCCGGTAAGGCAGAGGTCAGCAAAAAAGCGGTCATCATTGTTCCGACCAAACAAAGTGCCATTAAGTACGAAATTCCATCGTACAAGCAAGTTGTCGTTAAAGACGGCGACAAAGTTGTTGCAGGACAGCGCCTTACAAACGGTTCTATCAACCTGCACGAGCTCATGGACCTTCAGGGTGTAGAAGCTACGCAGCGCTACATCATGAACGAAATCTTGCGCATCTTTGCAAGCCAAGGACAGAACATTGCAGACAAGCACCTCGAACTCATCGTTCGACAGATGTTTAGTCGTGTACAGATAGAAGATGCAGGTGATAGCGAATTTGTTACCGGCGATATTGTTAGCAAACTCGCGGTTGTAGAGGCTAACGATACACTTACCGGCAAAGGTCTAGAGCCAGCTAAATACAGTCAGCTCCTCCTTGGTATTACCAAAGCATCATTGTCTACCGACTCGTTCCTGAGTGCTGCAAGCTTCCAGGACACAACCCGTGTACTCATCAGCGCAGCTACCAGCGGTAAGATCGACAACCTGTTTGGCCTCAAAGAAAACGTTATCCTTGGACGACGTATTCCAGTAGGTACTGGTGTGGTTGCCGAGCAAACCGATGAGGATGTTGCAACAGAGGAGTAAATCTGTTACAATTCGTTAGAAGAGTTTCACTTTTAAGCCGACATTTCTTCTCTCGGAGTGCTGTTCCAGAGAAGAAACAGCTCGGGATTTAGTAATTAAGTAAGGATAAATCGAAGTATTCTATGCCTACAGTAAATCAATTGGTTCGTAAGCCACGTGTCAAGGTGACCAGCAAAAGTAAGTCACCAGCTATGCAGCGCGTGGTAAACAACCTCAAAACTCGTAACTACGAGAAACCAGCTCCATTTAAGCGTGGAGTATGTGTAAAAGTGACTACCAAGACTCCAAAGAAACCTAACTCAGCACTTCGTAAAGTTGCTCGTGTTCGCCTCAGCAATGGCTACGAAGTATGGGCGTACATTGGAGGCGAAGGCCACAACCTACAAGAACACGCCGTAGTGCTCGTTCGTGGTGGACGCGTCAAAGACCTTCCAGGTGTTCGATACCACATTGTTCGTGGTAGCCTCGACCTTCAGGGCGTAAACGACCGCAAACGTGGTCGCAGTAAGTACGGTACCAAGAAGGAGAGTAAATAATGCCACGTAAAGTAACCAAAGCTCTCGTTCGAGACATTCAACCAGACCGTATGTACAACAACGTGATGGTACAAAAGGTCATTAACCGCGTTATGCTTGATGGTAAAAAACAGCTTGCAGAACGACTGGTGTATGGCGGTATGCAGAAGGCTGCTAAAAAACTTAAAGTAGACAACCCACTCGAGGTATTCGAGCAGGCTATCAAGAATATCCAACCACAGGTAGAGACTCGCTCTCGTCGTGTTGGTGGTGCAAACTACCAAATTCCTTTCGAAGTAAAAGGCCAGCGACAAAACCACCTTACCATTATGTGGTTTGTGCAGGCTGCACGTGCCCGCAAAGGCATGAGCATGGAAGATCGCCTTGCAGCAGAGCTTGTTGATGCATTCAACAACACCGGTACTGCAGTCAAGAAAAAAGAAGATACCCATAAGATGGCAGAAGCCAACCGAGCATTTGCCCACTTCGCACGGTACTAAATCATGCCCGAGGCTCTACCTAACTCTGACAACCAAAGACCTCAGTTTAGTTTAGAATGCATGTCTAAATGCCCAGGATTACAAAGCTGTGCCGCAGAATTTGTTTTGCGCACAGGATTGAATAATGAGGAAATTACACTTCTGGATGTGATTGAAGAGCATATAGACACAGGTAGAATACCTAAATCTTGTTCAGGTGGCCCAATTATGAGCAAAGGTATGCCACCACCGTCAAGCAGTAAAATTGAAGATGTTGCATGGTCCACTGTGCAACGAGTAGACGCTTGGGGGGACAATGTGGTAATCAAGTGCAGAGAACAAGGTCGTACAAGTAGTGGCATCATAAGACCAATCTAAAATAACGAAGGATAGCAATGGCAAAGAAATATACACTCGACAAATTACGTAACATCGGTATTATTGCCCACATCGACGCAGGCAAGACCACCACAACCGAAGGTATTTTGTACCGAACCGGTCTAAAGCACAAAATCGGTGCCGTACACGAGGGCGAAACCACAACCGACTGGATGGCACAAGAGCGAGAACGCGGTATTACCATTGTATCTGCTGCGGTTTCTTGCTATTGGAAAGACCATCAAATCAACATTATCGACACACCAGGCCACATCGACTTTACCGTAGAGGTAGAACGAAGCTTGCGCGTACTCGACGGTGCTGTTGTTGTCTTCGATGGAAAAATGGGTGTAGAAAGCCAGTCAGAAACAGTTTGGCGCCAGGCAGACAAGTACAACGTACCTCGTATCTGTTTTATCAACAAAATCAACCAAACCGGCGGAGACTTTTACAAGTCGCTCGACTCTATCCATAACCGCCTCAGCAAACGAGCATTTCCTATTCACCTACCAATTGGCTTTGAACAAGGTATCAATGGTGTTGTAGACCTTGTAACCATGAAGGCCTACACCTACACAGAGTTTACCGACAAAGCACTTATCGAAGGTGAAGTGCCTGCCGATATGCTTGATCAAGTAAAGAAATATCGTAGCCTCTTGATTGAAAATGCCGTTGCCGAAGACGAAGCTATGCTCGAAAAATACTTTGAAGTGGGCGAAGAAGGTTTAACTGAAGACGAAATCAAGCAAGCTATCCGCAGCGCGATCCTTTCTGGTAATTTCTATGCCGTAACAGGTGGTGACGGACGTGGTGTTATCGTAGAAAAAGTTCTCGACCTTGTTGTCGAGCTCCTACCAAGCCCACTCGACCGCGGTAGCACATGGGGCACTCATCCAAAGACTGGCGACGAAATCGAACGAAAGCCAGACGAAAGCGAAAACTTTGCTGGTCTTGCGTTCAAGATTGCAACTGACCCATTTGTTGGTAAGCTTGCTTATTTCCGCGTATACTCTGGCAAACTCCAGGCTGGTAGCTACATTCTTAACAGCTCTACCGGTGAAAAAGAACGTGTTGGCCGTATCGTACGTATGCAAGCCGACAAGCGCGAAGACGTTACTGAAGTAGGTGCCGGTGACATCGCTGCTATCGTTGGCCTAAAAGGCACAACCACCGGTAACACATTGTGCGACCCTAACAGTCCTATCGTTCTTGAGTCCATAACCTTCCCAGAACCGCCAGTAAGTATCGCTATTGAGCCTAAAACAAAGGCCGACCAAGAAAAGATGAGCCTTGCACTGCAACGACTTGCAGAAGAAGACCCAACATTCCGTGTTAAGGTCGACGATGAAACCGGCCAAACCATTATTAGCGGTATGGGTGAGCTTCACCTCGAAATTCTTGTAGACCGCATGAAGCGCGAGTTCAATGTCGAAGCAAACATTGGCCAGCCACAGGTTGCTTACCGCGAAACTATCCGTAAAGATGATGTCGAAGTACAAGGTAAGTTTGTTCGCCAGAGTGGTGGACGTGGTCAATACGGCGACGTATGGCTTCGCCTCAGTCAAAACGAAGCTGGCAAAGGTTTCGAATTCATCAACTCTATCAAGGGTGGTGTAGTTCCTGGCGAATACATCAAACCAGTAGAGCAAGGTGTTATCGAAGCGATGAACAACGGTGTGCTTGCTGGCTACCCAGTCGTGGACATTAAAGCCGAACTGTACGACGGTAGCTACCACGAAGTTGACTCCAGCGAAATGGCCTTCAAAATTGCTGGCTCTATGGCACTACAAGACGGCGTAAAGAAAGCCGCTCCGGTACTCCTTGAACCTGTCATGAAAGTCGTAGTTGTTACACCTGAAGAATTCATGGGTGACGTGATTGGTGATCTCAACAGTAAGCGTGGACGCATCGAAAGCATGGAAGACTTGCAAGCCGGCATCAAAGAAATTACCGCCTTTGTACCGCTTGGCGAGATGTTTGGATACACAACCAACCTTCGTTCTATGACACAAGGTCGCGCAAGTAGCAGTATGGAGCTCGACCACTACGCCGATGTTCCAAACAACGTTACCGAAGCAATCATTGCCAAAAACGCCAAATAATAGCAACCCTGTTCACGAACCTTTACTCTCACTGACATATCTTGTACAGTAGAAAAATTAAGGGAGCTATATTATGGCAGAAAAACAACCAACTGCAGCATTTGTCGACGAAACATCTGATTGGTGCAAAATACAGTGCGGACGGTACAGACGTGCAGCAGATGCTATGACACTCTTTGCCAGCCAAGGCGCAAAGGATGAAGAGCACGGTAGACTAGAAATACGCCCAGGACTACTTCGATGCCTTGACGATGGTAGCGCAACAGATATCTGTGGTATTGAAGGTAAGCAAATGACTATCCACTACTTTACTCCTGAAGAGCTTGCAGCACGCCAAAACCCAGAAGAGCCGCTAAGAGCATTTGTGGAAGTAGAAGGATAAGCTAGCGTCATGGCAACAACCAAGACAGAACCTAGATCGATAGAGCAAATACAAAGAGAACGAGAAAGCATCAGATATAGTCAACGCGAAGAAATAGCGCAACTTGCACAAGAGCAAAGATTGGCGATTATAGCAATGGGCGGCTACGCCGCAAACGCACGAGAATTCAAAGAAGCAGTTTTGTCCGGTCAGGAAAAGGAAGAACCCGCAGCAGAGCTTGTTGATACATTAACAGAGCGCTTTAAGCATAACTATAGTCGAGTAATTGCATATGATTTTAGAGAGGGTTTACCTCAAACATATGCACGCCTAGGTGTTAGCCCTGAGTCTAGTAAAACAGAACCAACACCACTTCGCTTCAAGGTGACGTCATGCGCAGGCTACTTAACCCTTGTGCTTTCAAAAACCATTACATTTGACTACCCTATTAACCCAGACATTGTAATGCGACCCGCGGTGGTCAGTGAAGAACCAAGCGAAGTGTATGTCGCCTATTTTGGGCATTATATGAATTGCCATCTAGACTACGGCATTTCAAACACTATAGTCGATAGCCCTAAAACTATTCTTGAACAATATATACCGCACTACGGCGATACACCACATAGAGACGATGCATTCTTCGATCAACTCCGTTTTGCCCGCGACAACCTCTAGGCTACTATGACATTCCGCCACGTCAAGAAACAGAAAGACTAACGCTTTACAAACATCGGTAGATACACTATAATTTTTTCTTGTAACTCGTGTGAGGTAAATTACCTCATGCTTAAATAAGTAACAATAGGAGTAAAACAATTTATGGCAGACAACTTTGACCGAAGTAAGCCACACGTAAATGTTGGTACCATGGGACACGTTGACCACGGTAAAACTACACTTACTGCTGCAATTACTGCAGTATTGGCGAAAAAACTTCCAAGCGCAGTTAACAAGCCTGTTGCATACGACCAAATCGACAATGCACCAGAAGAAAAAGCACGTGGTATTACCATTGCTACCTCTCACCAAGAGTATGAAAGCGAAAAGCGACACTACGCTCACGTGGACATGCCAGGTCACGCCGACTATGTTAAGAACATGATTACCGGTGCTGCACAGGTTGATGGTGCAATTTTGGTAGTATCTGCAGCTGACGGCCCTATGCCTCAGACACGCGAACACGTTCTGCTTGCAAAGCAGGTTGGTGTACCAAGCATCATCGTATTCATGAACAAGATGGATCTTGCAGATCCAGAGCTCGTCGAGCTTGTTGAAATGGACATCCGCGAACTCCTCGCTAAGTACGAATTCGACGAGAATGCACCAATTGTTAAGGGCTCTGCTGCAAAAGCACTCGAAGGCAACGCTGCTGACGAAGATGCAATCATGGAACTCGTAAAAGCTATGGATGATTACATTCCAGAACCAAAGCGCGACCTTGACAAGCCATTCCTTATGCCTATCGAAGACGTCTTCAGCATTAAAGGTCGTGGTACGGTTGCCACTGGTCGTGTTGAATCTGGTGTTGTTAAGCTAAACGACGAAGTTGAAATCGTTGGTATCCGCGACACTCAGAAATCTGTTGTAACTGGTATCGAAGCCTTCAAGAAGCAACTTGACCAAGGTCAAGCTGGCGACAACGCTGGTGTATTGCTTCGAGGTATCGAACGCGACGACATCGAACGTGGTCAGGTTCTTGCTAAGCCAGGTACCATCACACCACACACCGAATTTGACGCTGAAGTTTATATCCTTACTAAAGAAGAAGGTGGTCGACACACTCCATTCTTCAAGGGATACAAGCCACAGTTCTACTTCCGTACTACGGACGTAACTGGTGAAGTTGAACTTCCAGCAGACAAAGAAATGGTTATGCCAGGTGACACAATTACCTTTAAGGTAAAACTGCTTGCACCAATCGCCATGGAACAAGGTCTACGCTTTGCTATCCGTGAAGGTGGCCGAACCGTTGGTGCTGGTGTTGTAACCAAGATCAACAAATAAGGACAGACTGTCCTAGGAACACTGCGCCCTGATGCACTCATCGGGGCGTATGTTTTTATAACAAGGAATTACTATGCCAAATTATGTATCACCCGAACAAATCGAAGGTTTATTCGGCAACACAGAACAGCAAAAAATGCGAATGCGCCGCTTTGTCCAAAGTTTTTTAAACCCAGACAGAAATCCAATATGGCTACAGCGAACCCCACGTCCAGATGAAGTGGCATCTATGGACGAGTACTGTCGAGCTGGCGTAATTGCGGATATTATTAAGTACAACAACGCTGATATTCGCATCGGTGAACCGTATATTCACGAACGCGATGCACTTGATGTAAAAACAGATAGGGTAATTTATCCCGGCAGCGAACTATCTTTTGCCCGTTTTGTCATGTCTGGCGAAGTTTCTTTATCTCCCCTAGATTAAAAACCGGTTCTTTTGTATTACAATACAGCCATGACAGACAGTACGCCACCAGAACAAGCACTCATCGAGCTACCAACGCTTGTTAATCTTGGCGAGGTTTATAGAGAATCAATAGAGAATCTTGAATCTGTCGTACGATTCGATACCCGCATGTTTGGTGCCTACGCACTTACCACAGAAGTAGTTCGTGATAAGATTGTCGTAAAAAAGGTTCAATTTGCAAGCGAATTCACCCAAAGAGACATAGACCCAACACGCTACATAGTTTCGCGCAGAACACAGCTAGAGCAACTGTATCCTCATTACGCGAGCACCATAGTTGTTTACCCTATAGGTACCGATGAAGCAGGGGGAATGCTAAGCGATTTGCGCCGTTGGATCGACCAATCTCGGCGATAACACAATGATGTATAATATGTTTATTAGGAGCTTCGATGGAACAAGAACAAACTCATGAACAGCCAACTTTACTAATCGCTTCCGCACCTAGTAGAAGACTCACGGCTATTGACGAAAGCGTAGCTGGAATCCGTACATTGGAATGGGCTGCAGCAGAGAATCCTGCGTGCGCGCATATATGCGAAGCGGCCATCCGTGTAAAAAAAGTTCGGCTGCTTGCGAATCTAGCCAGCGCATTTGTCAGGAACGAGCTATCAATTGAGTATCGGCCAACACTAGAAGTTAATGTATGAGCGAAGAA
Organism: uncultured Candidatus Saccharibacteria bacterium; assembly: GCA_964629815.1. GTDB lineage: Bacteria > Patescibacteriota > Saccharimonadia > Saccharimonadales > AWTP1-31 > CAZVTA01. The sequence goes on along the minus strand of CAZVTA010000001.1, from coordinate 241,207 downwards.
TATCTGTCGTTACGTCTTGAGGAACCATATGCGAGTCATCTAGCATATGCACGCGCCAAAAGCGAACGATACTGGCACCTTGCAGATATGCTAGACCAAGAAATGCCGGGTGTGCGTTTTTGGTTAGCAGACCTGGGCTATGCTGCATTCTCGGGTTTTAGGAAGGCTGCCATCATAGCAGACGCTGTATTGCATAGTGCAGTACATAGAGAATTCCCGAGCGAACCACAAGAACTCTTCCCAAATTAATAATTTTGTTATAGAATAAGGCAGTAAATTAAGTGTGATGACTAAAAGTCGTTTGCGTAAGCTCTGTATAGCTCGCAAAAGATGTTACATCACTAGAATATGAAAGGAATATATTCTATATGTCTGAGACCAACAAAGACACTAAGCAACGGATTCGTATCCGCCTTAAAGCATACGACCACAAGGTAATTGATCAGTCTGCAAAGCAGATCGTAGACACTGCACTACGTACCGGTGCAACCATTGCAGGGCCAATTCCACTTCCAACTAAGCGAACAACCTATACTGTTGTCAAAAGCCCCCACGTATACAAAAAAGGCCGTGAACAATTCGAAATGCGTGTACACAAGCGCCTTATCGATGTACTCGACCCAACACCAAAGACCATTGACAGTCTTATGAGCATCAGTTTGCCCGCTGGCTGTGATGCCGAAATTAAAATGTAAGTAATGAGACGCCCTTGTAGGGTTTCTCATCGTAACTAGCCGGAGTTAATCCGGCTTTTTGCTATGCAAAACCGTTACTGCTCTTCCCATACTGGTGTACTATGGATGTATGGCAAAACAGGTGAAACAAGCGAATGAAAAGACAGACTTACGTCGAGGCGTCGATCATATCGGAGTAACTGTAAACTTCCTTATACACGATGGTAAAGGCAATATCTTATTGCAGAAAAGAAGCAAAAACTGTCGTGATGAACAAGGCAAGTGGGATATTGGCGGGGGAGCTGTTGAATTTGGCGAGACGCTTGAAGATGCTTTAGAACGTGAAGTCATGGAAGAATATTGCGCTAAACCACTGGATTACAGCTTTACAGAAGTCTACACCGCACTCAGAGACAATAAAGGCACACCCACACATTGGGTAGCGATAAACTTCAAAGTTCTTGTAGACCCCAAAAACATTGTTGTCGGCGAACCGCACAAAATCGACGAGATTGGCTGGTTTAACCTATCAAACTTACCAGAGCCCCAACACAGCATGCTCCACCACGCGATTCGCATCGCTAAAAAGCACAATCTGTTACAATAGTGCTTATGGCTAAAGCAAAGAAAACAAAAACTACCAATCCCAACAAGCTTGACAGCGTTTACATCTTAAAACTTGTGCTCTTTTTAATTCTTGGTTCGCAATGGCTATATGTTTCTGTCGATAAAGGCAGTGAACTGCCGGTGCCAATTGGCCTCATCATTGGGCTTTTATTTGCAAGCCAAGAGCATTTTCGCTTAGATCGCAAAATCGAGTACGCGGTGCTGCTTATAGCTATGTTTATTGGCTTCTGGCTACCGATGGGTACGTATCTTCATCTGTAGCAAGCCGCTTTTGGCTATTGCATGCTAGTCATGTACTATGAACATATGAGCGCAATAATAGAAGGTGATGCAGTACCAGTATTGAACGCTGAGCTGCTTGGGCTAGAACAAAATAGTTACTTACAACACCCACGTATGGCTAGAATTTTAGTCGATCAAGACGCGATGGATACATCTTGGATCAATACTTGGCACAAAAACTCACAAGGTAGGCGTCAAATAACCAATGCTACCTATGATGACTTTGAGTATTGGGCACCAGCTGTAGATAGATACCACCATCAAATACAGGAAGGATATATTGGAGGCTTCCCAGCTATAACAGACACAGAAAAGGGAACCGAAGACGAGTATCTACATATCTGGCAATACAATACAGACATTGGCGGTTCAATAGCTTTTCCAATTCGAGCCATTAGGGCAGCACTAGTGACCACTAAACGAGAGTCTTCACTCCGAATAGACGCAGAAAATATTAGTGTTGACGGAGTATCGTCTGATAGATATCGGATCCCTATACTACTAGATACTTCGGGTGATAAAATTACAAGTATCATATCAAAACCAGCAAGTACTGAAGATATCTTGTGTGCTGTAGATGAATTGCAAGATCCTTTGTTCTATTTTGGCCCCAGTCTTGTGCCTGAAGCAATAAAAATACAGCCAAATGACGGTATTGGATATGCACGCACAGGCATTGGTTCAAGCATACGGAGAATAATTCTTGCAAATTCATTAACTCCTGAAAGGCGACAACAAGCACTTGCCATAGAGTAGTAATTTCGTCTCGAACGATACGCCATTCATGGGTAGAATTGTTTATATTCACCATGAACAGACCGAGCATACAGCGAAACTAGCGCTGTTTTGCTTTTTGTGTTATAATATCTGCATGAATAATATACATGTTGTTCGTTATGACGTCGCAATAAATCTTGATGACTTCGCACGAATAAACCATATTTATAATAATCTAGGTCAACTTGCCCAATACTCCTCGGAAATCACGGCTGATGATCTTCTAGAAGTAATGGAAACAAAAGATCCGAGCGTTTTCGATATGCGTCTCACGCACAAGGGAGCTCAATCAGTATTAAACTATTGCGGAGTAGAAGCCGACGGGACTATATTCGGATATTTCGATAATCCCGATGATCCTATGGGTACATATATTACAGACCAAGAGGCACCCATAGAAACTACAAGCAACAACTTTGCGGCGTTACGTGCTACAGATGCCACAGAACTTCCGTTTGGAATTATTGAGGTTCACTTCTGCGAAGATCGATCAGGCCCAGGCGAAGACAAGCTGTACGATAAAACCGAATATTTTACCAATCGTAATTATAATGCAGTAGAATAGACAACAGATTGACAGATTAGAGGTTTTTTGGTAATCTATTACGGTATATCAATAAATCTCTTGGTGAGTTGATAGGTTCACGGTTCCTGTAACAGGGGTGAATACCACCAACAACCAAGTGTTTTAATGTCTGGCCAATAGCCAAAACGAAAAAGAGAAGGAACTATGAAAGCACTCATTACACGTAAAGTCGGTATGTCTAGCATCATTTCAGAAGATGGTAGCCTTGTTCCGGTAACGTTGCTTTCTGTTCAACCAAATGTGGTTACTCAGCTTAAGACCGTAGAAAAAGACGGTTATAATGCAGTGCAACTCGGCACCGAAACAATGAGCAAGCTCGGCAAAGCTATTGCAGGACATCTCAAAGCATCTGAAGCAGCTTGCAAAGTCATTCGCGAATTTCGTATCGAAGACCATCAAGAAGACCTCGCTCTAGGCAACACCCTTACAGCAGAGGTCTTTTCTGTTGGTGACGAAGTAAAAGTAACGGGTACCAGCAAAGGTAAGGGCTGGGCAGGAACTATCAAGCGCCACAATTTCCACCGACAGCGCAAAACACACGGTGGTAAGGGTAATACCCGAAAAGTTGGTTCAATTGGTTCTATGTATCCGCAGCGTATCTTTAAAGGCAAGAAAATGGCAGGTCAGTACGGCGCCACCCGCGTAACTACCAGCGGCCTTAAGGTTGCCCTTGTAGATACAGACATGAATGTAATCGGCGTCGTTGGTGCAGTGCCAGGCCCAAAGAAAAGCATCGTTTTGGTGCGAGGAGTTAACTAACATGAGCGTGACTACTTACACAAAAACGGGAACCAAGGCTACAACTAGCGTTAAGCTTGACAAGAACGTATTCGAACTCAGTGTCGATAATCACGAGCTTGTTAAGCAAGCCTATGTATCGTACCTCGCAAACGGCCGTGAGAATCTTGCTGTTGTAAAGACACGCGGACTTGTAAGTGGTGGCGGTAAAAAACCATGGAAGCAAAAAGGCACCGGCCGAGCACGTTTTGGTTCTACCAGAAACCCAATTTGGCGCGGTGGTGGTATCGTATTCGGCCCAACAGGTAATGAAAACTACCGTAAAGAGATGAACACCAAAGCGAAACGACTTGCTATCAAACAAGCGCTTAGCCTTGCAACTGCCGCAAACAAAGTAGCGGTAATTGAAGCATTTGATTGCAAAGACGGTAAAGTAAGCTCAACACTCAGTCTTCTCAAGAAAGTTAATGCCGGCCGTAAGGTGCTCATTGTTGTAAGCGAAAAAGACGCCCTTGTAAACCGTGCAACGAACAACCTTCCTGGTGTAAAAGCCGTATACGCACAAAACCTCAACGTTTTCGATGTTATGAATGCCGACACAATTCTAATTGAAAAGAAATCAACCGAGATCATCTCTGCATGGCTTGGTGAGGCAAAGAAAGCGGAGGCAAAATAATGAACATTGTTCTAAAGCCACGCATTAGCGAAAAAGCCTATGCGCTTAGCCAAACCAAGAACGTGTATGTCTTTACCGTTCCTGCTAACACAAATCGTAACGTTATTGCAGAAGCAGTAGAAAAACAGTTTGGTGTTGAAGTCGCCAGCGTTAAAACTCTGGTCGCTAAAGGAAAAGCCGTAAGTAGCTACCGAAAACGAAGTCGCGCTATTACCGCTAGCCGAGCAGATATCAAGAAGGCCTACGTCACCCTAAAAGAGGGTCATCGTTTGCCATTCTTCGACGTTCCTGAAGAAGCTGAGCCAAAAGCAGCTGATCCAAAGAAGACCAAAAAGACTGCTAGCAAGGAGACAAAGTAATGGCTATTAAAGCATACAACCCGACCACTCCTGGCCGACGCGGCATGACTTCGCAAGATACAAGCGAAATTACAGCAAAGAAACCACTAAAGAGTCTGCTTGTCGTTAAAAAGCAACAAAGTGGTCGCAACAGCCAAGGCCGCATTACTGTACGTCATCGTGGTGGTGGCGCACGCAAGTTCTATCGCTTGGTAAACTTTAAGCTAGAATCTGGCGTAACCGCAACTATTGAAGCGATCGAATACGATCCAAACCGTAGCGCGCGTATTGCACGCATAAAAGATACGACTGGCACATACCATTACATCCTTGCCGCAAAAAGCATGAAAGTTGGACAAAAAATTCAAGCTGGCGAAGAAGTAGCTATCGAAAATGGTAACCGTTTGCCAATCAAGAATATCCCCGTTGGTACTGTTATTTATGCTATTGAGCTTCAGCCTGGCCGTGGCGCACAGCTTGTACGCAGTGCAGGTACTGGTGCACAGCTTATGGCCAAAGAAGGTGACTACGCACAGGTACGCCTACCAAGCGGCGAAGTTCGCTCGGTACTACTAGAATGTAGTGCAAGCATCGGTCGCCTTGGCAACGAACAGCACCAAAACATCAAAGTTGGTAAAGCTGGTCGCACCCGTCGTAAAGGCATCCGCCCAACAGTACGCGGTGTTGTTATGAACGCGGCAGATCACCCACACGGTGGTGGTGACGGTGGACGACACGGTACCGCTAAAGACCCTCGAACCCCATGGGGCCAGAAGACACTTGGTTATAAGACACGTACTCGCAAGAGCACTAATAAGTTTATTGTTAAGAGCCGACATGCGGCAAAGAGGAAATAACGTATGAGTCGATCACTGAAAAAAGGACCATTTGTAGACCCAAAGCTTGCAAAGAAAATTGCAGCACTTGGCAACGAAGATCGAACCATCATCAAAACATGGGCTCGTAGCTCTACAATTGCACCTGAATTTGTTGGTTACACGGTTGCTGTTCACAACGGCCGCGTTCATGTACCAGTATTTATTACTGAAAATATGGTTGGCCACAAACTTGGTGAATTTAGCCCCACACGTAAATTCCGTAGCCACGGTGGTAAGCTTGCGAAAGGAAAGAAATAATGAGCGTTATAGCTGTTGCTAAAGGTGTTCGTATGAGCCCACGCAAGGTTGGCGTTGTTGCAAGCCTCGTTCGTGGCCGTACCGTAGCAGATGCTGTTGTTATTCTTTCGCACACTTCACGTCGTGCAGCACTTCCTGTTAAAAAAGCTATCGAAAGCGCCAAAGCAAACGCTGAAAACAATCACAACTACAAAGCAGACACCCTCCGTATTACCGAGATTAGTGTTTCACCAGGCGCACGCATTAAACGATACCGTCCAGCAGCACATGGTCGCGCGCTACCTTTCATGCGACGCTCTAGCCATATTCGTGTTGTAGTAGATGGCGAAGTCCGTGCACCTAAGAAGACAACCACCAAAAAGGAGGCCAAGTAATGGGACAAAAAGTAAATCCTATTAGCATGCGACTCCAAGTCAATAAAGAGTGGCGCAGTAAATGGTTCGCAAACAAGCGCGAATATGCTACGTACCTTGCACAAGATTTGGCTGTTCGTACACTCATCGACAAAAAACTTGGTAGCCGTGCTGCTATCAACAAAGTCGACATCGAACGATCACCAAACCTCGTAACCGTAACTGTCTACACCGCAAAAGCTGGTGTTGTTATTGGTCGCGGTGGTGCTGGCGCACAAGAACTAAAAGCTGCTATCGAGAAAATCTTTGGCACACAAACCCGCGTCAATATCGAAGAAGTAAAGAAACCAGAACTCTACGCAAAGCTTGTTGCGGAAAACATTGCACACCAGCTCGAACGACGTATTTCATTCCGTCGTGCAATTAAGTCAACAGCCGCTGCTACCATGCGCGCAGGTGCACAAGGTATTCGTATCGAGGTAGCCGGCCGACTTAATGGCGCTGAAATGTCACGACGCGAGAAAGAAGTTCAAGGCAGTGTGCCACTTCATACCATTCGCGCAGATATCGACTACGCAGCTGCCCGCGCACAAACACCTGCAGGCGTTATCGGTGTTAAAGTCTGGATCTACAAAGGGGAGGTAAGTTAATGTTATTACCAAACCGAACCAAGTACCGAAAGGTACGTAAAGGACGCATTACTGGTGTCGCTACCAGCGGCAACTACATTGCGTTTGGCGATTTCGCACTACAGAGCCAGGGCTCAGAGCGAATCACCAGCCGCCAAATTGAAGCAGCTCGACAGGCAATGACTCGCTACATCAAACGTGGTGGTAAAATCTGGATCCGTATATTCCCTCATACACCTGTCACTAAAAAACCACAGGACGTAAAGATGGGTAGCGGTAAAGGTAACCCTGAATACTTCGTCGCAAAAGTACGACCTGGCACTATTTTGTTTGAAATGCAGGGCGTAAGCGAAGAAGTTGCACGAGAAGCAATGCGACTCGCCAGCCACAAGCTACCAATCAAGACTAAGTTTTTAGTCCGGGAGGAGGCATAAGATCATGAAAATGACTGAAATCCGTAAATTACAAACTGCCGACCTCGCGAAGGAATCAACCAAGCTTCGTGAAGAAATTGTCGAATTAAAGCGCCGTGTACACATGGGCGAACTGCAAAATGTTCGTGTGATTCGTCACAAGCGTAAAGATCTTGCTCGTGTCCTAACAGTACTGAGCGAACAGCTCGCAAAGGAGAACGCATAATGGCTAAAACTATTATTGGCACCGTATCGTCAGACAAGACCGATAAAACCATTGTCGTTACTGTGCGGAGCCACAAAACACACCCAATCTACAAAAAAGCATATTCTGTGACCAAAAAATTCATGGCTCACGATGAGAAGAACGAAGCACGTGTCGGCGACAAAGTTTCTATCAGTGAAACACGCCCATTGAGTGCTCGAAAACGATATATCCTCGATAAGATTATCGAGCGACCGCTCATCAGCCAAGATGAAACGGTTGAAGCAATCACTGCAGAACCTACTGAACAAGAAGGCGAGGAAAAATAATGAGAGAAGAGTTCATCACATACGCATCACTGAACGATGCCGAGCGCGATGCGATTGCCTTGCCCCCTTTGGACGCAACTAGCGAAGAGCTTGCTCTTTTCTGGAATGCAGTAAATCAGATTAGGGATGAGCAGCCCGACAGTTCAGCTATGCTGAACGCCGGCGCGATGAGAGGGGAAGCTCCCTTCTCATACACGAGCGAAAGCGAGGTGCAGTAATGATACAACAAGAATCACGACTCGTTGTCTGTGACAACAGCGGCGCTAAAGAAATTTTGTGTATCCGTGTACTTGGTGGTACTCGCCGTCGCTATGCACGCGTTGGTGACGTCATTGTAGCAACCGTTAAACAAGCTAACCCGCAAGGTAACGTAAAGAAGAAATCTGTTGTTCGAGCTGTTGTTGTTCGTTCACGAGATCAAATACGTCGTAAAGACGGTTCGACCATTCGTTTTGATGACAATGCAGCAGTTATTATTGGTGACGATAAACTACCCAAGGCTACCCGTATCTTTGGGCCTGTGCCGCGTGAACTTCGCGACATGGGATACGCCAAAATAATCAGCCTTGCACCGGAGGTACTATAATGAATACTCCTATGTTTAAAATTCGACTAAAAAAGGGTGACACTGTTGTTGTCCGAACCGGTAAATACAAAGGCAAGTCAGGCAAAGTTATTGCAACTCACCCAAGACTTAACAAAGTTACCGTAGAAGGCATTAATGTTGTTAAGAAGCACCAAAAGCCAAATAAGCAATACCCTCAGGGTGGCATTATCGAGATAACAAAACCAATTTATGTATCAAAAGTTGGCATCGCGGATACTACCGGCAAGAAACCAATGCGTATTGCATACAAGCTCGATAAAGATGGTAACAAAACCCGCGTATACGCTCAGAACAAAAAGGAGATCAAGTAATGGCTACCTCAACTCCTCAGTATACTTCGCGACTTAAAGAGCTCTACACCAAAGAATTGGTGAGCGCACTGAAAGATGAATTGAAGCTCGATAACGTTAACCAGGTGCCACGACTTGAAAAAATTGTCGTAAACGTTGGACTTGGTAAAGCAAAAGACGATAAGAAAATGATCGAAGTAGCTGCTAATACTCTACGAAAGATCACTGGGCAACAGCCGATCGAAACTATTGCCCGAAAGTCTATCGCTTCGTTCAAATTACGAGAAGGCAACAAAATCGGCCTCAAGGTAACCCTACGAGGCGACCGTATGTATGAATTTATGGATCGATTGGTTAACATTGTTATGCCTCGGCTTCGTGACTTCCACGGTGTTAAGGCAACGGCATTCGATAAGTCTGGCAACTTTAGCGTCGGCTTTGTCGACCAATCAGTTTTCCCGGAACTTACATTCGAAGAAACTACAACCGCTCATGGACTACAAGCAGTGTTTGTTGTTCGTGCAGAAAAGGTGGAACATTCACGCGCACTCCTAGAAAAACTAGGCATGCCGTTTGAGAAAACTGCGAGCAAAAAGGAGTCTAAATAATGGCTAAGAAATCAATTGTGGCACGCGACCTAAAGCGTCAGAAAATGATTAAAAAGTACGCTGCAAAGCGAGCCGAATTAAAAGCATTGGGAGACGTCGAAGGTCTTCACAAACTACCACGAAACTCATCGCCAACACGATGGAAGAATCGTTGTGTGGAAACCGGTCGACCACATGCTTACATGCGCACATTTGGCCTCAGCCGTATCGCATTTCGTGAACATGCAAGCAAAGGTGAAATTCCTGGCGTAACAAAGGCCAGCTGGTAAGGAGCACTATGACAAAAGTAACTACAGATCCAATCGCAGACATGCTTTCTCGAATCCGCAATGCTATAGCGGTTCGTAAGCACGATGTTGTCATGCCTCACTCAAACGTGAAAGAGGCTGTTGCTCGCTTGCTCGCAGATAATCGCTTTATTGACAGCGTAAAAGTTACCGATGCTAGTATCGGCAAGACCCTGCACATTGTTATTAACAGCGAAGCAACCAATGCCCGCATTACCGAAATTCAGCGCATCAGTACGCCAGGTCGACGTCAGTATGCAACAGCTAAAGACATCCCAACCGTCAAAAACGGTCGTGGTCTTGTTATTGTCTCTACCTCAAAAGGTATGATGACAGGCAAGGACGCCAAAACCCAAGGTGTTGGTGGCGAATTAATCTGTAAGGTGTATTAAAATGAGTCGCGTAGGAAAAACACCCATTACCGTACCAAGTGGCGTAACCTTCACCATTGCGGCAGACGAAATTACTGTAGCAGGGCCAAAAGGCACACTCAAACAATTCACTATGCCCGGTATTGCTGTTCAGCAAGAAGGTGAAACCGTAACCGTAACCCGTGAGAACGACGAACCAAAAATTCGTGCCAAGCACGGCCTTATGCGAGCTTTACTTGCAAACATGGTAACGGGCGTTACAAACGGTTTCAGTAAAAAGCTCGAAATCAACGGTGTTGGTTATCGTGTAGCACTCGCAGGTACCGACCTAAAATTCAACCTTGGCTTATCTCACGACGTTATCTACAAGATTCCTGCCGGCGTTACAGCTACTGTTGAACAAAACACTATCACCGTAACTGGTATTGACCGCCAACAAGTTGGGCAGGTCGCTGCAGAAATCCGTGCACTTAAGAAGCCAGAGCCATATAAAGGCAAGGGCATAAAGTACGCTGATGAGCGCATCATCCGTAAGAGCGGTAAGTCAGGTAAGGATAAATAGTCATGAATAGAATTGCACATAAATTACACAATCTTCGTCAACGAAAACACCGTGTTCGTGCTACCGTAACCGGCACCGCCGAACGACCACGCATGAGCGTTTTCATTAGCAACCGACACATTACCGCACAGATCATTGACGATACGACCCATAAAACACTAGCCTACGTCAGCACAACAGGAAAGCCTGTTAAGGGTTCTATGAGCGAAAAAGCTGCAAACCTCGGTGCGGAAATCGCAAAAAAGGCTAAGGCTGCCAAAATCGATAAAGTTGTTTTTGATCGTAACGGTAAACTATATCACGGTCGTGTTAAGGCTCTTGCCGATGCAGCACGCGAAGCAGGACTGGAGTTCTAAATGCAACAAGATACGACAAACAAACGCCAACCACGAGAAAAGATCGTCGAAGAAAAACAGTTTGATGAACGCGTTCTACACATTGATCGTGTTGCTCGAGTTGTAAAAGGTGGCCGCCGCTTCCGTTTCCGCGCCCTCACTGTTGTGGGTGACGGAAAAGGACGAGTTGGAATCGGCTCTGCTAAAGGCGCAGACGTAACAAGCGCAGTCGCTAAAGCAATGGAAGTCGCAAAGAAGAGCATGGTAAGCATCCACCTTTACAAAGGCACCTTGCCTCATGAGGCGATGGCAAAAGTAAGTGGGGCAAACATCCTGATCAAGCCTGCAAGTGCCGGTACTGGTCTTATCGCAGGTGGTGTTGTACGAACCGTATTAGAAGTTGCCGGTGTGCATAACGCACTGAGCAAATCGCTTGGCTCTAACAACAAGACCAATACTGCGTATGCTACCCTTGCTGCTCTTCAAAGCATAGAACCAGCGCACAAATGGATCACCACAACACCAAAAAAAGCTAAGAAAGCAACTGAAAAGTAGGTATAGATCATGAAATTCAACGAACTTAACGTCACTGGCAAATCATCACCAAAGCGTGTTGGTCGTGGTATTGCAGCCGGGCAAGGCAAGACTGCAGGTCGCGGAACAAAGGGTCAGAAATCCCGAACAGGATACAGCCGCAAACCAGGTTTTGAAGGTGGACAGAACCCACTCATGCAACGCTTTCCAAAGCTTCGTGGCTTCACCTCACACAAAACTCCAAGCGAGGTTGTATATACCGGCGATCTAGACAAACTTGGGGCAACAATCTCTAACAAAGAACTTGCTGAAGCTGGACTAATTTCGAGTGAATATGTTCGCGTCAAAGTTATTGTTAAGGGCGATGTCACCAAAAAGCACACGGTGAGCACTCAAGCCGCTACAAAAACCGCTATTGAGAGTATCGAGAAAGCTGGGGGCGCATTCAAGCCTGTTGACCGTACTGCTCGACCAAAGACTACAAAAAAAGAATCAAAGTAGAATACACAATATAGTGTAAAAGCTTGCTTGCAAGCTGCTATACTTTTTGTACATGAGGGATGTTTTATGAGCTGGAAAGTTATCTGGAAATCATTACGTAGCAGCGATATGCGCAACCGTGTACTTGCGGTACTTGGCATGCTACTCGTCTTTCGAATTCTAGCCCATATCCCTGTTCCTTTAAGCGACCCAAAGACACTGAAGCAAGTACTTGAAAACGTATTTTCATCAAATTCTTCACAGTTCTTAAGTTTTCTTAATGTTCTTTCGGGTGGAGCGCTAAAAAACTTTTCAATTATGCTCGTTGGTCTGGGACCGTACATTAATGCATCCATCATTATGCAGCTACTTACCAGGGCTCTGCCGCAGCTTGAAGCTTTGAATAAAGAAGGCGAATTTGGAAGAAAAAAGATTAATCAGTACACCCGCATCTTAACATTCCCCCTAGCCATCGTTCAGTCTATCGGCGCAATCTATCTGGTGCGCCAGTCAGCTTCTAGTATTGCAGGGCTTGGTGATATTACTGCAAATGCCTCATTGACACAGTGGATCCTTATGGTTGCAGCACTAACTGGTGGATCGATGGTTCTTATGTGGCTTGGAGAGCTCATAACCGAAAAAAGTATCGGTAACGGTATATCGCTGATTATTACTGTCGGCATTGTGAGCAGCTTACCGGGTACCATCGCAAGCATTTTTAGCGGCGTATTTGGTGGCGGGCAAACATGGAAACTTCTTGGTTTTTCACTTCCCGTCAACAAAACAGCTTTCCTTATTAGCTTAGCCATAACTTTAGTTACGTTACTCGTGACAATATTTATCATCAAGCTCAACGAAGCTTCCCGAAAGATCACCATAAACTACGCAAAGCGCGTACAAGGTAGTCGGGCGTACGGCGGCGTCACAACTTTACTACCTGTAAAGCTCATCACTGCCGGCGTCGTACCAATCATCTTTGCGGTTGCATTTCTGAGTGTGCCGAGCTTCGCGGGACAACTTATGAGTGGATCATCTAGCGCGCGCCTACAAGATATAGGTGCAAACCTCATCCGTTGGTTTCAACAGCCCAGTTCGCAATCGTTTGCAGCAGGCGGCTGGGAGCCGTACATTTACCCCGTTGTGTACTTCTTATTGGTTGTTTTGTTCACGTTCTTCTATACCAGTATTGCATTTAACGCCAAAGAAATTGCTGAAAACCTCCATAAACAGGGCGGCTTTATTGCAGGTGTACGCGCTGGCACTCAAACCGAAGATTATCTTGGTCGTGTCGTAAACCGCTTAACACTTTTTGGCGCGCTTGCACTGGGCTTTCTTGCACTCCTACCGATAATTGGACAGGTCTTCCTCGAATCAAACATTTCTCTGGGAGGTACAAGTATACTCATCTTGGTATCTGTTGCACTCGAGACATTACGCCAAATCGAATCACGTGCGCTTATGGTCACGTACGATCAATACGAACAGCCAGATTTCTTTACCGGCGATTCAGACGAACCACGACAAACACGAAAGCTCAGGCTTCCTTTGCGACGAAAGAAAACATCATAAAACTCTTTACAACAGAGTACGTAATCTGTTACAATTAACCTCTAGTTATATTTATGGCCGGAAACAAGGAAGTAATCGAATTAACGGGAACAATTGTGGAGACCCTCCCGGGTACCCAATTTCGTGTCGAACTTGAAAATGGACATCAAATCATAGCTCACGTCGCTGGCAAAATGCGAAAACACTACATTCGCATCGTACCTGGCGACAGCGTGACGGTTGAGTTGACCCCTTACGACCTTACGAAGGGGAGAATCACCTATCGCAAATCATAAACTAAGCAGTGTGTTATGCGCTACAGAAGGAGCATGATCCGCATGAAAGTGCGTGCAAGTGTAAAAAAAATCAGTCCAGACGACAAGATCGTACGCCGAAAAGGTCGTTTGTATGTTATCAACAAGTTTAAGCCAAAGCACAAGCAAAGGCAGGGTTAAGTATGGCACGAATATCCGGTGTTACAATCCCCGCAGAGAAGCAAATTCAGATTGCTCTCACCTATGTCTACGGCATCGGGCCAAAGACAAGCCAAGCTATCTTGGATGCAACAAAAGTTGAACCAACCGTAAGAGTTAAAAACCTTACCGATGCAGAGATTTCTAGAATCCAAGATTTTATTAACGACAACTACACCGTCGAAGGCGACTTACAACGAATCGTAAGTACCAACATCAAACGTCTCAAAGATATCGGTTCTTACCGTGGCCTTCGTCACAAGCAAGGACTTCCATCACGTGGGCAACGAACCAAAACAAATGCGCGAACCCGCCGTGGCAAAAAAGTCACTGTTGGTGGTACCGCTAAGAAAGTAGCTTCTAAGACATAGGATTATTATGGCTGAAACAACTACAACTACTCCAGTAAAGAAAAAGAAGACCAAGCGATCAGTTCCTAGTGGTCAAGTCCACATTTACGCTTCGTTCAACAACACCATTATCACGTTTACCGACCCTAGCGGCGGCGCACTTACACAAGCAAGCGCAGGCGGTTGCGGTTTTCGTGGCTCTAAAAAGGGCACTGCCTATGCAGCTCAAGTTGCAGCAGAAAAAGCTGGCAATGCAGCTAAGCAAAATTACGGGTTCTCGAAAGCTTCAGTTTTTGTAAAAGGCATTGGCCTTGGGCGAGAATCAGCTATTCGTACCGTGCATACGCTTGGTATCCACGTAGACAGCATTCATGATGTTACAGGTATGGCACACGGTGGAACCCGACCTAAGAAAGCGCGAAGGATCTAATCATGGCACGAGATACACAATCAATTGTTAAGATGAGTCGTCGCGAAGGCTACGCACTTCATCCAAAAGCTCACAAAGCTCTCATGAAGCGAACCAGCATGCCTGGTGCATCTGCAAATGGTCGCGGTATGCGCAGCAAACCAAGCCAATATAGTTTGCAGCTTCGCGAAAAGCAAAAAGTAAAACGACTATACGGACTACTAGAGAAGCAGTTCGCGCGTCTCATGAGCGAGGCAGAGCGTAAAGAAGGCCAATCTGGTGAAAACCTGTTGCAGTACCTAGAGCTACGCCTCGACAATGTTATATACCGAAGCGGTCTTGCAGTGAGCCGGCGCGCAGCGCGTCAGCTGGTAACACATGGTCATTTTGTACTTAATGGTCGCCGTGTTGATATTCCATCTATTCGTGTTCGTCAGGGAGATGCTATTGTCCTTCGCGATGCGAGCAAAAATAACGAATACTTCAAACGTATCGATGATGTTAGCCCAGCAGCAAACGACCAGATCCCTGGCTGGCTAAAAGTTAATCGTAAGAAATTTGAAATATCTGTCACTGGTCTTCCAACCCGAGAAGATGCAGAGCCAGAAATCAATGAGCAACTAATCGTAGAATACTACTCACGCTAAGGGAGGCGAACGAATATGTCAAAAATTATTCACACACCAGGGCTCGTAAAGGTTGATGACCACGGTAAAACATCTGCAACATTTACTATCGAGCCACTACACACAGGCTATGGCATGACACTCGGGAACTCACTCCGCAGAGTACTACTCTCGAGCATTGCTGGTGCCGCAATAACCGCCTTCAAAGTTGAAGGTGCAACACACGAATTCACTACCATCAAGGGCGTCAAAGAAGATGTCGTAGATATCATGCTTAACCTCAAAGGTATCCGTTTCCGTGTATTTAACGGCGACAACCACACGCTACGAATTACTAAATCAGGCAAGGGCGTAATTACTGCTAAAGATATCACTGTTAACGCAGATGTTGAAGTAGTAAACCCAGAGCACGTAATTGCAACCGTTGACGACGACAAAACAAAGTTCGTCATGGACCTAGTCGTGGAAACTGGTCGTGGTTACCACACGGTTGAAGAGTCAGCAAGCCGCAAGCACAGCGACATGATTGCACTCGACGCAGTGTTTAGCCCTGTAATGCGTGTTCGCTATAAAGTAGAAAACACTCGTGTTGGTCAAATTACCGACCTTGATAAGCTACTTATCACTGTCGACACTGACGGTAGCATTACACCACGTGATGCGTTTGAAGAAGCTGCAGCAATTTTGGTTAACCAATACACTGCGCTTGCAGGACAAACTCGCGTTGAAGCAGCCGCTCCTGTAACTGCAGATACCGGTGACACAGGTGGTGACGATAGCGAAGACTCAAACGAACTCAACACGAGCATCGAAGATTTGAATCTTTCTGCCCGCACAACGAACGCATTGATTAACAACGACATTCATACACTTAAAGACTTGTTTAGCCTCAGCGATTCTGAGCTTCGTGATCTAAAAGGCTTTGGTAGCAAAGCACTCGACGAAGTTAAGGATAAAATGGCGGAGATGGAGCTCTAACCATGCATCGTCACGGATATCAAGGTCGTAAATTCGGACGCGAGCGTGATCAACGCAATGCCCTTATCAAGGGTCTTGCTGAATCGCTTATTCGCGACGAATCGATCAAAACGACCATTCAGAAAGCTAAGGAAGTTGTTCCTTATGTCGAAAAACTCATCACAAAAGCCAAAAAGGGCGACTTGCATAACCGACGCCAAATTATCGCCAGCTTGAGCACCATCGAAAGTGCACATAAACTCGTCGATGAAATCGCACCAAAACTATCTGGACGAGCAAGTGGTCATTTGCGCATCGAACGCCTCGGTCTCCGACGCGGCGATAACGCCGAAATGGCACGCGTAAGTTTTGTAGATAATCTTACAGAAGCTCCTGTTGCAAAAGCAGCTACACCTGTTGAAAAGAAAACAGTGGCACCTGCAAAGAAGACAGCCAAAGCTGAAGCAAAGGAAGACAAATAATGAAGACATTTAGCGCAAAACCAGGCGACGTCACTCGCAGCTGGTACGTACTTGATGCCAGTCAAGCACCTATCGGACGCGTAGCAACCGTTGCAGCAAGCCTGCTTATCGGCAAAGGCAAGCCAATGGTAACAAGTCATGTCGATTGCGGTGACTACGTAGTAATCATCAATACCGACAAACTTGTGGCAACCGGCAACAAAGAAACAGGCAAAATCTATTACCGCCACTCACACCATCCAGGCGGCCTGAAGGAAAAGACACTTAAAGATCAGATGGCCGACGATTCAACCGTTGTATTAACCAAAGCTATTCGCGGTATGCTACCCGTAAACAAACTACGCGATGGTCGCCTCGATAGGCTCAAGGTATACGCTGGTGAAGATCACAATCATCATGCACAAAGTCCAGCTCTATATTCACTAAAGAAGGAGGCTAAATAATGGCTACTGCTAAAAGCTACTTCTATGCTCTCGGTCGACGTAAAAGTGCTACTGCACGGATCCGTCTATCAACAGGCAAGGGCAATGTTGTCATCAACGACAAACCTGCTGCAGACTACTTCGAAAACAGCAAATATCTACTCAATGAACTCGAAAAACCATTCACAGTTATCGAGCAAAATGGTAAATATGACGTTTCTGTTGTTGTTTCTGGCGGCGGACATAATGGCCAAGCCGATGCAATCAAGCTCGGCATCGCCAAAGCCCTGTCAGTCATGAACGAAGATCTTAAAAGCACCCTTAAACGTGCTGACCTACTGGGTCGTGATCCTCGCGAGAAAGAACGCAAGAAGTTTGGTCTAAAAGGCGCTCGAAAACAACGCCAGTTCACCAAGCGTTAGGGATTGTTCGATGAGACTAACACCAGAACTTGAACCTGGGACACCAGGAGAATCATACTACAGGGTTGGAGGTAATATGAATGCCCCATTGGTGAAAAGACAAGCTCTAACTGTAGGTATACTACATACGCTTATAGACGAAGATACCGGGCGCGAAACCAGATCTCTACTGATTCCTCGAATTAGTGTACAAATAGAGGGAGCGATTGATACATCAACCGTGTCAATCAATGACTTCGAAAAGTAAGTTTATATAGCTTCATCTAAACCGCCCTTCGGGGCGGTTTTTTGTTTGACAAACAGTACTATATTGTATAGAGTAGTGGTGTTATGAAGAGTTTAATACAGCAATTTTATTCAGTTTGGTTTACACCGTCATATACGTGGCGCTTTGCTTATTCATATCAATAAAACACCAATTAACGAATAACAAACCGCCCAGTAACGGCGGTTTTTTTATATCAGCAATAACACGAAACAAGGAAATAATCATGATTCAACTCGACCAAAATGGATATGGTGCAGTCAACGGTGCAATCGAGCGCATAAACCCACAAACCAACAGGCTCGGTGTCTATAACAGACTTAAAGCCGTCTATATAGAAGGCTGCCCTTCAGATACAGATGCATCACGCTGCACGCATGCATGCGGGCAACTATCGTTAAAACTATGTGCCGCACTGGAAACAGACACAACATCACAAAACCCCGCAGATCTCGGTCCAGACCCAGTAAGGCCAGTCCGACGCGAAACTCGGACGTATCTCGCATATTAGCAACATAACACTCACACGGAAACAGACTATGCAAATACAAAATTCAACAGCTTCAACATGGTATTACGTGAACTCACGACGTTGGCGGTTTTATTAGTAATGCAATAAATACATTCTCTAAAGCCCGCCACGACAGCGGGCTTTTTTAATACAAAGGAAAACAGTATGGAAAATATAGAAGACATATTAAAACATCATTGGGCACTCGACAACGGAGCAGCGATTGCACTCGACATGTTTTTGGCACACGACATCCGTGGACAAGACCACTTACGTGCACTGAGCGACAAACTTGCAGCAGACGCGACATTATCTCGGGATATCTACCGAGAAGAAATCGGCAAAATATTCAGAACTGAATCGGGCAAAAAACTTGTCATCATAGGCCCGTGTTCGCTCGACCGAGGCGTTGACTACGGCCCGCTCTTCGAATTTATTGCCGAACTACAACAGCAAAACCCCGACTGCTTAATTGCCTTTCGGGCAAATGGAGCAAAACCACGCACGAGCACTGGTTGGAGAGGAGCATTTAATAGCCTCGACCCGACCGAGCGACAAAGTGTTTTTTGGGCGGTACAGCAAGCATTTAACAGACATATTCCCGTCGTTACTGAAATAACCGAAACCGAGCAACTAGCTGCACTCGCACCATGGCTCAGCGCAGTATGGATTGGCGCACGCGATATAGAACCAACTGAGCGACGCGATACCATGAGCGCATACCATTTGCCAGTAGGCCTCAAGAATAGTACTCGTGGTAATGACGAAGATCTACTCATGCAGGCTCACGAAACTATCCGAGGGAACAGTAATATAAATGACAATTCAGGAGTGTTTATTGGTAATCTGGGCCGAACCGCGATACATCCGGGTATCGCAACGCCACTTGTACCGGTCGAACAGGGCAACCAATCGATAGCGTTTATTGCGCGTGGACACGAGCTTCCAGAAGGACTCAGCGCAGAACAACGCCGTAATGCTGCGTTATTACACCTTTCGCGCATGTGTCTGCTTGGTGAGTCGCTTGGAAGCGCAGTGCTGCTCGACGCAACCCATGGCGTACCGCCAATGCTTGATATCCCTCGAAAGGGTCACAACAGAGTCATTAACGTGCTCGATGAAATCACTGGCGCCATAAACATAGGTCGCATAGCCGATGCACACTGCTTACGCGGCATGATTGCCGAAATTGGCGTAAACACCGGCAGAACCGATCCAAATTTTCTGCTGACGCATGATTCGGTTCCGGTCTTACGAAGCAGCATCGAACTTTTTGTGAAAGCATTGTAAAAATGCCACACTCGTATCAGAAATACTGACATATACAACAGATATACTATAATGGAGATAATATGAATACACCGGTAATACTCACAGGCCTTCGCGCCAATAACGATCTTCACCTTGGTAACTACCTGGGTGCACTGCTTCCTATTGTCAAAATGCAACAAGAAATGGCAGGTGACTATCAAATCAACTTATTCGTCCCAGACCTACACAGCTTCACAACCCCTATCGACCACAGTACGCTCTACAAGCAAACCATGCACAACTTGCGTCTGTTTATTGCTGCTGGGTTAGATCTCGACAATTCACATACGTATCTGTATCGACAAAGCCGTATACCCGCCCACAGTGAACTCACTGTTATCTTGAATTGTTTTGCTTACATGGGCGAACTGAGTCGAATGACGCAGTTTAAAGAGAAAGGCGAAGGGCAACAGAATGTCAGCGTCGGTTTATTCGACTACCCGGTTCTTATGGCTGCAGACATTTTGCTATATGGCGCGAAGTATGTGCCCGTTGGGGCAGACCAAACACAGCATGTAGAGCTTGCGCGCGATATTGCACTACGCATGAACAATAAGTTTGGTGAGATATTCACTCCACCCGAAGCAGAAAAAGAACAAATTGCGTTCGCAAAAACCGCTCAGCGCCTACGTATTCGTGACCTACAAAAACCCGACAAAAAAATGAGCAAATCAGACGAATCAGGCAAGGGTGTTATATTCCTGGGCGATACACCAGAGGCAGCGCGTAAAAAGGTCATGTCTGCCACCACAGATAGCCTTGCGAGCATTAACTACGACTACGATACACAACCTGGTATTAGCAACCTGCTTGATATACTCGCAGCGCTCTCGGATCGTCCTGTCAATGAAGTTGCGGCAGTATATGCAGGCCAATCTCAATATGGTCTACTCAAAACCGACGTTGCAGATGCAGTTGCCGCCTTTTTGGATTCGTTTCAGAAGCGTCTTGCAGATGTCGACGACAATGTCCTCACGAGCAAATTAGAGTCATCCGAACGTGCTATGAACGAAGTCGCACAACAAACACTTCTTGCGGTACAGAAAGCTGTGGGCCTCCGATGAGTCACGAAGATCTTGGAATGGAGGCCCCTGCAACAAGCGGCGAAACAATCTGGGTAAGAGGCACTAGTAGGGCCGTACATCCAAGAAGACAATTACTACCGCCAATAGTACATCCTGTAACACTCAAGTTTGATAACGGACCACTTGAAGTTACTATAACCGCAAAACCAGATCGTCTTGCACGCACAGAGCTTGCACCGCAAGAATGTTTTGGCAGAATTGGCGAAACAGCGGTTAAAGTTATTGTAATTGTTGGTGACGAGGCAGAGCCAACGGCGTAAGCACCATGCAAACAATCATTCCATCAGCTAGCGGCCGTATCGATGCCTGCATTGCTAAAGAACTTGGCGTAAGTCGCTCATTTGCGAGCGTGCTTCTCGACCAGGGCAAAGTCTCCATCGACGGCACAACAGTATTTAAACCTTCTACTAAAGTATCGCAGACGGATAGCATTCATATAAATTACGAGCCTGTTTCTACCAATGAAATACCAGAAGTCA
Source organism: uncultured Candidatus Saccharibacteria bacterium (assembly GCA_964629815.1). Classification (GTDB taxonomy): domain Bacteria; phylum Patescibacteriota; class Saccharimonadia; order Saccharimonadales; family AWTP1-31; genus CAZVTA01. Next base: position 220,030 of record CAZVTA010000001.1, on the reverse strand, counting down.
GCCTACCTATTTTGTACGAAGACAATGATTGTTTAGTTATCGATAAACCGGCCGGTGTCTTGACGCACAGCAAGGGTGCCTTTAACCCAGAAGCTACAGTATCGACCTTTATTCGACCTCACACCCAAGACCTCGACACTGACCGCGGCGGCATTGTACACCGACTCGACCGCGTTACATCTGGGGTAATTATCTGTGCCAAAACACCGACGGCAATGTCATGGCTGCAAAAACAGTTTAGTGAACGAAAGGCCAAAAAAACATACGTTGCAGTCGTTCAAGGGTCGCCAAACCCAAGCGAAGCAATTATCGACATGCCTATCGAACGCAATCCTAAGAAACCACAAACATTCCGGGTCGGCGTAAACGGCAAACCTGCAAAAACGCAGTATCATACATTAAAGACCACACCAGAACTCAGCCTTATTGAATTACGTCCAGAGACTGGTCGCACACACCAACTCCGCGTACATATGGCCTACATGGGTTGCCCAATTTTAGGCGATGAACTCTACGGTGGCAAACCTGCTAAACGAACCTACTTGCACGCCCATAAACTTGATATCACACTCCCTAATAAACAACACAAGGTCTTTACTTCTCCTGTACCACCAGCGTTCGAGGAAATATTTCAGCATGAATAAACCATTGCTTTCTCAAGATACAATGCAGCAAGTCGATCGATTCTTGGCAAGCCCTGCACACGGGTTAGTGATTAGTGGACAAGCCTACACTCACAAAGCAGATATAGCACATTACATTATTGCTTCGCTGCTTGGCGTAGCCAATACCGCATCGCATCCGTACATTCTTCTGATTAACCCCACCCCCAGCTCTATCGGCATCGAAGCGGTTCGCGAAATCCAGCAATTTATAAAACTTGTAGTTCCAGGCACAAGTGCATTGAGAAGAGCCATTCTCATAAACGAAGCAGAAACTATTAGCACCGAAGCCCAGAACGCACTCCTTAAAATGCTCGAGGAGCCACCTGCAGACACTATCTTTGTGCTCTGTACAGGCAACCCGAGACAGTTATTACCTACGATTTTGTCGCGTGTGCAAACAATACAATCAACACCGCTTTCGCTGGAACAAGCCGTGCAAACCTTTGCAAGCACCCACGAACAGGCGGCAATAGAGAAAGCATTTTTTATGAGCGAAGGCGCACCTCGTTTATTACAGACTCTGCTCGATAACCCAGATGACACATCGCTGCAAACCATTAACGAGGCGAAGCTATTATTAAGCAAAAGCTCCTTTGAGAAAATGCTACGTGTTGAAGAATTATCCAAAAACAAAGAAGCGCTACAGTCTCTTCTTGCTGCTTTACTGCGTGTCATTAATGCCGCCATGATACATGCTGCCAAACAACAAAATGACCAGAAGGTAACGCAATGGCTGCAAAAACAGAAGCTCGTACTACGCAGTATCCAACAGTTAGAGCAGGGGACAAACAGCAAGCTCGTAGCCACTTCGGTTATGTTAGCGCTCTAAATTTGATATACTAGTAGATACATGTATGAACTAGCACTAGTTGTTGGCTTTGGAATACTCGCCATCCGCGGCACCGTCGTCCGCGAAGATGAGCTATCGGACTTTCCTCGAAAAATTAGTGACAAAGTTGGTAAGCTATGGGACATTGCTCACCAAGGCATGCGAGAAAATCGTTTTCTTCGCGCAGAGAAAGCCTTGCTGACTATCCTAAAGATCGACCAAAAGAACGCTGCTGCGTATAACCGTCTTGGTATTTTGTATGCAAAACAAAAAGAATATAAAGACGCTATTGATTGTTTCGAGATAGCCAGCAGTATCGAGTCTACGCCTTCGAGCCTACACAACCTTGGTCTCATCTATTTCGAAACCGAAAACTACCCTAAGGCAGCCATCGCTTTCGAGCAAGCCCTAAAGCTAGAAGACAACCTTGCCGCGCGGCATATAGCCTATGCAAAAGTACAAGAAAAACTCGGCAATACCAAGCTCATGCTCGAAGAACTTGAAAAAGCTGTAGAACTCGAAACCAACAAAGAATCTTTACAACTTCTACAGAAGGCGTATCTCGATAACGACATGCATGCCGAAGCCGACCAAATAGAACAGCGTCTCAAGAAACTCATCGTTCCGTCAGGCAAACCAAAACGAGTCATCCGACCAAAGCGCGTCGTAGTATAGCAATAAAAAAGCACCCTGGCTCGGTGCTCTAATTTTTTATGGAGCCATCTTCGGGATTTGAACCCGAGACCCCTTCCTTACCATGGAAGTGCTCTACCCCTGAGCTAAGATGGCGCAACCGCACTATTTTACCAGATAATACACTTTTTGTGGAGAGTAAGTTGATCTAATCCACATATTCCATGCTGGCTGGTGAATAAATCTCGTATTGATTTTTTCCAATAGGAATTGGGTAATGCCCCGTAAACGGAGACAGATTGAAACTACTAAACGGTAGCCCAGTTGCTTCTACCGTCTGAGAAACAGAAAGAAAGCCAAGCCTGTTACCTTCTATCTGTCGTCTCATTTCCTCAACGGTCATATTTGCTGCCGCTAAATCAGCCTGAAGGGGAGTGTCAATTCCATAGTAATCAGGAAAGCGTACAGGAGGCGACGAAATCAGTACCGAGACTGTTCGCGCACCAAGTTCACGAGCCCTTCTTACTAATGCCGGAATCGTGTTGAGTCGTACAATCGAATCATCAACAAATATCACATCCTTACCCTTGATCAAATGCTCCATCAGATTATGCTTGAGGCTCAGTTCGACTTCACGCACTTGCTGCTCTGGTGCGATAAACGTACGGCCAACATAACTGCTTTTCACAATTGCGCTTCGCATTGGTATGCCATGCGCCTCTGCATAAGCCTCTGCAACTGGAACAGACGTTGCAGGCACCGGTACCACCACTACGTTATCTGCTCTATTTGCATTTGGTGAAAATTGTTCTGCAAGTGTTTTACCAAAATTCCTGCGCACCTGGTCAACTACTTTGCCGTTTAATACACTGTCAGGACGTGCAAAATAAACAAACTCAAACATATCAAGCTTTGGTGTGGCTTCGGCGAACCGTTTCGAAATTATCTGTTTGCCATCTGTTGCTACAATTTCGCCTGGTTCAACTTCTCGCACAAACTCGGCGTTCATGGTGTCCAGGGCGCAGCTTTCTGAAGCAATAACATACGCATTATCTAGCCTACCAATCGCAAGTGGTCGAATACCAAACGGATCACGAAAGCCAACCAGCCAGCCATCATGCGAAGTAACGCACGAATATGCACCGTCGAAAAATTCTGTCGACTGGGCTACGGCACCCAATACATCATCGGCAACCCGAATATTTTCGTTTATGAGTGCGCCCATCATTCGCGAGTCATTCATGTCTTCAGTTCTAACTCGCCTTTGCCTTAGATGTTGCTCAAGTCTATCTGTATCTGGCAAATTTCCATTGTGGCCAAACGATATGCCTGTACTTAAATACCAAAATGGTTGGATGTATTTTTTATCTTTCTTGCCGCCGTTAGTTGCATATCTATTTTGACCAACCGCAACATCTCCCTCGAGCTTCATGAGGTCATCAATAGCGTAAACATCTTTAACAAGCCCAAAGCCATGATGTTTTTGAAGATACCCGCCGTCATTAGACGAAACGATTCCAGAAGATTCGGTGCCACGATGCTGTAGCGTAAACAAACCCATATGAGTAAGAGCAGCAGCGAGTCGCTGTTCACCGCTTGCATCTGCCACGCCCACAACTGCACATTTTTCGTGCAACACCTCGCCCATACTTATACTGTATAGGCATGAGCACAAGTCATGCAACGTCTAATTCACAATGTATGAGCTAGCCAGTTGTTTTCATGATATGGCTTAAGCCACTTACTGCCATCTTAAGTGCGTAATGCGCCCCTTCATGATACCTAACTTTTGGGCTATCAATGTCGGCATCTCGCTTATGCTTATAAAGCCCGTTGGTAAGGCTGCTGGCTACAATGGCAACTCTCTGATTTCGCAGAACTTTGGTGTAAACTTTGCGTCCGTATACAGACCAAGCTGCTGACAGATGGTCGCAATTATATATGCGTGAGTAATTATTACCCTTTCTTCGGGTGTATTAGCAATAATATAACGAGCGGCTTTGATTGTTGCTTCAGGTGATAGGCGATGATCCAACGCCCATCTTGTCTCTATGTCATTCATAGTGCCTTTTTCTTCGTCCAAGCAAGAATAAACTATCAAATTTTCAAAACCTGCACCAATGGCCGTTTCTTGAGTACGCAACAAAGTAGATACTGCCACCGGCTCGGTGGTCACGTCGATTCCATAATTATCCTCTAATACACGACCCATCTTTGCAGATTGTTCCCATCCTTCGGGCATAAGTCCCACACGCGCGCTGCCAAAAGCGGGAGTGCCATAATTCTCACGGTTATTTGCTTCTGAAAGACTATGTCTAATAAATAACTTCGTCATGATACGGTTAGTATAACAAAAGAGTGTTAGATTTAATCTAACACTCTTAATACTTACCGGGTGTGATGCAGCATAATCTACGCTGCTAGAACCACTTTAATAGCATCCACTAATTAAAGCCACTTGTCTTTTAGATGTTTTTGAAGTGCTTGATAATTTTCTTCAGTTGGATCTGATTCATAAGCTTTCATTACATCATATTCTTGTGTGGGCTCATAGACTTCATCTGAGTAAAAGTGACGCCAAAATAATTTCCAACTTAATTTATCTAAAAATGCATCAAACACAATATAATCTATAAATCCATACAACACTAAAGCAATGAGTACGAACCAGAAAAATGAATCAACAGCAATTGCCCCGAATAGACTAATCAAAATTCCGGGGAAGAAGCTTAATGCATACAAAACAGCACTCACTTTTTTATTGGTATAGTGACGATTTGAGATGGGCCTGAATATTGACCTAATGACGTACTTCATAATGTCTGATATAACGTTAGCTATTGAAAAGTTCTAACATCCCTAATGCTCTAGTGTGTGGTGCAGGGAGAGGGATTCGAACCCCCGAAGGCGAATGCCAACAGATTTACAGTCTGCCGTGTTTGACCGCTTCACTATCCCTGCAAAACCAATCAACCTAAATATAGTAGCAAATTTCTTCGGTTTTTGCTACACTTTACTACTGTTAACCTCGCCGGCATAGCTCAGTTGGTTAGAGCGGCGGTTTTGTAAACCGTAGGTCGTGGGTTCGAATCCCTCTGCCGGCTCCACTACAAAATGCCAGTTTGTTGGCATTTTTTTGTTTGTAATATCCGATATAACAAGCAACTACTATTTGTATTTCTTTTGTTAATCTGTTAAAATGAGTGTCTATGGCAAAGAAAACCGATAAACGCAAGCTCATTGGTTTGGTATGTGAAGAGTCTGGCCACCGCCACTACTACACATCGAAGAACACAATGAATACGCCCGACAAGCTTCGCTTACGTAAATACAACCCCGTGCTTCGAAAATACACGTGGTACAGCGAAACGAAGAAAAGTCTGGGCCGAAACGAAGTAAAGAAATAATCGCTTTCAATGGAAGCGATTTTTCTTTTTTATTTTAACGCAGCATAGTACACTTTTTGTACATACATTAGGGGAGAAGGATGACTACACACAAAAACAGCAAAACCATAAAAGTAGCTATTGCCGGCGTAGGCAATTGCTGTTCTGCACTATACCAAGGTTTTGCATACTACGCTGCCCACAAGGGCAAAAAAGTACCTGGTATTATGTTCGACGATATTGGCGGCTATGGACCTACAGACATCGAGGTCGTTGCCGCATTTGACGTCGATGCACGCAAAGTTGGCCAACCAATTGGGCGTGCAATTTTTGCAAAACCAAACTGCGCCCGTGTATTTTGCCCCAACGTAACGGATGGTCCTGTTGTGCAAATGGGTCCTGTACTCGATGGGGTTTCGGACTATATGCTCGAACAGCCCGAAGACGAGGGTTTTCGCATTAGCAAACAAAAGCCGATCGATATTGTTGATGCACTCAAAAAGAGTGGAGCAGACATACTTATTAACTATCTGCCCGTCGGATCGCAAAAGGCTACAGAGTTTTATGCGCAAGCAGCTCTGGACGCAGGGGTTGCTTTCCTAAACTGTATACCTGTCTTTATTGCGAGCGATCCTGCTTGGGAGAAAAAGTTCATTGATGCACGGTTACCGATCGTCGGCGACGACATGCGCAGCCAGTTGGGCGCAAGTGTAATGAGTCAAGTACTACAAGAGCTTGCGTTTGACCGTGGCATGATTGTTGATTTTCATCAGCAACTCAATATCGGCGGCAATACCGACTTTAATAATATGATGGTGCAATCGCGCCTTGCGAGCAAGAAGAAGAGCAAAGAAAATGTCATACGAGCACAGAATGACATACGCGGCATTCCAGTGGAGAAGAACAGCTTGTTTGCAGGTCCCAGCACCTATCTGCCATACCTAAAAGACAATAAAGTAGCATACTTCAATATTCGTTTACGCGGATTTGGTGAAGCAGAAGTAACTATTGATGCTAAGCTATCCGTCCAAGATAGCGAAAACAGTGCGGGCGTTGTTATCGACGCTATTCGTTACCTAAAAGTAGCGCACGAAATGGGCATTGTTGGCGCCCTTCGTGGCCCAAGCGCATGGACACAAAAGACGCCGCCTCAACAAATGATGTACGCCGATGCAAAAGCAGAATGCGCCGCCTTTGCAAAACGTGAACTAACAGCTACGACCAAAAAACAGCTTGCACGTTCTTAATCCTTCAGTTCCCGTAGCTGCTGACAATAAACAAGCAGCGCCATAACCTTTGCAGGGTTCGCAAGTTCTTCTACTTTTTGTTCTATACGTTGCCATGTTTTCAATCTTGGGTTCATTAGATCTAAGGAATTCGCAACGATGAGTCCAGCAGCACGCTCACACAGTACGCTATTCATAAAAGCTACTTCCTCGAGCGCATGGTGTCTTACTACTCCATCCTCGAGTGTTAAGTTTTGGCGATCAAAATCATCTAAGCACCCGTTGCAAACTTTCATTAACAGCCAGTGAGCACCAAGATTGACCGGGTCATCGTGCAAAGGGTCAATACCCTGAACAGCCGTCTCTATAGTTCCATCGAGAATCTCTAATTCCGCCATATCCAAGACTATTCGGTCAAGATGTGATGGTGGACGCAAGACAGACGTGTCAATAGTTGTCATTAGCAAAATATTGTAGCAACATTATATAGATTGTAAAGGGCAACGAGCCACTGAAATAGTTCTTGCATTATTTGTCGTTTGTTATACAGTACCTCTAGAGGTACTATGGAGATCCCCTTAGAAGCTGAAGGCACCACACTCGATGTACGCACACAGCCAGATGAATGGCTTGTTTCGTCTTTGCGTGAATTAGCTGCAGTTGCCGTAGAACGCGGTCTTTTAACGCCCGGCTCAATCGACATAGCCAACACGCTCGACAACAATAATCGGACTTTAGGTATTGCCGGGGAAGCGCTTACAAAAGAATCATTGCGTGAGCAGCTCATTTTTACACATACGGGCTATCGAGAAACTGTAAAAGCCTTTGCCTCCTATCGGCCCGATCGCCACGACAACAGATTTTATATGGAGGACTATGGAACACTCACTGGTCCTGAGATAGAGCAAGCCTTTGATGCATGGTTCAGTCAGGAAAAAATCGACTCCGCCCGAGCAATCAACCCCGACGCGAATTTTGTACTGGTTGCAGCCCCCTCAATTGAACCGCCCCTAAACGCCATCGCTCATGCAACTAAAGAATTTGCTCTCAAGCTCGGCGTGTATGCAAAAATATGCGACCGCGCCTTTGGGACACCGCTAACTCGCAATCCTCGACTTCCTGCATACAATACTCCAAAATATATACATTTTAGTATTATCCCCACCAAATACACCCCCGGAACGTATGGGTCAGTATCCGTTCAAGAAGAAATGCTACACGATCTACAAGCAAAACACCCCGCTGTACGGGCCGCCACTCTCGTGGATGCATTGACATATTACTACACACTCTATGAACTAGGTGCGTTCGTTTCAGACAGTAATCTTATGGAGCTAACTGAGGTTCGTGCCATGCTCGATATTGACCCGAAGAACACCAATTCAAATATGGCAGCGGGTTTATTCATTGACACAGAGGATAGCCTCATCGAACTGTATACTGCAAACCCCGCTGGTATTCAAATGGGTCGTTTTGTTGTTGGGTAGCCAGTACAATTAATCAACGATGAGCACTTTCCCAAGCACTCTCGAAAAATTTGTTTTAACACCTTCGCCTTGAATTGTGCGTATAACCACCCATAATCCAAAGCCACTCAACACCAGCAACTCACCAAGCAAAGCATGATCCATCTTGCCACCAAAGCGCTGGTGCGACAACAGCGTCACCACCAAACCTGCAACAATTAGCAGTAACGAAACGAAGCGCAATAACTGCCAGTACATACGGTTGCCACCTTTTTTGACCTTTCTTAGGAGCATATCAACCATGACTGTAGCTATCATGCCACCACCGCCAAGAAAGAATCCAAAATAGTGCAGGTCATCTATGCGATCATTAATATTTATGGGCATAAGAGCGACCAAATACGCCCCAATAATAATTGCAGTTAGGCTAATTAGCACAAGGCCTGTTGTTTTCGATGACTGCACCAAGTAGTTTCGCCATCGCCACAACCCATACCCGCACACAAACAGCCCAAACGAAAATATAGTTGTTGTCTTGATATCGGTGCCAAAGTCGCTAAATGCGGTAGACCAAACCCGAAGCTCGGGCCGAATTGAAAAACAAATCGCCAAGCTTACATACAGCACAAACAATCCAAATACGCCCCAAAACCTTCCGTTCAAACTGCGGAGCAGGCGAATTAACAAAATTTTGTCCGCGACAACAATCAATCGGTGGCTACTGAGTCGGAATTTGTACTTTTTCTGTTTGGCCATTACTAACTTTCTATACAGAGTATAGCAAGCATAAGCGTCATGGTCGACTATGCAAGTATGTGTGTGCCCACATGTTCTACCCGATTATACAAATCGAGCAAAGGGCGACCAGAAGCATTTTTTCCCGCGCCTATACTTACCGACACGCCGGCACCAACCAGCTGCTTTGCAGCAAGCAATTTAGACAGCATACCGCCATTACTAATATCTGCTGTTTCGTCGTGCAAGCATTGCTCAATAATTTCATCGATATCTTTGTATCGTAGCTCATCTATACGAGAATCGGGCCTCCGCACATCTTCGAGCACTCCATTTGTATTGGTCAGAAATATTACGCGCGTTGACTGACCTACAAAACTTTTTGCAAACGCACCAATCTGCACGCCAATAATGGCGGCTAGCTGGTCATTGTCACCGAAACGTTTAAATTGCCGGCCGGCGGCACGCACGTTTGTTTCGAGCTCTTCAGTACTGCGTACATCGCCTTCATTAAAACCAGACAAAACGCCGTACTCTAAGTTAGTTGCAATAACACCAACCATATTGTCCCAATGCTCTTGCAGCTCAAGATCATTATGAGTGGGCAAGTCGTGGCCTACAACTATACCGGTTGCAGCCTCCCACAACCCAAAAAGTGCCGTATTTCCAACCATGGCTGCCATTTGCTTTTGGCGCGTATTACAAACATCAGAACCGTTCATGCCAAGTTTTTCTTTTCCGGCAGCAACCGCACCAGAGCTAACCAAAATTACCGAACCTTCATGGTCCAATGTAGAAACTTTTTCGTCTTTACGCTCGCGGCCTTCTATACGTGCAATATCGCGCCCAATCGATGCCATGGCAGTATAATCAATCGCTGTTCTTTGCCGATTAGCAATTACACCGGTGCCTACTTTTATAATTGTTAATTCTTTTTTCTCCATGCTATTCCTTCGAAACAAACAGAAAAAAATACGACCCGTGGGGCCGTTCTGTTGTTTCGTATTATTCGTTATTTTTTTGCACTATCATAGCCCCCGGGTCAACGAGGCGTGGGCGGTACTATATGCAAGCAAAACATACTCATACACGAATCGTACAAGCTTTAACTAGAATTGTCAAAACCCTGTCTCTACTATAAATGCTAGTACGATACCTGTCGGCAGCCAAATGATGATTATCGATTGTAAGTAACTGAACTGCTCTGCATGAAAGCGAGGCTAGTGGATGATGATCGAAACTAGTAGAAAGGGAGTTCTGTTACATTGATCGAAAATTGAACTGGCAGGAAACACGGGAATCGAACTGGCTATTGCAGCGATGCGCATGGAGAGACAGAACAGCATTAAAACTGAAATGATAACTATGGGGAAGGTAGTTGATTACACCAAGAGACTTGCTACATTTGAAAGTATGGACGTATGATTTTTCATTTAGCCGTAAGTCGGAAAATCATTCCCGAATATTTCTCGCCACTTTTCAATTGAGTCTCGGTGGTTGCCGTTGATTTCAAGACGGTTTGCTTCCGCACACTTATTCTTATACCTGTTAAATCTATTAGTAATTAACTGTCTGTTGGTCGCCGTGAGGTATACAGATAAATCTCCACCTCTACCAGAAGGGTCAATCGTTCGCATTAGTGATGGAGCGGAATCAAAAAACATTTCGAGTGCCTCTCGGCTATCGTTACCCAAACTCGTAAATGTATTGGCTACCATCATTTCTAAGTGAAATGACTTAAGTTTTGTCTCGTAAGTATTATTCCATCGCTTAATCATTCTAATAATTGGGTTTAAGCGGTAATTCAATTCTTGGTTTTTTGTATTTATCCATTGAAGGTGAAAATCGGGGTCAGTTGTTATCCAGCCACCACTGCCATCAGGCAACCCGTATCCACCCGTTGACCATTTAAAAACGGGTGCAATATCTACGTGTGGACGATTTTGGTAAAAAAGCCTGACAGCCTGACCTCTAGTACCTACAAGCTGTACTTCATACTGGTTGAGGGCGTTCCTCACCCTGTTAATGAAAGCAAAGGAATCATTCCGGTATGTTTCAAATATATGTTCTTTATTCTCAAATACGGCAAGTATATCTATATCGTCTAACGGACGAATTATTGTGTCTCGCTGAGCGGAACCGATAAGTGTAGTACGTAAAAGCGGCATTGTTGATGTGCTGTCAAAATGACTAGCAAGATAATTATGAGCAGTTTGGCGGCGATTTCTAACCGTTTCTTCTTGAGAACTTGTCAGTTTAATCTTATCTTTAAACTCATTAAATGCTTGTGCAACAGTTGTAGCCATTATTTTTCGTCAATTGAGTAGTCCTGTCCGCCACCGTCAATAATGCGTTTTGCCATAAACCTAGCAAGCCTGTTAGGTGGGTCTGCAGTTTTGTTGATTTTATTTCGCTTAGTAGTTAGTTCGTCTAGTTTTTGTCTTGCCTTGGTATTATCCATATCTTTCAGGTCAACCAGTATGTACTGTCTTGCTGCTGTTTGTATCTCTAAATAACTGTTTCCTGCGATTTGCGCCAATTCACTTCGCCTAGATGGATTTAAAGTTGTTAGTGCCGCCCCAAATCCAGCAGATAGTAGTGCTAATATCGGAGGAAGCAGCGTCTTATCATCTTGAGCAAGGCCCACACTACCTGCTAATGCGGCCAATATAGATGCCGGTACTCCCAGCAAAATATTATTCAATCGCCACTGCTTTCCTAACTCAAACTGACCTTGGCTGCTATATAGGCAGCTCTCGTGTAGACGATGCATCTCTTTGGCGAGTTGCATTTTATTTTTTGGAATGTCTGCGGGGATTTTGAGCTTCTTCATTACTATACATTATACCTCTACAGCAAATTATGGCGTAATATATTTTTATCATTAGCGGCTCGGATGGAACTAATCGCAAAAATCTATCTATATGGCTCAATACCGCTATAAAAGTTCGATTATTGCAAAAATCAGCCCTTTTCAAAATAGGCTTAACCGAACTGCAAAATCTACAAGAAATAACGGGGGTAATAAACAGAAAAACGAGCTCAAAATGCTCGTTTGTCCATCATGGCAGGGGTAGTAGGAGTCGAACCTACCTCTGCGGTTTTGGAGACCGCTATACTAGCCGATGTACTATACCCCTGTATTTTTTGGTGCAGTTTCGTCAGGAAACAGCCTCTATAATAGTAGATTTTCTACCTCTTGTCGACCAGAGTCTTTTCTTAATCGGTGAACAATGGTATACAATAATATCTACGTATGGGTAAAGTAACTCCAAACAAACCACTCTTTATCATGCTGTACGGCTACCCGGGCGCAGGCAAGTCACACTTTGCACGCGAACTGAGTCATACGCTTCACGCCGCTCACCTCAGCAGTGATCGGATCCGCGGCGAACTTTTTGAAAAACCTCGTTACGACAAAGAAGAAAACGGAATTGTCGACCATTTGCTTAGCTATATGAGCGAAGAATTTTTGAGCGCTGGCGTCAGCGTTATTTACGATGCGCCCGTCGATAGGCTGGTAGAACGCCGCGAACTACGAAACATTGCCCGCAAAGCAAAGGCACAACCGCTGCTTATTTGGCTCCAGATAGATGCAGAATCTGCTTATATACGACTCGGCAAACGTGACCGGCGCCGGGCCGAAGACAAATACGCCAAGGTGTACACCAAAGAGTCTTTCAAGGCGGCAATGGCACGCATGCAGAACCCTAAAGAAGAAGATTACATGGTAATTAGCGGTAAGCATACCTTTAATACGCAGAAGAGTGCTGTTATAAAACGACTGTACGAGCTGGGCGCCATTAACACCACTACGACTGCAAGCAACGTCGTAAAGCCAGAGCTCGTAAACCTTGTACCGAACCCATTCTCTGGCCGCATAGACGATCAACGTCGAAATATAGTTATTCGATAATGGCCGACAAGGTCGTTCAGCTGCCCGACATTGGTTCGGTGACTATTCGCAAGCACCGCCGGGCCCGCAGTGTACGCATTGCGCTATTGCCCAATGGCGAGATACGCGTGACAATTCCTTGGTGGACTCCTTACGCCACTGGCATTGCTTACACCGAAAGCAAGCGAGACTGGATTTTGCAGCACCGAACCGAGCAATCGATATTACAAAACGGATCTGCTATTGGTAAGGCGCACCACATATATTTCGCGGCAAGCGACCAAGCAAAAACAGTGCAAACTAAAACCATTGGAAGCCAAATTCGCGTGGTCGTACCATCGCATATGTCGTTTGACGACCCAGCAGTACAAAAAGCAGCCAAACAACACGCTTTAAAATCTTTGCGCGCAGAAGCCGAAAAACTTCTCCCTATGCGAGTTGAGCGTCTTGCACAGACGCATGGATTCTCGTATACCTCTGTCGCTATCCGCACGCTAAAGGCCCGTTGGGGAAGCTGTAATAACAAGCAAGAAATCACGCTTAATCTATACCTTATGCAGCTACCGTGGGAACTTATCGATTATGTCATTCTCCATGAGCTCACACACACCAAGCATTTGCACCATGGAGCAGACTTCTGGGGGTTGTTCGAAACAGTATATCCGGGTGCAAAACAATTCCGAAAAACCCTAAAATCGTACAAACCAGCCTTGTAACATAAGCTTTTATGGCATAATGGATGTATGCCTAAAACAAGTAAAGCTGAGTCGCCGGTAGCGGCGATTCTTGAGCGTGAGCGATTAACCAGCCTCATCAACAGCATGGCGGATGGCGTTTTTGCCATAGACAACCACCTAAAAGTGATCGTCTATAACGGCGCTGCGCTCAATATTCTCGATGTCAATACCATGGCACCCGGCGCTGACATTACCAAAGTTTTACACCTACTAAACAAAGCCAACCGACGCATTAGCGTCGAAGACCTCATAAAACGCGCTCATACTGCGTGGTCTTCGCGCGACTACAAACTCGTATACGGCGACAAAAGCAGTATTCACGTATACATCAGCATTGCCCCCGTACACCTAGGCTATGGCAAAAACTCCGACCAAGGCTACGTAATTGTGCTGCGCGACATCACACACGAAAAATCGCTCGAGGAAGAGCGAGACGAATTTATTAGTGTGGTGAGCCATGAGCTTCGCACACCAATTGCTATAGCAGAAGGCAACCTCAGTAACGCACAGTTTATTATGCAAAAGCACAAAACACACGCCGATGTCGTATCCGCCGTTAAGCAAGCGTATGATCAGGTGGAGTTTTTGTCTGGCATGATTAACGACCTGTCTATGCTATCGCGTGCCGAACGAGGCAAACTCACCGTAGAAACGAGCGATATAAACGCTCATGACCTTATTAAGAGCATTGTTGACAACTATTCACCCCAAGCAGAGAGCAAAGGCTTGAAGCTGCATAGCGAAATCGACGGGTCGCTCGAACTATTACACTCGAGCGAGTTGTACGTTAAAGAAATTTTGCAGAACTTTATTACTAACGCCATTAAATACACCAAAGAAGGCAGCGTAACTATCTCGGCCACACCACACCTGAAGGGCATTATGTTTACCGTACGCGATACCGGCATCGGCATCAGTAAGGGCGACCAAGAAAAAGTTTTCGATAAATTCTTCCGCAGCGAAGACTACCGAACGCGCGAAACCGGCGGTACGGGACTTGGTCTGTACGTTACGGCGAAGCTCGCAAACCTTATCCACGCCAGCATTTCGCTCGATAGCGAACTCAACAAAGGCTCTACCTTTAGTATCTACATACCAAACCTCAAAATCTAATCTGTTGACAGTTGCAACCGAAGAGCGTATGCTTGACATATCGAGACCTACATTATTGTAGGCTCTTTTTAATATAGGAGGCAGTGTGGCCAAGCTACCAGTCAAGTCATTAAAAGAACGAAAAACCGAAACTGTTCGCGAACGCACCGTTCAAAAAACCAACAATCGTCCTCGACGCATTCGTCGGGCTGCTACCGCAGGCAAGCGACCATTGGTCAAATTTTGGAGCGTAATCGTTAGAGCTTTACGACCACTTCGTTTTTTGCTTCGACCATTCAAAACTCGACCTGCTCGGTTTGTTGGTAGAATCCTCGCTAAAGTCTTCTTTGTAAAATACTTCAAAGAAGCATGGGGCGAACTTCGGGAGGTAACCTGGCCAGACCGACGCGAAACCAGACAGCTGTTTTTTGCTGTCATTGCATTCGCTATTGTCTTTGGTGCACTCGTCAGTACCGTTGACTACGGCCTCGATAAAATCTTTAGAAAAATCTTGTTGCAATAAAGGAGCACACAATGAGCAAACGTTACGATACAAGCAAACAATGGTACGCCATTCACACATATAGCGGTTACGAAGAAAAGGTCGCAGAAAGCATCCGTCAACGCGCAGACAGCCTCGACATGAAAGACAAAATCTTTCAGGTTATCGTACCAAAAGAAAAAATGATCGAAATTAAGAACGGCAAGCGCAAAGTCGTAGAAAAACGAATCTTTCAGGGTTACGTTATGGTACAGATGAAACTCAGCGAAGACGCGTGGTATATCGTACGTAACACACCCGGTGTTACCGGCTTTGTTGGTAGTGGAACCGACCCAACACCAATTAGCGAAGAAGAAATGGAAAAGATAAACAAGCGAATGGGTCTAGACCAGCCAAAACACAAAATCGACTACAAAGTGGGCGACGTCGTAAGTATTACCGATGGTCCGTTCAAGAGCTTCGATGGAACTATCAATGAAGTAGACGAAGCCAAAGGCAAGCTCAAGGTACTCGTCAATATGTTTGGCCGCGAAACGCCGGTCGAACTAGACAGCCTCCAAGTAAAACGAGTATAGCCCGTGCAAAGTGCAGAAATTCTTAAGACAACCTTTGAGCTTGGGGAAGGAATGATCTGGGGCGGGATTATCAGCATACCAATGCTTGCTTTGGCTAGCCTTGCGAACCTTGAGCATCGCCGCGAAACCGAACAACAGTCCCAAGTAGATGCAACGTCAAATGATGTCGATAGATTATAAAGTTTTGCACTAATGCCAATAGATACAACACCGCCTCCGCTCTTACCAACCCAAGACGAATTGTTTGACTATGCCACAAGCACGGACTGTATGGCCGTGTGGCTCACAGGCTGTTTTGGCGGAGCATCTGCCGAAATACCTAAATGGATCGGGCATGTCGTATCAAATGGACTAATGGCAGACGCAAAGTACTCTGAACTCTCAGATTATAGTCTTGGCAATATTGTAGATGGCACACAGCCCATAACGCTTGAGTCTAGTCGTAATGTGCTCATCGAATTACTCAACCGTCTTGCTGATACGCCACTTAATAACGAAGATCTTCATAGATATCATTGCTTTTTGAGTTATTCTTATTGGGCTTTTGATAATATTCATTTAGCCATTTCACCGGAGACAGATATTACAGAGTTCGACATTGCACATGCTTTACCTACACCTCCAATTGAGTAGACAAAACCCAAAAACACTTCTAAGGTATAACTATGCAACCCGAACTTGAACCATCCGTACCACCAACAATCAGTGTTGACCAGCTCATCAATCGCAGCATCCATGCCACACCTCACGATGTGCAGATGGCCATAAACGGACTTGAACCGCACACAGAAACCGCAGCTCAAGATGCCGAGCTGATATACGGTGTAGCGTTGGGCGGATTAAGACTTAACCCACACGATGAAGATTGGGCCAGCGTAGAAGAACGCGCTGCTAAAATCCTTAACCGCGAAATGTAAATAGAGATAATGTAATGAACCCTGAGCATCAACCTTTTACAAGAATAGCCAAAGCCGTACACCATATGGATGAAAGTCTTGCGACAGACAAAGGTGCACTTTTTTTCCGAGGAACCGTATCGGGTAGTTGCGCTGCACTCAGTGGCCTCATGAGCGTTCTTGTGGCTGCCAAAGGCGGTGAGGCATGGGAAGCCTTAGCATACAGCGCCCCGGCAGGAGCTTACGCAACACTTGCCGTGCAGGCCTTTATGAAAGCACATACAACGGAACACACAGCCAATCGAGACGCACAATCACCACCCAACACGAATACACCTCAACCAAAACCCCTCAGCACACGAAAAATGTTGTTCGGATACTATACCGTCAAGTAAAGCATCTTACTAGACAACAGGGGTAAGCTATAGTATAATTGGGTCGTTACGCACGAGTCGAATGCTTCATCGACATAATGCAATTGGAGAATAAGAATATGGCAGACAAAAAACAAGTTAAAGCAAACCTCAAAATGAAGATTCCAGCCGGCAAGGCAAGCGCAGCACCTCCAGTAGGTAGCACGCTTGGTCAGTACGGTGTTAACATGATGGATTTTATTCAACCGTTTAACGATGCAACCAAGGAAATGAAAGGCACCGTTACGGCTCATATCACCATCTACGACGACCGAACCATGGATTTTCGAGTCGTCAGTCAGCCAACAGACGACCTTATCCGCGCAAAACTCGGTATACAAAAGGGCTCTGGCAAACCAAACAGTGAAAAAATCGCCAAAAAACTGAGCGATGCTGCACTGACTGAAATTGCTGAAGAAAAAGCCAAAGACATGAATACCGACGATGTTGAAGCCGTAAAGAAAATGGTCGCTGGTACTGCCCGCAGCATGGGTGTAGAAATAGAGGCTTAGTACATGTCCGACTTTGGCACGAATCACCTCGACAGAGCTGTAGAAGCCTACAATGTTGATTGGCCGCTACGTGATGAACAAGGGGAGCCATGTCATGCCCCCAAAGAACAGAGACGACTTGATCGAGCCGTCAAGACATTCGACAAATTGACGACCGCGTTTGCCGTTGGGGGACTTGGTAGCTTTGCGCTCGCTACTGAACTATATGGCACAACCCTGGGCAAACAGCTTTTGCTCGGAAGTATTGCCGCAGAGTTATTGTCGTATAATATCGGAAAATCGTTTACCAGTGCGCCCGATCAGAATACAAACCAAACTACTACCGTAGATACACAAAAGGAGTAAAAGTATGTCATTACTAAGCGAAACTACAGATATACAAACATGGGAGCATGCTGTACAGACATGCCAACCAGAAGACATCGCCGACATTGCCGATCAGTTAGCCCTTGTTCAGCCCCCCGAACTAAGAGCCGAGATAGCAGAGTACCTAGGGCCTGTCGTTGTTGCACGAGGATTATCAGAGCAACTAACCGATCACTGGATATATTCGACCGCTCGCTACGCGGCCGATGTGCCAGGTGCAGAAACAATTGAAAGCCCAGAGGCATTAGAAACCACGGAGAAAAAATCATGGACAACACCCCCCATGTACCTACGGAAGTAGACAGTCGCTGGTTACAACTTCAGCGTGACTACTTTCATCGTAACCGCGAGCACGAAGTTGCCGCCTTTGCAGGTAAAGACCCTGAAACCGGAGATGTCATACCATTTGAACCTGTAGCCCAGAACAACCTTGGTCTAATAGCTCTTGCTGGAATGACGCACCCTGATTTATTTCCGAACAATACACTTGGCAGCGTCTTAAGAGGTGCCGCGATCGGTGCACCAATTGCATTGGCCTGCTTTGTGATGATTCATGGATCAAAAAATAGCGACAGCAGATAGCTATGTTATACGCCGGCCAAACCCAAAAACACGTAGCAGCATTACCTCAGCCAAAGTTCAACGAAGTAGGTCATGAGGAGCTTTTGTTTACCGAACGCGATAGCCAAGCAGCATGGAAGGCTATTGGTGAGCTTTGTATGCCACTCGATCTGTATACTCGACTACACGAACAAGCGACAGTACTTAATAGTTTTCGTGCGAAATTTCTGATTAACGCCTATTTGCAAGCGAATCGCGATGCAACACCTGGCAACTCAGATCACCCCGACCTAGGGCCCGTAAACTACTTCCAATTATAGAGATTTTGTGGTATTATTTACGTATTACTAACCAAGCTGTGGGAGGCAATAAGCCGCATGCACCACGGAAGGAGCACACACTATGGCCGAAGACGCCAAGAAAGTCGAGAATGTAGAGGATGGGACTACTCAAGAAAGTACTGCTACTCAGGACCAAGCAGATACTAAAAACCAAGAAGTAAAAACCGCTAAGGCCGGTAAGCGCAGCGAAAAATCACTCCGCGAAGCAGAAGAAAAAGAAGCGAAAGAAGCACGAAAAGCAGAAACCAAAGCAGCTGAAGCCGAAAAACCAGCAGCAAAACCTGCACCGAAAACACGTTCACGCCTCGAGCGACGCAGCAAGCACTACCGAGAAGCTGCAAAGCTTATCGAAGCAGACAAGGAATACACCCTGAAAGAAGCGCTTAACCTTGCCGCAAAAACAAGCAAGGTTAAGTTCGATGCAAGTGTTGAACTACACATTCGCCTGGGCGTTGACCCACGACATGCCGATCAGAACATACGCGAAAACCTTGTTTTGCCTGCCGGAACCGGTAAAACCGTTCGTGTTGCAGTATTTGCAGATGTTGACGATGCTGCCAAGGCCGCTAAGGCTGGTGCAGATATCGCCGGCGCAGAAGAAATCACCAACGCTCTCGACAAAGGCCAGATTAACTTTGACGTTCTCGTTGCGACACCAAGCATGATGGCTAAACTCGGCAAATATGCTCGGCTTCTTGGTCCACGCGGACTTATGCCAAACCCTAAGAGCGGTACCGTTACCACCGTCCCAGCTAAAGCAGTTGCCGAAGCCAAGGCGGGCCGCGTAGAATATCGCGTAGACAGCACTGGTATCGTGCATATCGGTGTCGGTAAGGTAAGCTTCGAGGCAGCAAAACTACTCGAAAATGCCAACGCCGTTCTTGCAAGCATCAAAAACGCAAAACCAGCCAGCGTAAAAGGCAACTACTTTAAGACCCTATTCGTAACCACTACCATGGGTCCAAGCATTAAAGTTGCACTCAGCGAAGTCAACTAGTAGTTGTAATATAGACGTTACGCTTGAAAATCCTCTGATTTATTTCGTACAATAGAATACGAAAAGAGGGAGGATTAATGGGGGTATATAGCAATATTCAGATAAAACAGGCCTTAAAAGATGGTCATATTGTCTGCACCCCATTCAATCCAAAGCATGTATCGCATGCCAGTCTTGATGTAACCCTTGGGTATTACTACTACCGGACCGAACGTGTCGATGACCACACCATTTACAACCCGTTCGACGAAGAAGATGTAGCGCGCTATTTTGAGGGCCCATTAAAAGCCGTACCCCACAAAGAGTGGTGTGAGGCTAATGGCTTTAAACTCCTCAAAAATATTCCTGCCAATCACCCCGTTATTCCACTCAAACCTGGTGAGCGTATCTTAGCGCATACCCACGAATTTTTCGGCATCAAACCACCCGGCGCCTACGAAGTAAAAGCTCGTTCAAGCTGGGGACGTAATGGTATTGCAGTATGCTTCGATGCCGGCTGGGTGGATCCAGGCTACATTAACCGCCTCACCCTCGAAATATACAACCTCAACCAGAAAGAAACTGTACTACTACCTGTTGGAGAACGTATTGCTCAGGCCGTCTTCCTCGAAACAGGCGAAGTAGAAGGCAACTACGGCGAAGGCCGCCACGGTGGCTTTAGTGGTAAGTACCAGCTTGGCACGGACCTAAAATCCCTTATCAAAAACTGGGCGCCGAGCCAGATGCTACCTCGTGCATATTTAGATAAACGGCGTTTGCCACAAAAGGTCGAGGGTCTTAAGGGTGATTAACGCTCCTTTTTCGATCCAAGTTGGGTGGGGAAAGGTAGAATAATGAATTCAGCAGGAACGTTCTTAGTTATAGAAGGTACCGATGGTTCTGGTAAAGGTACACAGTTTGCATTACTAAAACGTCGACTCGAGGATGCTGGGTACGACGTTGCAGCGTTCGACTTTCCGCAGTACGAACAGCCATCGAGTTATTTTGTTCGCGAATATTTGAACGGAAACTATGGCAGCGCGGACGAGGTTGGCCCCTATACAGGGTCGCTCTTTTACGCGCTCGACCGCTACGAAGCCGCCAAAGCCATCCGTACTGCGCTCGAGCAAGGCAAGGTAGTGCTTGCCAACCGATTTACTGGCAGTAACATGGCGCACCAAGGCACCAAATTTTCCAGCGCCGAAGAACGTCGAGGCTACTTTATCTGGCTCGATAATCTCGAGTTCGAAATGCTTAAAATTCCTCGACCAACAAAAAGCATTGTCTTGCGCGTTCCCGCCGACATAGCACAAAGTCTTGTCGACAAAAAGGCCAAGCGAAGCTACACCGATAAACAACGTGACATCCACGAAGCCGACCTTAAGCACCTCGAAACAGCCGTCGAAGTATACGACGACATGTGCAAGCTCTTTCCGCAGGACTTTCAACGTATCGACTGTATACGCTCAGGCAAACTCATGGATGTCGATACCGTAGCTGAGATGCTCTGGCAAACCATCGAACCACTTTTGCCCCCTCTTTCACAGCAAAAATCTTCGAATGCAACTGCAAGCACCGATAATCCGTATGTCGAAAAAGACGAAAACGGGGTTTACCGAGTCACTAAAGCAGGCGAAAGCTACCTCGATGGTGCCGTAACCTCAACTACAGATAACGTGTACGCCTTTACTGGCAAAATGAGTCCGGTCACCATTGCTGCCGCCATGGCACGACTGAGTCGCCGCGGCGATGATATGCGCGTTACGCTACTCGACGAATTCGCCGTTGCTGCCGAAAAAGACGAACAGCTTCTACGGCGAGTTATTACCGCATACGGAGATGATTCGGTACAACAACTTGTTGGCTTACACCTCGTAGTAGAGAAGGCCAGCAATATACTAACCAAAAAACTCGAATGGGGCAGGCTTGCAGCGTATCTTGAACAATCTACTCGCTATATTTACTTTGACCAAAAAAACAAAGATGGTAAATATCGTTACCACGTACCCGCATATCTCGACGCCACCACTAAACGCCAATACGTACAATCCTTGGACAAGATATTTGATCTATACAGCAAAATGGTACATGACCTAACCGACTACGTTCGTAAAGAATCGAGTGTACCGGCAGAAGAACGCGACATAGCCTGGATGGGCGCCACGCGCGCACAAGCCTGCGATGCTGTACGACCGGTGCTGCCCGTAGCAACCGAATCTACTGTTGGTATTTATGCGTCTGGGCAAGCGGTTGAAAGCCTTATTTCTCATTTGCTATCCGACCCACTACCCGAAGCGCATCATGTCGGTCGTAGCTTGCTAGTACAAGCCCGAAAAGTCATTCCAGCTTTTCTTGAACGTATAGACATTTCAGACAGAGGCGCTGCTCTACAGGGCTACCGCGTATTTACCTACGAAAGCGTTAAAGAGTTTGCAAATGACAATCTTAACCAAACGCACACGCCCGACAGCAACAGCGCCGTAACTCTGACCGACTACTGGCCCAAAAACGAACTCGACCTTGTACCAGATATGCTGTACGAACACAGTCACCAATCGTTACAAGACATTCGCAGACAAGTAGAATCGTGGCCCTACGCTAAAAAGCTTCAGGCCTTTCAGACCTATGTAGGTGATCGCTATAACCGCAGACACAAACCCGGTCGCGCCATGGAAAAAGCACATTACAGTTGGGACCTTATTTGCGACTATGGCATTTTCCGCGATCTACAACGCCATCGCATCGTCGACGACTTAGAGTGGCAATCACTAACCCCGCGCTATGGGTATGAAGTACCAAAACTTATAGAAGATGCCGGCCTAGTCGATGAATTCGAAACTTGCTTCGACCTCAGTCTGCAGCTTTACAGCGCCCTGCAAAGTGCTGGCTATGAACAAGAAGCACAATATGCAACACTGCTCGGGCACCGCATGCGCTGGAAACTTACCTACAATGCACGCGAAGCATTCCATTTCCACGAACTACGCACCAGCCCACAGGGGCACCCCGGCTACCGCAAGCTTGTACAACAAATGCACGACAGGCTGGCCGAAGTACACCCACTCATGGCCGAGTCTATGAAGTTTGTTAACCAAGGTGAAGATGCCGAGCTGACGCGATTGGCAGCAGAAAAGTACACTCAGGCAAAACTCAAAGAACTAGGCGGTTAGACCACTACCACTCCTTGACACATCATCTACATCTACGGTATGGTACTACTCATGATACAACAAGCTTTAAACATGCTCCTTCTCAGCCTTACTGGGCTGTGCTTCAGCATGGTTGAAGCCTGAGCGTTTTTCGCGCCTTAGCACAGCCCCATCAATCAGGCTTCACCGCCTGATTTTTAATTTATGGAGAATAATACATGAGACAAACTGTAGCAGACTGGCACGACAGCCAGGTAGCAACGTATGGTACGGAATTATTTCCGTGCACGCCCGAAGGAATAGCAAAAGCAATAGAACGAGATGGCAACATTGATCCTGAAACCGGTAGTCGAAAACGCTGGGAAGAGCTTGTAGATTGGTGGCCAGAGGATACAGAGGAAGATAACAATGCAATCGAAGAACGTACCGCTATAGGCGCCGTCATACTGGCTATTGCGCAAAATCCAGATATGTTTGAACCTACTACACGCAAGGAAGCGTTTATAGCAGCAGAAAAGGCTGGGATTGTTATCCCGCGCAGTATTTTGCCGGTTATTGTTCCGTACGGCGGCACAGAAAGCATGGCAGACGTACCAGTCGTCGTACCCACACCACGCGATCCACTTGCACATGGAATTTAAATAAGGTTCTTGCGAATACCGGATTTTTATACTATACTCGCGTTCATGCAATCAATAATTATCAACGAGATTATTACCACACCCTACTAAGCGGGCACTATTCTTGTTGATACCAAAATACCCCGCACCAGGGGTATTTTTTATGTCTAAAGGAAGACCATGAACGAACAAATCAGCCACCTACCAACCAAACACGAATTCGAAGAAGTCAAAGCCACGACCTTTCGGTCGCACGAAGACATGTTACAGTT
The DNA here is from genome assembly GCA_964629815.1 of uncultured Candidatus Saccharibacteria bacterium. GTDB lineage: Bacteria > Patescibacteriota > Saccharimonadia > Saccharimonadales > AWTP1-31 > CAZVTA01. Next base: position 196,183 of record CAZVTA010000001.1, on the reverse strand, counting down.
CAGTAAAGAGCTTGGCCAGTGGCTTGTAGCAACACTCAGTCTCGACGAGCTCTGCACAACAGCCGAACGAGTTGGCAGTCTCTATTGGCATGCAGTTAAAATAAACCCACCGTATCGAATTGACACGGTCGACCCATTTGGTCTAGCAGTTTTAGAAGCATTTGCCGAACATAACGACCCAGTATTACAGCCTCATGTTGATCGTTTGCGCCGAAGCAAGTCATCGGCCCTGAATAGACCATTTTCACATCGCACCATTTTGCACAGATACGGCCCAAATCCACCCGAAGATTGTCGTTGACAATAATCCGTAACAGAGGTAAAATACTTGTATCGTTACCAAAGACAGTAGCGGCTGGAAACAGCTTAAACATGCTACCGAGGTAGAAACATTAGTTTCGCATACTCATTAATGTCTTTGGCTTAGCCAGAGGCATTTTTATTTGCAGGTAACGTGAGAACCAAACGGTCGATACGGTTTTCGAATAACAGTGAAGGGAACAATATTCCATGGCACTAACAAAGGACAAAAAACAGCAAGTCGTACAAGAAGTAAGCGATTTACTCGCTGCTTCAAAGATGACTGTTGTCGCAGACTACCAAGGTACAACCGTTAAAGCACTCCAGCAACTTCGCCGTGATGCAAAGAACGAAGGTACCATCGTAAAAGTCGCAAAAAACCGGCTTGTCATTAAAGCTGCACAGAATAGCGAAGCACTTAAAGACGTCGAACTCGGCGCACTTAAAGGCCAGTTGCTCTATGCATTTAATGACAACGATGAAGTTATGCCTGCCAAAGTACTAGCTACCTTTGCAAAAACCAATCCTTCGATCAAGTTTGTCGGCGCCATCAGCGCAGACGGCAAATTCTTGAGCGCAGAAGAGGTAACTGCATTGTCAGCACTACCAAGCAAGCACCAGCTCATTGCCGGAATCATCAACACACTCAACGGCCCGGTAAACGAGGTCATGAGTGGTCTTGGCGGTAATCTCCATGGCCTATTAAAGGCTATCGAGGCAAAGGCCGCGTAATATAATTAATCTATAGAAAGGAGAGTTTCGTTTTGCTCACTTCACAGGGAAGAGAGCAGCCCGAGTAAAAATCGCGTTTTTTACCCGGCGCGTTGAGGGAAACCGTAGGTGTCCTTCAAAAAGCGAAGCGAACTAACAATGGCAGATCTAAAGAAATTTGCAGAACAGCTCGTTGGTCTTACTGTATTAGAAGTTAACGAACTTGCAACAATCCTCAAAGAAGAATATGGCATCGAGCCAGCAGCAGCCGCTGCTGTCGTAGCTGCTCCAGCAGCTGGTGGCGATGGCGCTGCAGCTGCAGCAGACGAAAAGAGCGAATTTGACGTCGTTCTTAAAGACGCTGGTGCACAAAAAGTAGCAGTCATCAAGGCAGTAAAAGAACTTACTGGTCTTGGTCTTGGTGAAGCAAAAGCTGTTGTAGACGGCGCTCCAAAAACTGTGCTTGAAAAAGCAAAGAAAGAAGACGCAGAAGCAGCTAAAAAAGCCCTCGAAGAAGCAGGTGCTACTGTCGAACTCGCCTAAACACTAGAGCAACCGACATTAAAGACCGCTGGCAACAGCGGTCTTTATATATAAATGCTATAATAATATTAATGACCGACACACCAAACAGCGATCTACTCCCTCCTCAAGATAGTTCAGAAAATATTATTGATCAAAGAACTGGACTAAGGCCCACTGAGTTAAATTATCTCAAGGGATTATCAGAAGCACAGAGAGCTGCAATTGTTAATGAACTGGGTGGAAGCTGGCCAGAAGAACAGGTTGACACTGACAATAAAGAGAGCAGTAGAGCTGGAGACATCGCCCTAAACAGTGTAACCTCCAAAGGAATAACCGAGACAGTAGACGAACCCAACGAAACAGAGGGGCTATCGGCAGAAAAAAGACATGCAATAGAATCGATCGTTTCAAATCCTGCGATATCAGTAGGGATAGATTATTGGGACGAAGGTGCAGCGTACAGTGCATTAAGTAGATACAAGATTAAGAGAGTATCAGACGAAACAAGAGACTCTGAACTACTTAGGCAAGACTTTGATAGACTACTTTTACTCTCCAGGCAAGATGTTCAAGGCGTAGTTTATCCTGAGACGGCAGGAGTGCTTTCGGTAAAATTGCCTTCGGCGGTAATCAGGCTAGAGAACGAGGACGGCGTCACATATAAGCTTGTTATGGCATCGCCAAAAGCAGTAAAAATGAGACCTGATGTAGATATGATAGTATCAATTCCAAAGATCAGCCAGCTAGAGCAAGAGATTGAACAGCTCGACTCCGATCCTGAATTATTCCTCGAACTATTTAAAGCATTCGCAGGCGACAAATCTGCCGGACATCGTGAAAGCAGAAAAAAATTCAAATTAGCCGAGCTAGCTGATGGCGTAAGAACACCCATGACACTCTCCGCCGAACAGATGATGCAAATCATAGAAGCTATTCTTACCAAACAATCATCATACACCACATCTACTACCGACCGCGTACCCCCATTACATCCAGCCCCTGAAACCCCGGCTCGAAGTTTTGTTCCACCCCCACCACCCCAAAGCAGAAGATTTGGACGTCGTAAATTCTAAAAACTCTACTTGCATAACCACGCATACTTAGGAGACATTCAAAATTATTTGTAGGTGTCGTAGAAAAACATACGTATTTTATCCACAGGTTTTGTTGAAAAGTTTTGACTTGCCAAAACAAACATGATAGTTTTAGCGTAAGTGTACCTAAACAAACACTACGATAGGGGCCGAGATGGCGGATGTTCCGGAGAAACAAATAAAAAGATTACGCAGCCTTATTCAGGAGGCTGAAACAAGTCTGGCAGCTGCAAAAGAGCTGTTAGTGAGTTTAGTGGGCGACGATAGTGCGCTTAACTTAGCTACACCCGAAGAAGCACTCGGCAAGGTCATTGAAGGTGTGTTTGATGGTCAAAACATGGTTGGCAGCGATGGCAAGACGTACCCTGTGCCAGCAAACTATGCTAGTAAGTCAAAACTTGTACAAGGAGACATCCTTAAGCTGACCATAGCCGACGACGGCACTTTTATGTACAAGCAAATCGGCCCGATAGCGCGCAAACAAATTGTAGGCATGCTAGAACTACGTGACGGCCATTATTTCGTAATCTCTGGTAAAAAATCATACCGTGTACTGCTTGCGAGCGTAACGTATTTTAAAGCAAAGCCCGGCGATCAAGTCAGTGTCAACATCCCTGAAGACGACGACAACGCAGAGTGGGCAGCACTCGAAGCAGCACTGTAGCATCTGTTTAGTATTGAAGCGGTGTGGATTGCGCAACGGATTAATATTGCTGTATTCGGTATAATACTATGGCTATGGGGAAGGCGTTATATCGAAAATACCGTTCGAAGCAGCTTGACGATGTTATCGGTCAGGAGCATGTTACTGCTACGCTCAAAAATGCCCTAAAAAATAAAACCTTTGGGCATGCATATTTATTTACAGGACCACGCGGCGTCGGAAAAACAAGCATTGCTCGCATATTAGCCCACGAACTAAACAGCTTGCCGTATACTGACGAAACCGCACACCTAGACATTATCGAAATAGATGCTGCAAGCAATCGCCGAATCGATGAGATTCGCGACCTGCGCGACAAAGTTCACATCCTGCCTACCAGTGCAACCTACAAGGTATACATTATCGACGAGGTACACATGCTCACGCGCGAAGCATTTAATGCTCTCCTCAAGACACTCGAAGAGCCGCCAAAACACGTCATCTTTATTTTAGCAACGACCGAACTACACAAACTCCCCGAAACCATTGTAAGCCGCACCCAGCACTTCGCCTTTCGACCCGTTGACAGCAAAACACTCACCAAGCATCTGGCGACAATTGCAAAGAAAGAAAAGATCGCTATAGATACAGACGCACTTGAGCTCATCGTTAATCACTCTGAAGGCAGTGTACGCGACAGCATTAGTATGCTCGACCAAACGCGCAGCATTGAAGGAAAAATCGGCCGCCCAGAAATCGAATCACTGCTGGGTATTGCTTCGCACGACCGTTTAGACGAGCTGGTTACGGCTCTACAGTCAGGCAGCCCTAGTACGGTCTTAACAGCGCTACTAAACGCCCGTAATGCCGGTGCAAAAAGCAGCAGCTTGGCCGAACAGATCAGTACATATGCGCTGCAGCACTACAATGAACTCGAGTCGGCTGGCATAGCAACAACAACGTTGTTACGGAGTCTTATTGATGTACAAGCTAGCTCACTTCCCGATAGAATGCTCGAAATCGCTTTGCTCGAAGCCCTGCCCAAACAGCCACAACACGCAACCATTACACCACCACTGCAACAAGGTCCATCAACACCAACAAAGCCGTCGCCAAAGCCAACAATCGAGCCTACCACATCTAAACCTGCTGCAAAAGCAGCCAAGAAACCCCCAGCCGAAGCACCTAGTGCAAAAGAAGAACAACTCCCCTCTAACGGGGCATTCGACATTTCACAGTGGCCGCTTGTACTTGCAAAGATTAAAACCAAGTTTAATACACTCTATGGCATACTTCGCATGGCCGAGCCAAAACTATATGATGGCAAGCTTGTGCTGCACTTTAAGTTTGGGTTTCATCAAAAACAGGTTAACGAACAAAAAAATCGACAAATTATCGCCGATACTATTCATGAAATTTCCGGAGACAACCTAGAAATAGCTTGCGACAAAGCAAACAAAGACACCCCGTCTAACAAAGTAGCCACGCCTCAAGAACCTCCTGCAGAGTCAGTAGATATTAACGCCATAAGCAATATTTTCGGTGGCGCCGAAGTGGTAGAATCCTAAGTACTATGGACCGAAGTAAGGCAATCATCCCGCCGCAAAACGTCGATGCCGAAGCCAGTCTTTTGGGCGCTATTCTAATTGATAGCGATGCAATCGTAAAAATTGCCGACATCGTACAGCCCCCTGATTTTTACGATGAAAAGCACGGGCGTATCTTCGAAGCAATCACGCAATTATATGAAAAGCATCAACCTATCGATGTGCTAACCCTGTCTGATCAACTCAAAACAACTGGCTTTCTTGAATATGTTGGAGGCAGCGCATATCTTACGCAGCTTACAAACTTCGTACCAACAGCCGCGCATGTCGAAAAATACGCAGAGATTGTTGCCCAAAAAGCCTTACGACGACGACTCATAAAAGCATCGCAAGACATTGTGGAGCTTGGCTACCAGGAAGAAAGTAACCTGCAACAACTTATCGAACAGGCAGAGAGTAAACTCTTCGAAGTAAGCCAACGCCATATCAAACAAGATATCACCAGTATGGAGACTATCCTTGCAGAAAGTTTTGATCGTCTCGACGAACTACATAAAGACAAAGGTAAAATTCGTGGGGTGCCAACCGGTTTTAAAGATATGGATAATATTCTTGCTGGGCTACAGCGATCGGACCTTTTCATTCTTGCGGCACGACCTTCTATGGGTAAGACCGCTCTATCGCTCAACCTTGCACACAATGTTGGCTTGGGTGCCGGCGAACCTGTGTTGTTCTTTAGTCTAGAAATGAGCAAAGAGCAGCTCGTAGACCGCATGCTTGCTATGGAATCAGGTGTTGATGCCTGGGCACTACGAACGGGTAATCTTACTGACGCCGACTTTGAAAAGATCGGTCATGCTATGGGCGCCCTGAGCGAGGCGCAGATTTTTATCGATGACACTCCTGGCATTACGGTTAGCGACCTTAGGACTAAAGCACGCCGTGAGGCACACATACGACCTCTTGGGCTTATTATTGTCGACTACTTACAGCTTATGAGTGGCGGTGCTCGTTTTAGTGGCGACGGCAACCGAGTGCAGGAAATATCCGAAATCTCTCGCGGACTGAAGGGTATAGCCCGTGAACTCAATGTACCCCTTATTGCGCTTAGTCAGTTGAGTCGTTCGGTCGAAAACCGTACTCCACAAATCCCTCAATTACAGGATCTTCGCGAATCTGGATCTATCGAGCAGGATGCCGATGTGGTGGCATTTATTTACCGCGAAGAGTACTACAACCCCGACTCTGAACGAAAAGGTGTTACCGACATATTGATTCGTAAGCATCGTAATGGTCCGACCGGCGCAGTCGAACTGTACTTCGATAAAGAGAAGCAGCGCTTCCGTAGCCTTGATACAAGACATAGCAATCCGTTTGAATAGTATGATGGTATACTAAACGTAAGTATTATGCGTAAACTCAACATAAAGCGCTGGATCGAAGTTGGCTCTTGGCAGCAAGTCTTGCTGGGAGTTGTGGGTGTTTTGGCCGCGTTTGGGCTCTTCTTTTTTCGACTACGCGCACTCGTTCCTGGTTTTAGCGCACCGGAAGCAGCAGCCATTAAAGCGTCGTCTAGTCTGGACACCATCTTGGCAAACCCGCTGAATTTGCCTCATAAACTACTCCAGCTTGCACTCCAAACATTTGGCAAGGATGGAATTATTGCCATGCGTGGCGTTACCGCGCTATTTGGCCTATTGTTTGGTTTGCTGTTTTATTACGTTATTAGACGGTGGTATAGCCACCGTGTAGCAGCGATTACGAGCATTCTGTTTGTGTGTTCAAGCTGGTTTTTGCATATTGCGCGGCTTGCAACACCAGACATTATGATGCTTAGCATCATGCTCCCGCTTGGGCTCGGAGCATGGTTACCCAATCAAAAAGCACCTATACGGGCTATCGTGGGCATTACTGCAGTTGGCGTGTGGCTGCTATATATTCCGGGCCTTGTGTGGCTTGTACTGCTTGGTGTATTTTGGCAACGAAAAAAACTTATCAAAACTATATTTGCAGTAAAACCTATTCTTCCATTTATGTTCGCTGGGCTTATAATCTTGCTGCTTCCTCTGGTCATTGCGATTATTCGAGATACCAATGTACTGTGGAATTGGCTTGGACTTCCAAGTAGTTCGCTCAATTTCATAACAGAAATACCGCAAAAGCTCATTCGCATTCCGTCTCAGCTTATTTGGCGCGGACCAAAAGACCCGGTAATCTGGCTCGGCAGACTACCGCTTTTGGACTTCTTTATTGTTACGATGTGTTTATTGGGCGCGTATAACTATTCTCTAGACTACAAGCTCGATCGAGCACGCGTACTGTTTGGCGGTATTATTTTCTGCTGCTTGCTCGTAACTATTGGCGGCTTTGTTTCAATGATTATTCTTTTGCCGCTTCTATATCTGCTAGCTGCAGGCGGACTCGCTTACGTCATTGCCATGTGGTACAAAGTCTTCCCGAATAACCCCATAGCGCATGGACTTGCAAGCATCCTGATTTTTTCAGCGATGATAAGCTCCTGTTACTATAACCTCAGCCACTATTTCGTTGCGTGGCCACAAACTCCCGCCACAAGACAAGCATTCAAAATTACGCCATAAATTTGCTACAATATAATCTGTAAATAAGGAGTTGTTTTATGAGCCGATTTGATCAGGCCAAAATGCTGATGAAGTTAAAGAAAATGAAAAAAGAGCTTGAAAAGATGGTTATCGAAGTAGAGCAGGGTGATGGTGCAGTAAAAGTAGAGATTACTGGCGAACAAAAAATTAAGCGCGTAACTATCGATCCTGAACGAGTCGATCTTGACGATATTCGTGAGCTCGAAAAATGGATCGAAGACGCTGTTAAAGACGCCATCAACCAAAGCCAGAAAATCGCCGCCGAAAAGATGCAGCCCATGATGGGCGCACTGGGCGATCTAGGACTATAGTAGCGTACACATGGCCTTATTACCTCAAGCACTCACCGACCTTATAGAGGCATTGAGTGTATTGCCTGGTGTTGGGCCTCGTTCGGCCGAACGATATGCATATTTTATACTTAAGAACGACCCTGCAACTGCACAAAAGCTTAGCGACAAACTCGCTAATGTTCACGCAGGCATTGGTATATGCAAGAAAACATTTGCCCTCATTCCAAGCAATCAGGAATTGTCCGACTTGTATACCGACCCTGCCCGCGACAAAACAATAATCGCCGTAGTAGCAGAGCCATTTGATATTGTCGCGCTAGAGAAAACTGGACAATACAACGGAACATACCATGTGCTGGGCGGCCTTATTTCGCCAATAGACGGCATTGGCCCCGAGCAACTCCATATCGAAACCCTGGTACAGCGAGTCAGCGAAGATCATGTCAAAGAAATTATACTCGCGACGAACGCAAGTGTAGAAGGTGAATCGACGGCGCTATATCTTCAGCAACAACTGGCCGGCACGGGCGTTAGCATTACTCGTCTAGCGCGAGGACTACCAATTGGGGTAGACTTAGAATATGCCGACCAAATAACACTTGGTCGTGCGCTAGAAGGAAGACAGGCGCTATGACCACATCACAGACCATTCAGGAAACGCTCGCAGCAGCTCAAAAGATTGTCATAATTCAGGCAGACAATCCCGACGCTGACAGCCTTGCTAGCAGCCTTGCTCTGGAAGCAATCTTGCAAGAACTCGGCAAAGACCCTGTTATGTACTGTGGCGTAAATATTCCACAGTACTTACTGTACCTTCCGGGAGCCGACAGAGTTGTTAATGAGCTTCCTCATAACTTTGATGCAGCAATAATGGTTGATTGCGCAAGCATTCTACTCTTGGACCAGCTAGAAAAATCGCGACAAATTCTAACGATAAAATCTAAGCCGTTTATTGTAATCGACCACCATGAAACTGAAATTAATATTCCGTTTAAACACATTGCCTACATAGATGAACATGCAGTAGCTACGGGCGAAGTCATCTATAACCTTGCCAAAGAGCTCAAATGGCCACTACCCCTTGACGCACAAGAGTTCATAGCAAGCTCGATTATGGCAGACTCTCTCGGCTTGAGCATAGAAGGCATACGGAGTCACAGTGTCTATATTCTAGCTGAGCTCGTTGAGGCAGGGGTTGACCTTGCCAAGCTCGATGCGCTACGTCGCTCAACACAACTACGGCCCAAAGAAATCATCGCTTACAAAGCAAAGCTACTAGAAAGAATTCGCTACGAACTTGACGACCAGTTAGCGCTTGTAACCATACCATGGGACGAAATTCAAACATACAGCCCTATATACAACCCAGGTGTACTGGCACTAGAAGAGCTTCGTTTTGCAAAGAATGTAAAGATCGCAATTGCGATCAAAACATACCCAGACGGAAAAATTACGGCGAAAATTCGCTGTAATCACGGCTGCACTATAGCCAATTCGCTTGCTGAAAAGTTTGGCGGCGGTGGACACCCAGGCGCAGCAGGCTTCAAAACGTTCGACTGGAAACTCGACGAACTCGTAGACGAAATTATTTCACAAACAAACCAATTACTATCATGAGCTTATATCTATATAACACTATGTCGCGGCAAAAAGAGCTGTTTAAGCCCTTATATAAAAACGAAGTCAGCCTCTACGCATGCGGACTTACCGTATACGAAGAACCTCATATCGGCAACTGGAGTAGTTACATAGCTTGGGATTTACTCGTACGCGTGCTAAAAGATGCAGGCTATATTGTAAATCACGTGCAAAACTATACCGATGTCGGCCATCTCGTGAGCGACGAAGACAGCGGCGAAGATAAGCTCGTAAAGACGGCACGAAAGAAAAAGCAAACCGCGTGGGAGGTAGCCGATTACTACATAAAAAGAGCCGAAATAGGCATCAAGCAGCTCAACATTCTGCGACCCAATCATATGCCAAGAGCAACCCAATTTATTCCACAGCAAATAGCCTTTGTTGAAGCACTCGAACAGAAGGGGTTTACCTACGCCATACAAGACGAAGGTATTTATTTTGATACCAGCAAGTTATCAGACTACGGAAAACTTGCACGGCTTGACACAAAAGGCCTTAAGGCGGGTGCACGCGTCGATGACGAAGGCAAACGCAACCCAACCGACTTTGCATTATGGAAATTTTCACCCAGCAACGAAAAGAGAGATATGGAATGGGATAGCCCATGGGGCAAGGGCTTTCCTGGCTGGCATCTCGAGTGCTCTGTTATGAGCCGCGAACTCCTAGGGGATACCGTCGATATTCACACCGGAGGCATCGATCATATACCTGTACATCATACGAACGAAATAGCTCAAACAGAAAGCGTTACAGGCAAAGAATTTGTGCGATACTGGCTGCACAGAAACTTCATTAAAATTGAAGGAAAGAAGCTTAGCAAAAGTCTCGGAAACGGCTATACTCTCGATCAACTCGCAGAAAAAGGCTTTAGCCCGCTCGACTACCGGCTATTAATGCTACAGAGCCACTATCGAAACGAGACCAATTTTAGTTGGGACTCGCTTGACGCAGCAAAAACACGACTCAACTCTTTCCGTAATTTTGCTAATATACGCTTTCAGCTCGGACAGCAAGGCATAACCAACCAAGATTTAGAAATTGCAAAACTACAAATTACTAATGCGCTCCACGACGATCTCAATAGCCCAGAGGCGCTTGCACAGCTAAACAAACTAATCGACAAAGCAGTGCTCGGTATTAAGGCTGATACGTTTAGTGATTTCATTGCTTGGCTCGATGAGATCTTCGGGCTAGACCTAAGCGCCGGTTCTGATATCAGCGAAACGCAAAAACGCTTGATCCATGAACGCAGTATTGCAAAAGATTCTAAAAACTATAGCGAAGCCGACAGGCTACGTCAAAAGCTACTAAACCAAGGTATCTTGCTTCGCGATACACCACAAGGTACGCTATGGAGCAGGGACTACAAATAGTTTTTAGCGTGAACGTATACCGCGTCGCTCAATTTGATCAAGCGCAAGAATACGTATACATCCTGCAACTGGTATAGCAAACAACGCTCCGACTATGCCACCAAAACTCACACCAAATAAAGCCGCCACAAAAACCGTAAGGGGTGTAAGCTCGTTTTGCTTCGATTGTATATATGGTTGAAGTGTCAGGTTTTCTATTTGTGCATAGATTGCAAAGTATACAATCATAGCAAGCGCCAGATTAAAAGAAGACAACACACATGCAAGAAATACGATAAACGCGCCAATAGGATTACCAATCATTGGTATAAGCCCAAAGATAAACATTATACCTGCTAGTGCGGCTGCATTAACAGAAACATTCATCACATTTGATGTAATGACCAGCATTACAAACAAGAAAAACGCTGCAATACTACTGGTAATAAGCTGCCCGTTAACATAACCTGTCACCATGCTATACATACGCGACACAAGTTTTTTCGTATGAGACCGTTTCTTTTCGGGCAATAGTGCAGTAGCGAAATTAACCCATCGAGGGCCTTCGTTAAGCATCATAAAAGTCATTGCCAGCACCGCAAAGATAGATACGATCGAACCACCGATGCGCTCTGCAGTATCCAGCACCGGACTTACACTAATACGTGAGCTAAAATCTGTAGCAAATTTATCAATCTGACTCTCGATGTTTTGCGAGCGCACAAAACGACCAACCGGTGAATCTTGCGTCTTGAGGCTTTGAACCTTGTCGGGAACGGTCTGCACAAAATCAACAACTTGGCTAACCAGTGGAGGAATAACTAAAGAAAAAAATGTCACCAGCACAACAATAAGAGAGACAAATGCCGCAGCGGTTGCTGTTGAGCGCTTGCTTTTGGGCATTACATGCGTAGACAGCCACTTTACCGCAGGATTTAACGCCATAGCCAAAAAGAAAGCCACCAGCACTAGTGTAATAGGATGTCGAAGTTCGGCGATTGCACGCAGTCCAAGCAAAGCAACGATAACCACTCCAACTATGCGGAGTATTGTTTTATTAGAGATTGTAAGTTCTGTCTTATTCATATCTCCATTCTACACCAAATGCATAAAATAGTTCGTTCTATGTTTTACTCAGTATTTTGCGCAACTTAGCAGATAATACTCCGTTATCATTTCTTCTACCTGCACGAATGCGATGTACTGTGCTATATATAACACCTAAATGCTGTTCAACGACAGCCACGTCAACAACAGTTCTTGGTTTGGCAATATAGTAGACGGGCAACTCTACTTGTGTGGTGCATAAATTCATCCTATGCCTAGAGCGAATTGTATACATATACGTACGTATGTCATTTTGTTTCCACATTTTAACCTCGAAATCGTAATTCCGCTTGTGTGAAGGAGACTTTGCGGTTAACTGATATGCTACCCGCAATAACTTCGGCCTCAATACAACGTGCTTCGTGATCCACGAAAGCTGTCGAGCAGATAATATAAAAGCACCCACTCGCTGCACCATGCGCGTAGAACTCGGAACATTAAAGTCTTCTGCATGCACATATCCATCCACACAGACAACAAAATCAACGCGGCGAGCAAGTTCTGGAAATCGCTGCAGCATACGGGTCACAATCGCAAAACCATACGAGCATGCAACTATACGAAATCGCCTTCGTTTGTATCGAAGCTTAACGAACGCCGCAAGATAATCAGCAAAGGCATCGAGGTTTGGTCGTATACCTATAGCAAAGAAACTTTGCATACCTCCCATGCCTGGCAAATCTGGTGCAGTCACAGCACCATACCGAGACAACGCGGCAATATAATCATAGTGCTGTTCTAAACTTGAATGGGTACCATATACGAATAAAATATCTCGTTGGCCTAATTTTGCAGCCGGCACTCGCAACATCCTACCGCGCAAACCGTTCATAATAATCGGCACGACATACGCATCGAGATCTATATTTCTTGCCTTCCTCATCTGTAAGAATGTACGGCATTCTGATACTATTTTGCAAGCAATACTATTTTGCAATGGTACACTTATTATATGAAAAAACATTCTCTATTCGGTGGAATGCTGATCGCACTCATTGTCGCATTTGTTTCGTATGTATATCTTCACAACAACTCAGACAAATCCCAATCCCAAACAACAACACAATCCGCAACGAGCAATAAGAATACAAAGGATTTTAATAAGAACCTGTTTTCGATCAACGATCCTAAAAGTATTTGGGTCATAGTAAATAAACAACGCCCGCTCAACCCGCTAAGATACGCTCCGGATGATCTTCGCACTCCTTCAGTACCCCTTCGCGGTTCTGCGTCCAATCCTGAAATGCAACTACGCAAAGAAGCAGCCGATGCTTTTGAATTAATGACAAACTCGGCCAAGCATGATGACATATCACTCATGCTCGCAAGCGGTTATCGATCGTACGGAACACAAGTTTCCGTTTACAACAACTTCGTCAAAACACAAGGTCAGGCCACAGCCGATACGCAGAGCGCTCGCCCTGGACACAGCGAACATCAGACCGGTTTTGCTGTTGACGTTGCTCCAGCAAACAAAACCTGTGTCATAGAGGATTGTTTTGCTTCCACCAAAGAAGGAAAATGGGTAGCAGAAAACGCTTACAAATTTGGCTTTATAATACGCTACCAACAAAATACGTCTGATGTCGTTGGCTACAAATACGAACCGTGGCACTTACGCTATGTTGGGAAAGAACTTTCTATAGAGATCAATAAACAGGGCATGATGCCACTCGAAACATTCTTCAATCTTCCCGACGCACCCAACTACTAAAGCAGTAACGATTTCTTTCGCCACTCAGTACTAACCTCTGGTATATCTTGCTTCAGCTGCACGGCAGTCTTTACAGCGGTTTTATTAACTGTTGCAACCACCTCGCCAACTACCGCACTTGTCGGAGCCCCAGCAAACTGTTTACTCATTTCAACTTTTAATTGACCCGTTGTGCCAGGCCACGCATATAAACTCATATCCTCTTTCAAAACAGCCGCAACCCGACCCGACCAAGGCACATGATAGTATCCAACTTCTGCTCCTTGTGCTGCTAATACTCGTTTTTTATAACTTGTTTGTGCTTGGTCGAGCAAGGGAAGACTATCGTTCATGGCTTGTGGGCGTGTTGGTGCACCAAGAATGACTGCTATCAGTGTTTTTGTTGATCCATCGCTCATCTTACGAGTCGCAGACACCAAGAAACAGCCGCCTGCAGCATCAGTGTTGCCAGTTTTGATGCCATTTATTCCATCTTCACCCAAATAGCTATTTACGTTCCTAATTGTTCCATGTACCGGAATGGTTGCGGTGGACTGACTTATGATCTCGGCCAGCACCGGCTCTTTAAGAACCGCCTGTGCTAACACAACCAAATCACTTGCAGTACTAACAGTCTTTTCAGAAAATCCACTTGCATCTGCTATGGTAGTCGACTTCATACCCAGCGAGACCGCGAGCGTGTTGGCATAATCTGTGTATTTTTGTACACTTCCAAATGCCCATGTTGCCATAGTATCTGCCATGTTATTAGCCGACGGTAATAGCATTGCCTGAAGCCCCTGATATTGCGTAATTTTCTCGCCATTAGCTACTCTTACGACTGCGCCATTCTTTGCAATATATTGATCGTAAAATACAACGTCCTCCGTAGTTAGTTGCAACGTCTCGCCCTGCGACTTTGGTTGCAAAGGTTTTTTACGAACAATAGCAAGCGCCGTCATTGCTTTAGCCACACTGGCTGTCGGCCGTGGGCGACCATCACCATGCTGCGCGATAACACCCTGTTCAAGTTCACCGATAGCCGATTGTCCGTACCCCGGCCATGCGTATTGCGGTTGACCTGTCGAAAACGCAATACGCTTAGTGTCGGGCACGACACTATCTGCAACCGTCATGTACAAGAATGTATTTAATACACCGAAGCTTATCAATGCCAGTGCAACTATGACCGCACTCCAACGCAGCAAACGCTGATTAATCTTTCGCTTGTTATACCGCTCCAAAATCCGTTGGTGTTCGATTACACGCATATCTAATATGCTTAAGTATACCTACTTTTATGTAGCAATTGAAACAATACCATTTTTACGCTATAATCACCCCAGTCAAAACAACTTTCGACAGTAGGGTGTCGCCAAGTGGTAAGGCACTGGGTTTTGGTCCCAGCATTCGGGGGTTCGAATCCCTCCACCCTAGCCATTCAAAGAGTCGGGTCATCAGGCCCGGCTTTTTGAATTGTTGAGAGATCTGAAACCACGAATAGCGAACAATGTGAGCATATTAGGGGATTAGATCACAAGGAGCTATCGCAGAAACTCGTTTCGAGAAAGCTCCGCAGGGAGTAGCAAAGCGCTCATCCCTCCACCCTAGCGGATCTAAGCATTAATGCTATACTCTTTGTATGAAGCTATTAGCAAACAAAAAAACAAATAATTACAGCGGGAAAAAACTCCTGCTAAGAGACGTGGTATTAGTGATAGCCATCGCACCAATACTATATTTTCTGTTATTTTTCGCATCACTTTTTCCGTTTTATATGTGGATTCAAGCATATTCCAACAAGAATTATCTCAATAAGATCACTATTTTAGAGGGCTATAAGTTAGATTCAACAGCTCGTCCAGATGGCGATGGCCTTACTGCGTCTGATGCGCTTGCTATCGCAGAACTAGAGGTAAATGATACTCTTGAAAATCTATACAACAAAACGATGACAAACCTAAAAGCACAAGGCTACACGGGCGATGGCTATACCAACACGAGTAGTTCAGATCACGACGTCTACTTTAAAACCATAAACGGAAATAGAAGTATTGTTTTAGAGTATAAATTTGAGAAGGATATCGACTGTAGTAAAGATAATGATTTTACAGTCTTTTGCACCGATCAAGGCTACAAGACGCTGGAGACAAGTGGACTAAAGAATGTGAAAATCAATAAGATTAAAGTTATCTATGATAATGACGATAAAGAAAGTTATCAGGAATAATGACTCATGCCGTTAGTATCTTGCACACATGATGGCAAGACTACTATTTCGTGTTTTTTACAATAGACAGTGTCTCACTATAGTCATAGAATAAACCCTAACGTGGAGGTTGCATGGCTTTAACAGTTGTTGAGGGATTTGGTTCTGACTATTCCGAGCTAGAATCGGAACGTTTTCCAATAGTACCAATCGTAGAGAAAAGGCCAGACATATGCAAAGAGCTCATACCGGTTCAGCCTATTCCGCTCGCAGTGCTCAACACCATTGCACAGCACAGAGGTGAACGTAACGGACAGCAAGCAGCACTTACTGGCAGTATACTTGCCGAGGGCATGCTTAACCCGATCGATGCTACCATACTATGCAAAGACGACCTCGCTTCTTACATAGATTTCACCAACAGGCTATGGGGCGAGGAAAAACGACTGGACGAATGCGTGCCGTATGCACCGGACCACTTCATCGTTGTCGTTGCGGGCCATTCGCGACTTTTATCACACAAAACTATTGCAAACGATAACGATATTGATCCTCATAGCTATCCTGTAGACACCCAGCTTCGCCCCATAAACTCTATTGAGGATTTTCTTGGGTTGCAGATATCTGAGAACATACATTCGCAACCACCCGTAGAACGAAGTGCTCGTGGTTATGCCGAGGCATATCGATGGCACACCGAAAATACAAACCAGCCATTAAGTAAAGCAGAGTTCGCACGAAAACATGGCATTACCGCAGGCTATCTAACAAGCGCGCTGTACTATGCCGACTTACCCTGTGAAGTCAGACTTGCAACCGATGCTGGATTATTACCTTACAGTATTGCTGTCGAGCTTGGTCGTGCATTACCTGTTCTATACGAGGACATCGTACAGCAATTGTCAAAAGACGAAAAAGCCATGGACGGCACCGCAATCAGGGAAGGGGTACTGCTCGAGCTAGAACACCTTATTGCAGTATTTAATGGCAGGCTAAAACGTCATATAACAAATGGTAAAGCGTACATTCGCAACCACGTCGATGGCGTCAAACAACGCCTTCAGCCACGCGAGACAGAAGCATTGCAGCTTACACTGATCGATGCACGAGGCGACCCCATAGAACTACTACGCGGTAAAGTTGGGTTAGCTCTGGGTGATCTCGTATCGGAGCGTGCTATGCAGCGTGCTCAGCTGCACAATACCGTAGTGGCCCTCGCGCGCGTTGCTACGCCAATCAGAACCTCAGACGAAACAACGCTCATTGCTGAGGCACAAGCCTTACTCGACATATAGACAAATTGCTTTTTTTGTTGTATAAATAATGCATGGATACTTCTGCTGGGCAACATTTTCGAACTGGCGACGACATTGAACGTATGCTTGCGTGCATTCGTAGCGATTTTGGTATTGAAAATTTTCTCGCAAAAAAGCTCACCGTCTCGCAAGAAATCGCCGAAGAAACCGCCTCCGCCGCAAAGCTTGCCCAAGTTCGCCCCAACAGAACACACGTGTTCGCCCTCGGGACACTTGCAGCAACAGGTAGCAAAAATGTAATCGATCTGCTTGGATACAAATCAGAAGATACAATTTTTTATCATGAACAAATAGAAGCACAAGCCGCTCGAGCACTAGCTCAAAGTCCAAATATTATCATCGATAAGACGAATAGCGACATATTTGCACAGCGTATGACTGCCGTCTACGAGTTGGGGCGATTTGCTGGAAGACGAGTATTTAGACATATAGAACAACAGTTTCATCATCCACTCGCACCTATACAGCTCCCATTTCCTGTCGGCCATGCTGAGGTGGTTGATTTTTACGAGAAGATCGCCAACGAACTTACAGAACGTGGCGGCAATGTAGATTTGCGCATTATGGACAACGATGCGTTACTGCATCAAGCAGCAAGTCATTATGCTCGCAATATATTAATGGAACGCTTTGCTTCGCGCACTGGCTGGGAGATGGTCGCACATACTGTTGATGGCATGTCTGAACTAATCGAGCGCATTATTAGCACCATGCAGCGCACCTACTTTGACGAGGTATACCAAAACACCGATGAAGACCAGGCACCAAATATTGACCCCCAACAGGCAGCTGTTTTATTCCCGCAAGAAGGCAAGATCATTCAACAACCTACAGATACACCGTGTAACGAAACAGGAAATTATGGCGTGCTCCTTGGGTTTGTGAGTTCCTCATCTTCAAACGTGGTTTATCTAGGCGAATAGTTTGACACAAGCATAAGCTTGATGCTTGAATACAGGTAATGTCGTCATACCACTCACACATTAGACCGCTTTTGCTTCGCGTTACACGCATTCATTTAATTTTTGTTGTTATATACATAGCCCAGATCATAGCGTTCGACGCCGGCAAGCTTATTACACCAAATGCTGTACTGTGGCGATGGATCGCTATTGGCGCCTTGCTGAGCATCGCCACACTTGCATGGGTTAAATCACATAATAACAACCTAACCGATTCACAATACCGAAAGCTCGTATATCTTTTAACTCTTACAGATATAGCCTTTGCAAGCTTTAATATTTACACCCAGCGTGGCATGTCAAGCAGGGCAGTTATTCTATACATACTCGCTCTCGGAACCATAGCCACTCTACGTACACGGGCATCGTTATATGCTACTGCTATTTTCGCCTCAATTGCATATGTTGCAACGACAGTTGCATATTTTGTGCTGAACTTTAACGAAGGCTACAAAATTGAACTGTATGGAGAAGTCTTATTCTATGCAGCAACCATTATTATTTATGCAGCAATAATATGGTCACTTATTCGGCCAAAACGTTAATTTATTCTTGAGAAAATCACCGTTTTAACCTACTATAAAACCATAAGCATAAAGGAGTGGGTTATGGCTCAAAAGAACACAAATAGACCGCTTGGTCTGGTATATCTTGCGTTGGCACGCATAAGCATTGGTTTTATTTTTCTGTGGGCATTTTTCGACAAATTATTTGGACTCGGCTTTGCTACCTGTCGTGACGCAAAAACAGGAGCTATAGAGACGATGTGCAGTAAGGCATGGATAGAAGGAGGTTCGCCAACGACCGGATTTTTGAAATTTGCGACTAAAGGCCCGCTGGCTGATTTTTATCAAGGGCTTGCAGGTAACCGACTTGTCGATGTGTTATTCATGGCGGGACTCCTCCTTATTGGCATCGCACTGATAAGCGGTATCGGTGTGCGTCTTGCAGCAATCGGAGGATCTGTACTATTGCTCATGATGTGGTCAGCAATGCTGTGGCCAGAAAATAACCCTATCGTAGACGATCATATCGTATACATTGCCGTACTTATGGCAATCGCCGCCTTTGACAGCGAGCAAAGGCTTGGATTACGGGCATGGTGGCATAAACAAAGCATATCAAAATCTTTACGCTGGATTATGTAGCAACGAACAATGATTTCCGAGCTCCATACAGATCTGCAAAAGCTAGTTCGTGGCGACGTACTCTTTGAAGACACCTTCTTAGAGTTCTATAGCCATGATGCAAGCATGTTTGAGCTCAAGCCCCTTGTAGTAGTGCAGCCGAAAGATAGCAACGACATTCAACGTTTAGTGCAATACGTCGCATCGCGCAAAGCCGCAAACCCAGACCTATCGCTAACCGTACGAAGCGGTGGAACATGCATGTCAGGCGGCTCAATCAACCAATCAATCATTATTGATGTTGCAAAATATCTGAATAAAATCGGACCCGTATCCCGTACCAGTGCTCGTGTACAGCCAGGGACGTACTACCGCGATTTTGAAAAGGCCACCCTGCGTCATAACGCGATTATGCCAAGCTACCCAGCGTCGAGAGATCTATGCACCGTGGGAGGAATGGTCTCTAACAATGCCGGCGGCGAGAAGTCATTGCAATTTGGCAAAACAGAACGTTTCGTAAAAAAACTTAGTGTCATATTCGCCGATGGCAAAGAATATACCGTTAAACCTCTCAATAAACACGAACTGCAACAAAAAATGTCGCAAAATACTTACGAGGGCAAGCTCTACAAAAATCTGTACACACTGATTGATAACAACTACGACCATATTCAGGCGGCAAAACCTCCTGTCAGTAAAGACTCGACTGGATATCACCTATGGAACGTATGGAACAGGGAAACAGGCATTTTTGACATGACCCAAGTTATTTGTGGCGCACAAGGAACACTCGGCATTGTTACCGATATCCATTTTGATCTTGTTCAGGCTCCTCAGCATTCTGGTACGCTTGTAATGTTTCTTCGTTCGCTCGATGATCTTGGTGACCTCATTAACGATGTCATGAAAGAAAAACCCGTAACCTTTGAAGGTTTTGATAACTACACCCTTATGCTCAGCTTTAAACTCTTTTTTTACTTTCATAAAAAACTCGGATGGCCAGGGCTTCTCAAACTCGGACTACAATTAATTCCTGATGCATTAATGCTGTTTAGGGGGGTGCCTAAAATGGTATTACTGATAGAGTTTAATGGCCAAACGCCAGAAGAAGTCGCAGAAAAAGTACATACCGCCCGAAATAATTTAGCTAAATACAAGCACGAAGCCCTCTTCGAAGAAGACGAAAACGAAGCAAAAGCAAAAAAATTTTGGATCATGCGACGTGAAAGCTTTAATCTACTTCGTTCTAAGATTAAAGATAAGCATACAGCGCCGTTTATGGACGACCTGATTGTTCAGCCCAAGTACTTACCGGAGTTCTTGCCTAAAATTCGGAAAATCATTAAAAAGTACAACCTCCTCGCTACCATTGCTGGGCACATGGGAGACGGCAACTTCCATATCATTCCACTCATGAATATTGAAAACAAAAAAGAAAAAGCCAAACTTGAACCCGCCATGAAAGAAATTAATGCAATTGTTTTATCATACAAAGGTTCACTCTCGGGTGAACACAACGATGGCATGATCCGAGGACCTTGGCTTCAAAAAATGTACGGGCAAAAAACATTTCAGATTTTTAAAGAAACTAAGCGCATATTTGATCCACAGAATATTTTTAATCCTCACAAAAAGACCGATGCCTCGTGGGAATTCAGTATGAATCACCTAAGGGAGAAATTTTAATGAGCAACAAACAGCACATCGTTGTTGTTGGAGGTGGTTTTGCCGGTCTGTCTCTCATCCGCTCACTGCGCCACGAAAAAAATATTCGCATTACCCTCGTAACCGACGAACATAGCTTTCGTTACTGTCCTGCGCTGTATAGAACAGCAACCGGACACAGACAGTGCGAATCATTTATTCCAATACACGACATCGTCAAAAATCAGCCCAATGTCCAAGTAGTATACGAACGCGCAACTCATATCGGTCACAAAGAAAAGACATTACATACAACACATGGCACCTATCATTATGATTTCGCAATTATTGCATTAGGAGTTGTTACGTCATATTTCGGCATTAAAGGTCTTGAACAATTTTCGTATAGTATTAAAACTGCAAAGGGCTTACGTGCACTACAACGACATCTTCATAAAGAGCTGCTCGACGACAATCGCATGGATAAGAACTATGTTGTGGTTGGAGCAGGGCCGACAGGCGTCGAATTAGCCGCATCACTAGCAAGCTATCTTCGCACAATTGCGCGAAAACATGGTGTATGGCGTGACAAAATCAGCATAGAGCTCGTAGAGGCAGCGCCCAGAATATTACCAAATTCACACGAACACGTATCTCGTGAGGTTCATAAACGCTTGCGTAAATTGGGAGTCAAGATTCTTACTAACACGACAGTGCGTAGCCAAAACCACGATACGATCACCATTAATAGTCGAACAATACCAAGTCGAACTGTTATATGGACGGCAGGCGTCATTAATAATCCATTTTTTAAAGTTAACGAACATGAGTTCACCCTTAATGAACGAGGGCGAGTTCTCGTAGACGACCGACTTCGAACAGATAGCTCTGTGTACGTCATTGGTGACAATGCTGCCACACACTATAGCGGAATGGCACTAACTGCCGTGCACAATGGTAGATTTGTAGCAAAGGACATACAAAGAGTACTACATGGCAAACAAATCCATGATTACAAACCATTTAAGCCGATATCAGTTATTCCCGTCGGGTCTCGCTGGGCGGTAGTCGAATGGGGTCGTATTATGCTCAGCGGGTGGCCTGCGTCGTTGCTAAGAATGTTTGCGGACCTTATTGGTTACAGCGACGTCATGGGATGGAATAAGGCCATCAAGATATGGATCAAACGTAATCAACAAGAAGAGCAATGTCCTCGCTGTAAACATGCGCTCTAGCCCACAAAACAAAAAGCCCCAATCGCGGGGGCTCATTGTTTTATACAAGTAATTACGTGCTAGCTGCTTTTTTCCTTTTTGGCAGTATAGTAACTGCGAATCTGAAACAAGAAGTAAAAACCGATAACTGAGCCAATGAGGGAGCTCACGAGACTCATGAAGCTTTTATCATAAAATGCATTGAATACACCGTACACAAGGCTAAATAATGCTGAATAGAATAACAGATCCCAGCCTCTCTTCTTACTACGTTCCTTAAGCCCCGGAAACGCGATTATAGAAACGGCAGACTGCGCGACCAAAGCAAAGAAAGAAAGCCAAAAAAGTACGCCTAAACGCGCCTCATCAACGCCAGTATTCACTCCGTAAGCACGAGTAAATGCATCGAGGCCTTCGATTAATTCGTTTACTCTATGAGCCGCGCGCCACAACAATAACGCAGCCCATAGACCAAGGATACCGAGCACAAGACCAATATATGGGCTATACTGAACAATCCACTTCTTTGCATTTTCCGGAAGCTGAAACGGCGCCTTCTTTACAAACGCTTCTTCAAATTTATTTTCTATTGTGTCTAACTGACTCACAACCTTCTCCTTATTTTATATCTAAAGAATAGTCCGTTCATAGACAATGCGCAAGCATTTTGATGCGTATTACTTTCGCGAAATCTTATTAAAGTCGGTGTATTTTGCATCAGTAATTGTAATTCGAAAAATTACATAAGCGCCCTTGTCCAGGTCGGTAACTGGCGGCAAACGTTTTTTGCCGTTATACATACGTTCTCGCACAATTTTCTGAAACGCTTCCTGTTTGGCGCCAGTATTGGTCTCTAATTCACCAATACCGCGTAATTGTGCAACACTGAGTCCTTGTTCATCGACAACCGTTAGTGCAATATGTTTGTTATGCATAATATTATGCATTTTGTTCGTTTGAGACTTTGAAACAACGTATATAAATCCTAGGTCATTCAGAAAATAGTATACGGGTGCAGCATTCACATATCCGTTTCTGTCTATCGTACTCAGTACACACAGCTCGTGACTTAGT
The DNA here is from genome assembly GCA_964629815.1 of uncultured Candidatus Saccharibacteria bacterium. Classification (GTDB taxonomy): domain Bacteria; phylum Patescibacteriota; class Saccharimonadia; order Saccharimonadales; family AWTP1-31; genus CAZVTA01. Next base: position 173,113 of record CAZVTA010000001.1, on the reverse strand, counting down.
AGAAAACGCTTTGTTTCATTGGGCATTACAAAAAGATTTTCGGGGAGTTCTTGCTCACCAATAACCGAAACTACTTTACTATCTGATAGAGGTATGCCATTTTGTTCTGACATTTCAACACGGCGCTGTTCAATATAATGGACAAAGCGCTGACTGGCCTTGGGGTTAACATAGTTCAGTCGATAGTCTTTAATACGGGTGTGTAAATTAACACTAGAGAATAACGCCTGAATAGTGCTGCGCACGCCCGAAACCATTTCGTAACGAATCTCATCGGCTTTCGAATACAGCACTCCTTTATCAACAAACACAATGCGCGCGTCTGTCGCTACCAATAGAGCTGCGCCATTTTCGTATCTTCCCGTTATTGCAGCACGAATGTGCTCGTTTTCGTGAATGATACTCGGTAACGCCCGAGAAGCGAACTTGAGCAGTCCGTAGCCAGATACGCCAGCTTGTGCTAGTTCGGCACGAACACGATTTTTGTGTGAGGCTGTAAGCTTTGCAGTCATACCAATAGTGTGAACCATTTTAATTCATCAGGCAAACTGATTCAAAAATCGGTACAATGTATACAGATGGAAGATTTTGGGAAATATTACAAACAACTGAATCACGAACAGCGAGCTGCTGTCGACACTATAGAAGGACCTGTACTTGTGATTGCCGGCCCTGGTACAGGAAAAACTCAACTGCTCAGTTTACGCATTGTTAACATCTTGCAGAAAACAGACACACTTCCACAAAACATTTTATGTCTTACATTTACTGAAAGTGCAGCCGCCACAATGCGAACTCGCTTGGCACGATTTATCGGTCAAGACGCCTATAGTATCAACATCTACACATATCATGCCCTTGGCGGAGAGATAATACGTCGCTATCCTGAATACTTTGAAGATTTTCGAGCAGAACAGCCCATAGACGATATCGGAAAATTTGCATTACTTGAAACAATTATCGCGCAACTAGACTACCGCAACCCCCTCAAGCAAACACAGTACCATTTGCACGATCTAATATCTACAATAAGCGATATAAAACGAGCCCTGCTAACGCCTCGACAAATCCGCAGCGTTGCAGACAAAAACGCGCAAGACGAAACCCGCTTAAATGCACTACTAAACAAACACCTTGGCTCATTTACGCGTATGTCAAGCAAAGTTGACACAGCACTTTCGAGCGGATTTCTGGCCCTCTTACACGACAGTTCGAGCAATACATCAAACTCCACCAACCCACCAACGTTGCTGCAGTTGTTTGTAGCCGATCTTTCGCACGCGATTGAATTAGCTCAAGAGACAGGCAAAACCACGCACCTTACAAGATGGAAGAATAGCTGGCTCGCCAAGGATAAGAATAACGCACTCGTCATCAACACAAGTCTTTCCACAAAACGACTCCATGCTTTGGCTGACGTTTTTAGTGCATATCAACAAGCACTAAAAAACCGAGGACTATACGACTTTGATGACATGATAATAACTGTCGTTGACGCACTAAAAAACAACGCTGACTTACGTTATTCACTACAAGAGCAATACCTTTACTTATTACTCGATGAATTTCAGGACACCAACCAAGCACAGCTTGAGCTCGTGCATCTGCTTACCAATAATCCGGTGAGCGAAGGCAGTCCGAACATACTTGCAGTAGGCGATGACGATCAAGCAATTTATGCTTTTCAAGGAGCAGAGGTTTCTAATATGCGCTCATTTTACAGCGCCTATAAGGAAACATCCGTTATAAATCTCACCCTAAACTACCGCTCGCATGCGCACATCCTTCATGTCGCGCACAATATCGCAAACCAAATACAGACAAGACTTCACCATTCGTTCGAACATATCGAAAAAACTCTTGAAGCCGCCTCAAAACAGTTGCCTAATAACGCGCAAATAGAACGTCATGAATTTAGGGGGCATATCGGAGAATACAGTTGGATTGCAGCATCAATCAAACGACTTGTTGACACGGGCGTGCCCGCAAGTGAAATAGCGGTGTTGGCACCAAAGCATAAATATCTCGAGGCACTCGTTCCGTATCTCATAGAAAAGGATATTCCGGTTGCCTACGAACGTCGCGAAAACATCTTACACCACCCATTAACTCAGGTTTTATATAAAATAACTAAACTTATTAATGCGGTCAGCGAAAATCGTATTCCTGAAGCAAGCGCACTATGGCCAGAGGTGTTAAGTTTTGATTTTTGGAATATATCACCCCAAGCAATTTGGCAGATAAACTGGCAGGTTGCAACCAAAAACAGTAATTGGGGCGTTGCGGCGCTTGCACACGAAGAAACAAAAAATACCGCTGCATTTTTGCTTGCGCTGTCGAAAAATGCACAGCTCCATTCACTCGAAACAATACTCGACCAAATAATTGGTCTAGAACCCGTGACCATACATACGGCAAGTGATACTACATATACTTCACCATTTCGAGCATACTACCTAGACAAAGACATCCATAAAAACCAGCACGCCCATGAGTTTTACGACGCGGTAACACACTTAACGATCATTCGGCAAAAAATGCGCGATCATCAGAAATTTCGGCAACAGTTACTCTATGTTCGTGATTTTGTAGAGTTTTATGACACGCACATTGCAGCAGGGCAGTCAATTACCAACACAAGCCCCTACCAACAACGCACCGATTCAGTACAGCTCATGACAGTCTTCAAGGCTAAAGGCATGGAATTTGCCTATGTATTTTTACCATTTTGCCATGATGATGTGTGGGGAGAAAGCTCACGTTCGCAATCTAATCGCCTGACTTTGCCCCCCAACATGCAATACATCCGTCCTGCTGGCACAACAACCGATGAACGACTACGCTTACTATTTGTTGCCATAACGCGTGCCAAGCATGCGCTGTACCTTACGAGCCACGCCGAGTCATTGAACGGCAAACCGACAAAACCACTTAGCTATCTTCAAGAAAAAACAGACAACGATGGGCATATTCTCACACCCTTACTTCCTGAGGATTCAAGAAAAGTTCACCAACCAAGTAATGAGCCAATGCCGCGCATTCAAGATATACTCCATGACTGGCACGACACACATACCAACTCGCTCACTAACACGACTCTCCGAGAACTCGTAGCAGAGCACCTACACACTTATCAGCTTAGTCCAACTCACTTAAACACATTTACCGATCTTCTTTATGGCGGACCCCAATCATTCTTTTTGTATACGCTACTACGATTTCCGGTCGCACCATCAACGGCAAGCATCTTTGGTAGCTGTACCCATAGCGCATTAGAGTGGGCGCAAAAGTACGCCACTACACACAAGAACGCGCCTTCGGCCAAAGATGTTGTTCGATATTTCGAAAAACAACTCACTACCAATCTTTTACCTGAGCACGAAACACAGCTGTTATTAACACGCGGAAAACAGGCATTAGAAACATTATTTTCCAGCCACCAGTCACTTTTTTCTGCCGACAATGTAGCAGAGCACAACTTCAAAAATGAAGGCGTCTTTATTGACGATGCTCACATGACCGGTAAAATTGACTTACTCATCGTAGACAAAGCCGCTCGTACAATCGAGATCATCGACTATAAAACTGGAACGTCATATACCACATGGAAACCAGATGCGAAACTCCATAAATACCGCCAGCAATTGTATTGTTATAAATTACTGGTAGAAAATTCTCATTCCTTTAAGGGATACCGGGTAACTGGTGCTCGCCTGCTTTTTGTTGAACCCAACGAGGAAGGAAGTATTTCCGAGCTGCTACTCACATTCGATCCCCAGGAAGAAACAGAAATTAAAAAACTAATACAAGCCGTGTGGGAACACATTCAAAAGCTATCACTCCCTGATATTGACGCATTTCCTGCCTCATTACGGGGAATAATTGATTTTGAGTCTGCATTAATCTCTAAGAAATTATAGCTATGTCTTTGCATGAAATAGAAACCCCATTTTTATACCCGTGGACAGATGATGATGATCACGCTCTTGAAGTCTATGACTCGGCTCTAAGCAGAGAACAAGAAGCCGCCAGACATCGCTTAGCGAGCGTACCTGTAGCAGAACGCCTCGAGAACGTATTCTTAACGTACGCTGCACAATTAATAAAGCAATCGCTACAAAACCGCAACAGACAGCTAGAATAACCGTGTCTTAACATGGTTCGCACCAATAAAAACATAAAAGACCCGTGATAAACCACGGGTCTTTTGGTTTATATTCTTTTAGCTATTTGCGCTTTTTTGCTGTCTTTTTGGTAACAGTTTTTGCTGCTTTAGCTTTAGTTGCTTTAACAGCTGGTTTTGCATTGACGCGTACGACGCGAATTTTTGGTAGGTCTGCTTCAAAAAGCAGTGCGTATAGGTTCATACCAATAACGCTACCAATAAGCGGACCAACTGCATATGCCCAGCTCCATGATTGTAGACCGACTGCAACGGCTGGGTTAATAACACCATTGCTTGCCATTGAAGCAACCAAGATACCAAGTGTGAGCGATGCGCCAGCTGCAAATGCTAGTTTGCCGCCTTCATATTTTTGGTATACCGCAGAGGCAAGACCAAATGTGAATACGATAGCTCCTACCGCTTCAGCGATGAGCACCTTCCAATCAAATGGACCTTGCACCAAGCTATCGAGCGGGCGTCCAATAAAGTATTTAATAAGCGACCACGCCGCAACACCACCAAGCATTTGCGCTGCAAGCAGCATAATTGCGCTGGTAGTCTTAAGCTTGCGAATAGACCACAGACCAACAGTAACCGCTGGGTTAATCAGTGCGCCCGATACTTTGCCAACCGCAAGTACCATAAGTGCAAGTGTTAGACCTGCTGCCATTCCGCCGAACAATGGAAATGATGTTCGTGCAACCATTGAATATACCGCAACCGCAAGTGTTGTAGTACCAAAAACCTCAGCGACCAACATGGCCACCTTTTGTCTCGTGAGCATAACCCCTCCTATGAATTAATATCTCAACGATAATACGAACGCGCAGAAAAATCAAATATTGTGTGCAGTAGTATTTACTACTTGGCTCTTGCTTCTGCTGGCATACGTATTACAAGTCGCTGTGAACCATCTGTCAGAGCCATCAATGTCGCGACAGTACTCATTACACGAGCCATCACAAAACGCTCCCGGTCCACTGACTGATCTGGACGAGGCAATATCTTTCCTGCCATCTGAAGTGATCTCCATAAATCATAACCAAATGCCTGAACGCCGCCAAAATCATGAGAGAATCTATTTGATGATAACGTCGTATTTGGAACCATGTTTACGATCACAAAACACTCTTTATGATCGCCCTTTAGTGTCGCAATACTTTTGTTGGCCTTCTTCTCAAGGATGTCAATAATTGATTCTCTTCCACGGAAGTAGTCCGCAGAACGACCATTAACCACGACTGCCGCACCCATAATCCGAAGATAGGTGTCTCTGTCGAACTGGCCACCAAGTAGGTTCTTGACAACCCGTTTATGATCATCGACAAGGCTTGGCTCTGTCATGGTTGCTAAGATTCTATCCATACCATCAATCGCGCCACAACCAACAGTAGGCTCACCTTCACTGTGTTCATCACGATGACCTCCGGGCGCAAACCCTAGCCTCATAAAGCTCCCGATCATCGTTTCTGCGTCATACAAGAATGTTCCACGCGTAAGATCGTCTTTATCGACACCAAGCCTAAAGGCAAGTGCAGCACCAGGAGCGCCACCAGGCACCTGTGGTCCTAAATGTGCTTCGTCGAGCTCAGGATCATGTCGGCCGTCTATGCAGCGTGTCTTTGCCGAAGGATTGACCGCAACATAGTAGTCATTGATTCGGTTTAACGCCTCCTTCAAAATAGCTTCGGTCGTCTCACCCTGTTCAACCATATCAGCGGCAGATACTTTTCCGGGCCACTTGATATCGCTCAGTACACCACAGTCAATAATTCCGGCGTTTTCAATTTGTATCATTCGATCAACAGCCATAGCTCCTATTCTTTCTCCTTTTGGTATTGTGCTGGCAACATTCATAACCTCGCGTTCTGCTTGATCACAAGGCACAGTTTCAGAGCGATCGTAGTCAACCATGCATATTCCTCATCTTACAAAATTAGTATTATACACTACTTGCTAGTATTTTCAACTAGCGCATGGTGCTTTGTTTGCGACGACGCAGCTCTGCTACGCGCAGACGTGTTGATTGTCTGTCTACGAGGGCTTGTGCTTGAGCAAGCGATATCGAATCTCGCGCATTTTTTGCCAGTTCTTTTGCCTCGGCCAATGCTTTTTGAACCTCCGCCTCAACAATATCTACTTCGTCATCAGCTTCGTCTACAAGCACGCGTACCGTGTTATTGGCAATTTCTATTACACCACCATTGACCGCATAGTGCTTCATGCGCTCGTCTGCATCGCCTTGTTTAAGGCGTACACTAATAACACCAGTTTGCGCAATACTAACAAGCGGAGCATGTTCTGGGAACACCGCAATATAACCTTGTGGGGTAGGGAGCACAACTTCATAGACTTCGCTGCGCGACTTTACACCCGACAATGTGACTAGCTCAAACCTTATCATTCTCTTAATAATCCGGGCGTCTTAAAGTATCTAGCTCGGCTCTAATTCTTAGCTTTTCACGATGTATTGCAGCTTGAGAAGCGCCTCCGCTCTCACCTGGTCTAGGATGTGTCGCGAGCCAACCCAATCTTTGCTGTACCAGACTATTAATACTATCAAGACCCGCATATTCCTCTTTGCTTCCAGTAAAACCAGCTCGATCCATGGCTTCAGTCTGTGCATGCGCTCGCGCACGATCTATTCTGGATTGTTCAGCTTTGTACACCATTCTGTGCCTCTCAACTTATAACTTATACATACTATTATACCACATTTAACCAGTTAGACCCCGACCTATCACTACACTCCTATTGAACGATCTCGAATCTAAGCATTGTTTAATCCTTCGGCTGCATCCGAGATAGCAAGTTCCCCAAGTTCAGCAGCCGCTTTACGCGCATCCACCACATCACCCAATACGCGCGCTTCTGGATATTTTCCTGTTAGCCAGTCTGAGAAGGCTGCGCGAAGCTCAACATGATCTTGTGCCCAACCAGGTTGCAAGCCGTCAAAACCTACACCAATTCTTGGCTGTTCGTCACTACCATAGCCTGTAACACCGCCGCCCATTATTTAACCTCGCTAATTTTGCCCTTCATATAGAAGGCACTTTCTGGCTTATCATCGTGTTTGCCGTCGAGAATCTCGCGGAAGCCGGCAATAGTATCTTTCAGTGGTACATATGTTCCTGCAATACCACTAAACACTTCGGCAACATGGAATGGCTGTGTTAAGAATCGTTGAATACGGCGAGCACGAGAAACAGTTTGCTTGTCTTCGTCGCTGAGTTCTTCCATACCCAAGATAGCAATGATGTCTTGCAAGTCTTTGTAGCGCTGCAAAATTCGTTGGATTTCGCGGGCAACTTCGTAATGCTCTTTGCCAACAATTTCTGGGTCGAGAATTGTCGAACTACTATCGAGTGGGTCAACCGCAGGGTACAAACCAAGCTCTGTCAGAGCACGGTTAAGCACGATGGTTGAGTCAAGGTGCGCAAAGGTTGTTGCAGGCGCAGGGTCGGTAAGATCGTCTGCCGGGACATAGACTGCTTGCACCGATGTAATCGAACCGTTTTTGGTACTTGTAATACGCTCTTGCATGGCACCCATTTCGGTTGCGAGGTTTGGTTGATAACCTACAGCCGATGGCAAACGACCGAGCAGGGCAGACACTTCGGCACCAGCTTGTGTAAAGCGGAAGATGTTGTCAACGAACAGCAGCACATCTTTACCTTCGTCACGGAAACCCTCTGCAATGGTTAGTCCAGACAAACCAACGCGCAAACGAGCTCCTGGTGGTTCGTTCATTTGGCCAAACACAAGACTCGTTTTGTCGAGCACGCCCGACTCTTCCATTTCGTAATACAGGTCATTACCTTCACGTGTTCGTTCGCCTACGCCAGCAAAAACACTGGTTCCACCATGCTCTTTGGCAATGTTATTTATAAGCTCGGTAATAAGCACTGTTTTACCAACACCAGCACCACCAAAAAGACCAACTTTTCCACCTTTGGTAATTGGACAGATAAGGTCGATAACCTTAATACCGGTTTCGAGAATCTCGGTCGTACCAGATTGCTCGGCGAGAGTAGGGGGGGTGCGGTGAATTGGTGCGCGCTTTTTGAACTCACCTTTTTTGCCATCAATAGGTTCGCCAATAACGTTAAACATGCGCCCCATAGTTTCCTTGCCAACAGGGACGCTAATTGGCGCACCGGTATCAACCACTGCATCGCCACGCTTTAGTCCGTCGGTACTACCGAGTGCGATAGCCCGTACACCATTTTCGCTTAGGTGCTGTGCAACTTCGAGCACAAGCTCACGACCACCACTTTTTACGGTGAGTGCATTATAAATTGCCGGCACATGCCCGTCGGTAAACTCAACGTCTACCACCACACCCACGACTTGCGCGACTTTTCCTTTTACTTTTTCTGCTACTGCTGTTGCCATATTATCTCCTTGCTTTCTCTCGTTATCTTCTTGTCGGTGGGTCAATAATATCTATAGCCGCACCAAGGGCATCATAAAACTTTCTCGTTACCAGCCGACCACACGCCCTTGCAACACTTCTGCGCCACTCGGCCCGCTGCAATTCTGCAGTTAGGCGTAGTTCCTGCTCGTCTGCAAGAGAAAGATACAAACCTTGGTTGTGAATAACATCACGCACCTTCTTGCGACTCATCGGTGCAGGGACGCCAGCAAAGTCGGACAAGCCCTGTTTTATACCACCCCGAAAATTCATTTTTCGGCTTCCTCTATTCAATGTAGCTGTCGCAATAAATTCATCAAAATCGAGCATTCGCACATCATAACTGTCACCAAAAACCCCGACTTTAGTGGACGGATTCGCAGGCGTCAAAATTGAAGCCATTAAAGCATTCCTTACCGTAGCTGTCGGCCTGCCTCTACCATATAACAGTGACTCCTGAATTGCGATAATGTCAGCATAACGAGCCTCATCGCGGAGTGATGCATTGTGCGGATTATCTTGGTCTACCAAATCGGTATAACTTCTTACCGATATACCCTCTGTGGCTTCACTCGCAAACGCTTTAACAATTTTTGGCGCATCACCATGCTGACTATCGTGCACAATTACCATGTGTCGCATTTCCATTACTGCATCTCCCGAGCATCATGCATTGTTGCGGCCATCACAAAACGTTTGGTATAGTTTGGTGCCCATACGTTCTCGGCCCAATCTGCTACTGACATTCTTTTATCATCAATACGAACGATCGGATTATAGCGATAACGAAACGGCATAGTCCGTGTTACGTCGTGCATTATTGCTGCACCCACATACTGAGCGCCTCTTAGCACACGTTCATTCAACGCGTCGGCATGAACTTCACTAAACAGTTCCGGCTGTTGCAAGTCGGACTCGTACTCAAATTGTCCTGTTACAAAGATTGTCGTTGACCACTGCGCACCTTTGACGATTAGATCTTTATTGTTATGAAATGCTTTACGTACTCGGCGGGGTAGCCGGCTGCTTTTTTGTTCGGCAATAGTCACAAGGTCTATGGCCATGTCCTTAACAATCGGCTCGTGTGGGTAACGTTCGAGACTTACGTAGTCCGGAAAACCAAGTTCTTGCTGGCTCATTTTGCTTCCTCCGCACGACCAAGGCTCTCTGCTTGGCGACCAGAATGGTATGCTTTTGTAACAATACTTCCTATCATAGCTTCAATCAACGAAATTGCGTTTTGCCTAGCAGTCTCATCGACGACCACTTCTGCACCACGAAAACCACCAAACCGACCTGTACGAACTTCTACAGTAGAAACGTACCCAGATGCCAACTTGTCAATTGCCTCTGCATATCCCGCTTTAGCATCTCCAACCAATGCTTCAATATCAGCGCCTACCTGGCCAGTTACATGCACCCCGCTCATTTTATCGCCTCCACACCACCGGTAATTTCTGCGAGTTCTTGTGTAATTGCTGCTTGGCGCGCTGTGTTAAAAGCAAGTGTTAGGTCGTCTATCAGGTCGCTGGCATTGTCGGTTGCACTCTTCATGGCCATCATGCGCATACTCTGTTCGCTGGCACTCGACTCTAAAAATGCCTGCGATAACTGTGCTTCGATAAGTCGTTCGGTAACGGCATTAAGCACAGTTTGTGGCGACGGCTCAAACTCAACATCAACAACTTCAACCGATTCAATTTCAGTATCGCTGTGTGCAGCAGGTAAAATTCGTTCTGCGGTTACTTCTTGATTGATGCTTGACTTGTAGTCGGTATAAAGCACGTCAACCGCATCGACTGCTCCAGTTGTAAACGCTTCTTTGACTGATTCCATAATTGGGCGAATATCGTTGGCCGACGGGTGGTCAGGGAAGTCGGCATAGACGGCTAATACTTCAACATCATCAAACCGAACAATAAACTTTGCACCTTGTTTACCAACCACAATAACCTTGCTTGCAATACCCGCGTCTTTATCGGCCTGCAGTTCGGTCGTGAGGCGGCGCAGTACGTTGCTGTTATACGCACCAGCCAGCCCGCGGTTGCTGGTTACTACAATATGTAGCCGCGTGTTTACAGGACGCTGCACATACAACGGGTGTTTCGATACGTCGGTCAATTCACGGAGTCGCAGCAGAATATGCCGTGCCATATTTCGATATTCGCGGCTCCGATTAGCAAGCTCTTGGGCACGGCGCATTTTACTAGCACTAACCAGCTCCATAGCCTTGGTAATTTGCTTGGTATTTTTAACCGAGCCAATGCGTGTTTTAAGCTGCTGTCGACTAGCCATCTACATCCCCAACTGCTGGCTGAGCCTCAAATCCTAAGCGAGCAAGAACTTCTGCAGTCGGTACCGGAAATGTTTCTGCTGTTTCTCCTGCATGACGCTGTCCTCGTGTTGGCTTTATCTCACCACGCTCAACCGCCAAAGCCGCCTGAACTACAAAATCAATAACCACGTCTAATCGAGCTTCAAGCTCTTCAAACTCTACGGTTCCAATGTGATTTCTTAAACTACTATAAAGGTCAAATCCAAGCGCCACAAACAAAGCATTACCCCATCTTCGATAGCCACCCCTACCATCATCCTTAACAAATTCTTTCTCTCCCATAATATACGCATCGGCACAACTGATATGATGAGCAGCATCCGCTCTTTCACGCCCCAATCGTTGACCTTCTTTTATTCCAGCAGCAAAAATCTGCCTCTGGCCATGGGCTTCGCCTAAATAATCTCTTCGAGGCATATAATTAGCCCTCGAGTCCTTCGGCGATGCCTTTAGCAACACTAAGAATTGCTTCTTTAATTGCATCGGTTGGCTTGTCGCCCTTATTGAGCTCGTCCATGGCTTTACGGTGCTGCGCATGCAGTTCATGCAGAAGCGCACTCTGGGCTTCTTTGATTTTTGCAACCGGCACCGTGTCAAAAGCACCCTCTGTGGCAGCTAACAGCGAAGCTGTTTGTTCCCACACACTCAAAGGGCTGTACTGTGGTTGTTTTAGGAGCTCGGTAAGGCGCTGGCCGCGTTCAATCTTTGACTTTGTTTCTGGGTCGAGGTCGGTACTAAACTGTGCAAAGGCAGCTAGTTCACGGAACTGTGCCAGGTCCAGACGCAAGCTACCCGCCACGCTCTTTACGGCTTTAGTCTGGGCACTACCACCCACACGCGAAACACTAAGACCTACAGATACCGCTGGTCGAATACCCTGATAGAACAGGTTGGTTTCCATAAAGATCTGACCGTCGGTAATCGAAATAACGTTGGTTGGAATATAGGCACTAATATCGCCCGCTTGCGTCTCGATAATCGGTAGGGCAGTCAAACTACCAGCACCTTTGGCGTCGCTCATTTTAGCTGCGCGCTCGAGCAAGCGCGAGTGCAAGTAGAAAACATCGCCCGGATACGCTTCGCGACCTGGTGGGCGACGAAGGAGCAAAGACATTTGTCGGTAAGCAACAGCATGCTTTGAAAGGTCGTCATAGATAATAAGTGCATGTTTGCCATTATCGCGGAAGTATTCGCCCATGGCAGCACCGGCATATGGTGCAAGATACTGTAGTGATGCAGGGTCTGATGCGCCCGTGGCAACTACGATAGTCTGATCCATGACACCTTCGCGCTTTAGGCGCTCGATAATGCGCGAGACTTTGCTCATCTTCTGGCCAACCGCAACATAGATGTTGATAACCCCAGTTTTTTGGCGATATTGGTTGATCATGGTGTCGATCGCAACGGCTGTCTTACCTGTCTGACGATCACCGATAATCAACTCACGCTGACCACGGCCAATCGGAACCATGGCATCAATACCCATAAGACCAGTCATGAGTGGTTCGTGCACGCTTTTTCGATCTAACACTCCCGGAGCAGGGCGCTCTACAAGACCGGTATGCTTGGTTTTAATTGGTCCTTTGTCGTCGAGCGGACGGCCAAGCGGATCAACCACACGACCAACCAACTCTTCGCCAACAGGAACCTCCATAACGCGGCCCGTTAGTTTAGCTCGGTCGCCAGCGCGCACTTTTACGTCTTCGTCCATGAGTACTGCACCGATTTCGCCGTCCATAAGGTTCAGCGCAAAAGCCGGAACCACGCCCGAACTGGTTTCAATTTCGATCATTTCGTTATAACCACAGTTAGACAGCCCGTATATCCATGCAATACCGTCACCGATACGCGTTACAATACCGACCGTTTCTACGTCGGGGCTTACTTTGAGTGCATCGATGGCTTTTCGAATATCTGCACTCAGGTCTTTAATACTTACTTGTGCCATATATAGTACTCCTGTTATCTCTTCACACCTTTTAGTCGTTGTAATTGCCGGCGTACGGTCAAATCGAGTCGGTGGTCGGCTGACTCAACCAACACACCGCCAATTACAGACGAATCTTGTTTGGTTTCTATGTGTACATGTTTTGCTTGTGTCTGGGCTAAAAATAGCTCTTTGATTGCATTCAACTGCGCAGTATCGACTGATGTTCGCGACGTAACCGTCAGATTCAGTGTATGGCGCTTTTCAAGCAGCAACCGGTCGAGCGCACGAATAATTGCCGGTGCTTCGGCGGTACGCCGCTCAGCAACCAAATACGCCGCCATGCGCTCTACAACTGCAGCCGATGAATCACCCGCATCAATACGACTGAGCATCACTTCTGCGAGAGTACGAACGCTAGGCTTGGCCATATTAACCCTTTACCCGTGCCAATGCTCGCTCAATAAGACCTTTGTCTTTTTGGGCGTCGATTTTTTCTTCTAGGATTACTTCGGTTGCTTCACTTACCAACGCAAGCATTTCATTACGCAAACCTTCACGAGCCGAAGTAATTTCACGGTCGATACGCGCCTGCGCATCGGCAAGCATGCTATCAACTTTCTTAGCGGCAGCTGCTTCGCCATCTTTGATAATCGTACCGGCTTCTTGATGAGCTTCGGCGATAATCTTATCGGCTTGCGCACGAGCCTGATGATGCAGTTTTTTGAGGTCTTCATCGAACTCTCGTTTCTGGGCCTGCATAGACAAACCCAACTCAACACCTTTGTCGATAGTTTTTCGGCGTTGCTCGAGCGTCTTCACGATGTTTTCTAGCGCAAACTTTTTGAGAATAAAGAACAAGAGCAAGAATGTTCCTGCCTGCAAAAGAATTACTTTTGGATCAATACCCAATACGGCAATACCAGATTTTTCTTCGGCTTCTGCCGCTGTCGACGCGAATGTAACAAATTGAATAAGCTCGAGCATATATACCTTTATTTAACGATTAACGCACCGAGGAAGGCGAGAAGCGCTGTAACCTCGATCATGGCTGCGATAATAACGATTTGGCCGGCAGCCTTACCAGCTTCTGGGTTACGACCCAATGCTTTCATGTAGTTTGCACCTACCATACCCAGGCCAAGCGCTGCTGCTGCAAACGCAATACCAAGCATGAAAGCTTTACTTGCAGTTGGGTTCCAACCGCCTCTTTGTGCCACTTCTGCAGCCTCTGCTGCAAATCGTGTTAATTGTGGTGCCATTTGTACTCCTTTTTATCCTTAGTACCACGAGTGCCCGCTTAGCGAACTATCTCGCGGATATTTTGTAATGGCTTATGTAACATCACCTTCCAGCTGCGCGACCACTGGGTCGGCTTCGTGGACAGGATGTTCTTCGTCATGATGGCCATGGCTAATGGCCAACCCGAGATACGTTGCGCACAGTACAGTAAATACGTACGCCTGAATTCCTGCTACCAGCATCTCGAACATGGCAACAGGCAGAATAGTAAACGAACGAAAATCTTTACCTATGTAAGCAAAGACACTAATAAGAATCTCTCCTACGGCAGTATTAAGGAATAGTCGAAGGCTTAGGCTGATCATACGTGTAAACTCGCCGAAGACCTCCAAGATTCCGATAAACATATTGATCGGGTTGAATGGCTTGTCGGTAAAGTAGTGTTTTAAATGACCAAGAAACCCAGACTCTTTAATTGATAAATACTGGATCGTAATAATAGCGATGGCAGCCATAGCGATTGTTCCATTAAGATCTGCAGTAAATGGACGGAACAGCGGTGTATTGCCCTCGGCAGTGCGCGCAAACACCCCAGGACCAACAATCGGCAATAAGCCCATGAGGTTGCTAAAGATAATAAACAAGAAAAACGTCCCAAAAATTGGGGCGTACTTTACTGCTTTCTTGCGCGAACCAAGCGGACCTTCGACGAGGCCAATAATAAATTCAACCAAAATCTCTACAATTTGTGCGAATCCTCGGGCTGCTTTTCGGTGAATCTTAAAACGCGCCACAATAAGTAGCACGGCAAGCAATAGCGCACACAGCGATCCATAAATAATCGAATTACTAATCGTGAATCCACCGACTTCGGTAATCTTTTCCGGACTTAAAGCAATGTGTGGTCCATCGGTATTTGCAAATTTTAGAAGAGAGTTTAGCATAGCGCCTCCTGTGTATTGTCCAGTAGGGCAGTACTCGTCATGAATATGGCGGTAGGTATGCTCATTTCTTACCTAGTATAACAGGAGTGACTACTATGTCGCAACAGGTTTTTGCCGAAGTACAAATTTACTGTCATAGACACATCAAAACAAGCACAATTTGCGCGAAAGGCGTATAATAAAGATTATGATTACACTATATTCCTCTCCCACCTGCGCATACTGTCATATGGCGCGCGAATACCTGAAGAGCCGGAAACAAAAAATCAAAGAAATTGATGTAAGCGAAAACCCAAAAGCTGCTCAGTGGGTCATGGATAATGTTGGACAGATTGTTACGCCAGTTATCGATATTAACGGGCACATAGTTGTTGGATTTGACCGCGAACAGATCGACCTCGCACTTCGCGCATAATACATAATAGAGTATTATTTGGTGCATGACAGAGGAGTGTGCCGAAAGATTTTATCTATGTGGTGGCGAACATTTTTTTGTAGTTCGTACTACTGAATTAACACACGCCGAACACAGCGCCCCTGTCGTACGTGACAGCGGCGAAGTCCTACCGCCTTTAGCGCTCAGCATTGCCGAGCTAGCCATCCTACAAGCACTTGTTATTGAATCTTCAGGCTTACCAGAGCCGTTTATTGCTGCCAACGATCGCCCACTACTATCACCAAAAGACATCGCCAACATTACGTTCAATGCAGAGCTAGGCTGTTGGGAAAAACCCGTCTACAAAGACGGTACCGACACATTCCCCGGCACAAATATTAAACGAGCGCGCTATGGTCAGATCCACAACCGTGATTCATTCGACAAAGTACCTATGCTGGCGCACCGCGGATTATACATGCAATTCGTAGGTCACCCGGGTTCTAACTTGCTCGATCATTTGTGCGACAATAAGCGCTGTTGCTACCCAAGACACCTCGAGCCCGTAACAGCTGCGATAAATAATCAGCGTGCAGTTCGTCGGCGAAAAGTCGTTCCAGGACAGCTCACATTCGAGGTAGAATAGTTATATGAGTTTCGAGGATTTTAATAGCAAAGATTCGGTCGTACTGGTGTATACGGGTGAAGGCAAGGGAAAAACTAGCGCGAGCCTAGGGTTGTTGGTACGGGCGTTGGGCAGCAGATGGAACGTAGCGTATATACAGTTTATAAAGTATTGGGGCGTTGGCGAACATGTGTTCATTCGCGACATTCTGCCGCTCTATAAAGACCAACTACATTTCTATAAAGGTGGCAAAGGCTTCTATAATGCTGGCGAACTGAGCGCTCAAGACATCACTCCCGAACAACACAAAGCTGCCGCACAACACACATATGACGAAGCCTTCAAAGCCGCAACCAGCGGAGATTTTCAGCTGGTGATTTGCGACGAGATAAACAATGCCGTACACGACGGACTGCTATCCGAAAATCAACTTCGTGCTCTCATCGAAAAAAAACACGCAAGCACCAGCCTGTGTCTTACCGGACGCAATTTTCCAAAAAAACTCTTACCGCTCGTCGACATTGCTACCGATATGAGCAAAATAAAACATCATTTTGACGATAAATTTCTCGCGAACCCTGGTATAGATTATTAACATAAACGTAGCTAGCACTCTTGACACGAGAGTGCTAATTTTATTACACTGTAGGTGGTGAAACACCAGAAAAGGAGGAAAAAATGAGTAATTTAATTCGTTTTAATGATCCCTTTGCGGGACTGACTTCGCTGCACTCGCAGTTGGATGATATGTTCAACACTATGTTTAGCGGCATGCCTTCTGTAGGCCAGCAAATGCCTGCAATCGATGTGTACACAGAGGATGATAAAAAACTTGTCACTGAAGTGCATGCACCTGGCTTCGATAAAGACGAGATCGAAGTTAGCGTACATAATGGCGTGCTCGAAATCAAAGGTGAGCACAAAGAAAAAAGCGAAGACAAAGCTAAAAAGCGAAACTACATGGTACACGAAAGCCACAGTAGTTTTTATCGCCGACTAGCGCTTCCAAAACACGCCGATGGAGATATGGTAAAAGCACACTTCAACAAAGGCGTCCTTACCGTAGAAGTACCTTTCAAGGAACTACCTACGCCCAAGAAGATTGAGATTGGCGATAAGTAAGCAGCCCTTACACTAAAAGCAGACAAAACATTTTGTCTGCTTTTGCGTTTCGCGGTAGTCTAACTATATGCAACAACGACCAACGCTTTACCTGATGCTTGGCTATCCGGGCGCAGGCAAAACAACTATCGCACGCATAATTGCTGATACAACCGGTGCTGTTCGTTTGTCTTCTGATCAGTTTCGCGTAACTCATTTTAAAAACCCAACTTTTTCACAAGACGAACACGATGCAGTATATAGCGGACTCAACAAAGAAACCCAACAGCTATTACAGAAGGGAAAAAGCGTCGTTTACGACGCAAACCTGAACCGCTATATACACAGAAAAGAGAAGTATGACATTGCCCATAAGCTTGGCGTTAACGTACAGCTTATATGGATCAATACGCCGAAGCATATTGCAAAACAGCGTGCTACACAAGACGGCGAAAACGACCCGCACCGACCGTTCGGCAACCTCAAGACCGACGTTTTTAATCGGCTTTCGGACGAGCTAGAACCTCCACGATCAGAAGAACCCTGTCTCTCGATAGTTGGAATTGATGTTACGAAAGACACAGTACGTGAGGCACTCGATGGCACTCGGCAAGAGAAAAACTAAAAAGCTCGTCACACTCATTATCGCGCTGCTGAGTTTTGGCGTAGCCTGGACAAGCCAACAGCCTTTTGCGGAAAAACCACGCCAGATAGTACTCGATAATCAGCCAGGGACCTACCAAGTAACCGAATTTATAGACGGAGATACAATTGCAGTAAATATGGATGGTACTGTCGAAAAGATACGTATGATTGGTGTAGATACGCCAGAAACACACGACCCACGCAAAAGCATCCAATGCTATGGTGAAGCCGCCGCAAACTTCACGAAACAACTCATTGGTGGTAACCGTGTACGCCTCGAAGCTGACCCAACCAATACAAACCGCGACCGCTACAATCGCTTGTTACGCTATGTGTATTTGCCCGATCAAACCCTCGTCAATGCCGAGATTATCAAGCAAGGCTATGGTTTTGCGTACACGTACTTTCCGTTCACAAAAATAGACGAATTTGAAGCCACCGAAGCAGAGGCAAAAGCGAGTAATCGCGGTCTATGGGCAAGCTGTTCGCTGCAAAACACGAAAAGTGGCCAAAAGCAAACAAACAATCTTTAGTCCATTGGGTGTTTACGCGGTTTAAAACGATTGCGAAACCGCACGGAAAAGGACTTAGTGTTTGTATTCACATCATAGGAAAGTCGCGCAGGACGAAAGAGAACATAGCCCAAAAGATACACGCCCGATGCAAACACTGGTGCCTTGCTGGTAATACCATGTACCCGCCAGCTGTCCCGAAAAACTTTCATATAGTACGCAAATTGGCGTGGCGAATCGTCCCAGCGACGAGACGAGGTAGCAGCTAGCATGCGCTTGTCGTAGGCAATTTGTAGTCCCTGTGTATATAGGTGAACTGCTAGGTCAATATCTTCATGCACATCGGGCGTATGGCACACCAGCTTTTTCACTGAATCCCACGCCGATTTTCGAATAACCATATTCGTACCAAATAAAAATGGGGCAGTTGGCGCGCGAACATAAAGCGTTTTACGAATAAAGTGATCTAACGCGTAGTTACGGGCAGGCGCAAGTTGGTCAAAATACGAAACAGGGCCTGTCGCAGCTGCGATCTTGGTAGGGCGCATTACTGCGCGCACTTGTTTGACCCAATCTTTTGGCAGCTGAGTATCGGCGTCTATGCGGGCAAGGAGTTCGCTTTTTGCAGCATTAAAGCCTCTATTGCGAGCAAAGACAACGCCTTGTTTTTTTTCTGAAAGCACGCGCACAAATGGGTACGTACGAGCAATAGCAACAGTGTCGTCAGTTGAGTTATTATCGACAATCAGCACTTCGTTAGGACGCACGGTTTGTGCTGCTATAGAGTCAAGACAATGAACAAGGTAGTCCTGTTCGTTATAAACAGGTATAATGATTGAAACTGTTAATGGTTTTTTCATGTACGTAATATTGATACTAGCAGATGCAAGAACGAGATAAAAATAACGATCTTATCGAAGAGCGAAAACTTCTTTCTAAACATTACGGACAGAAAGAAGCTCGGCTACGCCATAGACTCCTCAGCAAATTCCGCATAGAAAAACCGTCATTCTGGTGGAAAGAGCGCAAAATATGGCAAAAAATATCACTCATTTTGGCTGCACTTTTGGTACTTTTCACGGCTGCGTCGTATGGGGTGGGGCAGTGGTATATTTTTACACATCGCCACAAACCCCTAACCTATGGGGTTACATTTATACCAAACTATGCTCGCTACTATGGCATTGACCCCGAAGAAACTATGGATGCACTCATCAATGACCTGAGTATCCGCAGGTTTCGGCTCGTAAGCTACTGGAAAGACATCGAAAAAACTAAAGATCAATACAACTTTAACGAATTAGATTGGCAGTTTAAAAAAGCAGAAGATGCGAACGCAAAAGTCAGCCTTGCTATTGGCCTACGGCAACCACGCTGGCCCGAATGCCACCCACCTACGTGGGCAGAAAATATTCCAAAATCAGAGTGGTACCCAGAACTAAAAGAGTTTATGGGCAAGGTTATAGAACGATACAAAAACAGCCCAGCACTCGAAAGTTATCAGCTCGAGAACGAATATTTTCTAAAGGTGTTTGGCGAGTGTAAAGACTTCGAGCGCGAGCGTCTCGTCGATGAGTTTAATTTTGTAAAACAACAAGATCCCCATCACCCCGTTGTCATAAGCCGCAGCAACAACGCCTGGGGGATTCCACTATATGCACCGCGCGCCGATGTGTTTGCGATCTCTATCTACAAACGTGTATGGGATAAAACTATCACTAAACGCTATTTCGAATATCCGTTTCCCGCATGGTTCTATGCATCGTTGGCAGGGTGGGGCAAAATTTTTACTGGCCGAGATTTAGTAATTCACGAGCTACAGGCTGAACCATGGACGCCAAGTGGCGGCATAAAAGATAACACTATTGCCGAGCAGAATAAATCGCTCAACGCCGATCGTCTTGAGGAACGCTTCCGCTACGGAAAGGCCACTGGTATGCGAACTATCGACCTATGGGGTGCCGAGATGTGGTATTGGCGTAAAGTGGCGTTAGGCGACTCGAGCCTATGGGACGCAGCGAAACGAGGCATTAAAGAAAATCAGTGCTCGGTATGTTACTAATCCCGTTTTTTGACGTACAATATATCTTATGACAAAACATAAGTCAGCCACACCAAAAGCAATCGCCAACCGTCGTGCCCGGCACGATTACGAGCTCGGGGACGATCTTGTCGTTGGCATTGTACTCAATGGCCGAGAAACCAAGGCACTGCGCCATGGACATGGCCATCTTCGTGGCGCATATGTAACCATTAAAGACGGCTCGCTATGGCTATTCAATGCGACCATTGCCGGTATGCCTGGTGTTCCTATTAGCGAAAGTGAATCTACGCAAACACGTAAGTTGCTCGCCAAGCAACGCGAAATCGATAAGCTCATCGAAGCTAAGCAACAAGGAAAATCTATCGTCCCGTTACAAATCCTGACTGCTGGTCGTTATATAAAAGTACGAATTGCAGTCGGCCGTGGCAAAAAACAATATGACAAACGCCAATCACTCAAAAAACGCGACGAAACCCGCGCCATTCACGCTGCCATAAAACACCATAGTCGCTAAGTTTGCCAAACCACACAAAGGTTGTACAATTAAACCATAACCATATTTATGTAAGGAGCTTATATGCAACCAAACGAACAACCAGTAACACCACCGGCAGCCAATCCAGACCCAATACCTACCGCTGCACCAGCGCCGGTAGAAGCCCCAACTCCTGCGGCCGCCGATACACCAACGCCAGATATGGCTGCGGCTCCTGCAACGCCTGAAGCACCTCAAGCAAGCACTATGCCTTCACAAGCACCCACATCCGCCAATAAAGACAGCAAAAAGCCCATTATTATTGCTGCTGCCGTTGGTCTTGCGGTTGTAGTTCTACTTTACTTGTTTGTAATGTAGCGTAACCACGCTATACTCTGCAACGTATGCAATCACAAGAAATAGGCGAAGAAGCAATTGTTGTAGATGAACACGACAACATTATTCAATACAAACTGCGATCTTCGCTCGCCACTACCGACCGTATTCGGGTTAGCGCAATTTGGCTAACAAATCCAGAAGGCAAGGTACTTATTGCTCAGCGCGCTTTTCATAAATCGGTAGATCCGGGCAAATGGGGCCCGTCTGCTGCAGGTACGGTCGCAAAAGGCGAGTCATACGAAGACAACGCCTACAAAGAACTCGCAGAAGAACTCGGCTTAACGAACATCCGTCTTCGCTTTATCAAGAAACTACCCATTACCCGGCAAGAGGGCGAACAACGCTTTATTGCATGGTTTGCAGGCGATGTTAACGAACCTTCTCCAAGGCTAGTTCTCGAAGATGCCGTAGCCGCAACAAAATGGGTCGACAAGACATGGCTATCGGCCGATATCGCCAAAAATCCCGATACGTATACGCCAAGTGTTCAGATGCATTGGCCTATTCTGTTTCCATAAATCGCACCGCTTGCCATAAGGGGTTATTTTAGATATAATTTGGCGGTTGCGTATTTCGCAAAGAACCTTATTTGCATATTCCGGGGTAGCTCAGCGGTAGAGCGGGTGGCTGTAGTCGACACTTTGGCATACAATTATGTGTATGCCAGATAGACGAAGTTATGCCGATCGCGCTGAATATCTCAAGAAGGCAGTGGCTAAGCGTCGCCAAAAAGTCCGACAAATGCTTGTTGACTACAAAGGCGGTGCATGCATCATCTGCGGTTACGATGAGTGTATTAATGCACTCGATCTTCACCACAAAGATGCATCTCAAAAAGATTTTGGTATATCCTCTAGTGGACTTACAAGATCTTGGGAAAAGAATAAAGCAGAGGCAGACAAATGTGTGCTTCTGTGTGCAAACTGTCATCGGGAAATTCACGCAGGCTATAAGCAGCCTACTTGGGAAACTAAGTAGTGAAAATTGGGTGAATTGTCGGGAAGCCTACGTCGAAAGATAAGGTAATCCGCAGCCAAGCCAAGCTTAGGATAAAGGAGTTTGGAAGGTTCAGAGACTAGAACGTGAGCCTAACAATAATCGTTCATCAGCGCCCAACATCCGTTTATGGATGATGATATAGTCCACACGTTATGAAAATAACGAACAAGTGTAACCACTAGGTCGAAGGTTCGAATCCTTTCCCCGGAGCCATACAAAAGCAGTTCACGTTTTGTGGGCTGTTTTTGTATTTTTCTGGGAAGGGTACGGCTCTTCGACTTAAATTTGTGCCAGCATCAACTTTGAAGGTCGAAGGTTCGTACAGGACGAAGCGTGCAGATGCTTACATCGAAAAGCGTAGTCCGTGCAAACGTAGCGCATCCTTTCCTCGGAGCCAAGACATTTACAAATACCACATTTTGTGGTATTTTTAGTTTTATGACTACAAATCGGGAAAAGATCAACGAAGCATTATTCGGCGGTCCAAGAACCATAGACGTTGCATGCGCAATCATAACTCTTGACGGAGAGGGATTTGCTCCTCGGCTGCCTCACCAGTTTACTGTGAGTGAAGCTATAGGTCGTTACAAAGAATTAAGACCACGAAGCATTATGACCGGCGGCCAAGTTAAAGAATCCATAGACAGAATGAATGGTTCACCCCTTGGAATGGTAAGCCTTGTTCGTGATGCTAGAAGCTATGATGAAAAAACCTATGCGTTGACATCTAGCCCACTTTGGGAAGTCATTATGGCTTATAATGTCGCAATAGAACAACAATTTCCTGGCGCAGCAGACTTATAACTACAGTAAACGCTAACAGGAAAATACTGACTCACATTAGAAATAATACTCAATACTAAAGTAGACCTGCCTAATGATGCATTAGCGTAGCGCATCCTTTCCCCGAAGCAAAGACTATGCGAATAGCAGTGCATAGATTAGCGAAAGCTACTGATTTGTTTTGTTTAAGCTTGCAAAAGTACTGACGCTGAGATGAAATATTGAAATGGAATCAGTACAAAATGCATTTATGCTACGCCCGTCGCTAAGAGACACCACTGGCGTAGGCTGTTTTGCCGTAGACACAATACAACAAGGCACGCGTTTATACATACCCGAACACGAAAACACTAACCGCCGATTAGCATTAGAAGAGATACCTGACTCACACTTAAAATATTGTCCGCTGCTCGAGACTGGCGAGTTTTTGGCTCCTGCAAATTTTGCACTCATGTCGGTCTTTTGGTATATCAATCACGATCGAGATCCAAACATCGCAACTCATAAATGGCAGTTGTTTGCAGCCCGTAACATAAAGCCAGGCGAAGAATTGACCATATACTACCCAGACCTTCTTACACACCCTAAAAACAAAGAATGGGTCATTCCTGAACTACACGTCTAGCTGAATATATTAACTCTTTGCTATAATCTGAATGTTGGTAAATCCAGACAAAGAAATATCCTCGTCTCTAGGAATACATATTTTACTGGTACACGCATCTAAAGAGGCTCACTATTAATAAATAAGGAGTCGAAACTATGTCAAAAATACCAAAAGAAGAGCAGATGGACTGGTACGAACGAACGCACAAACATTGGCGTGCGTGGGGTTCGTGGTTTAGCTGGGGCTCTCCAATTGGATTGAGTATCTTTCTGCTTTCACTAGCAGGTTGCGTCTGGATTTTATCTCAAATCTAGAGCAATAACCAACTACTTACAGAGCGGCTCAGCTGCTCTGTTCTAGTCTGTGACCTGTATGCTGAGCCAAGCCGGAATAGACGAAGTCAGAACTGTAAAAAAGTTCTGACTTATTATTGAATTTTTTAAGACAATATGTTATTGTAATCTTCATCTATGTCTGGTCCCGAGACACCCCCACCCACACACAATTTTCATCCCTCACGCAGGCAGTTATTGACCGCCATTGGCGTGGGCGCTCTGCTTACGACAGGTCTTGTTGGTTGCTCGCTCAAACCAGACAGCAACCCCCAATTGACAGATAACGAACATTCAACCATTGGCCGAGCTGCCGAAATTGCGTCGCCTACAGAACTACTTACCCTTACTGGTCAATCACTCATCGACATGCGCGACGAGACAAAAGATGGATGGAGGTATCAAAGTTCTATCCAGTCGCCTCATTTCCAGACCGATCGAGATGTTGGCGCATCAGGCATTGGTATGGGTTTTTTGGTTTTAGCTGACCAGTTTCCCCAAGATCAAAAGTGGGTGTCTGCGGCGAAATCGACAGCGAGCTGGCTTGCGTCCGTAGCAAAACGAGACGCAAACGGCAACCCGTACTGGCCTGATTTTGCAGACGATAACGAGGTATCGGAATCATACTATACATCGTTTGACGATGGCACCCTTGGCATTGGCGATTTTTTCTGGAACCTATACGAAAAAACAAAAGACCCTCAGTACAAAGCAGTGGCAATTGGTTCGCTGCAATGGACATTCGATCAAGCAAAAAACGTCGGAGACGACGTCACGCCAGTCTATCGCTGGAAGTGGGATGCAAACGATCCAGATTCACCCGTGAACATGGGTATGGGGATGGGTGCGGTGGGTCTCGTGCATACATTCTCGCTTTTCTACGAAAGACTCCAAACAAGCGACCCAATGCTCGCAAAGTTATGCAAAAAACATATCGATGGAACACTTCGCTATATAGACATCACGAGAGCTAAACTTGGGAACAATGATGGTGATTCACGAGCCATACCAGAGACTGGCGTTATCGGACAAGACGGTGACACGACCATGAATTCAGGGTATTTATCTGGTGCAGCTGGTGCAGCCTTTATGTACTTAAAGCTCTACAAAACATTCGGTGATAAAACATATTTACAAAAAGCAGATGAATTGTTTAGCTGGCTAGAAGATAAAGATAATGGCCCCATGGTAAAGAACGCCGATCAAACGGCATGGAAACTTACCCTAGACCCACAAGGTGGCGACGACTCACAGCTTGCAACCGGTTTCGAAGAAGGTGCCGCCGGAATTGGCTGGGTATACTTACAGGCGTACAAAGTTACAGGCAAGCAACATTATCTTGACATTGCACGCAGTGCAGGAAACTGGCTCGGCGCGGTAGCAGTAAAAGACCAAAATGGCTATTCGTGGCACGAAGACGAGGCTCCACAAAATCCAATCATACATGCAAATCTAAATAACGGCGCAGCCGGAGTTGGCATGTTCTTGAAAGAATTAGCAGAAACGACCAACGACAAACGGTATGAAGTAGGTGCAAAAGAAGCACTACAATGGATTCAAAATATGGCACGGAAGGATGGGTCTGTCATATTCTGGAACGACAACGATGGCGAACAAAACTACTCAAAAGATCCATCTTGGCATTGGGGCACTGCAGGTATAGTCGCTTTTATTTCCCGAATGGAGGGCGGCAAAATCAATATGCCCGGACACCAAGAAGGCCTATAGCCAGACTTATCAACGCGCATATGCTACAATAGCGCTCGAGATTAGTTAAAGCAAACCACCATTAGAACTAAATAGGAGACAGGGTGCTCACGTATGATTAAGAAAGCCTATCTGGCTGGCGGGTGTTTTTGGGGGTTAGAAGATTTAGTGCGAAAGCAACCCGGCATTATTGATACCGAAGTTGGTTACACAGGTGGCAAAAACAATAATCCAACCTATGAAAATCATCCGGGGCATGCAGAAGGACTTGAAATAACCTATGACGATACTAAAACGTCATATTTAAAAATCCTCGATTTCTTTTTCAGGTCTCACGATCCTACCACCCTCAATCGCCAAGGAAATGATATTGGCGATGCCTATCGGTCAGCCGTTTTTTACCAAAACGCGGAAGAGCTAGCAGATGCAAAAGAAATGATCGACCTAGTCAACGCTTCTGGTAATTGGAAAGAGCCTGTGGCCACCACACTAGAGCCATTTACCAAATTTTGGCCAGCCGAAACATACCATCAAGATTACCTACAAAACAACCCCGACGGGTACACCTGTCACTATGTACGTCCTTTTGGAAGCTACCTAACTAGTTAGCCCATACCAAGGCAGTATGCGATGTAATATATTTCGCATTGTGTTACGTTATCGTACCGCTATAATACTCAACACAAGGAGAGCACATGAAACTTAATGGCGTACAGATGGGTGCAGCAAATGCAAAAAAATTAGCGGTTTTTTATACAAAAGCGTTTGGAGAGCCAAAATGGGCTATGCCAGGCGATTGGTATGGATGGGATATCGGATCGGGGCACCTATTCTTTGGCCCCCACAGCGAAGTTCACGGAAAAGCAACACAGCCAGAGCGAATCATGATCGCACTCGAAGACAAGGATGTCGAAGCTGCATATGAAAAGCTTATAGAAGCTGGTGGCACTGAAGTTGCGAAGCCATACCACCCCGACCCTGAGAACACTCAGTTCTGGCAGGCAACTGTTGCAGACCCAGAAGGCAATTATCTACAGCTCGCCACCCCTTGGGAAGAATAGTTATTATATTACATTACGAAAAAGGAGTAGTATGCAAGCAAAGATTGTTCCAAACTTATGGTTTAATGGCAACGCAAAAGAAGCTGTAGATTATTACGTATCAGTTTTTCCAAACAGCAAAATTATCTCGACCGAGTACTATCCACAAAACAGCGATGAAGGCCTGGCTGACTTTCAGAAAAATCTAGCTGGCAAGGTTTTGACGATAGAGTTCGAACTGGAAGACATGGCTTTTGTAGCCATCAACGCGGGACCAGAATTTAAGTTCACCGAAGCCGTTTCATTTTCTGTTTCATGCAAAGATCAAGCAGAAATAGACTACTTTTGGGGCAAACTTTCTGCTGTGCCAGAATCAGAGCAGTGTGGTTGGTGCAAAGACAAATACGGTCTCAGCTGGCAGATCGTACCTGCAAACATGGGCGAACTTATGAAGAAGCCAGGTGCGTTCAAGAAGCTAATGCAAATGCACAAAATAGAGGTTAATAAATTCTAGAGACAACTGACTAATCTGCTAAAATTTTGCAACGAGGAATTTTAGGCTGAATTTTATCAATGTCAAACTTAGATATGTTCGGATTACCACGCAAGTCGAGTGTTTCTAGGTTACTCAGGTTGCCTAGCTCGTAAGGTAAACCCGATATGTTATTGTTGGCAAAATTTGCCACACGTAACTTTCTTAACTGCCCAATCTCTGCTGGGATGCCAGTCATTAAGTTATCCGAAGCATCCAAGATCTCGAGATTAACTAGCTTACGTAGTTCGGCAGGTAGAGCACCAGTCAGTCTATTGTTACTCACATCTAGTTTTGTTATGTTTTTGTTATCTAATATATCTTTATTCAATTGCGTGAGCTGCGTGTTGGCAAGATCAATAGCCTTGCCAGTACTTGTGCTGGTATCACTGGTCGCCGTAGTCTGTGTGTCGCTTGTTGTTTTGTTTGTGTAAATACCATATCCAAGCACGCATACTACTATAACCAAGACTACAATAATTACATTCTTCTTCATGACTACATTGTAACAGGCAATCTGTTATTTATTGCGGTGTGGACAACCTGCCCAACAACACGGACGACGTTTACCTTGTTTTACCTCGGTGACAATACGCCTGATATGATTAGCTCGGGTTTCGGGTTTTTTGGTGGTTATGGTCCAGCAAATAAACTCATTCCTTCCAAGTGGT
Organism: uncultured Candidatus Saccharibacteria bacterium; assembly: GCA_964629815.1. GTDB lineage: Bacteria > Patescibacteriota > Saccharimonadia > Saccharimonadales > AWTP1-31 > CAZVTA01. The sequence continues at coordinate 145,238 of CAZVTA010000001.1, read as the reverse complement.
GTAAGTGTTTCCCACAGTTCTAAAGACTTTTTATCAGCAAGCAAGGCTTGCTTTAGATCGGCCGGAACTTGGTGCACCGTACCTGCTGTTATCGATCCATCCATGACTACCGGCCTCTCCATCGCTCTAATCGGGGGAGCTGCTTCTGTGCCATCCAGCGCATGATTCGTCCACTGCCTTGTTCTTTGAGGGCATTATCAACAATGCCTTTCATTTCATCCAAGGTACAATCCGGTCCTATAAACGAACCGTTTTTATAACAGAGCTTGCACCATTTCTCGCTCTTTGAACCGTCTTTTTCTGTACCACGGCAATCACCAGCTTTTTTGGTTTTTAGTGGCATACCGCAACTTTGACATTGTTTCGTCATAACAATAATCCTCCACTACTAGTATACGCTCTCCATCGAGGAATATTCTATGCAGTAAACGACTGCAAGATGTTATAAACCAAAATTGCGGGCCAGACTGCTGCTTTAAGGAGCGCTACGATAATATTCCAAAACCCGTCGACCTGATTTACAAAATAAACTGCCGCACCAACAAACGACAAGAACATGGCACCACCGACAGAGCCATCACGTTTGTTAATTTTTATAAAGTTTCGTTCTTCTTTTGCCATACTGCTAGTGTAGCATGAAAATAATTATGCGCGTGCAACTGAGCTTGCTACATCCATAGAGCTTTGCAAACTCGCAACGTATTCATCGGCTTTAGTACCAGATTCGCAGTAGATAGGCTCACCGAAACACAGCCGTAAATCTTTCGGAATCTGTCCGGAATCTTCATTAGCAGAGGCTATGGCAACCGGTACCGCAACTGCGTCTTCAAGTCGCTCCATAACCATACCTACACCCGCTCGCATTTGCTCGGCACCTTTGGTGCCGGCAGGGAATATCGGAACCGTTCCACCAGTTCGGTCAAGATATTCGGCCGTGTGGTCAATGAGCGCTTCAGTCACCATTTCTCGGTCTTCTTCGCTCGGGTTCAGACCAAACTTTGCATAGTCGCCGCTACGAATAACCGACACACCACCATGCCGAACGATAATGGGGCCGAGCTTTTTATCGGTCATATACGTTACGGCCGCCCATGGTCTCATACCTGGTATGCGGTCGCGCATTGGGTCGAGTGCATACACTGCTGCAATGCCAGCAGCGGGGTCGTGTAGTTGGCGTTTACCACGGTGGGAGAACGCCATAATAAGCGGTATATCATCAGGAATCTGCTCGAAATACGTGTCACAATCGTATTCAAGCTGAGAAAAACGCACATCAGGACGCGTCAACATTAATGCTGCGTTGCCAACAATGGGCACCAACCATGGCCGCGGATAATTCCGAAAAGCACGCTCATAGTATGCATTGGGGTTTTTTAATGCTTCGCACGGATGATAGGTATCGTAAGTGCTCATAGCTACATAGTACGCCTAGCAGGCACTGTTAAACAAAAACGGTTTAGGATTCCTTCGTTGCAGCTTTTTTTTCGCCGTACAGTTCAGGATAAATAGTTTTGGTAACTTCGTCTATTTCGCGGCGCAATTGCGGAAAGACCACACCTTCGCGCGCAGTAACACCTTCGAGATACCAAAATAGTCGCTCTGAATACCCAAAACCACAGGCAGGCGGCATAGCATATTCGAGCGCCTCAACAAAGTCGATATCCATCATCATGGCTTCGTCGTCGCCCGCATCGCGCATGGCTTGCTGTTCTTTAAATCTGTTCAACTGGTCAATTGGGTCGTTCAGCTCAGAATACGCCTTGCATAACTCACTGCCACCAAGTAGCAGATTAAACTGCTCGGTTAACTCTGGGTTATCTGCTTGGGTTTTTGCAAGGGGCTGCAAGAATGTAGGGATGTCGACCAAGAATGCCGGCCCCGCTATAGTGGTGCGGACTTTTTTCCAGAGCTTATCGATTCCACGCGAGCGGTTTTCGCTTTTTTCTACTTCCAGATTGTGTTTTTTCAGCTGTGCTTTTACTTCATCAAGTGTACAGGCAAATACATCGAGCCCGTACTTTTCTTTAATGGTGTCAACAAAGCTAATCCGTGGCCAATCTTCGCCGTCTTTGCCTAGATCTACCTTCATGCCATTTGCCAGCGTAAAGGTACGACTACCCCAGGTCTTGTCGGCTACAGTCCGAACCAACTTTTGCGTAAACTGCATACCCATTTCCCAGTCGGCATATGCCCAGTACCACTCCATAGCAACGTGCTCTGGTAAATGCTCGTCGCTATAGTTTTCGTTACGGAAGCGTGGGCCAATATCGAATACCTTTTCGTAGCCACCTACAAGCAATCGCTTAAGTGGCAATTCGTGGCTAATGCGCAGGTAAAAATCTTGATTGAGCGCATCCATATGCGTTACAAACGGGTTGGCATCGGCTCCGCCAGTGGTGGTTTCAAGTACAGGAATATTAATCTCGACAAAACCTTCGTCGATAAGACACTGTCTGGTTGCTTGCCAGAAGGCGCTTCGGCGTAAAAATCGCTCGTAGACATCTACGTTCACATTGGTATCAACATAGCGTCTGCGCAGACGTTCTTCCTTATTCGTAAAGCCATCTTGCACGCTTGGCAGGGGGCGCAGTGCTTTGGTTAGCAAGCGAAGTTCTTGTACTTCGACCGATATTTCTCCCGTTTGGGTTTTTATAACCGTACCACTTGCTTGAATAAAATCACCACTGTCGAGCAACGGCAACTGATCTATACCAAGTGTTCCTTTATTTGCATCGAGGTCAGTAACCACGCCTTCTTTCAAAAACAATTGCAGGCTACCCGTGGCATCACGCAATACAATAAATGCAATTTTGCCAAACTTACGAATGTTTACAATTCGCCCCACAACAGTGGCCGACTGACCTTCAAGCCTTTTAAAGTCGTCGACAATGGTTTGGTTGGTGTACGTACGCGTGGCTTTTGCAGGGTAGGGATTTATGCCGAGTTCTTTCAGTTCGCCTAGTTTGCGGAGTCGCTCGTCGCGGTAGTCTTTAAGTGTTGCCATATTGCTTTATCTTATCTGATATATAGCGCTTTGGTCAAACGAGCAATATTTACTTATTATTCGTAATATTGTAATCTTTGTTTTAATGAACAAACTACGCACCATTGCCGCCGCAACAGGCCTAAGCGCTTCACTGATTGCGGGTGGATGTGGGGAATCAGAAATAAGCGTAGAAGGGCATGCGGTTGGCTTTTCGCAAGGCATCGAAACTGAATTTACCGCTACGAGGCCAGTAGAGCACCAGAACGAAACATACCTGCCATTCAACGCCTATCATGTGCGCACTCATCGCGAGTTTGACGGATGCAAAGAAGTAACAGATGGTCCGTTCGACATAAGCATAGACGACACCGAATGCTTTTGGTCGACATGCCTATCTGATGAAACTTCGCACTGCGAGGCAGAGTACAGAACAGAATACGACTACACGCTCGATGAAGAGGTGACTGTTCTTGAATGTCCGACTGTTTTTCCAAGACGCGAATTCAAGGCGCCACCTTCTCGCAACACTGGCTGCGAAGCCCGTGCACCAAAAGACGCAGTCGCCAACCGAACGACACGCTATTTCTTATGGATAACTGCCACAAAACCAGCAGATCCAGACGACCCAGACAGCAAACCAAAACAAATTACCGGACGCCAAGAGGTTGACCGTGATCTTTGGGATAAGGTTGATCGAACAACAACTCTTTCAGTTAGTATCTATCAAGACAGTATCGTATCTGTTGACACAGCTCCAACAGAGCAATAAAGTATTGCTTTTTTATTCTTATTATGCTAAAATAAGCATATTATGTCACGTAACCCCGAAACGCAAGCTCTCGGCGACCGTATATTCCGCGGAACACTTGCGGCTACCGTTGCTGCAAGCGCACTATTACACCTATATATTGAGTACACGCCAGAGCACGAAGGCCATGGACCACGTGTAGAGATAGGCGACCTCAACCCCTTTGCAGAAAAAGTTAAAACATCTCGTATTATTTCTCGCGAACCAGCTGGCGAACCTTATGTACAGTCAACTACGATTGATGGCAGCGAGCCAACAGCAGACGAAACAGAGCAGATTACACGCATTACAGATGTAAAAAGCCCCTATGCGCGTGAGTTTGCAGAGGATGCAGTTGCACGCGAATTTAGCCAAGAAGATGCCGAAGCAATGCTTAAAACCGCCATTACTCTCAAGACGCACGGTTGGGATAGCGTATCTATAGAAGTACAGGGCTTGAGCTCGGCAGAAGACGACAGCACAGACGGCAGCGCCGGCTTACAAACGCCAAGTACCAAGAACATAGAACTAGCCGACACCCGCCGTGACGCAGTTATTGACACTATCGAAAAAACCAAAGCGGCCAATAAGCTAGAGGACATTGCGGTTGTAGCAGTCCCCGGCCGCGAAGGTTTTTTAAAAGATAACCAGGTACACATTATTCAAGGTCTTGCAGACCAGTTTGGCTATGCAAACGCCGAGGCACTCGTAAAAGCTTACAACGATGATAGAAATCAGCTACCACCTACCGTTGCTGCTTTGTTCGATATACTCCTCGATAGTCAACGCGGCACTATTCAAACCATTGTTGCAACGCGTACCATAGAGGGCGAACCAGGTAGCAAACCAACGGAAGAAGAAGTATGTATTGTTGCTATTAAAACTGTAACCGAGCACCGTACCGAAGTAGAATCTTTTGAGGCTACGGTGCCATACGCGCTTCCAATAGTTATTGGTGGTGTAACTTTCGGCACTATTGCTGCTGGTGGTTTCTTGTTTATGCGTAACATCTCGGAAATTCGACGTAATGCTTCAACGGCCGGCAGCAGAGCAGGAGTAGGTGGCGGAACAGGCTCAGGTGCTGGTGGCGTAGACGGAGAACCAGACGACAGTGAAGGAGACGACGAACCACTTCCTGCAGACCAAGCAGGTCCAGAACCAATCGAAGAATCAGAAGAGCCAGTCGAAGAGCCAACAGAGAAACCCGAGAAAAAGAAGCGACGCTTCTTGCCGTGGATCCTTGCACCAATCGTACTCGTTGGCGCCGGTGTAGTTATTAAAAGCTGCGACGACGGCCCAGCCGACAAACCACATGCGCCTGCCGCAAAACCCACCGACCCATGCGAAGGCTTACCACGCAAGGAAGTCGTGGTATCTAACCGCGATATATACCACTACGGTGGCATCACTAAGCCAGCCAAGTAAACACCGAGCGCTAGTTTACAGATGTTCGATTATGCTACAATTGCAGCATAATTAAGGACACAAAAACATGAAAAACTACTGACCCTTACACTCCTTATTGCTCTAATTGCCGGAAATACGCCACAGGTGCATGCGACTAGCCTTACGGCAATTATCGACGCCAACACCGACTGTAAAAGTGTCGTTAATAGTGCTCAAACCGTTACGCTATCGGTTGAATCCGATGCCTCATCTAACATAACGATTAGCAATCAAGACCCCGTGGTATCGCAAACAGTCAGCGGGGCAGGCATTTCTGGAGAAATCGGTCCAGGTAGTCGTGGCTCGACAAACTACATCAAGACATTTTCGCTTGGCACTGTTACCAGTCAGCAAACAATTACCATCACACCAGTACCCATTAACTACACTGACCCTGTGTTTGTAAACGACTGCCCGATAGGTTCCACGCCAGTTGCTAGCAAAATTATCATCAACCCAATCGTCAAATCTACTACCAGCAGCCCGTCATCAAACAGCAGTTCCACTGCCAAGAAGGCTACTACCACTACGCCTACTGCAAACACACCATCTACGTCAACCAGCTCAGACACATCCACAACCACCAGCAACACCACAACAACAGCCGACACAGCTCAGCCTGCTAAAATCGAAGAAACCTCAAAAGAAGAGGACTCACTACCGCTTGTACTCATCGTAGTCCTCGCAGCCTTGGCCATTGCTGGCACGGCTTTCTTGTTCAGAAGCAAGCTTCGCAAACTACTCCCAACCAAGCGCCGCAAAAACCGCCAATAGAAGAGCTAGACTGTGCTAGACGGTAACGAATCTGGTTCAATAAACTCTATGCCGCGTACGGTACGAAGCACTTCATCCACAAATTCGATATCACAATAAAATCGCCTGCAAGGAACAATCTTTGAGCGTTCTGTTTCAGTAACATTTCGTGACGGCACCTGTACTACCCAAGGTCGTTCATCAAATGTTGGGCCAACGGTTGCATTAAAGTCACCGTCGTCAAAAACGTTATCTATCTCACCAATCCAACGCTCGGTCATGCCTACACTATACAGCAGTTTTGGTCGCTGGGTTATACTGTGGTTATGAGCGACATCAAAAAACTGCAGGCACGTATAGTAGGCTTCCGCGACGAGCGCGACTGGAAACAATTCCATAACCCCAAAGACACTGCTATATCCATCATCTGCGAGGCTGCCGAGCTGCTTGACGAGTTTAAGTGGAAGACGCCTCAGCAAATCGAAGAGCACGTACGTACCAACAAACAAGCCGTCGCAGACGAGCTTATGGATGTTCTCTACAGCACACTACTGTTGTGCCACGATCTCGACATAGATATTCCGGCCGAGTTCGAGCGTAAAATGCGTATCAACGAACAAAAATACCCCGTCGAGAAAGCCAAAGGCAAAAACCTCAAATACACCAAACTCACCTGAACGACGTGCTTTTGGTTATCGGGCAGGGGATTGATACAATTGGGCAAGCAATAAATTAGGTATACGCAGTGGATTTTGAAAAAGCTCAGCCAATCGACCAAATTACCGCCGTGTTCGATGGCACCATACTCGAAGCAGTACGCAAACACCCCCTTGCCGGCAACATAAACCCGTACTATGAAGATAGCCAGCTATGCCGCAGAGTTGGCTATGCGGTTGTTGCATCGCGCATTGTCAGCACATTGTACAGCCCACCAGAGTCAGAACATTACGGCACTCACCGCAACGGCATACCGTTTGGTCCCTACTTAAAACGTTTGCCAAATGAAATGATTGACGTCATCGGCCAAGATATATCGACTAAGCTTGCATACGATGCAAAATTACTTGTAACAAAACCGGGCGAAGATGGAATCGACCGATACGAACTAAGTGGTGGTGGCCAAAAGATTATTGAAGAATACGGAACCGAAAAAGTAGATAACACATTAGCAGAGCACAGTACTGGCTGCATGGGCTGCCTTGCACTTGCGGGTTCTGTAATTGGTGGCGGGTTCTGGATTCGCCACTTTGGTGTAAATTTCGACGAGCATTGGCAATGGGCGCGCGAGCTGTTTCATAACAAACCAGGCGCGCAATTTGGCGAACTAATGCAAGGCTATTTTCTTGGAAGCCTTTCTTTAGCGGGCATGGTAATGCCAGTAGAAAAAGCAGCAGATTTACGCAGAGCAAAAGCTGCATACCGCCAGTACCAGACATACCAACAGCAACAAGCTACAGATTAAGTTATAGAATAGACGTTTTAACTATTTTGTGCTATAATTAACTATCATGAATTCCCCCGAGTTTGATGCATACCGACCGACAACTGACGATCGTTCACAAAAGGTCTTACTGGTAGATCCACGCTTTGCAGATGTGTTAGCAGGCTACTTTACACCCGCAACCGACACTTTGAGGGCTCAGCACACTCTTGGTAGACTTCTTGTTGCAACCTTTAACAAAGGCAAGCAATCAGAGTCTCATCCCGTCGAAGAAATTTTTGTTGGTGGTTATGGAAAACTCACTGCATACGATTATGAGCCGTCTTGGGCTAACGGAGCGGTCTCTCGTATCGTCACGCGTAGCACAGACAGAGAACCACAGATTGAATGCGGCACCGGCATATTCCTTAAGCGTCCCGACGACACCGTTCTTGCAATTGGCCACAATACCCTAAAAAATGAGTTAGGTTCAGTTCTCCTTGATAGTAATAGTCAAACAGTAAAACTTGATCTCGGCTACAGAATGAGCGAAATCCGTGACCAGCTCGCACAACAAGCCGAAGCATTCTTTAACTTCGAATAATTTTGCTGACGCGCAGAACAATGCTACCATAGGTAGGCATTAACAATTTAAGTATCAAGAGTGTGGCGAGGGATCTGACCCGTCGACCCACCAGCAACCAACCATTCGTGGTACGGTGCTACGTTCAGCCCGCAAGGGGAAGATATCGCAAGGCATGCTCCTTCTGACTCGACCCAGCGGTGTAGACAGAAAGGAGTTTTTTTATGTCTGCACAAACAACCTATAAAACCGCCGAGAGTGTTTCGCCCAAGCACCCCGACAAACTCTGCGACCAAATTTCCGACGCTATTTTGGATGCATATTTAGTACAAGACCCCAAAGCCCGTGTAGCTGTTGAAACCGTTGGCGGCCACGGCAAGGTATTTGTAGTGGGCGAAGTTACTAGCACGGGCCACCCCGATGTTGCACCAATTGTACAACGCATTGCGGGCGATGTAGAGCTAGAGGTTCGGCTCGTAAAGCAAAGCCCCGAGATTGCGCAGGGCGTTGATACGGGTGGAGCAGGCGACCAAGGCATTATGGTTGGCTATGCTTGCAACGACACACCCGAGCTATTACCACTCGAAGTAGTACTAAGCCGCAAACTCAACCAATATATTTTCGAAAAATGGCCTTTCGACGGTAAAACTCAAGTAACGCTGAAAGATGGGGTTATTGAATCGGCAGTAGCGAGTTTTCAGAACGCACCGCAGGCCGAACTTGAAGCTCGTGTTCGAGAATGGCTAAGAAGCGAACCCCTTGCAAAAACAACCGACGAAATTCGCTTACACATCAACCCCGCGGGTGACTGGCAGATTGGTGGCTTTGAAGCCGACACCGGCCTAACCGGGCGCAAGCTGGTTGTAGACAACTACGGCCCAAGCGTCCCAATTGGTGGTGGCTGCTTTAGCGGCAAAGACTCAAGCAAGGTAGACCGCTCTGCCGCCTATGCAGCGCGAAAAATAGCTATAGACTACTTACAAAAAGAGAATGCCAAAGAAGTATATTGCTACTTAGCTTATGCAATTGGCTACGACCAGCCACTGGAAGCAACCGTGGTTGTAGACGGCGTGCAAAAAGTTGTCGAAGGCTACGACTTATCGCCTCGTGGCATTGTTAAATGGCTCGACCTACAAAAACCTCAGTTCGAAAAAACAGCCCAGTGGGGGCATTTTGGCCACAAAGACTTCACTTGGGAAAAGTAAAGACGAATACTTTAAAGCAAACATAGGAATTCGAAGTGGCAGTGAAGCACTGAAAATTCAAACCATTGCAGGCGCTACAACTTTAGTTATACTGATGCTATGGCAATACGACCAATTTGCGACAAGTGCAAAAATGAACTATCCGATTTTGGAGCGATACTGCTCAGTCCACCAGACGAACAAAGCATGGTTCACAAATTCCATCTCTGCGTAGACTGTTACGAATCGCTGACAAAAGATTGGAGTAGCACTACATAAAAAAAGAGCCTTTAAACGCTCTTTTTTATGCAAGACTGTACGTGCAAGAATACAAGTACAAGCAAGCGTCGTTATTGACTTTTTTGATTTTTTAGTGTAATATATCTTTGACAATGTAATTATTGTCAGCGTTGAATTGTAATCTTCATTTGGTCGCTTGGATTACAGGGAGCCAGTAGCGAACCCACGACTATTAATTAACTCTACTCGGAGCACAATGCTCACAAGAAGGAGAACACGCATGGAAGCATTTAGCTTTACATTTGAAGGTGGCAATAATAACCACTACAAAAAGGACCCAAACTGTCCAGAAAAAACCACGACAACAATAAGTGTAAACCCACCCAAAACCACTACTACTGAAGTTCCTAAAACAACTTCGACTACCGAAAAACCTAACAAAGAAACTACCACTACAACCGTATTCAAGGATACGACTACTACAACCGAAACACCCAAAACCACTACTACTGAAGTTCCTAAAACAACTTCGACTACCGAAAAACCTAACAAAGAAACTACCACTACAACCGTATTCAAGGATACGACTACTACAAGTACTGTAGATACCACTACGACGAGTGAAGAGGCGTATCATATTCCGTCAATTAACGTCGAAAACACTACCACTACTGTTGCCCAGCCTGAGACACCAACTATGCTTGCAGAAACGGGCGCCAACAATGGCGAGATACTCGGTATCAGTGCCTTGGCAATTGGCATCGGTGCTCTCGCGGTGCGCGTCGCACAGCTTCGTTCACGAATGAGCTAATATAACCTAAATACTGTCACACTTTTAGCAAAGAACCCCCCGGTTACTCGGAGGTTCTTTGTTTAATCTTTTCTTTTGTTTGCTGATATTTCGCCCGAGCTTTATCGAGCGCACCCTGAGCCCATGCAAACTCGCTTGCTAGAACAATAAGACCAAGAATAATCACCAGTAGTCCTGGCCCTGGCAATGCAAGCAGCAGTACGCCAATACCGAGTATGGTCATGCCTGCGACGGCGACGAAAAATTTTTTACTCGCTCGGGCTACCTCTCTCATATACAAATGGTAGCACACCTAGCTGAGAAAGAGCTAAAACCACTTCTTTCGTTTAAAGAATACTGTAGCACTGCCAATAAAGAGCGCGGTGATACCCAAGATAATCCAAAACGCATTCGGGTTGTGCGCGGCAGGTAGGCTAATATTCATGCTGTAGACGCCGGTAATGAGGGTAAATATACCCATCAAAATTGTGATACTGGTCATGAGTTTGAAGATACGGTTAAGGTTGTTGGCGGTGATTGTAGCGTATGCCTCACGAATATTACGCAGTGTTTTCACGCGGCTCTGGGCAAGCTGGGTAAGCTCTTGGGTTCCGAGCGAGATATCTTCAATCAGGTCGCGGTCCTCCTCGTACAAACGCATGTATTTGCCGCCGAGCAAGTTATTTAGCACCCCATCCATAGGTTCGAGTACAAGCAGAAAGTCATTGAGGTCTTCTTCGATATCGATAAAGGCAACAAAATCTTCGTTGGCAATTTGGTCTTTCTTGAGCTGCGATCGTATGTTCCAGATACGTTTACTTGCATGATTAATACGATGCTTGAAACCATTATTAATCTCACTTAAAATCTGCAAAACAAGTTGAGCTTTTTTACTCGTAACAATCATGAGTGGACCATTGAGCAAAACTTCCATACTGGTAAACGGCCGTCGGCAAACCGTCATTACAAAACCCTTGCCCATAACTATAAGCAGAGGACTGGTTGTCATTTTTTCTGCTTCGGGAAGACAGTAGCGCGTATAGATATATGTTACTTCTTCTTCACGTTCAATACGCGGCGATTCGTTAGGGTCAATGCCGTCGACCAATAAGTCTAGCTCGAGGTGATACTTCTGGGCCAAAGATTCAAGCTCATCGGTCGTTGGCGCCTCTACATGAAGCCATGCCCCATCGGTAAATTCCGACAGTTCAACGAGATTGGGCGCCTTTACGCTACTATGGAATATTCGTATCATAGAGGTTCCTTATGTTGCTTACGTCTTAGTATACGTGAGGAACCCACGAAATAACAGGTTATTTTATATAATACAAATACCAAGAAGCGGTGTGCTTAGAGTAATCACGGTCTACAATCGGAAATACGTAAGAAGCAAATATAGCCCCTTTCGTTAACTCTTTATCTACCTTTTGTGTAATTTGAGGCATGGTGCGCGGCACAAGAAATGCAATCACAATATCCATTTTCGACAAATCAACGTGCCAGAAATTCTGCATTTTTATCGTTGCATTTTTGAAGGACAGGCAGCGTAACTTTGCAACCAAATATAATAGCGGATTGATTTCATAGCCAGTAACTATTGACCCAGCCCGAGCCGCCGCCAACACCAAGCGCCCATCACCACATCCAAGCTCAACTACACGTTTACCTTTAATATCACCAAGGACATGCAAAAGTGCATCTACATCCTTTTGACGAGCCGGAACCCACGGGGCTCCAGAAAACCCCGCAATTACTGCAGCGACTAATAATATGGTTATGAGCAGTAATAGAACAAATGTCATCACCCTAGTATGCAAGCATGCGCCCCGATTGAAAAGCTAGTTTTTTGGGTATTGGGTGTATTATAGTAAGCATAACCATGGCAAGCAAAGATAAAGATTTTCTAACCAAGACCGTCGAGGCACCTGCGCACGTACTAGAAAAAACAGTCGAGACAGGGGAGAGGATAGCGCAAGCCCTCCCAACAGAAACCGTCAAAAAAACCGTCAAAAAAACAGGCGACTATTGGCACATGCTTGGCCCGGGACTTACAACCGGAGCTTCAGACGATGACCCGTCTGGTATCGCTACATACTCACAAACGGGGGCGCAATACGGATTTGGCTTATTGTGGCTTTCTTTATTCACCTTTCCGTTGATGTCTATCGTGCAAGAGATGTGTGCACGCATTGGTCTTGTGACAGGCCGCGGCCTCGCTGGCAATATACGTGTATACTTTTCAAAAAAGATTTTGCACATCTGCACACTGCTATTGTTTGCCGCAAATTCATTCAACATTGGCGCCGACCTCGGTGCGATGGCAAAGGGGGCGCAGCTGCTCAGACCATCGATGAACTTCACATGGCTCGTCGTTGGCTTTGCTGGCGTGAGCTTACTATTGCAAATATTTACACCGTACGCTAAGTATGCGAAATATTTAAAATGGCTCGCTATGGTTCTATTGGCTTACATATTTTCAGCTATTCTCGCCAAACTCAATTGGGCAGAAGTTGGGCGCAATGCAGTTATACCACAGTTAACATTCTCGAAAGATCAGATACTGCTCGTCTGTGCAATTTTAGGTACGACCATTTCTCCATATTTGTTCTTCTGGCAAACTTCACAGGAAATCGAAGAGCAGGTGGCAGCAGGCAAAACGTCGATAGTATCAAGAAAAGGTGCCAGCAAACAAGAAGTAAAAGATATGCGCATTGACGTATGGTCAGGCATGCTCCTCAGTAACATCGTTATGTTCTTCATTATCGCAGCGTGTGGCGCTGTACTTTTCAAGAACGGCATTACAGAAATTACGAGTGCTGCTCAGGCAGCAGAAGCACTTCGACCATTCGCCGGTGACGCAACATTTGTACTCTTTGCTGTTGGTATCATTGGTACGGGTATGCTCGCCATTCCAGTGTTAGCGGGTTCTAGCTCATACGCTTTAGCAGAATCACTGGGTTGGAAAGGCGGACTCAACAGCAAGCTTAAGCAAGCCTACGCTTTTTACGGTGTGATCATTATCTCAATGCTTATTGGGCTCGGCATGAACTTTATAGGACTCGACCCCATTAAAGCGCTTATCTACTCTGCGGTTGCGAATGGTATTGTGGCACCCCTTATTCTTGCACTTATTGTCATCATAAGTAGCAACAAAAAAGTGATGGGCGAATGGGTTAATGGGCCAGTTGCCAAAACATTTGGTTGGTTAATTACCGGTATTATGTCGCTCGCAGGTATTGCTGCACTATTCTCTTTGTTTGCTTAATACTTATTCGTAACGCAGCGCGTCAATTGGATCTTTACGTGCCGCCTGTATAGCAGGGATAATACCAAAGACAATTCCCACCAGCCATGCAACTGCAACAGCGAGTAATACCACTTGCCAGGCCACTACCGGCCGCAAATTTGTACTGATACGGATAATAAAGTTTGTTAACAGAGCAAGCAAGACACCAAGAACACCGCCCACAAAGCTCAACACTGCCGCCTCAAGTAAAAACTGTCTACTGATTTGACGGTTTGTTGCTCCTACAGCCTTGCGAATGCCGATTTCGTGCGTTCGTTCACTAATTGATACCAGCATGATATTCATTATGCCAATCCCACCAACAAGTAGAGAGATCGCCGCAATACCTGCTATAAAACTCGTAAGAATATTAAGAAGGGTGTTAGTAACAGTGAGATTTTCGTCTTGCCTTAATATCGTTACGTCTTGCTGGCCGTTGTGAGTGGTAGTAAAACTCTGATTCAACTCACGTATTACGTCATTAGTTTGACTAGATTTTTCGGGCCGGGCAATAATCTGCACCACTTGCAATGAATTGCCGACTTGTTCTTTTATGCCATCGAAAGGCACGAAGACAGCTTTGTTTAAATCAACGCCCGTACTGAGCGTGCTACCATTAAACTCTTCGAACACGCCACGCACCACATATTCTTGCCCTCTAATTTCAAACGACTGCCCGATTGGCACATTCTCGTTAAACAGTTTCTCTGCAACGCGCTTACCTATAACCGCAATTTGTTTGTTTTGGTCGCTGTCTTGATAGAAACTACCAAACTCAACCTTTTGCTGAAGTAGATCCGGCATATGTTGGTTAACGCCCAAGACAAAACCTTCGCCATAACTAGCATCACCACTCTTTAGACCAGAATTTAGTAGTCCTATTGGCGAACTTTGTTTTATGTATTTGGTTTGCTGAACGGTTGCAATATCTTGATCATTAAGGCTGCCTGTACCAAAACCATACGTTCCGATGGCATTCACGCTCGTAATTGTTCCTTTGTCGTCCCTTGTAACCAAATTACCGGGTCGCACTGTAATAAGATCACTGCCAAGCCGATTAATCTGACCAAGCACCTGACGCTTCACGCCTTCGCCAAGACTCACCGTCGTAACTACCGAGACTACACCAACGATAATGCCAAACATGGTTAATAAACTGCGCCATTTAGATGCACGTAGTGTAGCTATAGCCATTTTTAAGTTTCCGCCAAACATCAGCTTTTCTTACTCCTTTTTGAGCGAACGGTGGTTTTTGCGCGGCGCTTTTTTGTGCCATTTTTTCGTTTACTATTTTTTTGCGGAATCGCCCCCATTAGTGCCGACACACCTGCTAGATCGTCTTCCTCGGTATTGTGATAACGAAAAATCATAGTTTTTCGAGCCAAGCGTGGCACCTCACCAACAGGAGTTTGTACATCTTGCAATACTGTACCGTCTTGCATAAAGACTACGCGGTCTGCATACCTGGTAAGTTCTGGGTTATGCGTAACCATCAGAATAGTGTTTCCCGTTTTGTGTAATTCACTCAATAATTCCATAACCACTAGGCTGCTACCACTGTCAAGGTTTCCCGTAGGCTCATCGGCAATAATAATATTTGGATCATTTACTAGTGCGCGTGCGATAGCAACGCGTTGTACTTGACCACCGCTGAGCGCTTTAGGCAAAAAATATTCACGGTCAGACAAACCAACACGTTCGAGAACGGCAGATGCTTTTCTGTACCGCTTTGTTTGGGTCATGCCCTTGTAGGCAAGGGGCAGTGCAACATTATCGATGACCGACAGTTTTGGAAGTAGATTAAACGCCTGAAACACAAAGCCAATTTTATCTCTTCTGGCTTTGGCACGCTGGTTCGCTCGTAGCTTTTCTACATTACGTCCGCCAAGTTGATAATTTCCGTGTGTTGGCCGGTCGAGCAGACCAATAATATTAAGCAGTGTTGATTTGCCCGAGCCACTTGGACCCATTATCGCCACAAACTCACCGGCATCAATATCTAAACTAACTTCGTCGAGCGCCACTGTAGTGGCATCGCCGAAGCCATACAATTTGCTGACTTCTTTTAGACTAATGATTGGCATCGCTTGTTTTAGTTTACGATGTATTTTGCAAAATCCGCAAGCAAGTAATGTAGTATTTTTGGCCTCTGTCGAACAAGCACTACAAATCTTCTGCTACTTGGGTTTTAGACAAAAAATTGCTATGGTAAATGTGCTGCGGAGAGATCGCATAGTTGGCCTAGTGCGCCATCTTGGAAAGGTGGTATGGGGGCAACCTCATCGAGGGTTCGAATCCCTCTCTCTCCGCCAAGAAACTACTTTCAAGCTAACAATTCAAAACAGCTAATACCTTATTGTTAGGCATAATAAATCCTTGATTTTGGTTCTGCTTATAATTTATAGTGAGCTTATAAGCACCGGGAGAACACATGTCAGAACTTTTAGCTGCACCACTGTTAGAGCAAATTGATTTTGATCTGATGACAAGGATCGACATACTACGTGCGCACGATATTACTCCTAGGTTAGAAATAGTAAATGACAACCTCGAATACCACCCGTCTGTGGTTTATTCAGGAATAAAAGTGAGTGTGGCTCGCAAACTAGGCATGATAGCAAATCTAACTGAAGATCCTGACACCGATGCACTTGCAGACAAAATCCGCCAGTTTAACGACGATGAAGCGGTGCATGGAATCATAGTGCAAGCTCCGTCAGTTGACCCATCTCGTACAGAAAAGCAATTTCGTTTAGTAGATAGCATAAAGGACGTCGATGGACTCAACCCAAACGCATCACATATACCAGCAACACCAATGGCAGTCAGGCGATTAGCTGGCTTTTACGGAATTGATCTTTTTGAAGCTAAAGTAGCGCAACTAGGTTACGGCCGAGTGTTTGGCAGACCAATGCATAACTGGGCTCATTGGGGTGGAGCAAAGCACTATCGAACCTATGATGAACACGACGACCCTTTAGATATTGTGAAGGGCCTAGACGCAGCCGACGTTATTGTTGCAGCCATGAATTTACCTGAAGTACTAACTCCAGAATTGTTTGCTGGCATGGGTCCAAAGGTAGTCATAGACGTTGGGGCAGCCGAGCTTGGGGGCCGAGTAGTTGGCAATGTCTCTGATGCTCTGCGTGAATATGGCTTATCTAATGGCTGGTCCTTTACGCCTAAAAAGGGAGGCGTTGGGCCAGTAACGGTACGCCAGCTATTAGAAAATACCGTAGCAAACGCTGAATCATTGATAGCATAAATTACGGTTTTCAATCCGCAGGCGCTCGCATGAATCCCTCTAATGGCTACCGGTTTTAAAATCTTCAATTATAACCACCGTCATTCACACAATTGGTCCAACAAGACTTACTTTTGATCGGCAGGCTGTTCAATCTCATCACGGACAAAACGACTATCAATTTGGCTGATTGCATACCGAGTTGCTGTACGGTACAAATCTGGGTGTACCGGCATACCCGAGGTAACATATCGTTCGCCGCTCGTTGCATCGAACCGTTCGTATCCCTCGTCGGGTATATGTGCTGGATGATTTGGCTTGCCACTATCAATATTCATAGAAACAGTGTACCAACTAACGTTCGCGCATCAAATAATGTTAGCTGTCTTTAAGTGCGCCAAGAACACGTCCAACGCGCGGGGCAACCATACGTACTTGCCGAATACGATACGAACCTTCACCAAATACTTCAACATATTGCTCATCTTGTGGGACAAAGCGAAGCGTTTCAAGTGCGTGCTGCAATCCTGGCGTCTCGCCAGGCCAAATATAGGTACTAACCGCACGAAAAGGCATAGCATCGCGCAGTAAAGTGCGACCCAATTCTTTAGCAATACCACGACGCTGATGATCTGGGTCAACTGCAATCTCCCGCATCCATAAATAGTTTTTACTTGGCATTATATGTTTCGCAGCGCGCACTATTTTACGCGAACCAGACACATTACCCGCCGCATAAGCATAACCAATCGGCTTTTGATTTGGATCATCTCGGCGGAACGCAATCGCAACCCGCGGTGCCCAATATGATTGGTCATCATTAAAAGTTTTACCAACCTCGCTATTTGGGTCTATCCGCGATTCTACATAACGTGCAAACGTGCCATTGCCGAGCATTGCCGTAATTTGCTCCTCTGTACGGTCAGGCATCGCATCCCTTAGCGCTGCTTGTTGCAGAGTGTAAATATGCGACCACTCGGATAATGTTAGGTCGTTCGCATGCAGTAGCGTAGTGTCAATTTCTTTCATTGTTACCTCATTAACTATGAATTAATTATATCACTGTTGTGTCAATTTTATTATCTGGTATTACTGCTATACTGTCTGTATGAAACTATACTCCTGGAACGTAAATGGCATTCGAGCAGTAATTAATAAAGGGGCGTTTGAAGATTTTCTTTCAAAACATGATCCAGATATTCTATGTTTACAAGAAACCAAAGCCGAACGGGGACAGTTCGAGCTAGACCTTCCCCAGTACGAAGAACATTTTTTTAGTGCCGTCAAAAAGGGCTATAGTGGCACGGCAATTTTTTCGAAACATAAAGCACTGCGCTATATTGACGGTTTTCCTGAAGACATCATTAGCGCTCATGCTGTAACCGGAGACAGCTATGGTAACCCAAACGACGAGGGAAGGGTAATCGCCGCAGAGTTTGAAGATTTTTGGGTGGTTACCGTTTACACACCAAACAGTAAAGGCGATCTGTCGCGGCTCGGGCTTCGCGAAAAGCATTGGGACCCAGCGTTTCTTGCGTATGTAAAACAACTCGAGGCCACAAAACCCGTCCTTTTCTGTGGCGACTTAAATGTTGCCCACCAAGAGATCGACCTCGCAAATCCAAAACCAAACATAGGCAAGCACGGTTTTACCGACGAAGAACGTTCGGGTTTTCAGAAATTTCTCGATGCAGGTTTTATCGACACCTTCCGCTCGTTATATCCAGACAAGATCGAGGCCTACACTTGGTGGACACACTGGGCAAATGCTCGTACTCGAAACATTGGTTGGCGTATAGATTACTGGCTCGCTTCAAAGTCCCTTCAAGAAAGAATTGTGGCGGCCGAAATCCATGCAGACGTTATGGGATCCGACCATTGCCCCGTAAGCATCGAGCTTAAGTAGCATGAAACGGTTTGCGGCATTCGATATAGATGGGACTATCATCCGTTGGCAGTTGTACCATGCGGTCGTAGATTCACTCGCTAAAGCCGGCTATATTAGCGAAGATAGTATGCAAACCGTTCGCACTGCACGTATGCGCTGGAAAAACCGAGAAGCAGGTTTTGCGTTTACCGATTATGAACGAGTTTTAATCGATGCATACGAAGCGAGCGCACCGTCCATAGATACCGAGGCTTTCGATACAATCGTAAGCAGCGTCTTAGATCGCTACAAAAACCAAGTATACGTATACACGCGCGACCTCATCACATCACTCAAACAACAAAACTATCTTTTATTTGCAATTTCCGGTTCGCATGCAGAGCTCGTACAGGGAATAGCTAAGACCTATGGGTTTGACGATTATATCGGCACTGTCTACGAACGAAAGCAGGGTAATTTTACTGGCAAGTCGCATGTAGGAAGCCACAACAAGGACGAATCATTAAAACTGCTTGTTAAGAAACATGGAGCAAGTTTTAAGGACAGTATTGCCGTTGGTGACTCCAAAAGCGATATAGCCATGCTACAGCTGGTGGATCAACCGATTGCATTCAACCCCGACAAAGGGTTGTTCGAGTGGGCTACAACAAACCACCGAGACGTTGTCGTTGAGCGAAAAAATGTCATCTATACGCTACAATACCAGCATGGAACATACATACTGGCAAAGACAGGGGAGTGAACCGCTTTTTCCGGACCTTATTTGGGCGCGCCCAGAAAACAAACTGCATGCTGGTAAACTACTCATTATCGGCGGCAATGCGCATGGCCTTGCAAGTATTGCCGAAAGCTATGCTCTAGCAGAGAAACACGGAATAGGCACCTGTCGAGTTGTGTTGCCGGATGCGATTCATGCTTCTATGCGCCAGATTATTCATGCCGGTGTATTCGCACCTTCTACGCCTAGCGGTAGTTTTAGCGTCAAAGCACTTGGCACACTGCTCGATGAAGCAGCCTGGGCAGACGGAGTATTGTTACCTGGCGATCTAGGCCGAAACAGCGAAACAGCAATCTTACTCGAAAAATTTGTAAATAAATACACTGGGGCATTAGTCGTTACCAAAGATGCAGCTGACTATTTCAAGACTAACGCTGCTGCACTATTACAGCGCCCCAATACCACCCTTGTTGTTTCGCTAGCACAATTACAAAAGCTGGCCACCGACGCCAAATACACCGTTCCGCTCCAATACAGTCTGGGCCTTCTCAATATCGTGGAATGGCTTCATAACTTTACATCACAATTTTCTGTGGCGATTGTCATGAATCACCAATCTACAACATACGTAGCTCATTCAGGAACAGTAAGTACTACGCCACAAGAATTTGCCGACAAAGCTTGGCGGCTGCCACTAGCAACAACTGTAGCAGTTTGGAAAATCCAAAACCCGAGCAAAACATTCGAAGCACTCACAACAGCCGTAGCAGAAATATAAAAATGCCCAAAACAGGGCAATTATTTCTGGTGCGCTCACTGGATTATTATTTGACTCGCTTTTCCTGGGTGCAATTGTACTATACGAGAAGATTGATTATTGTCTAAAGTCAACTAACTTTGGAGGGATTGTAGGATCAAACGGTTCATTTGACGACTCCCTTTCACGACGACGTGCCCACCATTCAGGTGAGTTATTGAGTGCCACTGCATAATCACCAATGCATCTAGCTTGTTCTTCAGAAAATTCTGGCCAAGACCAGGGCTCTATACTAGCACTAATTACTTCTCCATCTGGGCCATCAATATGCCTGATTTCATCAAATTCTAATGCCATGTTTATGATTGTAATTATTAAACGTAATGTAGTCAATCATGGTGCCGCAGGACGGACTTGAACCGTCACGAGCGTAAAGCTCACAAGATTTTGAGTCTAGCGTGTCTACCAATTCCACCACTGCGGCAAGCGATGAATAATACTGCGACTACCTCATAAAACGGGGTATAATCGCATCGCCAATTGTACTATACTTAACGAGTATACTCCAGTAGTACCATGACCGATACATCAGACGAACATAGTAACAAACACGCAAGCGGTGGGAACGATGCAAACCTGGCCGCCGATTTAGTACGCCAAAAACTGAACGCCATCTACAAGAAAGAGCCCGATGCTCGTGAAGAAGCCGAAGAAATTATCGATGAGACAAAACCCTTAAGCAAGCATCAGTCATACATGAAGAATCTGACTGAATCGGGTATGCCCCTGGCCGAAATTCAAACTGCGTGGCACAAATACTACGAAGCGCTGCCAGATAACGAAAAACACGAAGTATGGCAAGAGTTCTATGCCCAACACAAACAAAAACGCACTCATGCTGAGCCCAAAGAGGAAGCTTCAACAAAAAATGACCATGACGAACAAAAAGCTGGCGGACCTGTTGTTGGCCACGTAAGCACTCCCGAACCAAAAAAAGCCCATCCTAAGTTTGCTCATAAAAATGAACCAAGAACAATTGGAGAAATTAAAGAGCAACTCCTTGCAAAAGCCAACAAGCATAGTCAGGGCAGACTCAGTAAAAAACAGCATTTCCAGTCTATACTCTTCGGGCTCGGTCTTGGTTCAGTAGTTGTACTGCTTTTGTTATTTAGTTTTTTCAACGAACGATTTATCGCTCCGTTTATAACCCCCAGTAAACAAGTAAGTTCAACACCAATTATTATCGACAGTAGTACAACTGCAGTTGACCCAACACCAAAAGTCATTATTCCTAAAATTAATGTCGAAATACCAACCGTCTACGACGAACCCTCTGTCGAGGAGCATGCGATTCAAAAAGCACTCGAACGAGGTGTCGTTCATTACGCCACGACATCGCAACCAGGCGAGAAGGGCAACGCAGTTGTTTTTGGCCACTCCAGCAACAACATACTAAACAGTGGTAAATATAAATTTGCCTTTGTTCTACTTAATAAGCTCGAGGTAGGGGATACATTTTATCTGACAAAAAATAGCACCAGATTTGCGTACCGTATTTATGAAAAAAAGATTGTTAAACCTACAGAACTTGGCGTTTTGGGTGCCACCGATAAAACAGCCACAGCTACGCTTATAACTTGTGACCCACCAGGCACATCGATTAATCGTCTTATCGTAATTGGCGAACAAATCTCGCCCGATCCCAACAGCAATAAAGCCAGCACTGCAGTCGCTGCCGGCACACAACCCGCCATAATACCTAGCAATGCTCCATCGCTTTGGTCTCGGCTTACAGGCTGGCTAAGAAATTAGCTGACTTACACTTACAAGTTGAGTTGCAGATCAACCACAGACAGGCTGGCTTTCTTTGCGTCTTGGGCCGAAGCGCCAAGCGTAAACAGTCTGTCGTAATTTCTATCAAAAAACGGCATAAACGCTTCATTTACTGCCACGAGCTCTTGCTTGTTGATACCGTCAAAGTCTACTACGTACAGTTTGCCACTAGAGATATAGGCCAATCGATGTCCGTCCATCCAACTTGCAGGCCTTGCTAGTGATTGCTCGACATCAAAGTAATGCCTGCGACTTGTATCTATGTCATACACCGCAAACTTACTACCATTCTGAGCCGCAATAAACCGCGTATTCTGCGAAAAGTTCAGGGTAGAGGAGTTTTCTAGCTTCATAGTAGTCAATGCCGGTACCGCCGCTTTTGAGCCGGCTTTCAGAGTATCGAGAGGATCTTTGTACACGACTATCTGGGAAAGACTCTTTTCACCAACTGCAACATACCAATGGTTTTCATATTGTGCCAAGTCTAGCAGGTAGTCTGTAGGTTTTGCATTAGTGCGCAGCACGTAATCTGTACTATTGTTGCGCACCATAACTGTAGTTATACCCGATACGGCTTTGTCTTTCTGCGCATAGAGCAGCATATCGCTACCATGGCTTTTATATGCAATAACACGTTCGAGAGTAGATTTAACAGTTTTATCTTTGAGCGAAACACTCTTTAGCGTTTCAGTGGCTTTGTCATACAGATAGTACTGATCGTACTTCTTATCGCGTAGGCTGATCGACGTAAAAGCTATGCCAAGCTGCTTGGTAAGATTCAGCGATTGTGCAGGCGTCTCTCTATCGAGAACAATAAACTCTACGCTGTCACCAAAAGTATGCTTTAAGAGAACATGCCGGTTATCGGTTGACCACTCCTCTGCACTAAATGTATGGTTTTTGCCCGACGATACAACACCCGCTGGCAGACTTACTATAGTCGGGGCCTTCTTTGGATCATTGGTGTCAAATAAGTCAAAGGTATTTACGTCTCCTTGTTTTTGCACTAGTACCCACCGCCGATCGGGGGACTGTGTCGCAAACGCAGGCGCTGCATCGTATGCTTTAACATCTTTTGGCGTTAAGGTAGTCGGAAACAGAACAGGGTAGACCAGCTGCTCGATGCTGCTACCTTCGAGCTTAATTGTTTTTTTCCATGTACGATAACCTTCGCGCCGTAACTCAACATCGTATGTCGCGGCTGGCAGTGTAAGACGTGCATCGGTTTTTGCTACATTTTTACCATTTAAATACACCGTTGCTTGCTCTGGGTTGGCGTTCACGAAAACTAATCCATTCTGGATAACTTGGCCGGTTTTTCTGTCTAGGTCATATCCATACGAAGTAAACAAGAGCACTAACGACGCCAAGGCGATTGCGATTGCAATCAAACCGTAGCCGATAAAAAGTCGTCTTGTGTGGGCTCGCTTCTTCTTTGGGTCTAAAAAATCCATTTTTGTTTCTGGTTAGCTCCCTTAGTTATACCATATTTTGCAGAACACAAGCACAAAATTACCTGAAGAATGCTTGTGTTTTACGCCTGTCAAGGCTACTATATGTGCATAAGCATTTAGTACTGAGGGTAACACACGCCTGTGAGCGCAAAACAAACAACTATCGTTATCAATGGTCGCGTATACGACGCGATCAGTGGCTTGCCGCTCAAAACAGCGGTCAATAATTCAACTATTGTGCCGCAGGCACCTAAAACAACACCAATCCAGGTGCATACTACGCCTCATTCGCCCCCAAAACACAAACCAGCCGAACGACAAATTCACCATAAAGCAGCGAAGGCTACGAGCATACATGTCCGTACGAAAAGCGCGCAAACCCTCATGCGTACCGGGGTAAAAAAACCTCACAGCCAGCATATCAAAGCAACCAGTAGCATTGCGTACACTATACCCGTACACAACAAACCACGGGCGCACAGTGTTGCCCCCGACAAGCTTGCGCGTGCCCAAGCAGTATCAAAAAGTGCGGTAATATCAAAATTTGGCACTCATGGTCTTGCTAAAGTTATAAAAAAACAAGGCAGCATTTCTGTTAAATCTGCGCCCGTGGTTCCACAATCCACTCACCAAACTCAGGCAGCACAGCATACACCAAAAGCCTCCACAAACCATGCAGCAACCGAACGCATACTGCACAATGCACTCGTAAACGCATCGACACACCAAGCACCCAAGCTTTCGCTTAAACCCAAACGCAGCGTCAACGCTCTGGCTATTGTGGCGATAGTTGTGATTCTTTCCGGATTCATCGGCGTACAAAACAGCGCCAAAATAAGTTACGCAATGGCGGCGAAGCAAGCGGGGGTTGCCATGCAGCTTCCGGGTACAGCACCAGCAGGTTTTTCTCTGTCGAACGCCATCGACTATTCGCATGGTTTGGTAAGCTTCCGATATCTTTCGCACAACGACGACCGCTGGATACAAGTAGACCAGCAGTTGTCTGCGTATAAAAATTCGAGCGAGTTAGAGGCAACTTTGTCTCAAAACACCAACGACTATCAGCGCATCGAAAAGGGCGGCATAACAATTTTTGTAGCCGGCAATAAGAGCGCCTCATGGATCAAGGATGGCAACTTATTCACGCTTACTGGTAATACCGATCTATCTACCGACCAGATTACGCGCCTTGCAGCACTTCGCTAAACAGATGAGAATTTAGCTTCAATCTGTTACAATTGGTCATATGTCTAAAACTGTTCGTACACGTTTTGCACCAAGCCCAACTGGATATTTGCATGTTGGTGGTATTCGAACCGCGCTCTTTGCATGGCTACTCGCTCGACAGAACAAAGGCCAGTTTATATTGCGTCTTGAAGACACCGACCAAGCACGCGAAGTTGCCGGCGCAGACAAACACATTATGGAAAGCCTCCGCGCACTTGGACTCGACTACGACGAAGGCCCCGACACAGGCGGTTCGTATGGCCCATACAGGCAAAGCGAACGACTAGAGACCTACAAGCCGTGGGCACAAAAGCTAATCGATGCAGGCCGCGCCTATGCCGACCCATATACACCGGCAGAAGTAGAAGCGTTTCGCCAGCAAGCCCGAGACGCAAAAAAACCGTTTCTCTATCGAAACCACCGGCCAGAAAATCCGCCAGTATGGGATGGCTCACAACCACTGCGATTCAAATCAGAGCCCAAAGATTACCACTGGCACGACGAAGTTATGGACGACCTTTCTGCAGGAGAGGAGGCAATAGACGATTTTGTACTCATTAAGTCCGATGGCTTTCCAACCTACAACTTTGCGCATATTGTAGATGACGCCGAGATGCACATAACCCACGTTATTCGAGGACAAGAGTTTATTGCATCTACACCAAACTATTTAAACCTCTACGAAGCGCTCGGCATAGAGCGACCGGTTCTAGCAACTATGCCTCACATACTCGGGCCAACGGGTACAAAGAAGCTCAGTAAGCGAGACGGCGCCAAAGATATGCTCGACTACGTTAGAGACGGGTACCTTCCCGAGGCACTCATCAACTTCATCGCCAGTCTTGGTTGGAACGATGGCACCGAGCAAGAGATTTACACTATCGATGAACTGATCGAGAAATTTAGCCTCGATAGAGTAGGGCGTAGCGGAGCACGCTTCGATGAACAACGCCTACTGTGGCTAAACGGCGCCCATATTCGTAAGCTCAATCTCGACGAGCTATACGAACGTGCGAAAAATTATTGGCCTAAAGAAGCTGAACAGTATGACGATACCTACAAAAAACAGGTGCTCGGCCTCGTGCAAGAACGCCTCAAATTCTTTGCAGAACTACCAGCTCTAACAAACTTTTTCTTTATCGATCTACCAGTCGACATGAAGCTCATTTCCGAGCATAAGCAACTCAAGAAGCTTGATAAGGTCCAGGTAATTGAACTCCTCGAAACAACTAAAACAATGCTACAAAAAAATGATTTCACTGTTGAATCGCTAACTAATAGTTTGAATGAGCTATTGACCCAAACCGAACAAAAGCCGGCAGTATTGTTTAGCCTTATACGCGTAGCGACTACATGGGCACCGGCCAGCCCTGGACTTGCAGATACACTTCATTTGCTTGGTAAAGAAATTAGCCTACAACGGCTGAGTTCGTCAATCGACAACGTCCGTTCCAGCTCGTAAACATCGTTTATTTTTGCTATACAACTAAAGCATAAGCTTGTTACAATGTTCGGTATATGAATGACGACATACTGCCACCGCGCAACAAAAAACAAACAACACCCCAACCAAACGAATCGGATCCAATTCCTGAAGCAAAGGATACTATTGATACTACTAAAGCGATTATGCAATCTGATATGCGTATACCACGGGCTACTAATACCAAACCTCCCAAGAAACAACGCCGAAGCCCAGTACAATGGTTCAAAGACCTATCAAAACCCAAGCAACTGCTTTTCTTCGTAGCTATTCTGACGCTCATCGCCGGGGGTGCCTTAGCAGGATATTTGTTGCTTAAGTCAGATCCGGCACCTGTCGCACAACCTGTTACCAAGAAACAAGAAGAGCCACCAAAACCGACCACGGAAGCAAGCAGACTAACCGGCCTGCAAGTAAAACCAGAGCTCAATGAACGCCCCGTTATCGGTATTATGATCGAAAACAGCCCCGATGCACGGCCACAATCTTCGCTTAATCAGGCAGGAGTCGTCTTTGAAGCAATTGCAGAGGGTGGCATTACGCGCTTTTTGGCATTGTATCAAGAAGCGCAGCCCGACTACATTGGTCCCGTACGCAGCGCACGACCGTATTATCTCGACTGGGTGCAAGGTTTCGACGCAGCAATTGTGCATGCCGGCGGTAGCGGTGACGCATTAGCCAAAATCCGTAACGAGAAGATTAAAGACCTAGATTTTGGGGCAAATGGCAGCGCATTCACGCGGGTTAACAATCGTTACGCGCCTCATAACCTCTACACGTCTATGAATAAACTGGACGAAATTGCTAAAAAACGTGGTTACACCTCCAGCTCGTTTACAGGCTTCGCGCGTAAAGAAGAAAAAAAGACGACTACACCCAGTGCTGCAACAATCGACTTGGACATTTCAGCACCCCTTTACAACGCACAATATGTTTACGACACAAGCACCAACACCTATAAACGAAATCTTGCGGGCAAGCCACACACCGACGAGAAGTCTAAAGAACAAATTGCACCAAAAGTCGTCATTGCGCTCGTTATGAAATTTAGCCAGAACGGGATTTACAGCATCTATAACAGTATAGGTGAGGGCAAAGCCTATATCTTCCAAGATGGCGGCGTTACCGTTGGTAATTGGAAAAAGATCGACAAGAAAAATCAGCTAGAATTCACCGACGCCAATGGTGCAGCCGTGAAACTGAACCCCGGTCAAACATGGATAAGCGCCGTTAAATCTGACAGTAACGTTACGTACAAGCCTTAGGCTTGAATAATACTCCAAGCAGACATACACTAGCAGTATGCAGAAGCGTCACGCTGGCTTCATACCTATGATAATAATGCTCATGCTGGTGTTATTCGGCGTTATTGTTCTAGCTTATTTACGAGTACAATCGCGGCAATAGTATTGCTTTTTGTTTTATTTATTTTATAATTAGCTCATGATTCAAGCTTTGGTTGGAGGTGGTGATAAAAAACAAATCACCACAGAACTGTGTAACATGATCGGCACCAAACCAGAGGTTTTAGTTATTCCTTCTGCTGCCCGAACAGATGCAATACAAGAAAACAACTTTGCACGGGCTGTTACACTTATGTCAAGCCTCGGTATTGCTGCTTCGTCTGTTGTCGAATTACACCCGTTCAACACCGACCCAGAAGAGCAACAAATCATCGATAGGTTTCTAAGCGCCAATCTAATTTACATTTGCGGTGGAAACTACGGTGTTTTGGCAAGTTTTCTCGAGCGTAATCCAACAATAAAAAAACAGCTGGACAATCTTCCCGAAAGAAAAGATGTTGGATTATATGGAGCAAGCTCAGGCGCGATCATTCAATGTGCAATGGGTCAGTCGCAGCCTGTAGGAAACGATATTCAAAGTACTGTCGATTGGGACTATCAACTAGTTAATGGGCTTGCCCTGGGTGCTGCTAGTCGGCATGCAGTTTGTGTTCATGCAAACAAATACGAGGATCATCCGAATGGCTCTAAACTACGGGAAGAACATTTTTTAAACCAGCCTATACCTTCGCACCTTTCTCGTCTCATTCTGCCGAACGGCATAGCTTACATAACTCCGTCAGATGCATTACCTCAAGGGAAATTTGTAGCAAGCACAGAAGCAATCGAACAGGGAATAACAGGAAGAATCGTATAAACGGAAGCACACCTTTACAAAAACACGCTACAATGTACGCATAATGTCGAACAAACAAACTAAAGGAAAGAACTTATCTTTAACAGCCAAGCTAATTATTGATGAGCTTGACGCAAGAAACATTTCGTATAACGTACTAAACTCAGGAGATAAGTACCTTCTGCTTCGCTACAAAGACAGCAAAAACAACCAACGCCTCCTACGGGGCGTAATAACTGATGCAACAAGCGCAGTCGGCACCCGAATCGCCGATAATAAATTCGACACCTACATGGTCGCTAAAGATCTTGGGATACGCACACCAGAAACGTTCATCTTTGATGAATCTCAAGGCTTTGAGGTAAGCAATAAATATTGGGTAGTAAAGCCAATAGACAGCGCACACGGCAACGGAATAACGACAGCAATCAATTCAAACGCTGCACTAAAGCAAGCAGTTGCGCGTGCGCATCAATTCTCAAACAATATTCTAGTTCAGCAGTACATACCGAGTAAATACGAAGCACGTCTACTTTACATAGACAGCGACTTTGTAGCTGGCATTCAACGAGTTCCCGCCACCGTAACCGGGGATGGTCGTCACACTATTGAACAACTCATTGATATTGAGAATAGCAACGGAAAACGAAAGCCAAACTACACCGGCGAACTATGCACTATCCCTAAAGATGTCGCCTTGGCGTATTTAAACCAAAGAGCTTTGGAAATACCCCCAGACGGACAAGCCGTACAGGTAGTTGGCACTGCCAATATTGGGACCGGTGGCTATGGAAAGAATATTACCAACGAACTACCTAAAGAACTAATCGAGCAAGGAAAAAAGCTCGTGGAATACACAGGCCTAGACGTCTGTGCTTTAGATTTTATTCGAGATTCCGGCGCAAATTTCTATCTGCTAGAAATTAATGCTTCACCCAGTCTTTTTATACACCACACCGTACAAGTTGGAGACCCTATAGACGTAACTACTTTGTTTGTAGATATGATTTTACTACCTAAATAACTACTCCACACAAACCATAACCTTACTATCTACAAATGCCAAATCTCGTTCAAATTGTGCAGAGTCTGCATTATGCAAGATTATTACCGCCACAGCTTTATGACCATCAGAGGATAGACCAATGGTATCGCCCGGCTTAGTCTTTCGGCTGAAATAGAATAACGACGGTAATTTCAATAGATCTTCTTCATGAGTGATTTGTGTAAAAGTTCCTGCTTTATTTGGAAATTTCTCGAGCACTGCACAGTTGTCATTACGCGAAGCCTCCAGTTTAAGCTCTCCTCCCGTAACTAATGCAAGGGCATTGCCTGTAATGTCTATGCCATTTGCTAAGCTGTGCATGCGCTCTCGATAGCCTCCGTTACGAGCACCTATCTCGACAATTCGTGGACCTTTCTTGGTCATTATTATTTCAATATGTGCCGGTGTACTCTTCATGCCTAATGCCTTACAGCCGAGCAGTGCTACACGACGCAAGTCGTCTTTTTGATTTTGAGTTAGTTTAGAGGGAAGGCGACGACTATAGTGAAAGTTATCGTTAAAGCCAATATCGTGGCCGGTTCTATAATCTACAACTTGTTCAAGCACATACGGTTCACCGTGCTCATCGACAAACGCATCAACCGAATGAATTGGTCCCTCAAGGAATTCCTCAATAAGTAGTTTTGGTTTGCTGTGTGGTGCATACTTCTTGTATACGTCCCTGATGGTGTGGCTGACTTTATCATAAACCTTTTTCAATTCTTTCTCCGTCTCAATCTTGTGTACCAACAGGCTCTTAGCCAGATTTGCTGGTTTAAGAATAAGCGGGTAGCCGTACTCATCCGCAAAACTTAGCGCATCATCTAACGATTCCACGACCTTAAACTGAGGACTGATTGGTTCGGGCGACCGCAGAAATAAATCACGCATAAATTGCTTGTCCGTGCATGCGCGAGCTGCTTCTAGTGGAATACCCGGCAATCCATAATGATTCGCGATAAATGCTGCCGGATAGATATAGTTTTCATACGTCGCAAATACGCCAAAAGGCGGACAAGGCAACTGTAATAACGCCTCCTTCAAACTTTCCTCGCTTGAAAAATCGGCGATAACCCTATGACGCAACATCCTATCTGGATGCTTCGATAACTTCTTATCAAGCAGCACAATATAATCAAGCGAATGCTCTCGCAAGTATGTACGCAATGAACTAAAGCTTCTTCCAACAACCAGTATGTACTGTCTATTGACTTTATTTTTCATCTATGTTATAATTTACCTTTCTAACCAGTAGTTCTAAAATACTACTTGTATGTAATAAATTAATCTGTATAACTGTAGAGTATGGCGAAAAAAACTGACTTTCACAAGGTTATTATCGGTCGCGCGGAGCTGCTTCATTTCCGTGATTTTGCTATTGGCGACATACCGGCAAAAATCGATACGGGTGCATATCGCTCGGCAATGCATGCGACAAACATACACGAAGCCGGAAACAAGCTTCACTTTACCATACTTGGAGACCATCCAGTATGTGGCGCTCTTGCAACCGAGGTAGTAACCGAAGACTACAAAAAAGTATGGATCGCTAACTCTTTTGGGCACCGCGAAGAACGATACGAAGTTAAGCTCAAGATCAAAGTCGGCCCCCGGGTCGTGAACGCCAACTTCACGCTAGCAGATAGATCGAAAAAAATCTATCCAATTCTACTTGGTAGAAAGCTACTCAATGGCCGGTTTTTAGTCGACACATCTCAAACAAGCGTTGACAGAGTAGAACTGAAAAAGCGGCATGGCATAGTATTACCTTCCGACGAAGAAGATAATGAGTAAGGACAAGTTATGAACATTGCAATTTTATCCAGAGGTCCAGGTAACTACAGTACTCGTCGACTTAAGCAAGTAGCACGAGAGCGCGGTCATACTGTTCGCGTAATCAACCATGCCGAATGTTACGTAACAGTCGAGAAAAGCCGGCCTGTCGTACGATATGAAGGTGAAGATTTAATTGATATTGATGTAGTGATTCCTCGTATTGGACAGAGCATTACGAAGTATGGTACCGCTGTGGTTCGCCAATTTGAAATGCAAGGTGTATACACCACCGCAAGTTCAATTGCAATTAATCGCTCGCGAGATAAACTTCGCTCTATGCAGATTTTAGCCCGAGCTGATGTAGGCATACCAAAAACAGTGTTCGCCCGCGAAACCGGCGACCTTGACGACGTTGTCGCTCAGGCTGGTGGCGCACCACTTATTATTAAGGTTGCGCGTGGCACCCACGGCAACGGTGTAGTACTGGCCGAGACAAAGAAAGCTGCGCAAGCGGTAATGCAAGCTTTCTACGTTGAAGGTGTGAACTTCTTAGTGCAAGAATTTGTTGCCGAATCTGCCGGTGAGGATATTCGTGCCTTTGTAGTCGGCGGCAAGGTTGTTGCGAGCATGAAGCGCCAAAGTCTCGATGACGATTTCCGTTCGAATCTCCACCAAGGCGGAGAAGGAGTGCCCGTGAAGCTTACCGAAGAAGAGCGCAAAACTGCTATCAAAGCTGCGAAAGCAATGGGATTACCAATTTGTGGCGTAGACATGATGCGATCCGAACGTGGACCGCTCGTACTAGAAGTAAATCCAAGCCCTGGCTTCGGTATCGAAAAAGTGACTGGCCGCAACGTAGCCGAGAAAATCATCGAATACATCGAACAAAACGCCAAAGGCAAACGACGCAAAGACCGCGTGGGCGCATAAGCGCTCGCCCATTCGCACCACTGTGCTAGACTATAATTATGAATCCGCTTATTGTTATGAGCGCCCTCGCGATTGTACCATTACTGCTTATCTTGGTTACGCGCGCTAATGCCTCAGTCATCTTTTTATCTGTTTGTGCTGGTAGCCTTATATCAAAATACCTCAGCGATGATATCATGCAGCTATTCGTGTCCTTCGTGCCCAGCGCAAACGATACATTGCAGGCAATAATGCACATTGTGATATTTCTGATTGTGCCACTACTCACTATTGTGTTTATGCGCGGAGGCATGCCCGGCTCTAAAGCACTTGTAAACCTTGTACCGGCCGTTGCAACCAGTTTGGTTATTATGCTGCTCACCGTGCCATTACTGCCTGAAAACGCTTTATTTGACGTTACAGCACTATCGGCATGGTCAGTAGCAGAACGCTACCAAAGCTTCATTGTTGGCGTCGCAGCCTTTACCAGCATGGTGCTGCTATGGACTACACAACACCCCAGCCGCGCCCGAAAGCGCGGCCGACACAAAAAAGCCTAGGCTCGTTGTCCACGAGTGGTATACAGTAAGGTCCATAATAACTGCTCTGGGTCGTACTTAAGCCGATACGTCTGCATGCCATCCGAAGCATCAAACAGCTTGATAAAGTTCTGTCCTTTCTTTACCAGATACTGCATACCACTTTCGCTAAAGCTTACTTGCTTGTTGTCAAACTCTATCTGACTCGGAAACGATTGTAGGCTTTTGTTGCGGAAAAAGTATCCGGTTACGTTAACTTCTTTGTTGATGGTTGTACGGTTCATAATGCAATCCTCACTTGAATTAAGAGTAATGTAAAAAGGGCTGGATCGTTATAGAGCGCCAGCGAACGGATTTTTGTAAGTGAGAGCTGCCCGCGAAACTATCTGAGACCGTCCTGCTCGGGTAGTTACATGCTAAGGAAGCTGATTGCTAAAAAGGTTGGCAGTGACGAGTTTGTATACCACCCAAAGTTTATAAAGTCTGTATATCATGGACACTCCGCCTCATATACACACGACTCCCTTTATTGTACCCCCCGGTCAAGGGAAGCTGTCAATACCGCTTATGCTGTAATTTTTATTCTTCGGACTAAGCTGCGGGCTGAGCGAGTGGTTTTGGGGCTGTTCGCTGCGTTTTATAGCGCCCCAGCTTTAAGGCCTTGAGCACAATAGGAGCCAACCAATAGCTCATGAGTAGCGTCCAGAATCCAGAAAAGGCAAAGATCGTGTTGAGTCCGTATACAAGATAGTTAAATACGAGCGCAATATAGCCTACTGACAAAAAGAGAAGCTGGGGAAGTACGAGGTGCAATTCTCTTCGTCCATGATCAAGCTTTGGGGTTACTTTGTATTTAGGCTTCTTTCGGACTAAAAGCGCAAGTACTGCGGCTTTCATGTATACCGGGAATAGCCCAGCCCAAATGCGCGAGGTAAGCTGCCCACGACTCAACCAGCCAAAAAACACTAATGTCGCACACAGGGCAGGAAGCCTAAATACGACATACCAGATGCCGCCATCATGTATAACTGTGTTAGTAAAAAGCGTATAAAAGTTAATGATATAAATACTTGTTAAGAAAAAGGCACTCACAAGATAGCAGTAGCCAATCTCAAAATAATGTAAGCGTTGCCTAAAGCTCAAGCCCTTTTTTATTAGAGGACTGTCCCAAAACATCATGCGAAGCGTATCTAGTGCCCATGTTCCTCGCTGCTTATAGATTGCGCTGAGATCGCTGGGCGCATACCCAAGTACATACGGCTGGCTAACGTACACGCTCTTATAGCCTTTGGAATGAAGCAAATATGAGGTGTATAGATCTTCTACCAGATTCCATTCGCTAAAGCCGCCAATTGCATCTAGCGCCTTTCGGCGGTAAATTACACCAGATCCGCAGCTAATGGCCGCGTGGTTAGCATTTTTGCCAGTTTGCATATGATTGTAAAAAAGATAGTCGTGATTAAAGTCGTCTTCATGTAAGGTAAAGGACTGTCGAGAAGACACAATTGCCACCGATTTGTCGTTAAAATGCCCCAGCAAATCATCGAGTATATTAGGCTCAACAACGTTGTCAGCGTCTATAACCAGCACGTAGGGTGCGCTTGCGTGACTCAGTGCGAAATTTAGATTTGCAGCTTTATAACGCTTTTCTGCACGATCAGGACGAGTCAGGTACATAAACCCATACTCCGTTGCTAGTTTTTTAACTGCTTCTCGTCCACCATCATCGAGCACGAACAGCGTCTTCCGCGGGTACTCAATAGCCGCTGCTGCTTTCATAGCTGCTTCAAGCATGTAGAGCGGCTCATCTACAGTGGGTATAAAAACATCTACACCAGACCGAAGCGAATAAGAACCTCCAAGAAGCACAAACCGCCGCGTCCAGTGATTAACAACGAACACAAACGACACAACCGCTACTGCGACCTCTAGACCAAAAAAGATCCACCCTACAATTCCCAAGACATGCATAGCAAGCCATGCTAAATACAGAACATTTGTTGATATAAGCAAGAGAGCTAAACGCTTAGTTTTGTCTATTCGAAATAAGCTCATTGCTTCTACCCATTTACAATCATAAACAATATACAATACTATAGAGTTATATGAAAAGAGGATTATCTTTATGACAGCAACAATAACAGCAAAAAAAACCATCCTAGTTGCAGAAGATGAGCCATCGCTCCTTAAGATCCTCACGAGCAGAGTAAG
Organism: uncultured Candidatus Saccharibacteria bacterium; assembly: GCA_964629815.1. Taxonomy (GTDB): domain Bacteria; phylum Patescibacteriota; class Saccharimonadia; order Saccharimonadales; family AWTP1-31; genus CAZVTA01. The sequence goes on along the minus strand of CAZVTA010000001.1, from coordinate 110,540 downwards.
CGACGCCGGATATAACGTCATTAGTGCTCGCGACGGCGAGGAAGCAATAGCATTAGCCCAGCAAAAAAAACCAGACGCACTCCTTGTAGATATTATTATGCCGAAGAAAAATGGATTTGATGTTATCCAGCGAGTTAAAAGTACTCAGCCCAACATTCCGGTAGTCGTTATCACTAACCTGGAAAGTCAGCAAGATCAAGAAACAGGACGGCAACTTGGAGTAAACCATTATATCCTTAAATCAAATACATCAATGAGAGAACTGCAGCGACGTCTAAAGTCACTCTTTGAATAGATACTATCATGCCAATACTTCGCAACAAATCAGTCAACTTTAAGGAACTCGTTAATGCGGCATATGATCATATCGTCGTAACTGACACCAACGGAAAGATTATATATGCCAACCCAGCAGTAAGCAGCACCACTGGGTATAGTCACAAAGAAGTAATGGGAAAAACACCTCGTTTATGGGGTGGGCTTATGCCAACATCGTACTACGAGAAACTGTGGCATACGATTAAAGAATTAAAGCAGCCCTTTGTTGGCGAAGTAACCAACCGCCGAAAGGATGGGACCGTATACATTGCCGATGTGCGAATTAGCCCAATCTTAAATCATGCAGGAAAGATAAAATACTTTGTTGGCATTGAAAGAGATATAACCGCTGTAAAACAGCTTGATACGAGCCGAAATGAGTTCATCTCATTAGTTTCACATCAACTACGCACTCCGCTATCTACCCTGAACTGGTATAGCGAATCTTTGTCAGATGGCGACCAAGGACCCCTCAATACCGAACAAAAGCAATACGTACACGAAATTTACGATGCAACACAGCGTATGATTAAGCTCGTCAATGATTTATTAAACTCAACGCGCATTGATTTTGGAGAAATAAAATTTCAAGAAACCGAAGTAAATTTATATGAAGTGTTTGAAGATATCATCCGAGACTGTCAGGTGACAATTGAAAAATCTCACCTAAAAATCGTTAATCATATTAAAAACGAAAAACAGAGTATCATAGCCACCGACAAACCATCGGTATACATTATTTTCGAAAACCTCATAACAAACGCCATTAAATACACACCAAAAGGCGGAACCATAACATTATCACTAAAGCGAGGCACGAAGACCGTAACTCTCGATATCAAAGACACCGGCTACGGCATTATTGACGGCGACAAGAACAAGATATTCAACAAGTACTTCCGTTCCGAGCAAATCAAAAAATTCTCTACCGAGGGTACCGGACTTGGATTGTTTATTACAAAATCTTATGTAACATCGCTTGGTGGTAAAATTAGTTTTGACTCATCTAGCAACGGAACCACGTTTCATGTTACGCTTCCTATAAAGTTAACCGCGAGCAAATCTCATGAATAAAAATCAAAAAAAGACCATTATGATTGTCGAGGACGAGGAACCCTTGCTGCAGGTTGTTGCCGCAAAGATAAAGCAAGCTGGCTTTAATGTCGTTACCGTTAAATCAGTAGAGCAAGCGCTTGATTACATTGAAGAACTAGACAATATCGACCTTATTTGGCTTGACCACTATCTTGAAGGTGACTACGACGGCATTGCGCTCGTAGGCAGGCTAAAAGACATGGGAATTCATATACCGGTCTTTTTAGTGTCAAATACCAGCTATCCTGACAAGCACCAGACTTATATTGCAATGGGGGTAGAGAAGTATTACACGAAATCAAACTTCAAACTTTCTCAAATTATTAGTGACGTAAAAGAATACCTCGAGTCGCACTAATATGACAGGAACAGCTACTAGCAAGCCAAACCAACACTCGGTGCTGGTTGTAGAAGACGATGACTCTCTTCGCAGCATCCTTATCGACAATTTGTCACGGCGAGGTTTTACAGCCCATGAAGCTCACAACGGCGATGTAGGACTTTACAAAATGGTAAAACACAAACCCGACATCGTACTCCTCGACCTGTTACTACCAGAAATGAGTGGGCTCGAACTACTAACAATTATTCGCAAGCATAGCTGGGGAAAAAAGGTCCCCGTTATTGTGCTAACCAACGTTGACGATATTGCAGTCATGAACGAATGTATCAAGCGCGGAGTGAAGTATCATTTTATTAAGAGCAACACGAGCATCGGTTTTGTAATCGAAACCATAAACAGTCAACTACAAAAACAACTACCTAAAGATGCTTAGCCACAATATCGGCTAATTCTTTTTTTGACATAAGAACCTTCATAACGTACTCATTGGCTCCCTTGTTTTTAATTTTTTGTTCGCCAACGGCTTCGTCTAAGTTTGACATTATGACCACAGGAACAGTTTTAGACTCGTGTTGACGTATAAACTTAAGCACATCCCATCCATTGATACGAGGAATAAGCACATCAAGCAGTATAAGATGTGGAGAATACTGCGATACTAATTTAATTGCTTCTTCACCATCAAACGCGACGTGCACTGTGTGGCCAAGTTTTCGTATAGTCTGCGCAATAAAGTAGCTGAGTGCCTGATCATCTTCGACGACAAGTACGGTTTTGTGATCAGCCATAACCGCATTGTACTCTTAAGACTTCCATCTAAGAAAAGTAAGTGGGGTGCAGTCGTTGTGTTTTTTTCTACATAAATATCATATTTGTCTTTTTGGTGAAAAAGTATTCACTGCGCCCAAACGCAATAGAGCATAGAGTAGGGAACATGAGCAACCCATACCGAGTCGTAGATATCTACCGAAACGAATTCGAAGTATTTCCTGATTTTGTAACACCACGAGCATCGTCCGACCAAGAGATACGGCGGCGCATGCGCGAAGGCAAGGGGATGCCCGGCATACGCTCAGAGTACACAGGCCTACTGCGGATGGCGAAGATCCTTGAACTCGCACCCTCAACCGACCATAAAACACTGCGCTTCTTGACCAATCATCTAGGCAGCGCCTGCATTGGCGCAGCAGGGTACGACCTTTTTGTCGATGAAACGAACAGAACCATTCCCCAGCCAAACGAAGCACGAACCAGAAAGCCGGTTAGAATGCCTCGTTATGATCTAGACGACCCCGAACAACGCCCCACCGCTATTCAATTACTCGATGAAACAGTGCAGATCTTACGCAATGCAGCAGCAGGAGCAAAACGATTGCCGAAACTTCAAAAGACTAATCCCGATCTTGCTCGTAGTTCAATTATTCATCATGGACGGACAATCGGCGCAATTGGATATCGTCTGGCATGTTGGAGCATAGCCGATGAGCTCGCCTACGAAGGACATGAACTCAGTAATCATGCCGCACAACATGTAGTTAGAGAGCACGTTATGGCTCAAAAGTCTTACGCAAAGAGTTTGGCAAGCGCTATTGAAGTTACACCCTCAATTAGACAACTAGCCCATCCGTACAGCCCCATGGATGTGTATGCACATACCTGCGGCATAGAAATTGTCAAAAACCTACTAAAAGCGACTGAAGACTTAACAATTCCTTCATAACACCTAAACTTCGAAAGTGTGTTCGACGTAAAATCGCTCACCACGCGCGTAATACTCACTCAGCAATGACATGTTGGGCAGCATTTCAGGCGCCGTAAAGTCTGGCTGAACCTGCCAATAATAGTCTGCGTACTCATCTTTGCTTGCTAAATTACCTTGGGCATCCTCACACACGAGAAGGGTAAAATTAGTAAAACTTTCTAGTTTACCGTTTTGAAATACTCTAAAAAAACCCGAACCCAAAAAGATAAAACTACCATTTAGCCCAATATCTGCAATGCACTGACGTGCTGTTTGCGTAGCGTTTTCGGTTGCATTGGGGCTGCAGTGCATAAACCCCACCTTATTAATCAACGGGTGAGTTTTGCGCTTATAGAGCAACCAAGCGTCGTCTAATTTGCGTCGCACCACCAAGAACAAAACCGAGTCAGCCTTATCAACACTGGCAAGCTGATTGTCGAGTACATGCACACCAAGTCGTCGACCTTCAGGAGTTAATGCATACAAGCCTTCGTCTGTCTTTTCAACCAGACCTGCGCTGACTACCTTCTTTAAATGATAATTAAATAACTTATTATCAAGCAAATCGGGCTTGAGCTCGCTAAATCGTAGCTTGTCTGTAAAAGCTAAACGATACACGATGTTTCGCTGAATGTAGTGATCAAGCATGTCTACAGTGTACCAGTTTCACGCCCTGTAAATCGATGCACTCTTGTTTGACGAGCTAGTACGAAACAATACTAAAATCTTACTGATTTTGAGCTGCCACCATACGGACTAGAGCCATACGTTTGCGCGCGGTTCTGATCCGCTTCGCTTAATCTTTTTATAAATGCAGTAACTCCAATTATCGAAAGCACCCCACTGAGCGCCAATGCCAAGAATTCCTTTCGTGTTACTTCTTTTGAAAGTAAGTTTTCTACGATTGCTTGCATAATACCCTCTGTTACCTCAATAGTTGGTTACATAATAGCATAAGCACATACCTAGCGCCAGCCCGTTGATGTAATACATTTCTAACCATTAGTATGATATTATACTACTAAATGAAAGGTCTTCTGTGTTAGCAACAATACTTCTACAATTTGCCGCAAACACCTACAACTGCGATGCCTACGGAGCAGGGAGTTATGGTCGTTGTCTAGGCAGCAGTTCAAATTCAGGCTCGCTTGGTGACACGGGTACAAAAATTCTTCTTATAAGTGTTATAGCAGCAATTGTACTTTTTATTTCTCTACTGCTTCGATTCATGCTAAAGCGACGCGCAAAATAAATACGTAGAATGCGTTAAAAATAAAAACAGCCCCAAGGGGCTGTTTATGCTTTATGACTTTTTTGTCTGATTTGGTTTCTTCGTTTCTTTTCCGGTAACTTCTTCTACGTCACGAAAACCCGCCTTAAGTTCTCGCGCGGACTCTCCTACGGAGCGCATGAGCTTGGGCAGACGAGAAGCGCCAAACAATAATACTAAAATTAACAAGATGATGAGTAGCTCGGGAGCACCTAATCCAAACATAGTTTTTCCTTTTGTTACCTTTCTAGCCTAACTAAATTTAGCATCAAGTGCAACACTATCCGTTTTGTTGACTCTCCAAATAACCATAACTGAAACCTGATAAAGCAAGATAATAGGTACAGCCATGAGTGTCTGGTTAATAGGGTCAGGGGTAGGGGTCAGCACCGCAGCCACAATAAAGCTCACCAAGATAACCCAGCGCTGCTGTTTTATTAATGTTAGCGCCGATAAACGACGCAGTCGATTGACCACCCAGAAGATTAACGGCATTTGAAATAGAGCTGCAAAGCCGGCAACATATATCATGACAAAATTCGTATACTCATTTGCAGAAATGAGCGACTGAATGTTTTCGTTGCTAAATCTATTGAGAAAGTGCAGGGCAGCTGGAAGGCTTATAAAATAGGCAAAACTAACACCCAAACAGGCAAGTAATGACGACAGGACAATAAGACGCCCCGTTTTAACCATATACCTTCGGGGTACTGCTGGCGAAATGAAACGAATAAGTTGATAGACGCCTACTGGAAGCGACACCAAGAAACCAAAAAATAAACATATTCGTACAAGAAATTCAAAACCTCCGGCTGGGCTTGAATAGACTAGTTTTTGCCCAAGCGGCCGCACAAGTAACTCTATGATAGTGTCTTGTGCATAATACCCGATAACACCGCCGATGAGCAAAGCAATAAGATATATAAACAGCCTCAGACGGAGCTCATCTAAATGCTTTGCTACCGACTGTGGTGCATGCTCAATCTTTTTCTTATGCTGCGACCTCATTATTTAAGAATACCCAGCTCTGCAATCACTGACAAATACATTTGTGCCATATACGCCTGTATTACGGCGTTTCGAGAGCAGAGATACGTGCTTCAAAATCATCAAGCTGCGTTCTAACAGTAGGACTGACAGTTAATACGTTATGGCCATTTTGGCCGTTAGTAGCAACAATAGTGTTTATACCATAGCCATTTGCGCCTGCAGCAATCCATACACCATCTGCGCGAGTAAAGTCTTCAACATTACCAATCGCACCTTCGTCAGTTGTTACCATTTCAAGCGTATCGAGCACAAACGTACATATGACTAGATCGTTCAGATCTGCAGAAATACTGACATTGGTAGTTGAACCGTCTGGATTTAATACCGTTAATGTGTCGCCGGAACGAGTTGTGGCAATAAGGTCAGGATGATAGACCCGAGTAGCGCCTAAACCACCAGTAATACCACCAATTGGTGAGTCGGGCGCCAAACCCTTATGTACTGGGTCGCCAATAAGACGAAACAGGCAGAAATATGCCCATTTAGTACCGGTGTACGAAACATGATCGTAGTTACCAATATCGGTGCTCACCATTGCACCAAAGCCTTGCGCACGTGTTGCAGGACCGCTCAGGGATAATGACCAAACACCACCATTTCCTGAAGCGTTACTCAGAATGGTAATATTCTGCCCGTCATCAATTCGCTGACCGCCGACATGAGTTGCAGAGCCATCTATCGGAAAATTCGGATCAAACGTCACATATTTACTCACATGCAGATGAGGAACAACTGGATTAGCGGGGTAATATCTGTTGAGTCGTGTCTCCAAATCAGTGGCAAGAATTTCAACATCAGAAACTTGTGCCTCAAGTGCAGACGTGTCAGTAGCAGCATATAAAGTATAATCGAGAGCCGTTAAATCGGTCGTATGAAACCATGCAATAGTACTACCATAGCCAGGGTTAGTCTCGACCTTGCCAACTACAAACGTACCAGCATCATCGATATTCCAGTCACGTACTCTTTCGAACACACCACTGCCGACATGCTCAAAAAGGCCAGTAGTTGCATCGCTTGTAATATTGTCCGTTGCCGTGCCAAGAACTGCCATCAGTCTAGCGTCACCACTTGTCGGCACCGGAGAAAATGCGCCTACAGTCCAAGCGTCCGAACCATATGTACCACCATAATCTTCGGGATTTTGCAGAACCGCGGCGACCGTTATAACAGAAGTTGCACCACCCACAACACCAGTCGCCTCTACGGCAGCAGGCTTAAGCGTACCATCAGTATTGTGGGTTACCGACAGATATTCATTTAAAATATCACCCCAATTCCCATCGTCAGAACCTGGTATAGGCAAACGTGCCATACAGTGATTTACTCCCTACTAATTATCGTAATTGTAGCATAAGCGGAAACGACTCGTCTACGGATTCACGAGGTTCTCAAGATCAGCGACCCTATCACGTAGGCTCTGCAATTCGTCTCCAACATTTGTCTTATACGAAGTATCAACGCGATCTTCAAACCTAATATGCGAGTCACGTGTAGGCCACTTAATCGCAGTCCATTTATCAGGGATTGCGATAACCATAGCCCCTCGTGCTAGCGCTACCATATCGTTCGGATGGTTATGTGTACCTCCTCCGCGCTGTGGATAGTCTGGATAGAAATACTCGGCACCAAGCGCTCCTCCTGAATCATCAATACCACGCACCCAAGCAGTTGCTCCGTCTTCCTCGGCTAGTGCTGCTAGGTTAAGCGGGTCGCCAACACCCGGATCTGTAAGATGGATATAGTTACCAGGACCGACGGCTTCAGTAACAAGACTTAACCCATATGTTTTATAGGATTGCTCAATACTGGCGAGCCCCGTCTCGAAGACTGGGGTAAACATGTGCGTAAACAAACCGACAACGTCTCCATAATCCTGGTCAAAATCGACCGAAACCTCAGTACCGCTAATATCGAAAGTTATCGTAAATGGACTTCCCGTAAAATCCGTAGTTGAAAGATTAATATTATTAAATCCATACAAAACACCCGGGGAAGGAGTCTCGTCTACCCAAAAAACTGGCCCTGGAACCGCACCTGATGCAGAAACAATGATGGCAATTTGTCCAAGAACCTCATTCGGGTTAGGCAGCTGCAAACCAGGAACTCCTGCATCACCTGGTCCTACACTCCCCGAAGATTTTTCAAAAACATAGCAACTATAGTCTAACTTACCCTCAGTTACACTCGCTACGGTTAATGAACCATCACCTGGAACAGATTTGATTGAGTAAGAACCGGAACCTGCAGATTGTGTCACCCAACTTAAGCTCGAACCATCTGTACCAAGTACTTTGCCAGAATTACCCGTTTGCACCGGCAACGAACTTGCCACTGCGGTATCTTTTAAAGATCCATCTGGATTTAACGATTGTGTAAGAAAATCGTTAAGAATTTCACCCCATGTACCATTATCTTCTCCTGGCGTTGGTAGCCTTGCCATATAACCCTCTTTAATTTACTATCGGTATTTAATCACATATCACTGTAACGCAGCAATAGCACAAGCGAGTTACGTACCATATTTACTAAGCAAAGCCATAGTAGACTCGGTCGCTGATACGCATGCACGCTTTCTCATGGTTTTTTGATTTATGACCTCGCGGGCAATAAGCCGAATAGCTTGCGAACTGCAACAATGCTCGGAATACATTCCTGCGCGCTGCTTTGTTCTTCGAAACAGTGTTCGATTCATTTCGCTCTGCGAAATTACCAGTAAAAAAGCCCGTCCTTTGGACGAGCACTTTTACTGGTGACCTCACGGGGAATCGAACCCCGGTTACCAGGATGAGAACCTGGCGTCCTAACCGCTAGACGATGAGGCCACTACAAAAATAACCCATGAATGGTACCACTTTTTACACATTCTGTCCAGATAAATACAGTTGCATTACATCTGTAAAAACACCATAATAGACTGAGTAAAGCATAACCATATACATGATATCTGTACTCATAACTGGTGGGGTCGCATTTGTTGTAGGGATAGTCGCCTACATGGTTTTGACGCGTCCGCAAAGCAGCAATGGCGCTACCAAGAAAACATGGACAAACGATAAGCTTCACACCCAAAAGTCTCAGTCAGACATCATCCTAAACGCTATTGAAGATGGCGTGGTAGTGGTTGATACGCAAAAAATAATACGGCTGTTTAACCCCGCAGCATCGCGACTGACCGGCTGGCCGCAAGATGAGGCGATTAACATCAACTTCGATGTAGTGCTTCGCTTACTAGACACAAAGAACAAGGATTATTCATCAGAAGAAAATCCGTTCAATAAAGCACTGACAAGCGGCAAACCCATTAGCGACAATACCGCCACGTTGTTTACTCGTTCGAAAAAATCAGTCGGCGTCTCGCTGAGTGTCTCGCCACTTTTAGACCAAGATGGACAGGTGACAGGTGTTGTGGGCGTCTTTCGTGACGTAACTGAACAACGCGAAGCAGAGCGCCAACGAGCCGAATTCATTAGCACTGCCAGCCACGAAATGCGCACACCAGTAGCATCTATCGAAGGTTACTTGGCGCTTGCCATGAACGACAAGGTCAGTAAAATCGACACAAAAGCCCGCGATTATTTACAAAAAGCACACGAATCAACTCAACACTTAGGGCAGTTGTTCCAGGACCTACTCACGAGCACTCGAGTTGAAGATGGCAGGCTTAGTAACCACCCCCAGGTAGTAGAAGCAAGCTCCTTTCTTGAAAAAGTGTGCGAAGACTTACGCTTTTCTGCACAGCAAAAAAATCTTGTTCTTGAATACGTAGTAGGCACCAATGGTGCTACCATAACCGGCAATAAAGACGAGAGCAACGGCTCTGCACGGGTCGTGCAGCCGCTGTACTACATCAACGTCGACCCCGAACGACTACGCGAAGTTGTAACGGATCTGTTTGATAATGCAATAAAATACACCGATAAAGGCAAGATTTCTATCGGCATTACTGGTGACGACAAGATTGTGCAAGTTTACGTACGCGACACGGGCATTGGTATCGCGCCAGAGGACATTCCGCACCTATTTCAGAAGTTTTACCGTGTCGATAACTCGGCGACTCGCACGGTTGGCGGTACCGGCCTAGGATTATTTATTTGCCGAAAAATTATTGAGATGTACAACGGCAGGATTTGGGTGGAAAGTGAACTCAATAAAGGCAGCACATTTTATATCAACATTCCGCGTGTATCAAACGACCGCCTCACACCAGACCTCATTAACGAAGCACAGCAGATCAGTTCACCACGTGCAACTCAAGAAGAAGAGTAGGCACAAGCATGTTATACTATACAAAGATTCGTAAGTAATTTTACAAAAAAGGCAGGGTACAATGGCAAAAATAATGCTCGTAGAAGACGACAATAATCTGCGCGAAATATATGGCGCACGATTGCTGGCAGAAGGCTATGAGATTGTTTCGGCAAAAGACGGTGAAGAGGCTTTAGCTATGGCTGTCAAAGAAAAGCCAGACCTCATCATAAGCGATATCATGATGCCCAAAATCAGTGGCTTTGACATGCTTGATATCCTTCGCAGTACGCCAGAAACCAAAAACACCAAAGTTATCATGATGACTGCACTTAACCAAGCAGAAGATAAGACTCGTGCTGATAAGCTTGGCGCAGATCGATATCTCGTAAAATCGCAGGTCACACTAGAAGATGTTGCCAAAGCGGCCCGTGAGGTACTGGAGGCTGACGCAAGTACCGCCACCTCTACGCCTACACCAGTCACTACCCAAGCGCCAACGACAACCCCCGCAACACCAGCCGTGGCGCCCTCGACTACACCCGTACCAGAACCCACGCCCACCGTTACGCCACCAGCGCCAGCTGCTACACCTGCAGCTGTACCTGCGCCCATTCCAACGCCGATTATAACAAACGACCCTAGTACACCACCTCCATCGCCCATAGAAGGAGCAAACGGGGTGCAGACCGTAGATGTACAAGAAAACACTACACCTAACGACCAAGCTCTCGCTGCCGCAGTTGCTGCTGTTACGCCACCAGCGCCAGCTGCTACACCAGTCACTACCCAAGCGCCAACGACAACCCCCGGCGAGCTTCCTGCAGGGCAACAAACCGTTATGCCCGCGACAGCAACTATTCAACAAAAAACTTCTGTACACAGCAAAGTTATAAAGCCAATAAACGACCTCTCAGCTCAGCAAGATAAACTCAAGGAACTCATTGCCGCAGAAGAGGCAAAAGCTCCAGCTGCTACACCTGCACCTGCGCCAACGACTACACCCGCACCAGCAACACCGATTGCCGACATCAAACCACCAGCTCCAGCTGCTACACCTGCACCTGCGCCTACGCCCTCGACTACACCCGCGCCAGAACCAAAAGACGAGACCATTGCACCAGAGCCCGTTACCATAAAGCCCACAACCGAGCCCACAACACCTATTGTCTAAGGCAATATAGACCAGTACTATCAAAGCATGCGAATTAACAAATATGTCGCTCTTGCTACCGGATTATCGCGTCGTACCGCTGATGCAGTAGTTACGAATGGTCAAGTTAGTATAAATGACCGCGTTGCCACGCCGGGCGATGACGTCGTTTCATCCGACACCGTAACATACCAAAATCAAGTATTAGTCTTGCCCGAGGAACATACAACCATCTTATTCAATAAACCAGTCGGTTATGTATGTAGCCGTAACGGACAGGGAAGCAAAACCTTGTATGATCTGTTGCCAGACAAGTATGCTTCGCTCAAAACCGTCGGTCGCCTCGATAAAGATTCGTCGGGTCTTATTTTATTAACAAACGATGGAGAGCTTGCAAATGAGCTAAGTCACCCAAGCAATAACAAGCAAAAACAGTATCACATTCACCTGAATAAACCGTTGGAACCCCTCCATCAACAAATGATTACCGATTACGGCGTTATGCTTGAAGACGGAGTTAGCAGATTTGTCGTAACAGCGCACAACTCGAGAAACGAATTAACCGTTGTACTCACCGAGGGACGAAATAGACAGATACGCCGGACGTTTGCAGCGCTTGGGTATTCAGTCATAAAGCTCCATCGCATTTCGTTCGGCCCTTACCAGTTGGGCGATCTGGGTATTGGCAAAACAAGAGAATTATTATAGAATTACTCTTATGCAAAGTTTTGAAGAGTCGCTTGACTGTATTAAAGACGCTCTTATAATAACCACCCCCGAACGCACTCTGCATTCTGCCGACCCATTCGACATCGCGTACGATCTTGGCATTGTCTGGCGCGATTGGACACTCCTCGCACAACGCCAACTCATCAGAAGCAATCGGTTTACTGAACGTACAGCTGCGCTTTGTGGCTCCATGGAAGAGGGGCTCCATGTCGCACTTTTTGGCCTTGGCCAGGTAGTCCGCCAAAATAACCTTCGCGATCAAGCACCAACACCAGAAGTTGCAAAAGCTCGGCTCGTTTCTGGAGCATTAATTCTTGAGCATGTTGCTGCACAAGATGTCGATACAGCTTTTACCATCGAACAAACCTACGGCTTTCGTGCCGAACGATTCGAAGAGCCAAAAGCAGATTTACGCATGTATGGCACCAGTGTTGAGTTGCGCGACACCCCGCCCACTGTCAATACACCCGCACGGGGCTGTCCATTCCGTCGACAGATGGGATTTGTCTATCCACTCATAGGGAATATGCTCATACCTGCAATGACAATCAAACAGTAGCGCGATAACTGTTTTTGTGGTAAAATAATCATCAGAATGGCAAAAAGAATACCTATTGTCGCAATCGTTGGGCGTGCTAATGTTGGCAAGTCTAGTTTGTTTAATGCAATCTTAAAACGCCGTGAAGCGATTGTAGCCAACGAAGCAGGGACTACTCGAGACAGTATCATGGCAAAAGCCAGCTACCACGACCAAGATTTTTGGCTCGTAGATACCGCAGGTATGAAGGACCCCGAAGATGATTTTGAGTTCACCATTCAAGAACAGATTATGCAAGCCGCAGACAGTGCAGACGTTATCTGGGTCGTCATTGAAGCCTTTGCTGGTATCAGCGAAGAAGATCGACGCATTGCTAAGATGGCACTAAAGAGTAAAAAACCAGTATTCCTTATCGTTAACAAAGCTGATAAAACACCAAAAGCAACACCAGAAGAATACCAACGCCTTGGTATTAAGCCAATATTTCTTACCAGCGCCCTGCAAAATGTCGGCATCGACGATGTACTCAGTGACCTCATTGCCGTAATTCCAAAGGCAGTTATTCACGAAGCAGACGATCGACTGCGCATCGCCATTTTAGGTCGTCCTAATGTCGGCAAGTCACAGCTGTTTAATACGCTCTCAAAAAAACAGCAGGCCATTGTAGCCGATCGTGCAGGGACCACTCGAGACATCAACCGCAGCATCGTAAAGTTTGAAGGCCGGGAAATAGAGATACTCGACACCGCTGGTATCCGACGCAATGGCAAAATAGAACGGGGTATCGAAAAATTCAGTGTTATTCGTTCACTGAGCGCTATTGAACAAGCAGATATCTGCTTGTTGGTTATGGATGTTAATGAGCTAAATGTACAGCTCGACCAAAAAATCGCCGGCATGATTAAAGATTCGGGCAAGGGGCTCATTTTGGTTATTAGCAAATGGGACAACTTAGACGAAAAAACTGCATTTTCACGCGACCAGCTTGCCGCGCAAATTAAACACACGTTTGATTTTGTGCCGTGGGCGCCACTAGTCGTTACAAGTTCAATTACCGGCCAAAATGTCAGTAAGTTATTTGAGCTGGCACTCCAAATCGACCAGCGTCGCAAGCAAACATTTACAACCAGCGAGCTGAACAAATGGCTACGAAAAGTAGTTAACCTACATCCGCCAGCCGGACTTAAAAACCGTGCCCCTAAACTGAACTATATGGTGCACGAAGATGATAACCCAATTCCAGCATTTAAAATTTTTGGGTCACATACGAAGTTTCTACACTGGAGCTATCGGCGCTTTATGGAGCGCTCGCTTCGCGAAGTGTACGATTTTTCTGGTACACCAGTTCAACTTTGGTTTATCGAAAAACATGTTACGCACAAACACGGCACGAAACCACAAGATTAAAACGGGCACATTTTTGCTATAGTAGGGCAATGGGATTATTCACAAAAAAACCAACACAAACGAGTTCTACATCTCCGCTGTATACGATTGGTAGCCAAAAAACTCTTTTGCTCGTCGGCTTGGGTAATCCAGGCAAAGAGTACGACCAAACTCGTCATAATGTTGGTTTTATGTGTCTCGACGCATTTACTGAAACAACGGGGGATTTTACTAGCTGGATTACTAAAAAAGACATGCATTGTCAGATAGCAAGCGCACAGCTTGGATCAACACGTGTAATAGCTATAAAACCCACCACTTACATGAATGATAGCGGTAGGGCAGTCGCAGCGGTGCAGCAGTTTTATAAAATACCCGCTTCTAGCACTATCGTCATACACGATGAGCTCGATATACCATTCGGCCAGATTAAAACCAAAATTGGCGGCGGCAGTGCAGGGCACAACGGCCTAAAATCTATCATTGCTGCAACGGACGAAAATTTTGAACGCATACGTATTGGTATCAATAACGAGCACCGCACAAAGACAGACGAGAAAGATTTTGTATTAAAGCCGTTCGCAAAACAGGAAACCGAACACCTCAATCAGCTCCAAAAAGAAGTTGTAAACATACTAAACGAGCGGATTTTTTCAGATAAACTCACCGTCGAAACACGCAGTTTTTTAATTTAACGCAACGTTACACACACGTTTGAGTGACAAACAGACATAAGCGTACGCTCTTCGCTTGCATAACCCGCATGCCAGGCATAAGGCCGCACAAACTCTTCGCCTTGGAACTGTCGCATGCGCTGTCGCAAAATCACCCCAGAACCGGGGCCGTAATGTGCAAGAAACGATGGCATTTGCCGAGATGACCAACGCTGGTTATCGGCACCAAATACTGCCTCAGGACCACTCAGCGGCAATAGTAAATCAATGCCACCCAAAACGATACCTTCGTCAATATGCGGTGCAAGCTTGTTATCTGCAGGGCGCGTAATATGTTGAATTAAAAATCGGCTAATTTGCCGAGCCTTACCAATATCAAATAAATCTATGAATTCTTGCAGCTCGGGTGCCTTATGCAGCGCCAGTTCGATATCGGTGACCTTTCGCTCACACAGACGCTCGAGAGACGCTTCGCTCAGCACGTGGCTCACCTTAGCCGCTCCATGTTCAATAGCATATTCAACCGCACTACGACTGAGGCGATCAAACGCTGGAGCACATTCAATTGTTTCTAAACATTTTTCTGGCATATCAGTATATTTTATTACAAAAAAACGACCTACAGAGGGGGTGGGCACCGCTGTAGGCCGATTTTTGGGAATAATCGACGGGCGATTACTCCCATATCCCTTCAACCCACCCTGGTGAAGCGTCGATGTCCAAAACTCCTTAAAGACTCGCGCCGGACCCGAAAATAGGTCCATACTGACGTACTCACACTGAACTGGGTCCCCATAATAACGAATTATCTTGGGGTTCCGCATACCATAAAGGCAAACGGACGTTAAAGTTAAAGGGGTTAGTTTGTTCTAGAGCGCTGCACGTATTCCGAAGAATACAGCGCCTCGAAAGATAAGTGGAGGGTAACAACTTACACTCGAACGCTCTAAAACAATCTAACAAAAGTTAGAATTTGGGGTAGAAGGTGCGTAATTCTGCATGAGCAGTAATTACAGCTTGCCATAATAGCAAATTAGTTACATAATGTCAATACTAAAAATTGTTTTTGAATGTAAATCAATAAAATGTCGTTTTCAGATAAAGCATACCCTTTTTCGTTGCGACATATTCCGCAACCACCAAAGGAGTTATTTTTTGTAGGTCCTCTTGAAGAAGCACTCGCAAAACCTTGCGTCGCCATTGTCGGTAGTCGCAAAGTTACCCCATACGGCAAATACGTAACCGAGCTGCTCGCACGCGAGCTAGCCAAAGCAGGCGTGGTAATTGTCAGTGGACTCGCACTCGGCGTAGATTCCATTGCACACAAAGCCGCACTCGATGCAGGAGGCATAACGATTGCCGTACTACCAAGTGGTCTCGACCATATATATCCACGCATACACACTAACCTGGCGAACGCTATTATTCAACATAACGGTGTTTTAGTTACCGAATATCCGACAGGCCAGGGGAGCCCCGCAAAGTATCAGTTCATTGCACGCAATCGCATCATCGCAAGCTTATCACGCGCCGTGGTCATTACCGAAGCAGCAGAGAAAAGCGGCAGCCTCCATACCGCTAACTTTGCACTAGAGCAGGGCATAGAAGTTCTTGCTGTACCGGGCAATATCACAAGTGCTAACAGCGCCGGCACAAACAACCTACTGCGACAGGGTGCGCAGCCGATTACAAGCAGCAAGGATGTATTTGAAATTCTTGACATCAACCCCGTTCAGCTCAGCGTACATAAAAAACCACCCGGGGCACATGCGAGCATACTTACGTTACTCGCGAACAACCCACTTACAACCGACGAATTGCATACATCAAGCAGCATTGCCTTCAGCGAACTAACTGCATTGCTCACCGAGCTAGAGATAACCGGTGCAATTACGGCAGCGAGCAATGGAACGTGGATCGTTACCGGTTCGTAAGACTCATACGCTCATCAGTCGCTAGCACAGCGAGTGTCATCACTTTTTCTGTCGCAGATATAATACCCATTCGTCTCAGCGCCTCACGACCAAGCTCCGTGAGTGCATTATATCGTTTAAACGCATCAGTCTCTAGCAGTCCAGCATACTGACGACGCACGCGTCTTGCCATGCGTTTTGACTCTTTAGAACTAGGATCAGCCTCGTACCGATCAGCTTTTATTGCCAAGCGAATTGACGGAGTCGAGCCATGTTCCATTCGCTCTTCGGCCGTATCAAACACCTGATACAAAGCATTCAGTTCGTTATCTTCGGTTGTAATTCTAAAAAAGTGGCTCTTTACGCGCTTAAATTCTTTGTAGAGTTGTTCTTTTTTGTCTGACGTCAGTGCAGTGCTGTTTATAGCGTCACCAACTACCGACACAAAATTATTCACTACAACCTTATAACCAATTTCTGTCGGCACGTAGTGCCTCTCAATCAGCTCTTCAGCAGCACGTACTAAATCGCCTGCATACTGTAGGGACGCATACCAATCAGTTTCGATACCTCCTCGCAAGTCATGTCGAGCAAATATCAGACCCTCCGCACCGCCTGTCTGCCTTAGCATATCTTCAAGCTGTAGTTCATATGCTACCTGCAGATCTTCTGTACATAATTCTTCAACTGAATCTGCATCTGCGGCTAACTGCGCGTAATGTAAACTACGGTAAATCGGCCTATCCGCACTTCTATCCTCAACCGTGTCTACATACATATTAGCAATGAAGTCGTTATAAATATCTGGCCTCTGTGCTCGCATAATCTCTTGGCAATGATCGACAAGCGCCATACCACGCCGACCGTCAACTTCCACCCCGTGACCCGCTGCAACCAGTCCATACAGCGCACGTGCTTGGTCAACTGACATCTCTGGGCAGGTTTCAGAAGGCGTATTTTGTTCCATAAAATCCTCTTTTTATCGATATAGTGCTCAATATTGTAGCATGCGCGTTTGCCTAAATCACAAAATTACAGGCTTGCATGTTGTGCAGCAATAGACTATTATCTCGCTTTGGTATTTACATAAGTCTGATAAACTAAAGCAATATGAGCAAAAACCTGGTTATCGTTGAGTCTCCTGCAAAGGCCAAAACAATTGAAAAGTACTTAGGAAAAGATTTTCACGTACTTTCTTCTGTTGGTCATATTCGTTCTATTGCCAAAAAAACCAAAGACGGCAAAGAAGCAATCGATATTAAAAACGGCTTTGCCGCCACCTACGAAATAGACCCTGATAAGAAAAAAACTATTGCCGAGCTTAAAAAAGCCGTCAAGACAGCATCGACGGTTTGGCTCGCAACCGATGAAGACCGCGAAGGAGAGGCTATTGCATGGCATTTGTGCGAAGTACTAAAACTCAGTCCAAAAACCACCAAACGCATAGTCTTTCACGAAATCACCAAAGATGCTATTGAAGCGGCCATTGCTAACCCGCGCACAGTAGATATGCATTTAGTTTACGCACAGCAGGCTCGCCAGATCCTCGACCGAATTGTTGGTTTTGAACTTTCTCCGGTTGTATGGCAAAAAGTGCCCGGCGGCAAGTCTGCAGGTCGTGTTCAATCGCCGGCAGTTCGCTTGCTCGTAGAACGCGAACGAGAAATCGAAGCATTTGAAGGCGCCGCGTCTTTCAAAATAACAGCGCTTTTCAAAACCAAAGACGGCGAAGTAAAAGCCGAGCTACCGCAAAAATTCGACACTGAAGCCGCTGCAGAAAAGTTCCTGAGTAGCCTCATTGGATCGACCTTCACCGTTACAGATGTGAGCACCAGCCCTGGAACGCGCAATCCAAGTCCACCATTCACCACGAGCACCCTGCAGCAAGAAGCAAACAGCCGTCTTGGCTTTAGTGCCAAGGCAACCATGTCTGCTGCACAAAAGCTATACCAAGAAGGTAAGATTACCTATATGCGAACCGACTCGGTCAATCTGAGTAAACAGTCATTGGCACAAATGACTGACTATATTACCGCGAATTACGGCAAAGAATATCACCAGTTCCGCACCTTTAAGACAAAGTCCGCTAGCGCCCAAGAAGCACACGAAGCAATACGCCCAACTAATGTAGCCACAGAAAAGGCCAGCAGCGACAGCTATAACCAAAAGCTCTACACGCTTATCCGCAACCGCACACTCGCCAGTCAGATGGCGCCAGCAAAGCTCGAAAAAACTACCGTAACGATTGCCATTTCCGGCAACAAACATCATTTTGAAGCTAAGGGCGAAGTTATTGTTTTCGATGGCTTTCTTAAAGTGTACGGCACAAACAAAAAAGAGGACGATATTCTGCCGCCACTGACTAAAGACGAAATATTAACCTTAAAAGAGGCAACCGCAAAACAAGTCTTTGCGCGACCTCCGGCACGCTACACCGAAGGTAGTTTGGTCAAGAAACTCGAAGAACTGGGTATCGGTCGGCCAAGCACCTACGCAACCATTATCAATACTGTACAAGTGCGCGGCTATGCAGAGAAGGGCGCATCCGAAGGCACACCGCGAGATACAATCGTACTCACGCTTAAAAAAAATACGATCGACAAGGCAATCGTCCAGGAAAACACCGGTTCTGACAAAGGCAAGCTTATTCCAACGCCCAGCGGGCAAGTACTCAACGACTTTTTGTGCGATCATTTCTCGCAAATTGTCGACTACGGCTTTACTGCAGACGTAGAAGAAGAATTCGACGAAATTGCCGACGGCAAGCTGGAACGAAACAAAATGCTGCAAGAATTTTACACGCCGTTTCATAAACTCATCGAACAATCTGGTGGGATTAAACGAAGCGACGTTGCCCAAGCACGAGAAGTTGGCGTAGACCCTAAAACCGGCAAGCCCGTGCTTGCACGCTTTGGTCGCTATGGACCTATGTTACAGCTCGGCGATACCGAAGACAAAACCGATAAGCCTCGTTTTGCACCCCTCCCTAAGGGTACAAAACTTGAAACCGTAACACTCGAAGAAGCGCTCGAGATGTTTAAGCTACCTCGTCTTGTAGGCACCACCAGTGATGGCAAGGATATAAAAGCCAACATCGGCCGCTTCGGCCCTTACATTCAGGTAGACAAATTGTTTGTATCGATTAAAGATCACGACCCGCTTACTATCAGCGAAGCAGAGGCACGAAAGCTATACCAAGCAAAACTTAAAGCCGAGGCCGAGAAAAACATTGCAGACTTTGGCGATGGCATAAAGGTGCTCAATGGTCGCTATGGCCCGTATATAACCGACGGCAAAAAGAACGCCAAAATCCCCAAAGAAACCGACCCAAAGAGCATTACGCACGAACAAGCAAAAAAACTCATTGCCGAAACCCCCGACAAAAAACCATTCCGCCGAACCGGTAAAAAATAACCCGGACTTTCTTATCCGCTAAATCCTTGAATATAAAATAATTTCATGGTATGGTTTGTTATTATGATTGATGATACCGAACGAAACGAAGAGCTACGCGTACGTATAGACGACTTTCTGCACACGCACCCATCAATAACACTGGGTCCTGATAAGATTCAAGTAGACGGCATGCCTACACCGAGTATCCAGCAGACAGGAGACATCGCGCGGTCGCTCGTTGCCAACGCACTCGCTCGACGAGCAGACACTCGTTTTTCTGGCATGGATAGAGCGGAGATATTTCGGAGGCTCGCCGATCTGCGTGCAAAAAAAGATGCGCTTGAAGCAGAGATTAATGCCGGTGTTGCAGCGCTCGCTCAACTGGACGAAACCGAGATACAGCTTGGCGCAGCATGTATCAGAAGTACCGACCCGTTAGCACGTTTTGCTTCAATGCAAGAACTCGGTGAATCCGGAAGTATTATTAATCTTCAAGACAAAATAACGCCAAGATTTGAACTAGACGACTACCAAAATCCAGTGTCACCATCTTTTATAAGAGATGCGGACCGTAAATACGAACTTTAAAGCACTTTAACAATACGAGAATATAATATTCAATTCTGTAAATCAGGTACATTGGTTTTCCACAAATTTGTATCTATTGCGATAACATATTGCAGTAATATTGACATATAATTTTTATGCTAAAGCCGCTAATTCATGCTACGATAAGTTTATATACAATGATATTGACTCTAATGTCATTTCGTTATATAGTTATATTATAATTTACTAACATTTAGAGAGTAATTAGAAAACCATGACAGAAACAGTCAGTACTACCAAACAAGATATCGAACGATTCGTCGAGGATATTCTCGACACTATCGAACGCGACCGCGAACGCGAAATTGTGTCTCGCCGTTTTGGTTTGTTTGATCGCAAGGAAACTCTTGAACAGATTGGTGAGCTGCTCGGCATTACCCGAGAACGCGTACGTCAGCTCGAGAAATCTGTTGTAACCAAGCTCAAGAATAGTGCAGGGGACCTGCCACATGTTTCTGAACTCGAAAAGATACTGATAGAAAAGCTTATTGCTATGGGCAACGTTGCACGAGTTAACGATTTCACCAACGCACTTATGAAATCATCCGACAAGCTCGACCAGGCAAGGCTATCATTTATCGCCTCATTGTGTCCACGGCTCGTTGTAGTTGACGACAATGACCATTATTACCATGCAATCGCTATTCGCTCAGAACACGACGAAAAAGCCCTTAAAAACCGTGTAGACGACATTATTGCCTGCATAAAGAAAATCGCCGAACCAACTACTATAGATTCCATTGCGAGCGGCGTAAAAAACAGCGACAAAAAGCACGTACAGGCACTCGCTAGCGTTAGCAAAAACATTGCTACCCTTAACAACCGTTGGGGCCTTATTAAGTGGCCAATGGTCAACCCAAAGAATATACGCGACAAAATCTATGTTATTTTGCACGACAACGGCAAGTCTATGCACTTTAACGACATTGCCAAAGCAATCAAGAGCTCTGACTTCAAGCGAAAAGATGTTACGACCCAAGCGATTCACAACGAACTCATCAAAGACAGTCGCTTTGTGCTGATTGGCCGTGGAATTTACGCGCTTAAAGAGTGGGGCTTCCAGAAGGGTACGGTAGCCGATATCATTACCGAAGTGCTCAAAGAGGCTAACGAACCGCTTCACCGCGACGAGATCGTCAAGCGCGTACTCAAAAGTCGTCAGGTTAAGGAAACAACTATCCTCTTAAATCTTCAGGGCAAGGCACAGTTCAAGCGTGTCGCCAAGGCCACCTACGCCCTCGCCGAATAATTTCTCTCTGAGAAGTACACTGTGACACAAGAAAGCATCCACGAAAAAACCGGGCTTCCTACTTTTCCGAACACAGAGCCACTAGTTCTCAGAAAATCAGTTGGCATTATTGATGTCCACCCAGACTACACACATAAAGATAGATTTCTACGTCTTGTAAGACATTATGGCGGCAGAGGACTACCGCTCGTAGATAGAATAGAGCTGTTTATGGGCGAGCTGAGAGCTTTCGAAGGCCTTATGGCCACCATAACGACAGGCGCTGATATTCGCATTATTCCTGTTCGTTATGGATTATATCCGCTCGACTGTTCCAGTAATGGTCTTTATGATATGCCGTCCGAATTCTACAATAACGTACCAGATGGCTTCGTTGTTGCCGCAGAAGTACCGATCATCGATAAGTGTCCTAAACCAAATATTGACCAAAATGACACTAGTGGGATGAAGCTTACCCCTCAACAAAAAGATGCAATGAACTACTTTCGTCGTAGCAGCTACATACATGACATGAACGTAGGACAACTACTCCTCGGTCATCTACGGGCACCACAATCCAGCCAACCTCAATCTGCGCAACTGTGGTATGTTGATACTGACCTTGCGCTTGGCAACTATGAAAGACCCGTACGCCGCTCATAAACTCAAATACATAAGCGTCACAATTAACAACCACCCATTATTATATAAACGTACATTTTGCGAACATTGATAGTTAAACTATCGTTCCTATAGATCATCACTAACCCATCGCGAGAGCAGGGCATATACAATACGTACACCCGTAACACAGAAAAACACAGCAATAAGCTACCATAGCACAGAATAGGGCACAAACAACATGACAATAAATCAAAACACAAATTACAATCGTTAAATTAAGGATAGAACGTTTTGCGAACATACATATGCAGGCACCGTGAATAGAAAATTGCACATGTCAACTGGACGGGCAAATAACGCATCACACGTAGTGGGGGTAATAAAAAAAATACGTGGTCATTAGGAAACGAGACCAAACACAACGATATAGCAACGCAACACGGCATACCAACCTTACGTCGTACAATGTATATTTTGCGACTTTATTATCACAAGCATAGTTGATTAGTAATACCTCTGCTACAGGGGAGTGGTAGACAATAATCGGTGTTATGTGCCTGTTACTGTGTTGCGTGTAAAATATATTTACACTTATTACACTTCAACATACTACTGTCCCTAAATTCATCAAGTTTGCGTAATCCTCCAACGCTCCTGACATTCATCAAATTCGCGTGAAATAAGATATATGTAAAGTTTTCCACACGTGGATATTTGCTTTTTTGTTATATTGTTCTGTTCTATATATTTTTTATTCACCCTGTCCTGACGTCGTTTTTTGACAAAATTTGACTTTTCTACCCCGCTATATTTTTATATATTTTTCTACAAAACTTTAACACAAATGCTTAATGAACATTTTGCGAACATTCAGGGGAGCGAAAAGGGTCTTTTGTACCAAGTAATTTAGTTTTACGATAGCTGCAAATGTAATGCATACTTATCGCACTACCCACTAAAGGGTTCATGAAAGAATACGCTTTACTTAACGTAAACACGCTCCTCTACCCTCACATCGATATATTCTTTCGGAATCTGACGCTCTGCCTCTAGTTTCTTTATGGTTGCGAAATAGCTGCCAATAGCGATGTTTGGGTCTGTATATAGATTCATTTTTATGACATACGCCTTGCCCTGAAGCTTAACAATCATCTCGCCGGCCTGTTTGGTCAAAGTGTAATGCGTAACCTTGTTTTTCTTAGGGGAGAGCTGATTATGCACTGTTGTTATAAATGCTACGTCTTCCCTGCTCATTACTTGTTTTCCTATCTTCACGTCACTATTACCGACCTCATCATACACAGTTGGTAAATCTTGGAGCGCACCGCGCTGGGCGATCGCATAGCCACGAGCATCGATGCAATATGTTTTTGACTGAACCACCACGTTAATTTTGGGTTGGGCTACCACAAGCTCCACAACGGGCCTTCTTCCCATAATCGGAAGTGTTACATCTGCCCGTGCTATTTCTGGATACAAGTGAATGATGTCACGCTGTAGTTTGGCGGTGTTAATGGTCAGTTTTGAGTGATTGAGCAAGTTATCGCCCAATAATCCCTGGATACCAGACTCGTAATCCGATTTATTACGCAGCAATGCCCTGCTCGTGTCATTCGAGAGCGTCATAACACGAGGACTCGTAGAAAGTGTCGTCAGATATAGTGCACAAATGATCAGAAGCAAACTCATCACAACGGTGGGTATATGATGGACTTTTAATCGCGACTTCGGCATACGAAAGCTCGGTAAGCGTGCTTTCGACTGCTCTTTACGATCCGACAGATTACGCCCGGCATGATGGTAAGAAAATACATCGCGCCGCGGTAATGACTGTTCAGAATTGTTTCTGGCAGACCGGGAGCCCACGCTCGGAAGCTTACGCATGCTGCTCCTGTGCAATATGAATAAGCATAGTGGCGAGTTGTTTAGCCGAATCGGCTACTACAAATGATTGGATTCGTTTTTCCAGCTTATGACGTAACCCGTCATTGGCTAACAGTTCTGCAATTGCACTTGCCAACATTGAGTCGTCTTTAACGATTTCATCTTCTGCTATACATACAATTGCCCCGTCTTGTGCCAATGCTAGTGCATTTTTTGTCTGGTGGCCTCCGGTAAGTTGCGGATTAGGAACAACTACGCACGCCTTACCCTGCCGTGCAAATTCTGCCAAGCTTGTTGCGCCTGCGCGCGTAACCACAACATCGGCAACCGCGCTAAGCTTATACATATGTTTAGTAAAACCAAGTACATGAACCCTGTCGAGCTCTGCCTGCTCCAGCACTCTTTGATACGCGCGAAACACACTCTGTTCATGCGCTTGGCCAGCCACATGGACAATGCGCACTCGTTTATCAGCAAGCAGATCTTTGGTAGACGCAACGACTGCATCATTGAGCCGTTGAGCACCCAAACCACCCCCCGTCACAAGCACCACACTACTCTTTGGCGGCAACGATAGTTCTTTTTTATAACTAACTATCTGAGCGGGGGTTGCCGGCTCAAACCGTTCGCTAATAGGCACACCGACAGTCTGTGTTTTGTGCTCCGGATAGGAATATGTATTTTCTGGCAAGGCCACGGCATGTTTCGCTGCCCATCGGGATATAATTCGATTTGCGAGCCCAGGTACTGCATCTGAATCATGTGTCATAAATGGTATTCCCTGCACAGCCGCAGCAAGACCGATCGGCACACCGACAAACCCGCCCTTTACGAATATTACATCCGGCTTTGTTTTCTTGAGAATCAACATTGCCTGAGCAAAACCAACAATAACATACAGCACATCTCTGATATTTTTTAGCATAGTCGGAACATCGAGGAGCTGACGCCAACCACTCCCATGGTAGCGACGGAATTTTCCTGCACGCACCATAAAAACCCTATTAATATGGGCGTGTCCTTTCGGTAAATCCGCAAAACGACTGCCTCGCTCTACTACATAAAACAGTTCTACATCTTTACGCTGGTTATGCAGTTCATCAGCTACGGCCAGAGCCGGAACGATATGCCCCCCGGAACCGCCGCCCACTAGCATTACCCTCATATGCGTTTCCTTCTGTTGTTACCTGTTCTTCGGCAGCGATAGCTCCATAGGTTGTATACCGAGAAACCTGAAATGCTATGCCAACTGCTGCGCTAATAAATATTATACTGGTCCCACCGTAACTAATAAATGGTAATGTTATCCCCTTTAGCGGCAAGAGCCCCATCATTGCGCCCATATTTATAAATGACTGGGTACTGAGCCATGCCAGGATGCCGACAATAATAAGTCGACTGTACATATCCGGTAGCCGCTCGATAATCCTCTTTAAACGAGCAAAAAACATCGCAAACAGACCGAGCAACAACATTGTTCCCAAGAAGCCAAACTTCTCTGCATAAATTGCAAATATTGAATCATTAGCCGCTTCTGGCAAGTATCCGTATGCCTGAACACTTCGACCCAAACCAAGACCAAATAACCCCCCCGAGCCGATAGCTATCAGGGCCTGGCATGCCTGATAGCCAGTTGCCTGACAATCACGCGCAGGATTAAGGAACGTGGCAAACCGTTCGCGCCGATAGGCAGTAGAACTAATCAGTAACGCGGTGGCTACAAGTACGACCGCCCCTACCGTCAGGAGTCGCTTCATTGGAAAACCAGCAACATAAATCATAGTGCCGATAATCGCTACCATAACACCTGTTGAACCCAGATCGCTCTGTACCTTCGCTACAACCAGACCTATAATTGCTAATGCGATAAGCAATGGCTTAAACGTTTTATCAAAATCTTGCAGTTCATTATTTCGGACTCGTTCAGTCAAAAAACCCGCCAACCATATCAATAGTGCAAATTTTATGAGCTCTGCAGCCTGAAAAGAAAGTCCACCTATCTGAATCCAACGATACGCGCCATTTACTTCTTCTCCAAACATTCGCACCGCCACAGCAGCGGCACCCGCCGTATACAGCAACGGCCGTTCAAACTGCCTCCATAGAGTTACGGGCATATTTGCCGTTACCGTGAAAGCAATTAATCCAAGCAATATAGCGATAAGCTGTTTACCTACGTAGTAGTTTTCGCTTACTTTCTTCTGAATACTCAAGCCTGGACCGATTGAATATACAAGCACGAGGCCAACCGTAAGTAGCCCGACAGCTAGTAGCAGCAAAACATAATCTGGTTTATGTTTTCGTTGCTGAGAGCCAAGGCTACTCGATTGACGCACCACCCTTCTCTGCATCAGATATATTTTCCTATAAGGAACATAATAAGGCCAATAAATGCTGCGACTTGGCCAATCACCCAAAAACGCATGGTCACTTTTGCCTCGGGCCACCCGCTGGCTTCAAAGTGATGGTGTATAGGAGAAACCTTGAAAATCTTTTTACCATTACGAAGCTTCTTTGATGTAACCTGCAAGATAACAGAGCCCGCTTCCGCAACAAATACAATGCCGATTATCGGAAGCAAAACCACGGTATCAGTAAGCATTGCTACAACGCCCAGTGCCGTACCAAGAGAAAACGACCCCACATCCCCCATAAAGAATCTTGCGGGAAATATATTGAACCACGTATACGACAATAGACTACCGACAATTGTTAGACAGAATGCCGCTATACCATACCGTTGCTCCATAAAGGCTATAAGTGCATAGGTGGCGTATGCTATAGCAACAAGACCACCAGCCAAACCATCAAGTCCGTCGGTTATATTGACGGCATTTGCGGTTGCAACCACTACAAGCACAAAAAGTGGGACAACAAGCCAGCCTATATGTAATGGGCCTGTAATTGGTATGTGTATTGAGTCGACATCTAGTTTGGTATAGAAGAACCAGCCACCAATAAGTGAAATGAGTGTGATAAGCAAGAGTTTAAGTTTAGCTGGCAGACCGGCTACGCCCAGGCCACTACCCCGCACATTGATTATGTCATCTATAAGGCCTACGAGACCTGCGCCAGCAAAAGCAGCCAGTGGCAACCAAGTTTCCGTTCTACTCAAATTTGCAACAATGGTCACAATAGAAACGGAGAGCACAAAGATAATACCTGCCATGGTTGGGATATGCCGTCGATGTTTTTCTGCATGAAGCTTATTAAACACCTTAGCTACCTCGCCCGTAACAGTTTTCTGTCGTGGCTTCTTCCACCATTCAAACCTATACGCCAATGTTGTATATAGAGGCGTAATGAGCATACTCAGTGCAAAGCCCAAGAAGCCAAGCAACAACATTCGTATCACCGTACTTGTTTCGGCTACTAATAAAAGCGTTTCAGACATATTTGTTTCCTTATTCTATCCCTAATATTATACGTCATTACATGTTGGGAGTGATATTAAAATTATTGATCAACATCTTAGTAATGTCAGAAAAAATTGGTGCTGCTGCTTTTGAGCCGGCATAACCACCAATTTTAGGTTCATTAACGCGCACAATAATTACGTAATCGATCTTTTTGCCGCCTACAAATCCCATAAATGTTCCATTAAATTTATCAGCATAGTATCCTCCCTCTTTACGAGCGATCTCTGCTGTACCTGTCTTGCCACCAATTATGTAAGAAGTAGACGGCTTGGGCAACCCATAGAGTGCGTAGTTTTTCGAAACAGTATACTGCATAAGATCTCGTAGTTCGTTACTGGTCTGTGCGCTTACGACGTTAGTACGCAAAGCTTCTGGCTTTTGTTTAGAACTTTTCCCCGCTCTATTTACGGTATCGATAAGTGTTGGTCGATAGTATGTTCCTCCGTTAATAACTGCGCTCAACGCGGCGCCCATTTGTATCGGCGTTGCAGTCATACCCTG
This sequence comes from uncultured Candidatus Saccharibacteria bacterium, assembly GCA_964629815.1. Classification (GTDB taxonomy): domain Bacteria; phylum Patescibacteriota; class Saccharimonadia; order Saccharimonadales; family AWTP1-31; genus CAZVTA01. The sequence goes on along the minus strand of CAZVTA010000001.1, from coordinate 82,421 downwards.
CCCAAATGAGGTGTTAGCAAACTGAATATTCAGACCGAAACCTTTTTTTGGATCGGGTATGTTACCTTCTGCCTCGTAGCCTTGTTCAATTCCTGTCGCCTTCCCAAGCCGAAAATGGTTGGTCATGTAGTCGTGCCAGTTAACCCTTGCCTTTTCATTTACCTCGCCACCGCCCATTTGCTTTAAAAGATACACTGCACCAGTGTTAAGCGACATTTGCAAAATATCGGCGATGCTACGAGTACCTGCTCCACCATCTTCTTCAATGTTTGTAATGGTGGCGTCCCCAATCTTGTACTGTGCGGGGTCATAATACGTGGTATTTCGATTAACAACCCCAAGGTCTAAAGCTGCAGCCGCGGTGAGCGGTTTCATGATCGAACCCACTTCGAGTGGCGCACTGACCGCTCCATTGTTAAACACGCTTGCATCCTCTGTCTTATAAAATTCCGCAGGGTTAAATGTTGGATAATTCGCCATAGCCTTGACTGCGCCTGTATTTGGATCCATAACAAGTGCATTTCCAGATCCAGACTTGGCACGCTCAAGCCCATTTTTCAGCAAGTCCTCTACTTGGCGCTGCATAGATATATCTAACGATAAAGTCAGTTTATCGCCGCTGACTGGTTGTGTAATAACATTATCCTTGTTTGCAACCAACGGAACACCTTGTGCATCCGTAATAGCCCGGAGCTGACCTGGTTGTCCTGTGAGTTGTTTATTGAGTGCTTGCTCTATACCGTATTTGCCCACCCCCTCATCATCGACAAAACCTAAGACTTGCGCCGCCAAGTCGCCTTGCGGATAGGTGCGCATAGCTTCTTCGCGCGTACCAACACCTTTTAGATCGAGTGCATCTATTTTTGTTTTTTGCTCTTTAGTCAGTTTTTTGGCCAGTACAGCATACCGAGTATCAATGCGCATTTTCTGCTCGTATTCAGACTGGTTGCCCCCTATTGCCCGTTCTATTTCATCTGCCACTTTACGTGCATCTTTGACATATTTTGGGTCTGCAAAAAGTGTATACCGTGTCTCATTCAATACAATAGGCACTACATTATCGCCATCGTATGCCTCGATAACACCCCTATCGGCGCGAATTTCGTATTCTTTAAACTGGCCTTGCAAAGCACTCTTTTTATAAAAATCATGGCGTATTACCTGCAAATAGAACAGTCGTATACCAAAAACCGCCACCACCACAATGAGCGCTGCATACCAAATACGAACTCGTGTTACCCACGAGCTCACAGCATGACCGAGCGTTCGTTGTTCTGGTATATGCATAGATTAGTTAGTAACGGTTGCAGTCGGTGTAGCAGAGACTAATTTCTTTGCCGCTTCGCTGTTCTTGATTCGATCAAGTGCCTGCAAACGAGCAGAAGCTACTTCAAGATCGGTATGCTCTTGTTGCAACTCATTCTGTTGCTTGTTAAGTGCATCAATCTTATAGCCGAAAGAGTTTGTCTTTGTAACTTGGGTCAAATAGAACATACCCAAAATACATGCCAACACAATAAGTATAACTGTATTAGTTACTGGCCCAATGGTACGTTCTTGAACCTTAAATGATGTTGTATTTTGATTACGCCCTACTACACGCTGGCGATTCATCGCCAATGAACTTGAATATGTCATAAATAATTTTGTTTTTGTTTTATTGTTATTTTTGGTGCTAGGTGGGTTTCCCCACCTAGCGTTTTTTCGAACTTACAGTACTTTTACACGTACTTTGTAGGCTCGGGATGTGCTTTTTACCTGGATTGGCATTAACTCATCCTTTCTTTTGTTTTATGTTTTTATTTTCACTGCGGCTCGAAGCTTTGCACTCCGAGCACGCGGATTAATAACTAATTCATGCTTATCGCCCACCAGTGGTCGTTTGGTCAATATTTTTAGACGTGCGTCATATCGATCGCCAGACTCGTGCGCGAATGCTTGTTTTACAACCCTATCTTCGAGGCTATGAAAGCTAATCACTGCCAACCTGCCCCCTTCTTTGAGAAGTTCTATCCATAATGGAATCGCCTGCTCAAGCATCGATAGTTCGTTGTTAACGACGATACGCACAGCCTGAAATGTCTTGGTCGCGGGATGAACCTTCGACCGACCATGAAACTGTTTTGCGATAACGTTTGCGAGCTCGGTAGTACTATGAATGGGCCGGGCCGCAACAATTGCTCGTGCAATCCGTCGTGACTTTGGCTCTTCTCCGTAATAGAAGATAATATCGGCAAGCTCTTTCTCTGGATAGTCATTTATCACGTCGTACGCGGAAAGCGTTTGCGACTGATCCATGCGCATATCCAAAGGGCCTTCTTGCTGAATCGAAAATCCTCTGCTCGCTATATTAAAGTGCGGTGACGATACGCCCAGATCTGCCAAAATCATGTCGAATTTTCTTCCCTGCCTTGCCAGTTCCTGGCTTGCCGTTAGAAAATCGGTATGCATAAACTCTGTGTTGGTTTCAGAAAATCGTTGTCTCAGATAGCTCATCGCCATCTCATCACGATCGACGAGTACCATAGGCCATCCATTCGTTCTGGCCTGTACAGCGCTTGCATGACCACCGTACCCCGCAGTAAGGTCTAGATATGTTTCACCCTTCTGGGGCTGTAAACATTCGAGAACCTGACCGAGTAATACCGGTACATGACTATGTTGATCTATTTTTTGCATATCTTTCTTGTTTTTTGTTTTTGCAAGATCACCTAATCAGCAGCCAACTTTTTGTTTTATGTGTACGTTTTTGTTTTTGTATTGTCTTAGTGTTAGAGACTTGTTGAAGGGAGTTCGTTTGGTGTAAGTAAACTTACAAAACGCTCCTTTCGTCTTTAACAATTGAGAGACTTATGTGTGAGGTGGAGTTTTGGGAGGTGTTTTTGAAGTAAGGTTCTAGGGTTATTATAGTGGTGCCCTCGTCCACTTGTTGACTGCCAATTAGCTAATCTCGAGCTAAAGGACTAAATTGCCTAATTGTTAATGTGCCCACCCGTTACTGTTTAGCAATAATGCGCCAATAACGTCCTGCTCGAACAGCTACCACATCTCGCTCAATGCCAGCGAAATCTAATAGATGTTGCTCTAACGTAATTCTCCCCTGCTTTTCATCAAGCGGAGATTCCGTTTTACCCATACGGAACTGGACATTCAAGTCGGCTGTTCGCTCGTCGAGGATATTCCCTTGTAGCTGTGGCTCAACTTGTTCGTCCCAAACCGATTTTGGGTACATGTGCAGATAGTTCGAAAAACCGCGGGTTACCACCACTCCGCTCGTAAACTCACTCCGTAGCTCGACTGGAATTGTCAGTCGACGCTTGTCGTCTAGTTTACGCTCAAAATAGTCAGTAGCCGCCATCTCACCTTTCTGCAAATTGTAATTGTTTTTGTTTTTTGAAGTGCCGCGGTTTACTCGGTTAGCCATTTGCCAGCTACCCACGATTACCCACTGACATGAATATACTACCCACCAGTACCCACCCGCAAGTCTTTTTTACAAAAACTCACCATTTTCATGGTGAGTTATCCACAGTTTTTAAAAAGTTAGGCGCTAGGCGCTATATATAGTGTGGATAACCAGGGTTATCCACCATAGGTTATTTACCCTGTGCAATGTTTGAACCAGAACCAGGCTCTGTATTGGTCTGACCAGTTGCGTCAAATGCCTCAGGCGGGAATGCAGCTTCTACAAGCCGACCCAATGGATCGGTACGAAACGTCATACCTACTTGGTTTACCTCGGTTTCGTCGTTTGGATTCATTGCATCAAGCAATCGTAAGTCGCTTACTCGAGCACCCTGTTTACGTAGCTTAGCGGCAACATCACTTCGCCCAGCCCAACTTTCATCAGTAACAGGCGCATATACCGTTCTACTTTCTGGCTTTAATGCTTGTGCACCCTCTATACCAGCGCCAACACCCGTAAGCGCAAGCGCAGCAACTGCAGCTCTTCGTAAGGCGTAGTTAGGTTTTTTGGTGTTTGTGTTTCGTTCCATAAGCCTACAATAGCAAACATTAGCGTTTTTGTCAATAAGCTTATGCTCATACAGTTCGCTTAGCGTTTTGCTTTTGTAGGCGCCGACCCATGCTGCATAGCCTGGATCTTTTCGGCAAACCACCGGGCACTAGGTCGAATACTGCGCTTCATGCCATTTTTTCTATCTACCTCTATAAGGCCGAACTTTGGCCACCACCCATACTTCCATTCAAAATTATCAAGCAAACTCCAATGAAAATAACCTCGGAGATCGACGCCATCGCTTAGCGCACGCTCCATAGCCACTATAGTCTCTTCTAGCCACCACTGCCGGTATTGATCTGTTGCATCAGCCACGCCGTTTTCGGTTATGTAGATTGGCTTCTTGTAGTGTGCCGCTATGCGCACCAACAGTGGATGCAAGCCTTCTGGCTCCATATACCAGCCTAGATCGCTCTTTGGCTCAGTCGGATTATCCCTTGTTAATACCCGGTAGTAATCCGAAAAATAATAATTAAAACCAACAAAATCTTGATAACGACGGATGCGGTTTAGATACCACCAGTTCCAAAAAAGCCGCATATATTGGGTAGCAAGAATATCTACAAGGTTGTGCGGACGGCGGGGCTGTATATTTGCAAGCTGAGACGCAACCCCAACCTGCGTTCGCGGATTTTTCTTTTTGATTATTCGATACGCCTGCTTGTGTGCAACAACCAAGTGCCAAATAACGAACGTAGCGTTTATCCAATTCTTTTTTTGTGGCACCCACTCACCCGTTGCATAGCTAAAGCTCGCATAGACGTTTGGCTCATTGATCGTGATAACGTGATTGATATGATCCCCGTATTCATCGACAATCTTTTGAACAAAACGCTTCCAATATTTAAGGTTGGCTCGTTTTTCGAACCCCCCTTTTTCGGTAAACCACGTTGGCATTGTCCAGTGCCACATATTCAAAAACGGCTCGAGCCCCTGTTTCTTGAGCGATATTATATAGTCGTAATAATGTTTAATTTCTTTCTCGTCCCATACGCCCTCTTGCGGCTCTATTCGAGACCACTCTATCCCAAAACGAAATGCATTAAGGTGTAGTTTGCGAGCTAAAGCAAAATCTTCTTCATAACGTCGGTAGTGATCTACGCCCTTGCCCGAAACATAGTTCTCTGGATTCTCTGCTTGGGCCTTTATTTCGTTCCAATTTTCTAGATAACCAAGCCTTTGCTTAGCTGTTCGTGCAAGCTCACTAGCGTGGGCCAATTCCCACTCGCTCCACTGATTAACCGTTCCACCCTCAACTTGGTGACTGGCCGTACTTGCACCCCAATAAAAATTATTCGGAAAGATCTTAATTTTAGGCATTAGTACTATTATAGCTTACTGAGCAACGAGACCAAGAGATCTGTCTGAGACTATGGCTTTTTCTTGGGTCGTTCCGGCCTACCGCCAACACGATATGCGAGTTCGTGCTTATGTGTGTCTATTCGGTCGATATATTTTTCGAATTGGTTATATAGACCCGAATATTTTGCGTTTGGTACGAGTAGTTTTTGCAGCTTCTGAGCACCGACCAGATATTCAACCAGACAGAAGAAATCGCCATCTCCTGACACAACAACTGCTTGTTTGTAACGCTTCATTTCCTTTACTGCCCACAGCACTAGCTCTGCATCAACATTGCCTTTCACCGGCTTACGCTCTTCGTTTTCTTTTGGCATATCGATATGGGGTTTTGTCATGTCAAACGTAGGCTTCAGAACAATTAAATATCCAGCATCGTGCAGTTTTAGGTACATATCCTCATGCTCGGGCATGTGACCAATAAACATATATGCATGCGTAACGTTATACTTAACTTTTAAGAACTGACGGAACTTACGCCAATCCAACTTCCACCCCTGTTTTTGGACACCAAGGTTTAGATTTTGATTATCGATAAACGCGTAGTTACCTTTTCGTTTCCGTATCGGGTTCATTACACCTATAATACCACCTCTGCGTCGTCAGCATCTTGTTTTATACGCAGGGGTTTCTTATTTTTTATTTCATACTTTCGGCCCGTCAACGATGATTCTACGTAGTCATCATTGAGCAAATTAATGAATTTATCGAGATCTTTGGTAGACATGATAATGATCGCCCCGTTCGTATCGGCCATTAAATCGACACCTATTTCTTCTGCGTAGTCTAATAATGCTTGTTGCTCAATACCGTTTGGGTCTACTTTTTGCAATTTATTAATAAGCGACTTCTGCCCTTGCACCAAATTTTCCCAGCTCATGCCTTCGTCAAAACTAAAGGTAAAAAGTTTTTCGATTTCGGCCATCTTCTTGGCCGCTATCTGGTATTTTTTAGCGTTATAACCAAACAGCTGCTCCATTCGCGTCTGGTTAAAAACGTAAATGTCTTGGTCGAGAATAAGTATCTGGTTATCACCGGGTATTCGCAAGCTTGCTTGTGCATCGAACTGCACAAACTTGCCTTCGCGCAGCATCCACGAAGCCGTTCCCTTCATGACATTACTGCCTGGCAACATTTTTACAATAAAAAATGGCCACGGAAAATCTTTGTGCGAGCACCGAACTAACACACCCTTTATTCGCTTTATGTCATGCTCTTCTTCAACGAACTGCTCTATCTGATTCTCGCTAGTTTTTATCCAATTAAGTAGCTCTTGGGCTTTTTGCACTTTTTCGAGCCCTACCCGTTGCAAAACATTCTCTTCGCTTTCGCCTTCTTCGAATTCTCGAACGACTAAGCCCTCTGTAGCACCCGCCAGTACATATTCAAGTAGTCCGTCTACAAACAGTGGCTGTAGCTGCTTTACTAAAGCTGGACTCATCTTTGGCCGATAGACTACGTGGTTCTTATTGAACAAAAACAAATCTATTTCAAGCTCTTCTTTAACTGGCACTAAATTATTTGCCCACAAAAACACATCTGTGTGTTCGGTGTTTTTCGGTGCATCTGCGATAGCAGCAAGCGTCTCGTCGTCCATAGTCTTCCTTTTATAGCATTCTTGTTTTTACATTCAAAAACCATTCTACCCTACTTTAATGATGCGAAGTGATGTAATATTGTTGTCATGAACAGAAGGATTACATCTCGCGCGATTATTGTGCACAACGGGAAGTTACTCTGTCTAAAACATAAGCCCTACGAAGGTCATACTGTCGACTACTGGTGCACACCGGGTGGAGGCATAGACGACCATGAATCACTAATCGACGCACTCAAGCGCGAGATAGTTGAAGAGCTTGGCATAGAGCCCATCATTGGCAACTTACTATTTGTGCAACAATTTATACACAAAAACCGTGGCATTGAAGAGATTGAGTTCTTCTTTCATGTCGCGAACGCTACCGACTACCTGAACATCGACATATCCAAAACATCACACGGAGCAAAAGAAATAGACCAGATAGCCTTCTTAGATCCAAATGGACCTGAAATTATAAAGCCACGATTCCTCGAGGATATCAGTTTTGAAGACGGTTTCTCGAACAAAAGCACTCAGTACTTCAACCAGATGTAGCACTGGTCGACCCGCTCTACTCTGTGGCAAACAGGCGGTCCAGCACATACTGCACAAGACTCAAATCAACCTGCGAAACACATGTCATTTCTCTAGCCTCTAGCGTTGCAACAACCCTGTCTTCAGAGGGGCTCAACGGAACTGCCGACTCGCCATCGTCGTCTTGTCTCATACTTTGGCTATGCCAGGCTATGTCTTCACACATTTCATCCGCTATCATATATTCGGTTACCTTCTTGACACTTAATCCTCCTGGCGTAAACGAAAACGTATAGGCTCTTTCTTCCCACAAAGTCAAAGGAATCGTCTTGTAATAATCTGTATACTTGTCATCTATATACGACAACGCATCGATTGGCTCATCGTCAATTCGACGGTCTAGTTCAATACCTATCTCTACTGTGCGAATAGGCTGTTCTGAATCGTCCAGCGGTTCGTCAGATTCATCTTCATCATCATATTCTTCTACATCATCGTAATATTCATCATCTTCTTCTGGATGAAGTTCAAAAATATTCCCATCTATTGCTATCCTAAACACATGCCCGGCAATCCGAATGCTCCTCGAATAGTGAAAATCCGCCCCCAGCTCTTCATTGATAAAATCGCCATGGTACAGCGTATTAGCTGCCGGCACAATAACATGAGACCAGAACGATTCTTGCATCCTTTCGGTTGCTGGCTCTTCTAGCTGACTATCTATCCCTAACTGCATCTACCTACAAGCATCTACTATGGCTTAAGAATATGCAACCATATGCGTTATTCAGCTAAAGCAACCTTTTCAATACTCGTTACATTCTCAATAAGCGGCAGGCCAACAAACGGATATGTCTGGGCGAGCGCCCTGTCGTATTGTGGATCATCAAGCGTATCAAACACTAAACTCGGCAATAATAGTCCGGAGTCTGCATCCTGCTCAAACATTAAGTCTACTTGTGTAAATCTACCTATAAATTCTGTTGAGTTTGCATCAGTTATCGTTTCCTTTGCACCATCAAAAGAAATGCCCAGACACATACTAGTACACACCCGGCATGCCCATGACCCAAACAAATTTTGGGCAAGTGTCTCAATGGGCTCAATAAGACCATCATATACTTCTGGTCCTAAGAAGAACATCTCGGGAGAATTGTGCAATACCGCAGATAAAACTTCGCCCATTTGTTCGAGCTGAACTATATCTACTTCCCTATAATCCCATTGCATCTGCTGCAATTATTACCAAATACCTGTGTTATTGGCAATACAAATCTAAGAGACAATGCTAGCAATGGCAACGCGTTTTTGTTCGGTTGTATCACGGTCACGTACAGTTACCGTTTCGTCTTCGAGTGTCTGGAAGTCGATAACTATACATTCTGGTGTGCCAATCTCGTCTTGCCGACGATAGCGCTTACCGATGTTACCGTTGTCGTCCCAGATAACGTTACCGTATTTTTTTTTAAGTGTTGCGTATACTTCTCGAGCTTTTTCAACCAACTCTGGCTTGTTTTTTAAGAGTGGCGAAACCGCAAATCGATACGGCGCAAGTTCTGGTTTAAGTTTTAGCACAACCCGAGTTTCACCATTTATCTCTTCTTCGGCGTACGCACTAACAAGAACTGCCATCAGTAGCCGCTCAACACCAAAACTCGGCTCTATAACATGTGGTACGAATGTCTTGTTGCCGTCTTTTGTTCGATACTCCATATTCTTGCCGCTGTCGCGCTGAATATTTGTTAAGTCAAAGTCTGTTCTGTACGCAAGGCCAAGTAATTCTTTTCGACCAATAGGATAATCGAATTCAAAGTCTATAGTCCTCTTGCTATAATGCGCCCTATCTTCTTCTGGAACCTCGAGTTCATGAATGTTAGCATTGGCTAAGCCCAACTCCTTAAGAAAGCTAATGATATCTGTTCGCCACTGCTCAAATGACTTCTCCCATTCGTCAGGGTCAACAAAGTATTCAATCTCCATTTGCTCAAACTCCCGTGAACGAAATACAAAATCTCTTGGACTAATTTCGTTGCGAAAAGCCTTACCCTGCTGGGCTATTCCGAAGGGCATGTCTGGATATAAACTATCTACTACATTTTTAAAATTAGTAAAAATACCCTGTGCAGTTTCTGGCCGTAAGTAGCTCACAGAAGTGTCGTCTTCAACCGGACCTATATGCGTCTTGAACATCATGTTAAACGGACGAGGTAGAGCCCAATATTTCGCACCACATTTCTTGCAAGATATGTTCTTATTCAAAAACAGTTGAAGTGCTAACTCGCCCCAATCATTTGATGAATAGCGGTTATACCACTGTTCCAATACATCATCATTAAATTGTCTTTCGCCGTTCAGGCTACTACTGTTTACTCTCTCTAACAAGTCCTGTAGGTACAGCTCAACCGAAGATGCGCCTCTTTCAAATGACAAATCTTGATAGGCATTGACAAACTCTCTAAGCCCATAGCGTTCTGGGTCATCATAAAGGTACTCTGTAATTAGTCTTTTTATTGTATGGGAAGGTTTTTTTTCGCCACTCTTGGACTTTAAGAAGTCGTCTCTAATCTTCTTTACTAGACTAAGATATGTCTCTATCTTTTCATTGCCCGTGTAATCATCAAGCATATGATCGGCGCGATAGCGCATATTGCAGTTTCCTGTTCCACATTCAACCAAAGGATCATTAAACCCAGTTGCATGGCCACTCGCTTGCCAAACCTTCTGGTTCATCAAAATTGCCGCATCGACACCGTACATATCATCACGATCTTCGACAAATGTCTTCCACCACAAGTTCATAATATTTCGCTTAAGCGCCACACCTAAGGGGCCATAATCCCATGTCCCTGCTAAGCCGCCGTAGACTTCAGATCCTTGATAAATAAATCCGCGGCGCTTGCACAAACTAACAATATCGTCCATTTTTACTTCACTCATATGGGCACATTATAACAGATGTAAATCAAAGCCGTATATGCGTTTGTGCCATAGTCTTTGTAAGCGGTAACAGTGCTTGCACGTATACGGCCAAATCTTGCACCTGCGCCAGCTTTTGGGGCTCTTTAATAGCAAGCATAAGTCGGAGTAGCTTTATGTGCTTATCGGTAAAATTACCCGTACTATTTGCAGTAAACGCCATGTCTTCAAAACTAAAAACATAGTTTGTTTGTTCTTGAAGTTTTTTACCAGCACTATCTGAACGCAAGTTTGGTACATGCCCCTCGGTTGCGAGTAGCTGTATATACAGCCACACACGCAGTGCATCGACTATACTCTGAGGGTCGTTCAGCGCAACCAGCAAACTGCTTAGCATATCAAAATACTCGCCTTCTGCCGCATCTTCGGTAACTTTATGTATAAGTTTTAGTGCATCATACGCAAACATCGTTCGTGTTATATCGTGAACAATGTTGCCAAAATGCTGCTCTACGCGCGATGACGTAAGGGTTTTTAGCTCGCTCCGTCCATCGATATACGTAATAGTATTAACACTGAACAATTCAATGCCCCCTGCCAACTTGCTCTTAACTCTGCGTACACCTTTGGCTAAAATCGAGATCTTTCCCTGTTTTGGGGTAATAACATGCAGAATACGATCTGCTTCACCATAATTCATGCGTGACAGCACGATTGCTGGGGTAACTATCTGCTTCATACGTTTATTGTAGTTGCTTCGACTGCTACGATAACATCTCGCAGCCGGTGCTTTGTTTTTGAGAGAAATGCCTGTATGCCAAGCTGTTGTTGCGTTCGAACGCTTGGAAGGACACGATCGTTCGCATAGCTATATACCACAATGGGGATTGTTTGCCAGTCGGTATATGAACGAAGTTCGTACATAAATTCGACGCCATTATGTACCGGAATATGCAGCTCTAAAACTACTGCGTCGACCTTATTATTGTCCAGATAATTCACCGCGTCAGCAATAGTATGAGCAGCAATCGTATCGTGTCCTGCACTAATAAACGACGCTACCATCTGCCGAGACATCACTATATCTGGGTCGACAATAAGCACCCGCATTACACTAAACTCATCTGTTGGCTCGGTACAAATGTTGCCGCCAACCCACGCATATTATGATGTCGAGCTATCCGTAGTCTTGATTGCATACTCTCCAATAATGCCTCTGCTATAAATACGCCCGCCCCACCAATATTAGCAACGTTACCAAACGGCTGACGCGCGGTCGGTATACTGCGAGCTTTTTTTAAAAGCCCCGCTTCAAGACCCATGCCATTGGCATATAGTCCTGCGACAATACCACCACGCGATCGATGCGCGCTGAGTTCGATCGTTTTACGCGCACCGGCTGACGGGGTTTGCAGCAATACATACCCAAGACTAGTTAAGGCCGCAAACAAGCCCGCTTTATGCGCAATAACTGGTTCGTATTTGCCGTCCAGAACAAGCTGTATATCTGTGTCGTATGCTCGTGCTGTTAACTGAAGCGCATGCGCAGCCTCATTTAAAACCGAAGACAACGCAACTGGCTCAAGCTGAAGTTCTGGCCCTGTTGTCTGTAGCTGCAAGCTCAGCATATAGCTATCGAGTAATCCAAGTGCCGCATCGGCAGTTATTTGTACTTGCTGAAACCGCTCAGGATCTTGCAGCGCATGCCCTAGCTCCGCCTCGTGACGAATGTGCAAAAATGGTGTTTTAATTTGTTGTAACAATGAGAAAAACACCCGTGACTGCGCGTCAACAAAAGTGTCTGTGTCGCCAATAGTGTGTAGATCTGTCATTACCCTCTAGCCTGCCCTTTGTACAAGCTAGTATATCACTGTTCTATTCAGTGTGGCCTATGGTATAAACGACAAACTAGGTAAAATTGTATTCTGAAAATCGTTAGCGAATTGTGTTGACTCAGTCCACACCTTAAGAGTCTTATCGCGCAGCGGAAGTATAACCAGAATTCCCTGCTTGCCAACAACCACTTCGCCCTCCATACGTATGCCAACAATATCTTTTACTTTATCTGCCCTAAATGCACTCGCTTTTAATTTTCCGGCTTTTACAAATGAATCAAACCTTTTTACTTCTTGATCATAGGCAGTTGATGTAACTTGCACGCGTGTTGCAAAACTTGCACCACTTTGTAGCCCAGGGACGGTATTTGGGTTCAAATAACCATCGAGTGGTATGCTGCCTTTACCCGACTCGTCAACATAGACGCTCCATGTTTTAGGGTACGAGATACTTACCGTGCCGTACGCCGCAGGTCCAGTGTAGGTTCGGTTAGGTTGTTTTTCCTTTTCGGCAAATTCTTTGTCCTTAACCGTTCCAAGCTCTTTATTGGCGGCCTCGACAGCTGTTGATATCTTTTCATCGACATTATTTTTATAGTCACTACGACCCATAAACGCCCAGACAGCAAAGCTAGTTGCGCCAAAGAACAGCACAAGTACAATAACAAAGCCAATAAACCACGCATCAGTCGTACCAGATTGGTTGAGTCGCTTCATAGTGCTTATGGTACCATATTTTTTAAGCATTTTGCAGCCTACAGACTCGTAACTTCGTTCTTAGCGTGAGCAAGATATTCCTGAAGCTCCTTAACAAGCTTCTGAGCCTTTTTATACTTGGTAGTTGCCTCATCGATATCTATCGTTTCTGCTTCGAAACAAGCGATAACTTCATCTAGTTCAGCTTTTATTTGCTTATATGTTCTTTTGTTCACCATATACAGTAAGTATACCCTACGTTATTCGTGCATCCACCGAACCATCATGCAGCTGCAACGAAACAGCATCGCCCGTTTTAACATCGTGGACGCTTTTGACTACACTACCCTGTTTTTTTATCAACGAATATCCACGGCGTAAAACTGCAGTTGGATCATACGCCCTAATTAGCTCCTGAAGCGTCGACACTTCAGCTTGCGCTCGATCTATAGTACCAGCTACCACACGTCGCATATCCTGTACGTAAGCTTGCACAGCTAGTTGGTCCTGTCTCAACTGGGCTATAGCAGCATCTTTGCAGCGCAATACCTGTTCATGAGCATGTTTTGCAATTGCACTCTTTTCCGGCGCAAGCAGCTCTGCTGCGTTGCTCGGTGTACTTGCGCGAAGATCGGCTGCCAACTCTGCCAGACTCATATCGACTTCATGCCCAATAGCAACCAACGTAGGAATACGGCTCTGTGCCACTGCCCGCGTAACTTGCTCCGAGCTAAATGCAACTAAATCGTCAGCACTCCCACCACCTCGAGTTATAACAATAGCTTCTACTTGATGCATATTTAATTGTGCAATAGCTGCTACAATTTGCTCAACTGCGAGCTCGCCCTGAACCTGCACATCGGTGTGCAGTATTTCTATACCACCCCACCGTTTTGCTAGTACCTTCATAAAGTCAGCGTAAGCCGCAGATTCTTTGGAAGCAACGAGTCCGATTCTTTCAGGAGGGTACGGTAACGTACGTTTGCGTGACTCGTCAAACAGCCCTTCTGCCCTAAGTTTTGCCTCGAGCAGTTTTGCCGCATGTCGTATAGTCCCTTCACCCACTGGCGTAATAGCCGTTACGCTAATAGAGAACCCAAAAACAGGATGTAGACGTGGCACACCGCGAACACGCACGACCATCCCCTCCTCTAAAGGTCCGGGCAGTGCGTACACCGTGCCAAAGAATCGTACACTCGCCGTTTCGTCTTTTAGATCAAAATATATCCACTTATTTTTGCTAATTTTAAAATTGGCAAGCTCACCTTCAATGACAACCGACGGGTAAGCATTTTCTAAAGTTTGATTAAATACCGCCACAAAATCGCTGACCGAAAAAATGAGATCGTTCATTATGCGACTTGTTTGTTCTGATGAAGTTTCTTGTGATAAAAAAAGTAACCCGGGGGCAGTTGTATGCTCATATTAAGCACGCGATACATAACAGTAACCGGAATACTCAACCCAGCAGGAACACCACTGGCGGCAAGCACCGCCGTCATAAGCGCCTCGTAAATACCGACGCCTCCCGGTAGCACCGATACAATACCCGCAAAGTTAGCCACTGCATACGCCAAAATCACCGCACCTGGGTTCACCCAGTTGCCAAACGCAATGTAGACCGAATAAATAGTCATTACTTCTGTTGCATTGGCGAGCAGCGACCACAACAAAGGCTTCCTGAGACTCCCAAGATCTGCTTTAATTTTTATGTAATCATCATGAAGTTCGTCGAATAGCTTCCTTACCTTTTCTACGTTTATTGTTTCTGGATGATGCGGACGTATTACGTGAATAACCCTATTTAACAATCGTGTCAGCGTAACAAAAAAAGCATTGATACGCGTCTTGCTTCCAATCACAAACGCAATTAGTAACGTACCAAACAGAATAAGCGAAGCCAACGAGCCACCAACAAGCAATACAAAACCGCTTGCCCTGCCATCGATTGCAAGCAAAACAAGACCAACGGCTAACAATATCTGAAACGATATAAATACCAAGATAAAGCGCATAAGGTATACGAGTGATGATTTTGCAGTACTCACCTCTGCATCTTTCATGCGTAAACTAAAATAAGAAAATCCCGTTACACCTCCACTTGGAAAAACATTGTTTACGAAATTGAGTTCTAGCATCAATCGATACATCGATCGATATTTCAATCGTTCACCGAGCAGTCTAAATAAGGAACGAGACTGGTTGGTGTACGCATGATAATTGGTTATCTGCAGCGGAATCATGAGCAACAATGCCCAGGTATTTACCTTGCCAAGATTTCGCAAACTCTCAAGGATCTGAACGCGAAGGGCGTAAATCATCCCCCCCAAAGCCACAAAAGTCAGTACCGTTATTATCACCTTCCAACGAGCTTTAGCTTTTTGACTCATATTTATATAAACTATACCGGAAAGTAGCTGACAGAGCTATACTAGACACAACATGCAACAAAGCGTATTACTTTTAGGTCGACAACCGTCTCTTGGTATTGCAGAGCTCGAGAGCTTGTACGGTTCCAACGCACTAACACCTATAGCACACTATGCGGTACATGTAGATGCCCCTACCAACAAGATTGACTTCAGTCGCCTCGGTGGAAGCATTAAACTTGCAAAAGTATTAACTGTTCTCCCCTACACCGACTGGCAAAAACTCGTCGACTACGTTAGCGTGGAAATACCCAAACATCTCGGTTACCTGCCAGAAGGAAAACTCAAACTTGGCCTCAGCGCATTTGGGCTAAATGTACCAGCCAATCATATTAACCGTTCTTCGCTTGCGCTCAAGAAAATAATAAAGAATACTGGCCGTTCGGTTCGGGTTGTACCTAATAACACGCCCTCGCTCAACAGCGCTCAAGTATTGCACAACCAACTTACGTCCGAACTTGGCATGGAATTGGTTTTCATAAAGAACGGATCTAAAACTATCCTTGCGCAAACCGTAGCCGAACAAGATATTAATGCCTATGCCGCGCGTGACCAAGAACGCCCAAAGCGCGATGCGCGCGTCGGCATGCTTCCTCCAAAACTTGCTCAGATAATCATCAATCTGGCCGGAACCAGTCCAGAAAATACCTGCATACTCGATCCATTTTGTGGAACGGGTGTCGTTCTTCAAGAAGCACAGCTTATGGGCTTTAGCTCTTACGGTACTGACCTCGATGAACGCATGATAGAATACAGCAAAAGCAATATCGAGTGGCTCGAGCATGCATTTAAGCCTTCCGGTAAGAATATTGCCATAGAACAAGGTGACGCAACCAACGCGCAATGGACTCATCCGTTCACAGCCGTCGCAGCCGAAACATATCTTGGGCAGCCATTTTCTGCACCACCTGCACCAGACAGACTCAATAAAGTCATGCAAGACGTCCATATGATACATAAGAAATTCTTAAGTAACCTTGCGTCTCAAACCCCGCCTGGCTTTCGGCTTTGCATTGCCGTCCCCGCATGGAAGACGAACCATGGCTTCAAACACCTTAAAACGCTTGATTATCTGGAAGAATTAGGGTATACTCGTATGAAGTTCGTTCACTGCGCGGAGACAGACCTCATCTATCACCGCGAAGGACAATATGTCGCACGTGAACTAGTAGTACTAAAAAGGAAGTAATATGTCACACGTTAAAGCTGGTGGTAGTAGCAAAAACATTCATGATAGCCCTGGTCAGCGACTTGGCGTTAAGCTATTTGGTGGCCAAAAAGTAAAGACTGGTCAGGTTATTGTTCGCCAAGTTGGCCTTACAAAGCGAAATGGCAAAGGCACAAAGCTCAGCCGCAACTATACTATTCATGCTGAAAAAGATGGTGTTGTTACCTACAAAACTCGAAAAATTCGCCGTTTTACCGGTAAAACTGTTCGCCGCACCGAAGTTACTGTTGAATAATACCCAATACTATTTCTAAAAGCTCTTGTCGATTACTTTACTCGAGGCGCTGCACGCCTTGAGACAACCGGTATGCTCTTATAACCGGCAGGTGGTCTAATAATGGCGATATATCTACATAGCTCTTTATATTAGGAATATCTTTATAATCCACCCCTGCCTCAAGTCCTCTCACCTGTGTCTTATACTCGAGTGGCTTGTTGTCATAGACACCTGCAGACACAACTTCTTCATTTGTACCATACGACGTTGGCTGCGCTTCATAAGCTCCTGAGACTCCTGCAACCCAAACCCTACCCTTACTATCTCGACTAATCTTCCAGGCAAGCAAGGTGTCACCTGAAAGATATGTTTCAGTTATTACGGTGCCAAGGATAGGATGTTCAGACTCGACAGTTTTTTTTGCGCCCGAACTATAGTTCGGCATCTTACGCTCAGGCAAGGCCGCGTGGGCAAAAATATCTCGAGTCGGTCTACCATCTTGCGACTTCAGTCCTAAGTGTCCTGGCGCAGCTCCATATACCTCAGGAGTCGCGGGATATAGTCGAACCTCAAATGCCTCATCTCTATAGGTATTTGTCTTGCCAAGCTTATCGTTCGTGAAATGGTCCATAAGCCAGTTAGCACCTTCGTTACCCCACTCTTGGGCTTGCGACAGCTTCGCCTCAAGAGATTCGCTCAAATCATCATGAATTTGTGTTTCTCGCGCATAGCCATATTGCATGGTTTCGCCTTTAGAGTAAAAACGTCCAGACACTATCCCTTCGTCATTAATAGTTCTAGCCGTATACGGCGCAACCCTCCATTCACCTTGGCTTAACGACTTATAAAACAGCCGAGGAGCAACTTGGCCTGTTGGAAGCGTAACATAACCGACCGCCATAGCACGATGCGGCGAGCGTACTACGTTCGAAATCATAAATTCTTGCTTATCGATACTCATGCCAGATGTTGGAGGCAAAGCATCAAACAAACTCTTTGTATTTGGATCTTCCTCGAACCTCAGCTGATCCAGTTCTTGCTGCATAGTCAAACGCTTGCGCTCTAAGGTTTTATCCGTCATGAGATCAGTCCGATCTTCGAGTGGCTGAAGCGCCTGACCAGATGCGTACATAGCATTCATATCGTCAAGCGATATGGGTTGATCAGGATTAAATGATGTACCCTCATCTGGGTCTTCTGGCTGAAGAGGCGTCGCTGTTGCCGATTCCTGCATACAGGACTAGTCCTTACATACTTAAGTGATGTTTGATGCGCTCTACAACATCTGCAATCACAACTTGAGATTTTACGAGATAGTCATCTGCCCCAAGGCTTTTTGCACGGTCTTTGTCGCTTTCTTGGCTAAGGGCAGTCAGCATTAATACTTTGGTCTTTGCAGTCTCCGGTGTATTGCGTAGTATGTCTAGCACGTCAAAACCCGTAACCTTGGGCATCATTACATCGAGAATAATAAGGTCTGGATGATATTCCATTGCAGACGCTAATGCATCTTCGCCGTTAGGAACGCGTTTTACATCGAAACCTTCTGCTTGCAATCTCGTCTGATATACGCTCGCAAGCGCATCATCGTCTTCCACTAATAAAATCTTTTTCATTTTTGTATCTTTTGCATCACTCATAATGCTAATGCTACCCTATCTTTGATTTTCTTGCAATATTGCCTGAATAAATCCAGTAAACAAGGGGTGCGGCTTATTGGGGCGAGATTTAAATTCTGGATGGAATTGGGAAGCAACCATATATGGATGATTGATTGCTTCAATGATTTCTACTAAATTATTGTCCGGATTCAATCCAGATGCTCTAATCCCCCATTTTTCAAACTGGCCTCTATAGTCATTGTTACATTCCCCACGATGACGATGTCGTTCTGTAATTTTGGTCGTTCCATAGACTTTAGCCGCAATAGATCCTTTTTTTAGTGCACAATCATAATTACCAAGTCGCATTGTACCGCCAGTCATTTGCTTGTCGTGCTGGTCAGCCATAGTATGGATAACAAGATTTTTACTATCAGGATTCAGTTCAAAGGTCGTTGCATCTTCGATTCCAGCATTACGTGCTGCTGCGATAACCGCCATTTGCATACCAAGGCACAAACCAAGATACGGTACTTTATGTTTTAGTGCGTATTGTGCAGCTTTAATCTTACCTTCAAGCCCTCGCTGGCCAAATCCACCCGGCACCACGATGCCATCAAAACCTTTTAGTGCGCCACTTATATCAGCGCTCTTCTCATCGAATTCTGATGCATCAACCCAGGTTATATCAACTTTGCATTTATTATGCCAAGCAGCCGCCTTTAATGCCTCAAAAACCGACATGTACGTATCTGTGTTATCCATGTATTTTGCAACGAGCGCAACTCTAGCTGTTGTCTTCTGTTCTGACGTTACGAGATCAACCAGTTGTCGCCATTGTTTCATATTAGGCTTCGATGTTTTAAGCCCAAGTTTTTTTGTAATCACGTCTGCTATACCGGTATCTTCAAGTGTTAATGGCACTTGATAAATACTTGGCGCATTTGGCAATAATGCTATGGCATCCTCAGCAACCCCACTAAACAAACTCAGTTTTGCTTTTACTCCACCATTGGCAAGCTGCTCACTCCGAGCAACTAAAATATCTGGCGCAATACCCAAGCCACGCAACTCTCTCACTGAATTTTGTGCCGGTTTGGTCTTTGTCTCGTTACTCGCCCCCAAATATGGCAGATACACAACATGTACATAGACACAATTTTCGAGCCCCACACGAACACCAAGTTCGCGAATAGCCTCTATAAACGAAAGTGATTCATAGTCGCCAACTGTTCCACCAATTTCTACAATATGCACATCAAAGCCTTCACCAGCTTGCCTAATCCAATCTTGAATAGCACCTGTTAGGTGCGGGATAATCTGCACATCTTCGCCCTCGAACTTACCTGCTCGTTCATCTTGAATAAGCTTTAAGAGCACACGTCCACTCATAAGGCTACTCTTTGATGTAAGCTCTTCATCGATAAATCGTTCGTAATGACCAAGGTCTAAGTCGGTTTCGGCACCATCTTTTGTTACAAAGCATTCGCCATGTTCACGAGGATTCAATAGACCAGCGTCCACATTAAGGTATGGATCACATTTTTGAAGATTTACTTTGAGTCCACGAGCTTTGAGAAGGTTTCCGATTGAGGCGGCCGTGATACCCTTTCCAAGTCCGGAAAGCACACCACCCGTCACAAACACATACTTAATCGGTTTTGCCACCGTATATTTACCTCTCACTTTCTATGCAAGATAATACCGGTAAATCCACCATTATGCAAGCAAATTACTCTGTTATTTCTAGCTTTGCTGCGTCTAACTGAGGATCTTTAGCATTTTTTATATCTTCTGAGGACAGCTTGACTTCTTTGTCGGGCAAAATTCCTTCTTTGTCGATATTTTTATCTTTAGGCGTAAACCACCGTGCTATCGTAACTTTTAATATTCCCCCGTTTGGTAGTTTTTGAATCTCTTGGACGCTGCCCTTTCCAAAACTTTTTACACCTACGAGCTTAGCAGCATTATTATCTCGAAGCGCACCAGCCGTAATTTCGCTGGCACTGGCACTACCTTCATCGATGAGCACAACCGTCTTAACGCCACTGAGTGTTGCAATGCCGCGCGCATTGTAGGTTCGCATAAGCTTGCCGTCTCGCTTTTCTTTAAGGACCGTTGAGTTTTGCAACCACAAACTCGACACATCAACAGCTCCTTCAAGATACCCTCCTGGATTTCCTCTGAGATCAAGTACAACCCCCGTAACTGCCTTCTCTTTGAAGCTCTTTGCCGCCTGTTGTGCAAGCTCAACTGTGTCATCACCAAACTGCGTTATCTTTAGGTATCCAATATTTCCATCGAGGATTTTTGATTCAACACTTGGAATAGTAATAGTGTCTCGCGTAATTTCGACATCAATAACCGCACCACTTCGAACTATCTTCAGCTTAACGACTGTATCTTTTGGCCCGCGTATCTTATCAACCGCTTTGTCAACAGTCCAAGCAGAAGCATCCTCTCCATTAACCTCGGCGATAACATCTTTGGGCAGAAGACCAGCCTGTTTTGCAGGAAAACCATCAATCGGAGACACAACAATGACATTTCCTTGCTCGTTCTTGCCAAGCACTGCGCCAATGCCCGTGAATGAACCTGTAAAACCTTCGTTAAATGAGTTCGCATCTTTTGGATTCATATATTCCGTGTATGGATCACCACTTGCACGCGCAAGGCCTTCTTTTAAGCCATCGAGGAGCGTATTTTGATCGAGTCGGCCATCATATCGAGACCGCAGAATATCGTATGTTTGCTCTACACTGGCATAGTTCAAATTATCTGGCAGCTTACTGTTGTTTGAAACGCTACCAAGTGAGAAAGAACCACGGCCGTACATGACTCCAGCGGCAAACACCCAAAACAGCACAAGTCCGCCCGCTAAAGACCTAACTATTTGTTGTTTTTTGGGCATATGCATACAATCTCCTCCACATTAATTACTATTCTTCTCATTATTTTACAGCCGACTTAGAAATATACATACCGCAACGACGAAGCAACTGACGGGCTTAATCGTGTCATATCATATTTTCCTGTACCTGCTCGATTGTAGTCGCTCACGATAATCGAACCGTCGCCATTGACCGCTTCTACATACATAACATGACCATAATTGCCGCTGTTGCTTACGGCTGCCGCGCCTTCTTTTGGTGAGCTGCTGACAGTGTATCCGTATGCTGGAGCCCTGTCATCCCAAGTGTTTGCATTACCCAGACCACTCGGCACCATCCGCCCAGTTGATCGAACTCTGAATGATACCCAGTCTGTGCAGTTACGATAGCCGTAGCCACCCGTTTGCCAGTTCCAAACCGATCCACCAACAGACCAGTCGTAATTCCAGCAAGGCCCGTCAACTGCGCCGGTATGAAGACAGACCGCACTACCCCAGGGATAGCCACCGCCGCCAATAGTTCCTCCGCCGCCACCAAACAAGCGCATATTCTCAATCGCCTGTTGCCGCTTTAGGTCCATAATCTTATTATAGTTATCTTTGATTTGCTTATCGGTGGCAGCTTGCTCAGACTGATTAAGTCCGAGTAGCCTATCTTGCTCAGCCTTTTGGGCACTTATCTGATCTTGAAGCCCCTGCTTCTCTTTTATGAGCACCTCGACTTGGCTCTTCTGAGTCCGCAGCTGGTTTTTAAGCGCCGTCACTTTATCGAGTGTTGTCTTAATTTTATCTTTAACAGAATTACGATATTGTTCTTTGTCTACGAACTCACTCAAGTCTTTGCTACTTGCCAACATTTCAAGCGTGGAAATCTGACCTTCTAAATACATCGCTTTTATATTCTCGCCGAGCACCCGCCTTTGTTTAGCAAGCTCTACCTCGGCATCGGCAATCTGCTTCTCTAGGTCTTCTTTCTTTTTTTCATTGGTGTCTATCTCGCTTTGCAAACCATTGATCTGCTTAGCAAGCCCGCTTATTGTTGCCTCCAGGCTCCCCGCCTCTACCTGAAGGGCCTGTATCTTCTGCTGCTTATCATTATTCTGTTGCTGAAGTTCGCGTATTTGCTGCTCAAATTGATCTGCATATACAAATTTGGCAGCGAAACCCCCGACAAGCACGAGCGCAAAAACTAAAACACCCAGCACACGAAGGCGCTGCATAATTGCTCGAATAGCGTGTTTTTGTATTAGCATAAGTACTTATTATAATACCATAATCTCGACAAACGGTATCGACCGTGCTCATTTAGCTTGTCTTGAATTTCAAATACCTTCTCGTAGCAATTAACGAAGAGACCGCGCCGATCAAAATACCCACACCAACCTGCAGGCCCAGAAAGGCCCAGTAGTAACGAAGAAAGTACTGGTTAGAGAAATTAATATCGAGCAACCCCAAACTACTTGCCTCAAACGCTTTGGACGAAATCGCAAATAATGAATGGACAATACTAATCGACAATATTCCTGAAACAATGCCGTAAATCATACTCTCGACAATAAAGGGCCCACGAATATAGTTCGTACTGGCACCAAGCAGGCGCATAATCGTAATCTCATCTCGCCGGTTGAATATTGCCATCTGAATCGTATTAAAGATAATGAGCATAGATATAAACGCAAACACAACAACACTCACTACGCCCGCTCTTTGAAAAAAGTGTGTTGCACTGGTAATTTTATCAATCGCTTCCTTACGGTCACCTGAATATGATGTCTCGTCAGACTGCAAATCTTTTATGTCTTTACGCTCGAGAAACTGCTTGATTGATTCTATTCTGTTTGGATCTCTTGGCTTGATCTGAAGACTAGCCGGTAGCGGATTGTCCGTTTGAGAAATTGCGAGCAGAAGATCAAGGTTATTAGCATTTTGTTTCTTGTATGTTTCCAGTGCCTGGTCTTTTGAAACAAAACTAACACTCTTTACATTTTCCAGTCGTGACAATTGACTAATTAGATCTTCTCTTTTCTGTTCGGTAACTGAATCTTTTAGGTAAACCGAAACATCAATCTTATCGGTTATCTGTGTGACTGTATTATTAAACGTTGCATTGGCGATAATCGAAAACAACACAATGGTGAGCGTTATAACCATGACAGCCATGGCTGCCATGCCGAGCCATGCGTTACGGATAAAGTTAACCATACCCGTTCGAACGATGCGACGCAACGTAATAAGATGTGGCGTCATACTCATACTTTGTACTCCGCGGCACTCGCACGATCACTCACGATCTTTCCATCTTGAATAGTAATCACTCTTCTCTTGAGCTTATTAACAATTTCTTGATTGTGGGTCGTCAATATAACTGTAGTGCCAAATCGATTAATCTTTTCTAATACGCGTATCACATCCCAGGCATGCTTTGGATCAAGATTGCCTGTTGGCTCATCTGCAATAAGAATACGTGGCTGTCGTACAATGGCGCGCGCAATCGCCACACGCTGTCTTTCACCACCTGAAAGCTCAAGCGGCATTCGATTTTCTTTGCCCTTTAATCCCACTATATCGAGTACACGCGGCACAGTATTGCGTATCTCTTTATTGCCCATGCCTACGATCTCAAGCGCAAAGGCAACATTCTCAAACACGGTCTTATTAGGTAGTAATTTAAAGTCCTGAAAAACCACGCCAATTTTACGTCGCAAAAGAGGAATCTCTTTATCCTTAAGCGATTCATAGTCTATGCCGCCTACAATAATCTTACCGCTTGTCGGCTTCTCTTCTCGAGTTAACAGCTTTAAGAGTGTCGACTTTCCTGCACCACTTGCGCCAACAATAATCACAAACTCTTTGGCTTCTACATGTAGATTAATCCTATCCAGCGCTGAGCCTGCGTTTGTGTTGTATACCTTCGTAACTCTATCCAGCAATATCATGTCTGATCTATTATAAAGCGCTAACGCTTTTGCTACAAATGGTTCTTATACCATGCGCTATGCAAAAGCATACGCACTCTACGCAAGATGCTGTTCGAGATATGCATCAATAAATGACTGTATATCTCCGTTGAGCACAGCATCTACATTACTCGTTTCTTGTTTTGTACGAACATCTTTCACTTGCTTATAGGGGTGCAGAACATAGCTCCTAATTTGATTACCCCACTCTGCAGACTGGTTTGGCCCTTTAAGATCATTGATTTTATTCTGATGTTGTTCAATCTTTAGTTGTGCCAATCTCGATCGAAGTATCGTAAGCGCTGTTGCCTTGTTTTGTAATTGCGATCGCTCATTTTGTATAGAAACTGTTATGCCCGTAGGAATGTGGGTTATGCGCACCGCTGAGTCGGTAGTATTAACACTCTGACCTCCATGCCCTCCAGCCCTAAATACATCAATCTTCAAGCTAGATTCGTCCAGATCAACTGTAGACTCATCATCTATCTTTGGGACAACCTCGACCTTGGCAAAGCTTGTTTGCCTCAAGTTATCTGCATTAAATGGACTAAGGCGAACCAATCGATGCACGCCATGCTCTGCTCGTAATTGCCCGTACGCAAATGATCCTTCTATAGAGGCTACAACGCGCTTCAAACCCGCCTCCTCACCAGCAGCCTCGTCTAATATCGTCATCGTAAAGCCTTGTTTTTCTGCCCATCGACTATACATTCTGAACAACATTTGTGTCCAATCTTGGGCGTCAGTTCCTCCAGCCCCTGCCGTCAACGTAATAATCGCGCCCAATCTATCATATTCGCCTCTAAAACGAAGCTGTTGCTTTAATGAGTCATATGATTGCTGTAGCGAATACAATGATTTTTCTAGCTCTGCCTGTAGAGTCGTGTCCTCGCTCTCTGAAAGCTCAACCAAATCTTGGACCTGATCTCGCACTACTATCCATGGCTCTACAAAACTTTGTAGCTCAGCAATCTTCTGCATTACTTTTTGGGCTCGTACGGGGTCTGACCAAAAATCTGCATCTTGCGACTGGTTACGATGATCATCTAGTTCTCTTTGCCGCTTCTCTATCCCAAGCAAGTCCATAGATTGCGTAATCTGTTGCAGCAGCGCAGATGATGATTTTTTTATTTCATCCACGCCATTACTTCCATAGCACCGAAAGTTGCTTACGTAGCGCATCTAGACTTTGCTTACTCGAAACACCCAGAACCCCCAGACCCCACACATTGTCTGCGAACATTTCTTGCGCTGCGTCGACAATCAAGTCACGATTGATAGCTCTGATTCGGCGAGGCACCTGATAGTGATCCTCGATTACCTCGTCAAAAAAATACCGATTACTATACGCAGACAATATCCCTGATACGGTCTGTCCACTCCGTTGGTGCTTACCGAGCGCATATTGCTTTGCCGCTCTCATCTCTTTGCTTGTAATGTTGCCGGCAAGTACGTCCTGTATCTCGGATACAATAATGTCATAAAGTTCTGAAATATTTTGTGGCAAAATCTGTGCGGCAAACCACCAGTTCGCAGCATGGCTAAAGTTCCCAACTCCAGAACTTAAATGATAAACCAACCCTCGTTCCCGGGCGGCTCCTAGAATCCTTGAGTAATAGGTTTCGGTTAGCATACTATTCAATAGACTAAGACTATCTATATGCTTATCGCTCAGAGCATGCTTGGTGAACGTATCAAGATAAAAATACAGATTATCAATGGTGTCATTAACAATGTATAGTGGCCTGTTCAAGCGCTTAGGAATCTCTGGGGGTATAACCTTTCTACCGTCACCTTCCGGCAGCGCGATTGTAGACATAAGTTTTTCTATTTTCTTTTTTCGAACAGCTGTAAGCTTTCCCGCAAACACAAAACGCAAGTTACTTGTTGTATGAGTATTCTTATAGTGCTGTACTATATCGTTCACTGTAACGTTATACATTAATTCTAAACGCTCTTGATCGGTCTTGACCTTGAATCCGTATTGATTTCGAAGCGCAAGACACAGATGCCTAAAATGATTATTCGATCGTGACGTCAACTCTTCAGTCACGTTTCCAAACTCTGCGAGGAACTCATCTGCCAAAAACAATGGCTTTGAAATCGACAAAAGAAGCAACTGTAAAATCCGATCCCACTCAAAATCTGCACATTCCGCTTCGTACGTTATATCGTATGTACCTGTCGAGGCGTTAGAATAGGCACCATTTTTTTCAAACTCTGACTGGAAGTCCCTCGTGCGCGGATACTGTTCATTTGCACCAAGCAATATATGCTCCATCAAGTGTGGAGCCTCCCATTTATTTTCGTCAACAAGAAACTCTCCAGCCCTAAAGCTAATTTCGTAACTCATGACACTTGCACCAGGTATATGAATCAATAAACCCCTAGCGCCATTTTCAAGTTCAACTTCAGTAACAATGTGCTTCATTTACTTTCGCTTTTTTGCTCGCCGCTTGCGTTCTGCTTTTCGCGCTTTTTTTCTTTTCTCGGTTGTAATCTTTTTCTTTGTTCCGCCAAGCTGTTTTGTTTGTCCGCCAATAAAGTCTTCTTCATGAAACTCTTCTGCTTCGATGATCTTATCAGCATTATCTACAGACTGTCGTGCAGCTCTCGTTAAATCGGTCTCTACCGGTTTATCAAGCTCACCTTCTTCTACGGGCTCTGCACTAAAGAGAGCGCGAACAACATCAGAGCGCAACGAAAGCTGCATCTCTTCAAAAAGACGCTGACCTTGTCTTCGATATTCCACCAGCGGATCTCGTTGTCCAACACTAATCCAATGGATACCTTCACGCAGATGATCCATATTCTCTAGATGCTGCATCCACAAGTTATCGAGTATTTGCAGGTACACGTCTCTTTCAACTTTTCGCATAACTTCTGGCGTAAAGCTTTTTTCGCGATCTGCGTATAGACTATGAATTTGTTGCTTTAATACTTGCGGAAACTTGTCGGCATTGGTCTCGAATAATAAATCTAGCGTTGTTTCATCAAATGGAAATACATCTAGGATAACTTGTTCGTACTGCTCAGTCGTTGCAAGTGGATGCCTAACGATTCTATCTGCCTCTTGTTCAAGAAATATCTTAATGCGTGCACTGATGTCGTCTTGTACAAGAATTTCTTTGCGCATAATATAGGTTGCTTTGCGGTGCCGGTTCATCACATCGTCATATTGCACAACGTTCTTGCGCTGATCAAAGTTATGTCCTTCGACTTTCTTTTGCGCAGCCTCTAGGCTTCTCGAAATAATTCGATTCTCGATCGGAGTCTCGTCGTCAACATTCAACCTGTCCATGACTACAGCAATTCTCTCACCACCAAATATCCTCATAAGATCGTCTTCGGTACTGACAAAAAATTGTGTTACACCAGGGTCACCCTGACGCCCCGACCTACCACGTAACTGGTTATCAATTCTCCTTGATTCGTGTCGTTCTGAACCGAGCACGAACAAACCGCCTAGCTCTTTAACCTCATCGGTAAGCACAATATCCGTACCGCGACCGGCAATGTTGGTCGCTAGAGTTACCGCACCACGCATTCCTGCTTTGGCGACAATTGCAGCCTCTTTTTCGTTATTCTTTGCGTTCAATATTTGATGAGGCACCCCAGCATTTTTTAATAAACTGCTCAGCAGTTCGTTTTTTTCGATAGATACCGTACCGATTAGTACGGGCTGACCTTTTTGGTGAAGCATTTTTACTTCTTTTGCGATAGCACGAAACTTGCCCATTTCGGTTTTGTAAATTCTATCTGGTCGATCGATACGCGCAACTTGCCTGTTCGAAGGAATTTCTAATACATCAAGCTTATATATCTGATGAAACTCTTCACTTTCTGTTATTGCCGTACCCGTCATACCAGAAATCTTTTCGTACAAACGGAAATAATTCTGAAAGCTAATCGTTGCAAGGGTCATAGACTCTTCTTGAACCTCGACACCTTCTTTTGCTTCTATCGCTTGATGCAGCCCTTCGTTATAGCGCCTCCCCTTGAGAAGACGGCCCGTAAACTCATCGACGATCACTACTTCTCCATCTGAAGTAATTACATAGTCTTTGTCACGCTTAAACAGTGTTTCTGCACGCAAAGCTTGTTCAAGGTGGTAAATAGTTCGAATGTTATCAGCGGAATATAAATCGGTTATGCCGAGTATTTTCTCTACATGATCAACACCGTCGTTTGTAAGTGTAACGGCCTTACGCTTTTCATCTACTTCATAATCGTCTGGTATGAGCTGCTTAGCAACCTTGGAAAACTGACCATACGCTGCACCACTGCTTGTTGCAGGCGCAGAGATGATAAGTGGCGTACGTGCTTCATCGATAAGAATTGAATCAACTTCGTCAACAATTGCAAAATAGAGGTCTCTCTGTCGAAGCTGATCAACTTCCCTAACCATGTTATCTCTTAGATAATCAAACCCGAACTCATTGTTCGTTCCATAGGTAATATCGGCACGATATGCTTCTTGTCGGGTACACGGCTTAAGATGACGGAATCGCTCGTCATCATGTTCTTTATTGGTGAAGTTTGCGTCAAATATATACGACTCGTCTGCGATAATAACGCCCGTTGTTAAACCGAGGAAAGCGTAGACCTGCCCCATCCAGCCTGCGTCACGCTGCGCAAGATAATCGTTCACCGTTACAACATGAACACCTTTACCTGTAAGTGCATTCAGATAAACTGGTGCGGTCGCTACCAGCGTCTTACCCTCACCGGTTTTCATCTCGGCAACCGAACCCTCATGTAAAGCCATCCCACCAATTAGCTGTACATCGAAGTGCCGTTGTCCAAGTGTGCGCGTTGCCGCCTCTCGAGCCGCCGCAAATGCTTCAGGCAGTAAAGCATCCAAAGACTCTTTTTGCAGGCGTTTTTTAAATTCATTGGTTTTATTCTGAAGCTGTTTGTCGGTAAGCTTCTTATACTGATCGCCAAGAGCATTAATAGCCTTGACGCGTTTTGTCAGTCTTTTCAGTGTTTTTGCCTGAGGATCGCCCAATACTTTCTTAATTACTTGCTTCATTCAGTAAAACTTTCTTGCCACCCATTTTTGAACATTACAAAATATATTGTATCGCACTTTAGACCAAACAAAGAGCGTAATTTTTACGCTAAATCGTGGGTTCAGCAGTCTTTTTGAGCTTTGATATGACTCGCCTGTGAAGCTGTTTTGAACCGTGCGTTTCTTTGTACTTCTTGAGTTGATTCTTTAGCTTGGCCTCGACCACATCAACTGCCGCAAACATATTGATCGTACTATCTTTAGCGGTAAGAGTTTCCTTGGGCAAATGCAATACAACCTCACAGATACATTCTTTTTTGTCTTTCGATTTTGCCTCTTTAACCTTAACCTCAGCATGAACTGTTTTGCGCGCGTGTGCAGACATATAGAGATCCAGTCTACCTATCTTTTTCTGAATATACTTCTGGAGTTCATCTGAAACCTCCATATGTAAACCCGAAATTTCTAATTGTGTAATCATAGCGCCCTCCTCATATATGGCCTTAATACCTCTGGCACACGAATAGTTCCATCAGCATTCTGATAGTTTTCTAGTACCGCCTTAATAATCCTACCAAGCGCAAATGCTGTTGCATCGTTTGTATGGACAAATTGCAAGCGACCATTCGCACGACGAACTCGAGTATTCAGCCGTCTAGACTGGTAATCAGTCATGTAATCCGCAGTGTGAGTTTCTCGATACTGACCCTGCGCGGGCATCCAGACATTAATATCAACTCCTTGAGCATTTGGCTTGCCAATATCTGCCGTGCACTTTTGTATTAGCTGATACGGTAGTCCAAGCTTTTGCACTAGATACTCTTGGATTGCGACCAACAAAGCATGTTCTTCAAGACCAGTTTCTGGGGTACTAAATACCTCCATCTCTAACTTATCAAATTGATGCATTCGAAAAATGCCTTCGGTATCTTTACCATAAGTACCTGCTTCGCGTCGAAAACTCGTGGCGTATCCTATATATCGTATTGGCAGCTGACTCTCATCCAATGTTTCATTCATATACATGGTGCATAGACTATGTTCTGCACTAGCATTCATCCACAATTCGTCATCAGCAAGCTTGTAGGTCACTTCCTCAGCGTTCAAGCGTGCCGAAGCGACATAGGGCTGGGTCTTAATCATCGCGGGCGGCAAAATAGGACAGAATACTTTTGCGCTCACGCTTAACTGATTATCTTGAATAATTTTAGCGATCACCGATTCATCGCTCAAAACATCAAAAACGTACTGAATAATTGCAAACTGAAGCCGAACGGCATCACCCTTAATATACGCAAAACGCGCACCCGCAACTTTCGCTGCACGCTCCTTGTCTATCGTGTCGTGCAAGACACCCAATTCTGCATCACTACGAGGGGTAAACGAAATTTTTTCCGGTTCACCAACTGTTCGAATAACAACATTTTGCTCTTCGCTCGTACCAACCGGCACCGATTCGAGGGGCATATTCGGAATAGCATGTAACAAATCTAGAAAATCTTGATCAAGCGGAACAAGTTTTTGCTCTGCCGCCGTAAGATCGTCTTTGATCTTCCTGCCCTCTTCTATCTGCTGCGGCGTCGGACTGCCTGCCTTCAAACCAGCTGCGTGCTCATTACGACGCGCACGTAAGGCCTCTATTTCACCAAGTAATCGCTTCTTCTCGTTATCAACAGCAAGCAGACGATCAACGTCCACCTCATAACCCTTTTGCTTTGATTTTTCTTGAACAAGCTTTGGGTTTTCACGGATAAACTGGATGTCCAACATATTACTTACTATTATACTCTATTTTTTCAAACAGGTTTACTGCTTGCGCAAATGAGCGATCGTTAGTTCAGTACGCTGTTTTGCATATGTACAGTAATCACAATCACCACCCATAGCTGCCTTACCCACAGGCGGCATCGATCCTTCCATGCACTGCTTCATCTCTCGAAGCGTTGGTTCTATCCATGTATCATTCCCGACATATGGAATAATCTTTGTTGAAAATTCAACACGGTTAAAAAAGCCATCTGCGTCAAGACGACCATTGGTATAAACAAAATATCCCGTATTATTAACCTCGAATCCATTTTGTCGTAATAGCCATTGATACACCTCAAGCTGACGCTTATAGCTAATCTGCCATTCACTATCAATATTTACCTCTTTATCTTTTGCGGTAGCTTTGTAATCTACAACTATGAGAGCGCCCTTACTGTCAACCCATAGATCATCTATCGCCCCAAAAACATGGAGATTAGTGTCTGCATGCAGTGTGAAAACACCTGTAAAATTATGTCTCCAGGTTTCGAGATCTTGGTGCTGCATTGGTATTGCATCAATTTTGTGCTCAATCATCCACGGATGCGGCTTTTTCTCTAGACGATATGAATCAAACTCTTTCTTAAGCAGCTCATCAATTGCCTTATTAATATTGAATGGGGGCGTGTTTGGGCGTGATATCTTAAGGCGCACATCTAGCCAGAAACAGCGTGGACACTGCATATAAAGTTCAATCTTACTACGACTAACCTTATATGGCGTTTTTTGTCCTGGCTTATATGGCTGACTCCGCTCTCTCCAATAACTCATTGGACTATTGTAACAGCTTTGCAGAGAGTGCAACGCATGCAGTTTCTGCCCTTAGCGTAAACCGACTACACGATACCGGTTGTACATCCATTGCAGCAAACAACCTCTTCTCAGACTCAGACCAGCCGCCCTCGGGGCCTACAAAAATGCCGATGCGCGCAGTCAGTGTGTCATCCTTTCGACTACTATCAGCTGTACCGATGAACTGATCGCCAACCAGCAAACGGGTGTCATATTTATATACAGAAATAGCGTTTTGTACCGTCATTACATCGTGAAGCTCCGGTACGTCTGCACGACCACACTGTTCGGCAGCTTCTACAATAATCTTCCTTGCTCTGTCGACATTATATCCAGTTTTCTCTGATCGTTCAGCAATCAGAGGAACAAAATGCTTAATGCCTAACTCAGTGCATTTCTGTATCACCCATTCATTTTTATCTTTCTTAAGTACAGACCAAAACAAAACTACTTCTCGCCCGGGAAGCAGACGTTGGTTTTGGCCAACATATTCAAGTGTAAACAAGTTTTTGGCAATGCTCACGACACGATAGCGCACATCAGATCCTTCATTAAATAGATCAATTATCTGTCCCTGTCTGAACCGTAATACTCTTGACCACTGCGCTACTAGTTCCCCATCGTCTATATTCAAAACTTTATTGCCAATCTTTCCTTCGTAATAGAACCTATGGATCTTCATGCTCGCTCCAATATAATCAACGTCTCAATATGTGGTGTGTTTGGAAAAAAGTTATACGCACCAAAGTAACGAACAGTGTAACCTTCAATAATATCCGCTACATCACGAGCCTGTGTCACAGGGTTACACGATAAATAGATAACCTGCTGTGGTGATTCTGTAACAATCTTTTGCCTCACATTTTTATGCAGTCCACTTCGGGGAGGATCGACAATAACACAGGCATCATGGTGGATGTATTCGAGCGCATCTTCTGTACTTGCTTCAACAACGGTAACGTGTTCGTGCCGCTTGCTGTTTTTACGCGCCATAGCTATATTGTTTGGATCAAGTTCAACGAGCGTTAGGGATTGCACATCGAGACACAAACCAATAGTGCCTACCCCCGAATACATATCAAGTACCGGTACTCGAGAATTTATATGCTGCTTCATATCACTAAGCGCTCGCTCAAACGCAGGAATATTCACTTGAAAGAACGAAAGCGCATCATATGTCAGCTTAACACCGTTCACATCATCAATAAGCCGTGTTTCGCCCGTGCGATACAACTCTTCGGTTACTATCGACGCCGGGCTTTTTGGATTACTATAGTACACGACACAGTGTTCTGGTAATTGAATCGCCGGAAATGCTCTGTCCTTCACGAATAACGCTATAGCAACTTTACGGCTGTCTGCACGGAATATTACCGATTTTAACTCACTTGCACGTACATGCGCTCTGTTTAGACACTCCAGCAGCCTAGCAGCAGTTTCTAGCAAATGCGCCTGACCGAGTTTGTCTTTGGCAAGATTTGCAATGATTTTTCCATGCGATCCTCGTCTAAAATGTGCAAGATGAACACCTTCATCATCGCCCCAAAAGCAATACTCCATTTTGTTTCGATAATTCTGCACTTTCCCCGCACTTCCAACCGTAAACCTAGGCAGCTTAAGTCCGGCACGCTCAAATATATCTTTTACGAGCTCTTTTTTTGCATCGAGCTCGGCCTCCGCCGTAGAAAAAATAGACCAAGGGCGCGTCGCTAAATCTTCATCCGCAATCGCACCATCCCCCAACCTATATGGACTCTTCTCAATGACTGCAGAAGTAATCGCTTCAGCAAAATCACGTTTATTTCGCGTTATGCGCACGTCAACTCGCTCGCCCGGTAGCGCGTTCCATACAAAGACCTTCTTACCTGTTGGCAAGGTTCCAATGCCCTGACCACCTGCCACAAGGCCATCAATACGAACATCATTAATAATGGTATTCTTTTTCACAACCTACAGATAATACCACATGCATTCTTACGGACGAAGAGACCCAGCAAAGACCTGCCAAGCAAGAACCGACTTCGCAACAAGACTTAAGACCATATATGCACGTTCACCGTACAAATAATCTGACCATTTGCCCTTTTTCTTGTACTGGAGATACATATTAACTGCGAAACTATTAAAGAACAGAAATATACTGACATAAATCCAGTACACAAATGTTGGTATATTACCTCCGCCATACACCGTTGCGCCCCACACATAGATACCAAACACTACCCACGGTACAATACCTGCGAGACAACCGATCCAGTAACTTAGCCAATTTGGCTGTTTCTTGCCCTCGTTATGCGTTTCCATAACCAGTCCAAGCAAATTCATAATCATATCGAGAACAAAGATCATGATTAACGTAGAAAGGTCATAAATGCCGCTCAGCAAAGCGATACCGATCATCATAACGCTGGCGCTAAATCCGTATTCTATCCACCGCGCCTTATTTATGCCTCGCGAAAGATTACGTTCATACTGCTTTCGATATATAGTGGCAATTAAGGTATGTGCGATTGCCGACATAAAGAAGAATGTGGCTACGATATACGCAAGATTAACATCAAACAGATCGCGCGATGCAGACTCTAGAACTGGACGACCCAGTATTTTTGTCGCAACCTCATCAAGCTGCAGATAGCTCGTACTGACAGTCCATGCATTTGACTTACTGAGAACGATCACCAGCAGTCCTTGGATAGCATGCAAGACGGCCATAGCCACATTCCATCGATGCAATTGGTTAAATGTTACTTTCTTCCCTGTAGTTTTTTTTAGTATTGCCATAATCACACTATATCACAGAAAAGCACAAGCCTATTGGTATAATATGATTCAATGCGTACTGATCACAAAAGCGACAATGCTATCCCACAAAAAAAGAATACTAGAAGATTACATATTTCATTGCTCAGTGCTTTCCTTACCCTTGTGTGTGTCGCCAGTATCATTGTTATTGTGTTCCCATATATCCCAAAAATCGTATTCTTGCTTCGTAGACCAAGCATTCGCACAACAGAGCTGGCGAATGCTGCTCAGTCAAAATCGCTGCCGACCAATACCAACTACAATGGCAACCGGCTAATCCTGCCTTCTATAGGCATAAACACCCAAATCATCGACGGCAAAAGCATAGATGTAATCGGAAAAAATCAGGGTGTATGGCGCGAAACGAACACAGTCTCACCCGAACAGCCGGGCAATCTTGTTATTGCAGGCCATCGTTTCCTGTATAGCGCCCTCAATGGTGGCCAGTTCTATAATCTACCGGAAATTAAAATTGGCGAAAAACTTTACGTTATATGGAATAGTCGAACATATGAATACTCTGTCTACAACACGCAAGAGGTACTTCCTAATCAGATAGACATTCGAGATTACGACCCAGATGCCCCCGCCAAACTAACGCTGTACACATGTTTTCCGCTAGGAAGCACCGCTAAACGCTACGTATTAGAAGCAAAACTAGTGGAATAGTACGGCCTCGGCTTATTCGGTTCGTAAAGCCTCTATTGGATCGAGGCGTGACGCCTTAAACGCAGGCAGTATCCCTGCGACCATAGCAACAGCCATTAACACACCAATAAGCGCTAGCATCTGTGTCCAATGATACTCCAATAAACTTACACCTTCGCCCAGTTCTAACTTTTCGCTAATAACCGGGTTAAGGGCGATCCCAAACAGAAGGCCACCAACCACACCCATAGCGCCGCCAATAAATCCTATCCAGATGGCTTCAAACGTAAAGAGCGCACTCACTGCCCGCTTGCTCATGCCTAGTGCTTTCATGAGCCCTATTTCTCTTGTGCGCTCAAGAACAGAAATGTACATGGTATTAACGATACCAAATATTGATGCAATTACGGTGATTACCGAAAACACTACAATAACAATCTGTAGCGTTGATATAAAGTTATTAATCAGCTTTTGTAAGTCTTTCGAACTTTTTGATTCATAACCCAAACCCGTTAGTTTGCCTTGAACATCTTTAAGCGTGTTTTCATTGTTACCATCTTTAATACGGGCGATCACCGTCGCATGACTACGATATGCAGGCTGAGACGCATAAACAACATCATGGAGTTGTTGCAAATCTTCATTATACGCATATATGGCAAAGTTGGTTCCAGGCTGTTGTGAGGCGACATTTTTTCTCACACCTATTATCGTAAATTTAAATTCCGAGATATTTGGAGCCTGTCGCTCAAGAAAATTCGTCTTTTGGCTCATGTCGGATAAGGGACGAACGGCAACCGTAATCGACTTACCGACCGCATCAGCTGCATCACGAAAACCAAGTGCAGACACGAACGGCTCTGGAATTAGCACCTCTTTGCTTCCGGGTTTACCTTCTTGTTTGCCTGCAATAACAGGAAGATTCTGCCGTGATCCGAATTGCTGAAATGTGGCAGTATACTTCTTTTGGCCTTCGCGCGTCACATACTCTGGCGTAACCTGGACGAGTGGGGTTACTTTTTCTACATACGACAGTTTGCGCAACTGTTCGATATCTTTTTCAGTAACAAGTTTAACTGATGCCAAATTTCCACCCTCGCCCGCAACAGATCCAAGCGCGCCGTCTTCGCTATATTCTTTTGGCTTTGTCTTGTCATCTTCACCAAAAACAGCTTTGTCTCGATACACAAATAATTCTGCAGGGTCAAAGTTTTCTTGCAAGATTTTATCTACATATGCCCTACTACCGTTAGATGCAGCCAGTGTAATTGTCAGGGTAAAACCTCCCACAGCAATTGCAGTTGCCGTAAGCAAGGTACGCATTTTGGCGCTCTTTAGGTTACGTACAGAACGTCGAATAAGATCTGATACTCTCATGCCTATTTCTTTACCCTTCGTTTTTGTCTTACCTCATTGAGCTGTCCGTCCTTCATGACAAGCTGGATTTGACATTGGTCTGCAAGCTCTTGGTCATGCGTAACGATGACCAACGTAGCACCAAGTGTTTTGTTAAGATCGAATAACAGCTTAATAATTTTATCTCCTGTTGCGCTATCGAGGTTTCCTGTTGGCTCATCTGCAAAGATAAGTTTTGGCTCATTCACGATAGAACGAGCGATTGCCAGCCTTTGTTTTTGTCCGCCTGAAAGATTCACGGCTTTTTCATTAACTTTCTCGATAAGATCGACAGCCTCAAGTGCCATTTCGACCTTCGCCTTTCGTAGCCTCCTGCCAACCCTTGCAATCTCTAATGGCAGCATAACATTCTGATAGCACGTCTGGTTTGCTTCAATAAAAAAGGCCTGGAAGATAAAACTCATTTCTTGTGCACGAAACCGGTCCATCTGTTTTGGCTTCATACCCTGAAGCACCATTCCATTTATAGCTACCGTTCCGTTCGTTGGATGATCGAGGCCACTCATAATGTGCATGAGCGTTGACTTGCCTGATCCACTTTTACCTACAATTGCGACCGTTGCGCCCTTTGGTATAGAGAAACTAACGTCTTTAAGAGCGGTGAACGTATTCTGTTTCTTACCATATTGTTTTGTAACACCAACAACTTCAATCATAGTCTGGGTTAGTATAGCAAAAAGTGCTTATGAGAACTACGCTATATCGATAATCTTATACGTCGTTGTGTCAGCTGGCGTAGAGATTTCTACGCTGTCGCCTTCTTTCTTGCCCATAAGGGCAATCCCGATTGGGGATTCATCTGAAATTTTGCCGTTCAGTGGATCTGCCTCAACAGTGCCAACGACCTGAAATTCTTTGGTTTTACCTGCGTCCGACTTAAGCTTTACCGTTGAGCCAAGTTGAACCTTGCTATCGCCCTTTGGCTTCTTGATGATTTCAACATTCTGTAAGATGTGCTCAATTTCGCTAATGCGCATTTCGGTGCGCTCTTGCTCTTGGCGTGCAGCACTGTACTCAGCATTTTCGCTTAAATCACCAAACTCACGAGCTGTCTTGATACGTTCGGCGATTGGTCCGCGCTGCGATACCAAAGACTCAAGCTCCGTCTGTAATTCTTCTACACCTTCTTTAGTTAAGTGAAATTGCTTTTTCATATTATTCTCCTTATCGGGTAACCGTCGTAGTAATTCGGGTTTATTATAACGCTATCAATTCGCATTGGACAGGAATTCAAGTATACCATCAATGTTCATCATACGAACATCGTTTTCTGTTCGCTTTTTTATTTCAAACACACCATCTGCAACCGTCTTCTGACTCACGACAACCCGATATGGCATACCCAACAAGTCAGCGTCAGCCATTTTTTGTCCAGGACGAACATCTCTGTCATCGTACATAGCTTCGATACCATTCTTGCTCAGTTTTTCGTACAACTGCTCGGCCGCAGTCACAACGGACCCCTCTACACCTAATTGAGCAATATAGACGCGAGCGGGCGCAATATTTTCTGGCCAGACTAGACCCTTGTCATCACTCATGAGCTCGGCAATAACGCCCATTAAACGCGTCACTCCAATACCATAAGATCCAAGAAATACCGGCTGCTGTTTACCTTCCTTGTCCATGAACGTAACGCCCATTTGTTCGGCTTTTTCTGTACCAAAATTAAAAATATTGCCCACTTCTGCGCTTTTAACCTCTTCTAACTCTTCGCGTTTAATGCCAAGATTCTGTAAGTTCTCTTCATCGAGCACCTCTTCGTTAACTGCAATGTTTTTCTCACGATGCAAGTAGATAACGTCTTCGCCGGCATCACAAATTGTTTGAAATTCATGACTAAACTTCGTAAAAGCACCACCGCTGGCAAATGTCACGTAAGTTATGTCACCGATGCCAAGCTTATCAAAAATGCGCTTATAGGCGTCGATGCACGCCTGATAGATCTGTTCGTGTTGATCAGCATCCGTACATAATGAATACATATCCTTCATGACAAATTCACGACCACGCATTATGCCACTTTTTGCACGCAGCTCATTACGGAGCTTAGTTTGGAACTGATAGGCGTATATCGGTAAGTCTTTGTAGCTCTTAACAAATTGGCGCATCATATCCAAAATCGCTTCTTCGTGCGACCAAGCCAAGCCCAGCTCTGTACCGTCTTGAAGCTTTGTCTTAAACCACACATCAACAATCTTTTCGTCCCAACGCGTCGTCATCGCCCAGGGTTCTTGCGGCTGGAGATTCGTCATAATTAACTCTTGCCCGCCGATCGCATTCATTTCTTCACGAACAATCTGTTTAATGTTTTCGACAACGCGAAGCCCTAAGGGTGTATACGCATATACCCCAGCCATAACTTTGTAGATAAATCCGGCCTTAATAAGCAGCTGCGCATTGCGTGCTGTTTCATCTGCAGGAACTGTTTTACTAGTCTTCGTAAATAGTTGGGATAATCGCATAACACCTCTTTATGGTTTTATTCTTGTTTATTGTACTATCTCTTTCTGCTTCGCTCTACTTCTTATCAAAAAACTATGTAATCTTAAAGATAAATATCGCAAGAAACGCGATAAGGTTCTTTAACATGTGCAGCCCCATACAGGCCCACAGATTGCCTCGTTTCTCTCTTATCCAAACTAGTACCATAGATAGTATAAAAGTATCTAGAGCCGCCACCCAGAGCAAAGGTTTGTTCAGTCCTGGCTGTAAATGAGCTATGCCAAATAACACGCTCGTAATAACCGCACTCGTTATATACGGAAGATGTTTCCGGAGTGACGAAAACAAGAATCCTCTCGTTAGTACCTCTTCTACAGCCGGCGGCAAAATAACCAAGCTGAAGAATGCAGCCACAAGCCCCATGCCAGACACGCCCGTAAAGCCAATCTCTTGTTTTTGCAGTAAATCAAATCCACCAACAAATCTATCAAGAATCGATGAAAGTACAGCATAAATCAAAAAATACGCTGCAAAGCCAGCCAATACATACCCTAGATCAACGAGTTTTGGTTTACCACGAAGTCCAATGCTTCTCATCGACAGTTTCTGCAATCTCAAGACCAAAGAAAGCAGTCCAATCGTCCACACATCAATGCTAAAGATCAAGATGAATTGCCCGAACGAAGACCGCTCAAACCAATCAAATGCTTGTGTTGCATCCCAGCCGCGCAGCGCTGGATATATATACGCAACCATAGAACCCAAAATTTGAGATACATAGTAGATAAACAGCGTTACTCCAACTATCTCAAACATACGACCAAATTTGCCATGACCGTCAGACTTTGATTCGTTTCTATGCACACGGTCGATGAATGATGCTAGCCCGACAAGAGACCATGCATACAGCAAAATCTCGATACTCATTTAGAAAAATCGCCTTATATCAACGAATGTAATCATTATCAGTAGCAGCATCAAAATCGCAAAACCAATACCATGTATTTTTTCTTCGGTCTCCTGGGTTAAAACCCGTTTGCGCATACGGTACCATAGCGTAACAAAAAGTCTTCCGCCATCGAGCGCAGGTATGGGAAGTACATTCATAATTGCAAGTGTCAGCGAAATAATTGCGATTATCATCAAGACAAATTGCATACCAAGCGAGCTACCATCCTTTAGCAACACGACTATACCGACCGGACCAGACACCTGACTGCTTGCTTCTGAGCCATTAGCCGTCAATACAGCCCACAACGCCTTTCCGAGTCCACGGAATGTTTCAGTAGTAAACTGATACGCCACTCCGGCAGCCACAACCGGCGCAGACCATGTGTACCTTTGCAGAGAATAGTCCGTAGGAGAAATTCCTAAATACCCTTTTGGATTTTGCGTTTCTTTACTTTTTTCTACCTCTTCTGTGGATCGCAACATCAAAGTCGATTCGATGCGTTTCGTATCTCTTTGGTAAACAAGCACGACACTTTTTCCTGCTAGCTGTTCAGTTAATAGAGGTAGCTCATCTGCGCTGGCTATTACTTTTTCCGAACCATCAACTACAAACGAGACCAGTCTATCCCGCTGGCGCAACCCAGCTTTTTGCGCAGGCGAATCAGACTCAACAAAGCCTACCAAGACTTCCTGACGATTTATTCGCGCATCTGAAGCGACACTGTACTGATTCTTGATAATTTGTGGCATCCCTATCAGAGCAACAATAGTCAGAAGTATATATGCAACCACAAGATTCATTCCTACTCCTGCGAGCATAACGGATATTTTCGTTTTAAGTGGTGCCGCCCCAAAACTACCTTTGGCCGTAGCCGAATCATGTTCACCCTTCAAGCGAACAAACCCTCCAAGCGGAAGCACATTAAGCGTAAACAGCGTTCCGTTTTTTAGTTTTCTGGCCCATAACTTTGGAGGAAAACCAATCCCAAATTCCTCAACATCTATACTTCCCCTGCGGGCCGCAATATAGTGACCGAACTCATGCGCTACAACCAGTCCGACAAAAAGGATAATTGCAAAAATTAATAATAGAATACTCATACAACAAGTATACCGTATCTATGGATGGTACCCTATGCTTTATGCACCAAAACGTCGGCTTCTTTTTGCATACCAATGAAGCGCTTCATTCAAATCTTGTTTTGAAAATTCCGGCCACAAAACATCGCTAAACAGTAGCTCTGCATATGCCGAACGCCAGAGCATAAAATTGCTAATTCTGTGCTCACCCGACGTGCGTATCACTAGATCAACCGGAGGTACATCTGGCGCATACAAATATTGTTCAAAGAGCTCCTTTGTTACAGGCTCGCCATTTGCGTGTTCTTTAAACATCTCATTGATCGCATCAATGATTTCGTCCTGCCCACCATAGTTCAGACAAAGTACCAATGTACCTTTACGATTGTGTGCGGTGCGCGCTTCAGCCTTCTCAATCGCAGCAATCACTTCTTTAGAAAGTTGGGTGCGCGAGCCCGCAAACACCACCTTAATATCATGTTCGTCGAGAATCTTTACTTCGTGTCTTGCCACCCAAAGCAACAGCTTCATTAGATAATCAACTTCTTCTTTGCTTCGCTTCCAGTTTTCGGTAGAAAAAACATAGGCAGACACATATTGCACGCCCTGCGCAACCGCTTCAAGTGTAATTGTTTTAAGATTCTCGTACCCTTTACGATGACCTTCGAGCTGCGGCAAGCCATGAGCTTTTGCCCACCTGCGATTACCGTCAAGAATCAATCCGAGATGGGCTGGTATTGATTCAGTCTGTGCCATTGTAAAAAAAGACTATGGCCCTGTTAAAGGGTCATTATTTCCTTTTCTTTATCTTTTGCAGCCTGGTCTGCAGTTTGCTTTGCCAGACTCATAGCCTCTTCAACTTGAGACACAAGTCGCTTTGCTTCATCTTCGCCAATTGCTTTGTCTTTTTTTGATTTCTCAATTTCGGCTAGACTATCGTGTCGCACGTTCCTCATTCTGATCATACAGTCCTCGAGCTTTGCCCCAACCTGACGAGTAATGTCTCTGCGCCTTTCCTCTGTTAACGCTGGAATAGGTACGCGTACAACTCGCCCATCATCCATAGGGTTTAAGCCCAGAGACTCATTAGCGCGAATGGCAGCACTAATTGCCTGAATATTATTAGGGTCGAAGGGGGTAATCTGCAAAAGCTGCGCCTCTGGAGCCGATACAGACGCCACCTGAACAAGTGGCATGGCTGAGCCATAAGCCTCAACCACTACACCATCTAACATAGCAGCGCTCGCACGACCAGTGCGTAGTTTTTTTAAGTCCTCTTCTAGATGCGCAACGGCTTGTGTGAACTTATCTTTAGCATCTGTGACTATGCGAGCTGTATCCATGAATAGTGCGTCCTTTTAATTACCTACGTATTGTATCTAATTACGTCTAATTCAACTAGGCGACTTCGCCAAGTGCAATTCGGCTAAATCTTCGCACTACTATATTCTCGCCCAGCTTAGCGATATGCTCTTTAAGGTACTCGCCTACGGTCACGTCTGGGTTCTTGATATATGGCTGATCAAGCAAACAACGCTCGGCGAAGTATTTCTTGAGCATACCAGCAACAATCTGGTCAGCCATCGCCTCAGGCTTACCTTCATTTATAACCTTTTCTTTGAACTCTTCTGCTATCTTTTGCTGAACATCACTGGGCACATCATCCACTGTTACATATTCCGGAGCGCTGGCAGCAATATGCATTGCTATATCTTTTACGAGA
Organism: uncultured Candidatus Saccharibacteria bacterium; assembly: GCA_964629815.1. Taxonomy (GTDB): domain Bacteria; phylum Patescibacteriota; class Saccharimonadia; order Saccharimonadales; family AWTP1-31; genus CAZVTA01. The sequence goes on along the minus strand of CAZVTA010000001.1, from coordinate 39,482 downwards.
TCAGTAAAAATATCATTGCGAGCCACAAAATCCGTTTCGCAGTTAACTTCAACGAGAACACCAATACGGCCATCGTGATTGTATGTACCAATTACACCTGCTCGCGCCTCTCGCTCACCACGCTTCTCTGCTTTAGTAAGACCTTTCTTGCGCATTGCTTCGAGCGCCTTGTCAAAATCACCCTGAGCCTCTTCGAGCGCCTTTTTTGCATCCGTAAGGCCAACTCCTGTTAGATCCTTGAGTCGCTTGACGTCTTCTAGCGAAATCGCCATTTACTTATCCTCCTCTTTTGCGCTTGTCTTTTGCTTCGATTTACCATCGAGCACTGCTTGTTTCACATAATCAACGATAAGTTGTAGCGTCTTAATAGCGTCATCGTTCGCAGGTATTGGATACGTTACCGATGAAGGATCAGTGTTTGTATCTGCAATTGCAACTGTCTTAATGCCAAGCTTGTTTGCTTCTTTTACTGCGTTATTCTCTGTGATGATGTCAACCACGAAAACGACACCGGGACGTACAGCCATTTCTTTGATGCCGCCATACAATAAGTTAAGCTGATCAATTTCTTCCTGAAAACGCTGCAACTCGAGCTTATTGTACTTGTTTGCCAATTGCCCAGACGCCATCTTTGACTCAAGTTCCTTGAGGTGCTTGATGCGCTCGCCCATAGTTTGACGATTCGTAAGCATACCTCCGAGCCAACGCTCAGTAACATAAGGCATGTTTACTTCTTCTGCCGCTGCCTTAACGATGTCTTTTGCTTGTCGTTTTGTACCAACAAACAAAACCTGATTCCCGGCTGCAACCGACTTTGCTACAAAATCAAGCGCCGCATCTAGACCTTCGACAGTCTTGGTGAGATCAATAATATGCGTGCCCTCGCGCTTGCTATGAATATAAGGCGCCATCTTAGGGTGCCAACGGCTTGTCTTGTGTCCAAAATGAGCACCAGCCTCTAATAATTTTTTGATATCAACATCTGTTGATGCCATGGTAAATCCTTTCTCTTCGGAGTATCGACTTCCCCAAAACCAGCCTACACGATCTGGCATGGGAGGATTATCTTCGATATCCTGCTTAATGAATAATGCTTCTATTCTACCAGATATACTGCTATTACACAAGCAATCTGTATAAAGTGTTGACCGAAGTAAGTTTGCGCTGTATAATACCACTCTGATTATGAAAAAAGATTTACACCCAAACACTTACCGTACAGTTGTATTCAAGGACTTGAACAACGGAACGACCTTTTTAACTCGTTCAACTGTAGCAACGGATGAGACAATCACATGGGAAGACGGCAACGAGTACCCACTCGTAAGTGTGCACATTAGCAGTGCCTCTCACCCCTTCTTCACCGGTCAAGAAAAGCTTGTTGACATTGAAGGCCGCGTCGACAAATTTAAAGCACGTGCAGAAGCAGCAAAAGCAGCGCGCGAACAACGAGCAAAGGCTGCAAGCAAGAAGACTGCTCGCACTGCAGCAAAAAAAGAAGCCAGCGAAGCCAAACAATAACACACAGGACAATGCAACCGTCTTACATCCTTCCATTGTAAGACGGTTTTTGTATACTAAAGAGCATAATGAATAAAGAAGAAACACTCCGACAAGAGCTAAAAGATATTAAAGTTCGTCTCGATGACCCTGCTATCTTTGCATCAAAAAGCTACCCTAAGCTTGCCAAACGCCAGAAAGAAATAGAAGATATTCTATCAGTATTCAATAAGTTACACGATATAGAGTCGCAGATTGATGATGCGCGTAAACTTGTCGAATCAGGTGGCGAACTTGCAGAACTAGCCCAGATTGAGCTCGAAGAGCTTGCTGACAAAAAAATAGCTGTCGAGGCCACACTTAAGGAACTCTTAATCCCCAAAGATCCAAACAATAACCGTGATGTCATTGTAGAGATCCGCGCTGCAGCCGGAGGAGACGAAGCAAGCCTCTTCGCGGGCGATCTATTCAGAATGTACACGCGCTGGGCCGAAGCCAAAGGCTTAAAAGCAGAAATCATTAGCGAAAGTCCAAGCGAAGTTGGCGGATTTAAAGAAATTATATTTGGCATACGAGGCGAAGACGCCTACAAGAATCTAAAGTTTGAGGCTGGTGTGCACCGAGTACAGCGTGTACCAAGCACCGAGAGCCAAGGACGCATACATACTAGCACTGTTACCGTAGCCGTCTTACCCGAAGCGGAAGAGACCGATATAGAAATAAACGCTAGCGAGCTTCGCATTGATGTATACCGCAGTAGCGGGCACGGTGGTCAATCGGTCAATACAACCGACTCGGCAGTTCGCATCACACACATCCCGACTGGTCTTGTTGTTACCTGCCAAGATGAAAAAAGTCAGATAAAAAATAAAGAAAAAGCACTGGGCGTGCTTCGCTCTCGTCTGCTCGCGCAGAAAATAGAAGAAGAACAAGCAAAACTATCCGATGCAAGAAAAAAACTTATTGGCTCGGGAGACAGAAGCGAAAAAATACGAACATACAACTTTCCTCAGGATCGTATAACGGATCACCGCATTGGCTATAGTCGCAGCAATATACCCGCTGCCCTCAATGGCGACATAGACGATCTCATTGCTGAACTCCAGCATTTCGAACAAGAGCTACTCAACAATGAAAATCAGTGATTGGCTGCAAAGCACATCAAACCTCTTTCGTAGTGTCGGCATTTCATCGTCGCGATTAGATGCGCTCATTCTCCTAGAGTATGTCCTGCAACAAGATCGCTTAACCATACTTGCTCATGACGACCGGAATATCCCCCCCGTCCTACTCTTGCGGCTTAATCGACTACGGAAAAAGAGACTCAAGCGCATTCCCCTCGCATACATAATGGGCAAAAAAGAGTTTTACGGCCGTATGTTTCAAGTGAATAAACACGTGCTTATTCCTCGTCCAGAGACCGAGGAGCTTATTGAACAAATTCGCACCCTCAATCTCCCGAAAAAGAATCTGCGAATAATTGATGTGGGCACCGGCTCAGGAGCAATCGCAATAACCTTAAAATACCTTTTTACGAATGCCGAAGTAAGCGCCGTCGATATCAGCCGAAAAGCACTTGTTATTGCGCGCAAAAATGCCACACAGCTTCATCAGGATATCAATTTTGCGCAGTCTGACCTACTCACAAATGCATCGGGCCCCTTTTCACTCATTGTCGCCAATTTGCCCTATGTTAGCAATCAACAAAAAACCTCGACAGAAACCAAGTGCGAACCATCACTTGCACTCTTCGCAGACAACGATGGTCTTGACCTAATATACAAGCTACTTACATTCATCAAAGACACCCCCTCTGCACTACAGAAAAACGGTTACATTGTATTAGAAGCCGAGCCGAGACAGATGCAACGCATAGCCGCATTCTCACACGCGTTCCGGACTGTAACAATACACGACTTCTGTATTGTACTGCAGAAAAAATAACTACCTATTGTTCTGGCGCAGCTTCAAGCACTACGGTAAGTGTTTTTTCTTTTCCACCCCGCACAACAGTAATTGCAACCTTATCGCCAACTGTCTTTCTACCAAGAACAGATGTGAGACTATTGTTTTCGTCGATATTTGTATTATCAATCTTTATAATTACATCCTTTTCTTGGAGGCCTGCCTTTGCGGCCGGGCTTCCATCGGCAATCGACGAGGCTCCCGACGTAGATGGGGCAATATATGCACCCCGTTTTACACCAATATTATACTGATAGGCATAATCGTCGGTTAACGATACATAACGCACACCAAGATATGGTCGCAACAATTTACCCTTCTCGAGGACCCCTTTTATAAGCCCCTGAACATCGTTAACGGGTATCGAGAAGCCAATATTTTCTGCATTCCCGGCGACAGCCGTATTAATACCAATAACCTCACCGCTAAGGTTTACGAGCGGCCCTCCAGAATTACCCCTGTTAATTGACGTATCTGTTTGGAACAAGTTTTGAAGTGTTTCCGATGAAGAGCCACTGCCATCTCCTGCTTGAACACTCCTTCCATATCCCGATATGATGCCGCTTGTTACAGTATTCTGGAACTGACCAAGTGCATTTCCGATAGCTATAACCTTATCGCCCACCTGCACCTTACTTGAATCGCCTATTTTTGCTACCGTCAGCTTCTTGCCTTTAGTATCGCGTATCTTCAAGAACGCAATATCCAAACTATCAGACTCGCCCGTTCTACCAATAACCTCAACATTATCAAATTTCGTCCCATCAGATAGCGTTACACTCACCGAAGAGCTGCCAGCAGGAACAACATGTCGATTAGTTAATATCACCCCTTGATCACTAATAATAAAGCCCGTCCCAGCACTTGCTACCTGTGACGATCTAAATCCAAAAACATTTGCCCCGGTTTCGCCAGTTGCGTTTACCGACACGACACTTGCTCCTACACTTTTGGCGATACCGCTGATGAGCTGACTTTCGCTACTTACGATTTGCTGCTTAGCTTCTATCGTTGTACTAGACAATGAGGCACCCGAGTTACCAAGGCGCCCACCCAAAAATCCTGCAGATACACAGATAAGAATCAGTAGTGTTTTGTGCGCTATATCACTTTTACTTAACCGAAACGCATGTGAAGCTTTATCTTTGAGTCTTACCATCTTATATCGTTCTATCCCCCCATTCCGAGAACGTAATAATTATTAATACAACTCCCGTCATCAACACAAGTAGTTGCCTTCGAAGCATTGGACTAAGCCTATCTGTCTTATCGAGATAGTATAGCGAACCAAGACCAAATGAAAGCACTGCAAGGAGTAGCGCTGGCTGCGAAACAGATCCATAAAAAATCAGCCAATGCCCTGTCAGCCAAGAGAGCGCCAATGAAAAGAAGCCCCAAGAATACGCCAAGAACCGAATATATGATTCTTCAAAGTTTGCAAAAAAGTGTCGCGCTGCCGAATAAGAAACGGCCCATGAAGCAAGCATAAGCACAATAATAGGCGCACTACCCCAAACAAGATAGACCGCTATCATGCCTAGGACCTGTGCTGCGAGCGCCTGCACCGACACCCCTAAATCACTCGATTTTGGCTTCAGCCATGTCAACCAGCCGATGTATCCGAATGCCCAGAACAGCTGTCCAGCCTGTGAAGCACTCTGAATCATAAACACCAAGAATGCTATGCCAACAATTATATCTACAGCATTTGCACGTAAGTTCGCAGGCCAGTGCCGCGGCTTTACTGCAAACATGCGCCATTTACTTACCACGATAAGCGCTGCCGCCAACTGAAAAAAGCGAAGTCGCACGAGTACGAATATTGTTATTGGCAACAACGAAAGCAACAGATAATGCAGTATGTTTGCGAATCCGGACTTAGGTTTTATTTTGGCCGTAATTTGTCTCATATTTACTATCCAGTATACCAAAGATTCTGAGGAACAGCTGTAATTGACCATGTATTAACATGTGCATAACGCCCCATTTTCCGCTATAGTAGGCTGTGCATATGAACAGCGAAACACCAACACCCGATGACCAAAAAGATACTCCTTCAGTCAGTCCTTCGTCTCCTATTCAAACCAACCAAGATTCTACTCCTAGTCATCAAACAGTAAGTAACGATTCACAAGCAGACGCAACAGACGAAGCCCAGGATAATCGCGGCGAAGGTATTCGAGGCATCCTGTCTACTATTGCAATACTAATTATCGCTCCACTCATCGCGCTTTCCTTGACTGCGTTTGTTTTTCAGTCATACGAGGTTGACGGACCAAGCATGGAAACTACCTTACAAAACCATGACCGACTTATTGTCTACAAGTTGCCAAAAACCATTGCGCGCATCACGAGAAAGCCATACATTCCAAACAGAGGGGATATCGTAGTATTTAAGCGCGAAGAAAGCTTTGCATTCGGAGGAAATACTTCTCGTCAACTCATTAAGCGTGTCGTTGCACTGCCAGGCGAACGCGTTGTCGTTAAGAATAATGTATTAACCGTATATAACCAGTCAAATCCAAACGGGTTTAAGCCTGATGATGCCGACTATGGCAAAGTCATCAAAACAACACCTGGTGATGTGGAGCTAATTGTGCCGGAAGGCCAGGTTTTCGTCTGCGGAGACAACAGGACAAACTCGCTTGATTCTAGAGCGTTTGGCCCCATAGATGCTAATGACCTCACTGGAAAACTAATCTTGCGCGTATATCCCTTTGGTAAAGGCAAAACCTTTTAGAAGACTACCCTCTTTTATTTTTGTTTCGATAGTATCGCAATAATTCTCTTGAATTCGGCATCGGTCTTGAACGATATCTCTATCTTTCCACCCTTGGCAGTACGTCGCAGACTAACTGGCGCTTTAATAACTTGCGACAAGCGCTCTGTATGTTTATTCGATGTCTCGACCCGCTTCTTAGCAGCCGCCACCTGTTTTATGCCAGCTTTTTGTGCACTCGCATAACGTTCTGCTTGGCGCACAGACCAACCGTTTGAAATTATCAGCTCCAACATCTTGAGCCGATCGTTTTCTTCTTTGAGTGCCAAAATTGCACGGGCATGTCCTTCAGATATATTACCCTGCGCTAAAGCCTGTTTTGCTTGATCTGGTAGCTGCAGTAGTCGAACAATATTCTGAACCGTACTCGGCGCCTTGCCGAGCCGCTTTGCAATAGTTGCCATGTCTTGACTAAATTGTTCATGAAGCTGAACAATAGACGCTGCTTGCTCAAGCGGAGAAAGATCAACACGTTGCACATTCTCTACAATGGCCAGCTCGAGACGCTGTAACTGCTTTATTGTTCGTACAACCGCAGGTACGGTTTCAATGCCCGCCAATAGCGATGCTCGCCACCGTCGTTCACCCGCAATAACATAATACTTACCAGTTCCGTCGGACGTAACAACAAGAGGCTGTATCACTCCGTGTTCGGCTATAGATTGTGCGAGACCCTCAAGCTCGGACTGATCAAACTGTTTACGTGGCTGCTCAGGATTTGCTACGAGATTGCGTACGGGTAATTGCTCAACGCGCTCGCCTTGTTCTTGAATAAGCGAACTATCAAAATTCTGTGGAATGAGCGCATCAAAACCACGCCCGAGACCCTTTGCTTTAGTGACCGACACGAGCATCTACCTCCTTCGCCAGTTGCTTATAGCTTCTTGCCCCCTTAGACCATTTATCGTGCTCCGCTATAGATTTTCCGTAGCTTGGCGCCTCAGCAAGCCGCACATTACGGGGGATGATTGTTTGCAGCAACTTATCTCCAAAATGCTTCTTCAGTTCCGAAACAACCTGATCAGAGAGTGATGTGCGACTATCGTGCATCGTAACCACTACACCAAGAAGCTCTAGTCGCGGATTAAGACCGCCCCTAATCCTTTGCACCACTCCCAGGAGCTGACTTAGACCCTCAAGGGCGTAATACTCGGCTTGCACAGGAATAAGAACATAGTCAGCTGCTGTCAATGCATTAATCGTAAGCAGACTTAAAGCAGGCGGACAGTCGATTAAAATAATATCAAAAACCAAATGTTCTAAAGCCTGGCGAAGCTTGCCCTCTCTCATTTGCTCTGAAGCAAGATCAACTTCTGCTGCTGCTAGCTGTTCGTTAGTCGGTGCTATAAAAAGTCCAGACTGCGCTGTTTCAACAATTATCTTTTCTGCAGGGACCGCACCAAACAGCACATCATACATGCTCGCCTCTAGGGAATGTTTGTCTATCCCTAGTCCGCTTGTGGCGTTACCTTGGGGGTCAAGGTCAACAATCAGTACGCTCTTACCTCTTTTTGCAAGGTATGCACCTAGATTTATAGCTGTTGTTGTCTTCCCTACGCCACCCTTCTGATTAAGAATAGATACTATCTTGCTCATACGCCTCTTTTTACCTTGTACTATTTAACCATAAGCCAAAGTTATTACGAAGCTATTCGCGTCGCAGCGCATCGATTGGACTAATTTTTTGCGCTCTGCGCGCTGGAAAATATGCAACAAACACTCCAATAATAATCATAAACAGAGTCAGCGCACACATTAGCCAAAACGGCATTGAGAAAACATCAAATCGCTCGTTCACGCGTTTTGCGGCATTTTCATTTATGAGGTAGTTGACTAATCTACTCGCAAAGAATGAAACGGCAATACCCAAACATACGCCAATAAACGAAAGCATGACGGCTTCTAGCATGAAGAGTCTTCTCATATCTTTACGCCTACCACCGAGCGTTACCATAAGGCCTATTTCTTTTGTTCGCTCTAGCAGCGAAATAGTGAGAGTGTTAAACATACCAAGAATAGCAACAACAATACCAATACCACCAAAACCCGCGAGGATAATATTAAAAAACTTAAACAACTGGTTAATCTGATCGAGCGTATCAATTGGCGAGGAGGTCATTAAGCCATTTGACTCTATTTGCTTTCGGAGCGCCGCGATGTTTTTTGTATCATCAGCCACAACCTTAACCTGCTTGTAGCTTGGAACTCCTGCAACATCAAAAAGCGCACTTGGAACAAAAATTTCGTTACTCTGCCCGGAGTCGATAACCCCAACAACCAAAAAGGTGTCTCGCAGTTCGCTGATTTTTGAATCGACATACTGTAGCGGCACCGTTACCTCAAGTTTTTGCTTTATCGCCTTTTTTGCGTCCGTGATTCCTATTGATCGGAGCGCAGAAGTACTTACGATAGCAACCTTATTATCAGTCTCTTTTAGAAGTCGGCCTTCAACCAAATTTAGCGTCGTTAGATCCTGATACGCACCGTCTACGCCATAGATAACGGAGTCAATACCACCACCTTTAAGTCCTACGCTTGCTGGAAACGAGTATTCAATACCAATTTTCTCAATATGTGGATATTTTTTGATTTTATTGACTGCGTTACTATCAAGCTTGATGATTTTTGAATTTGGGCTCGAAATGTCTACAGACTTTATCGACTTTTCTCCAATAACGTTCTCGGTGACGAGTCGCTGTAGACCAAGACCAAACGATATTAAAAATGCAATAGAGCCAATACCCACTACAATACCGGCAATTGTTAACGTAGAGCGAAGCTTCTTGCTGATCAAGTTACGCCAGGACATATATAGAAGCATCCGCATCTTTATGGTTGGTCGCTGTTTATTTTTGTAGCTATCCATTTTTTGCCTTTGCTAATCTTTCTATTCTATCTCTTACTTCCTGCATGAGCACATTGGTAATTTTGTCGATATCGTGACTTTCCATTGGCTGACACTCACCATCTTGAACCCGGATTAATTGATCAGCGAGTGGTAGATACTCCATGTTATGGGTAACAAGGATGATTGTACGGTTAAGGTCCTTATTGTAACTACGGAGTAAAGCCATAATCATATCGCCGTTTTTTGAGTCTAAGTTGCCCGTTGGCTCATCGGCGATAATGACTTTAGGATCATTAACAATCGCCCGAGCCATGGCAATACGCTGTTGTTCACCACCAGACAGCATAAGAGGACTTTTCTTTGCAAAAGTCGCCATATCTACTCGTTGCAAAGCATCCATAGCCACCTTAGAAGCGGCCGCGCGAGTATAACCCAAGAAATACAACGGCACAGATACGTTCTCAATAACATTCATACTATTCACCCAGTAATTTTGTTGATATACCACACCAATGTATTTTGCACGAAAATATGCTAGTTGCTCTGGGCTGTACTTATATATATCTTGACCCTCGTATTGCACGCTGCCTTCTGTAGGCGCCTGAATACCGCTCAAAACATTAAGCATAGTAGATTTACCAGATCCTGATGGCCCATAGATAATATTGAATGTATTTTCCTTGAGACTAAAGCTACTCTTGTGTAAAATCTCTATCAATTCATCACCAACGGTAAACTTTTGTATAAGGTCATTCACCGAAATGAGTGTTTTTTGAGCATCCATAGCTAGAGACCAAATACCTTTCTAAGCGTGTTGAGAACTATATTGAGTACACTGTCTGATGCCCTACCAATTATCGCAGCTTGTCCTGTAGAAGAAGACGCATTTCCGGATTTGTCTTTAGAAATAGGCAATATTGTAAACACCCGGCTTGGTGGCAGATCTGATATGATCACTAGATGTTCAGTTGTTAGCTGTGCATCTTCTGCGGTCTTATTATTGAATACCGTAGCAGCAGAGCCTTCTGCATACGCAACCTGACTGGTAGACGGCTCGTCGGTCTTCCACGAAACAATAATCTGCCCTCTTGCCTCTGTTCCGGTACCACGGATGCTGGGCTCGATCACAATGTCGCTTACTGATGGCGGCCGTGTATCGAGCGCCGTCTTGAAAACTTGCTTATCAGAAGTTGCCAGGTTACCGTTAGAGTCCCTTCCTTGCGCAATTAAGAAATATTCACTGTCGTCTTCCAAGCCACGAATCACTACCTCGTGAGCAGTCTTCAATTCGTTAGTCTGTATGATCGTACCACTAGAACCTGTTTTGCCATAAGCAACAATCGAAGAAGTCGCTATATTGGTTGTCCAAGTTATTTGCTGAGTACTTGTTGGCTCTCCAGCAACCGGCTGGAAGCGTAGATTACTAATCTTTGGTCTAGGAGGTGTAGTAAGCGAGAAGATACTACTGTCATACTCACCACCTTCGCTATCAGTCATTGTTAGCTGGTATAGATACTTCGCCCCATCGTCTAATCCTCCCAGCTCAACCTCGTAGGTTGACTCATTCATAGATGTATTCAGAGACTTAATACCCCCGAAAGCATCTGATTTTCCATACCTAATCGAGACCTTGGTTGCATCCCTAACAGTAAATTGTATCGTTGCCGTGCTTAGCCCTACTAAAAGCGTATTAACCTCTTTGAGTAGGGGGGCAGGTGCTGTCGTAAACGAGTATTCCTGACTCATGCCCGTATTCCCATCTTCGTCAGTCCATAACGCCTTGAAATAGTAAGTTGTGCCTGCGGCAAGATTATCTAGCTCTATGTCATGAGCCGTAACCTGTTCAGAGTTACCAACTTCCGACGGACTATACTCGCCACTAGCCGTACCTATTTGTATTTTACTATCGGATGTTCTGTCGGTGCTCCAGCTAATCGTGGCTCGTTTCGTCGTAATATCACTCACCTCCGGTTCGCTTGTCATATTGGCAGGAGCGGTAAACTTTCCGGTAGGGGTCTCGTTTACCGTAGAACTGACCGCGCTGCACTGGTTTGCGCTGTCACAAGCCTTAATACGGTAGAAGTACTCTTGCTGTGACAATCCGCTATCCACATACGAGGTACTACTACTTGAGCCTACTTGAGAGAATGAATTATTATCAGTGCTACGAAAAATCTTATAGCTCGCGATACCCGCACCTGTGTCATCCGGCTCGTCCCACGTAAGAGCAAGGCGCCAATTGCTCGTTGCTTTCAGGGATACATCTACTACGTCAACATTAACCGGCAAGCCTGGCGCCGGCGTATTTGCCGTAAAGGTCGTACTCGCATAGCTAGAATAATTAATGTTGCTTGACTCGTCCTTCGCGACAACATAAAACGTGTTTGTTCCCGGCTGGGTTGCATAAGCGCCAGCGTCAAGACTCGTTACACCAGCAGCCGTAAAGGAACAGTTGCCTGATGAGGGCACCACGTTTATGGTATAGCAGTACGTTAAGCCACTTGCCTGCCCAACATAGGTTGCCGGAGTAGTCCAACTAAACGCAAAGCTATTAGTCACATTAGTAGTGGGCGTAGCGGTAACATTCTGGGGTTCTGATGGTGAACCATTGGTATTTACTTTTAAGGCAGCGGTAACATAACTCGTAGTTACATTGCCCGCGTTATCCCATGTGCGTACATAGATAGTATTGACGCCGTCGTTGATGTTATCGAAATCAGTGGGGTCAATAGTAGTATACGCGCCGTCATTGGCTAATAAGTCATTTATATCGCCATCGCCTGTATGGTCGTCGCCATACCATACGGAAGAATTAATCTTATATTGTAAACCCGCCAGGCCAGAATTAGCGTCCGCTGCTACACCATCGCCACTTGCAGGCCATGTTACTGTCGCAGTTTTTGTGTTCAAAAACTGCGATGGCGCCGATAGATAGGCCGGATTACTTGGCACCGTGTTATCAAAGCGAAAATGGAACTGCTCGGACGACCCCGTATACACATTACCAACAACATCAACTGCTTTTATACTGATGTAATAGGCGCTATTGGATGTTGTAAGCGCCGTGCCCAGCAAACCAGCCGTGCCAAGGTCAAGCTCAGTGTCATTAACAATAAACGGACAGGCTGCATTACTTACTGGCGTTGTTCCAAGTAGTCCTTTAGTTGTAACTGGGTCGGCAGTATTATCGGTACCCAAGTACACACAATACCCCAGCAAACCCGCTCCACCGGCATTATCTGCACCAGCCGTCCAGCTAAAATATGGACTCGCACCATTCGTCCAATCATTTAACGCAACATCATCACCACCTGCCGCTTTCTTCATGATAATACTTGAGGCATTTGTGTCCGGCGCCAATACATCATACGCAGCATAGTCTAAAGAGAATGAACTAAATACTGGCGTATCTCCGGATACTGGCGTGAGCGTTACCTGATACTGAATATATCTGTCGCCATCGGTAACACAGCCATTGCTTGAAATATCGCTACCCGATGTTATTGCGCTACAAGAACCAAACGCCGTAGCACCCGACATACTAGAGCTATTTGAAGTTCTTACTTTTACAGTTACCCCCGAACTATTGGTAGTAGTATATGCTAAATTCCCCCAATCTCCACCATAGCCGGGATCAAATATGGCCGAATTCACATACCCAGAAGAAGAATATTTATACACTGTGAAGCTGTCAATATAAACCGTTTTACCCTGTTTTACCAACACGCCAATACTCCGCTTAGCGTTGGCACCAGTTAATGTTCCGGTGAGCTTATACCAACCAGGCGTTGCGCTTGCAGTAAAGGTCGTACTTACTGCTGCACCGTTGTACCACAACACTGCATCGGCACTAGTTACTGCCGCTCCACTGGTATACGCATAGACTTCGAGCTGATAGGTACTTATATCTCCAACGTTCACTGTTTGAGTAATCGCGTCTCCTGGAGTGCGATTAATAAAGGTAGAGATTGTTCCACCCGTACTGTTTACAACAGAGAAATCTAGGTAACCATCACCATTGAAGTCAGTAGCTGCAATGCCGCTAGGACCAGACCCTGTGGAGTAATCGACTTTTGCCGCTAGTGTCCCATTGCCGTTATTTTTGTAGTAACCCATAACACTGTTACTGGGAAGCTCCTGCATGATGTCGCCATATCCGTCGCCTGTAACATCAGTTATTACTATTTCGGATGTCGCATCATCACTGCCGGTCGCACCGGCATAATCAGTTTGTGTGGTCAAAGTAGTCGAAGACGTACCCAGTAGTGTAGTTAGGTAATACGTATCGGAGGTGGCTGTACCGCCCGTGCCTGTACGTCGACCAATAGCAACATCCCCATAGCCATCGCCATTTATGTCCCCACCAGCTAGTGCATATTTTACAACAGAACCTGTTCCGCACTGGTTTAGGGTGTAGCTAACCGGCGAATCAAAAGTACTCCCATTATTCGGCATGACGTAAAATAGGCAGCTATTGGTATTTGTGTTGTTGTATACCAGCTCTGGCCGGCTATCATTATTGATATCTACTATAGCTAGTTGGGGTGGCGTGCTGCCTGATGTAAACCCCATTGCGTAATTATTCTGCGTGAAAGTTCCAGAACCGTTATTATTAAAAATAAATAAGTTAGCTGAGTTACATGTTACAACCATATCAAGTGAAGCATTACTATCGATATAGCCCTTTTTTATATAACACGTTCTTGTGCCACCGGTAGGGGCGCCGGTAATAGTAACCTCAGTAGGAGAAGATAATGAGCCAGACCCATTATTGGTAAAGTAAGCCAGTTTATTTGTGCCACTCGCATAGGATTGCGTAGCTACAAGATCATTCCAGCCGTCACCGGTAAAGTCGCCGATAACTAAACTATACGCTCCACCGGTGGGCGTATTAATAATATTGGCGGAGCCATACGTTCCATTTCCGTTAGAAGGATACCAACGTATTTCTGTACCTGTAACTGCTACATATGTTGAAATTGCAATATCATCAAGGCCATCCCCATTAATATCTCCACTAGCTATTTGGTTTTGATTTGAAACTCCAGTTGTTGTTATTTGATTGTAGAAGGTAGCCGAAGAAACTCCGCCTGCAATAATCTTAGCTGAGCCACTCGCTGAATAGCTCTGTGTTGTGTCATAACTCTTGCCATACCCATTCCAGCCCGTTAAGTTACTGTCGAATGTCGAATTAGAGAAGCTGTTGCTACTTTTACTCAGCGTCAGCTGGTTAGCAATTGTGGCGTCTATATTAGAAAGACTCTCATACTGCGTAGAAGTATTAGTGCCACTTCCGCCACTCCAGTTAGTTTGCGACCACGTGCTCAAGGCCGAACTTGGAAGATTTGAAGCGTTTAGTACCATCGCGGTTATAACGGCCAGATAGAGTGCAAGCGTACTAAAATGAACTAACTTGTGCCAGCGCCAAGAGTGCCATTTTCCGTACCATGCCCAGTTATCTTGCATATACACATGCGGTCGGGTCGCAAGATGGTAGCGAGCCCTTTTAGCCGAGTGAACGGTAATTTTAGTTCCGGCACGCGCGCCCTTATATACAACACGCACTGTTTTCTTCGCATGAGGATACACCTTGCCAACTCCATGTTTGACAGCACGAGTAACGCGTTTATGCTTTTTTTGGCCTATTTCCACAAGTACCCTCAGTATTTTCCCCTGTAAAACTTAAGCACTATTGTAGCAAAATTGACTCAACAATACCATAAAAAACGACCCAGACTGGGTCGTTTTTTATACACAGGCAAAAGTGCCAAGAATTACGCTATTTTTTCAATAGTGATCCGACTTAGAGACTGCCGATGTCCACGCACTTTTCGCACGCGTTTCTTTGCTTTATAGCGAATAGCCGTAACCTTATCCGCGCGGACTGGCTCTTCAGCTATCTTTGCGGTTACTGTAACACCAGAAACCTTAGGCGCACCGACTTTGATGTCTTTACCGTCAATAACGAGTAGCGGCTCAAACGCAACAGTCTTTTTGTCGCCTTGCAGCAACTCAACCTCGAGCGTTTCGCCTTCGGTTACAACATATTGTTTTCCGCCAGTTGCAATGACTGCTTTCTTCATGTGTTTCCTTAATATCTAAAAATTACCAATAAATAGTAACAGATATGGCCTTTCGTGTAAAGAGTCCTAGATCTTTGAAATTTTTATCGAAAGCGGTGCGCCATCTATCTTTGCCTCCTCGGCTTCATCAAGACTTTCTTTAACCGCTACTTCTTTTGCCAGCGTTTCGGCAGCAATATTGTCGCCAAAAGCCTCGATAGCCTCCTGGAGATCTTGATCTACGGTTGCGAGCCGCAACAGAATCCTATCGTCTACTTGCAAGCCTGTATTCTTTCTGGCGTTTTGAACAAAACGAATCACCTCTCGTGCCATGCCCTCGTGCTTAAGCTCTGTGGTTATTTGAGTGTCTAACTCAACATCCTTACCCCAGTTCACACTTTTTACGTTCAGCTCTTCGGCAATAACTTCTTTATATACGTCTGGCAGTTGCGGCACTGTGACCGATTTGAGCGGCTGACGCACTTTAATTGCTGCTTTTGCCCGTTGCGCTAACCCTTCGGTAATGTATTCGCGCACCTGTTGCATCTCAGTAACAAGCTGTTCGTTGATTGTTCCTGTTTTTGGCCAATCTTGCAGATGAACCGATTCACCTCCGGTGAGCTTTTGATACAGCTCTTCTGCTAGAAATGGTGTGAATGGCGCCATTACCATACTGAGCTGCACAAGCACATAATGCAGTGTTCGATATGCACTATTCTTATCGGCATCGTCTCCGCTCTTCCAAAAACGCCGTCGACTACGTCGAACATACCAGTTGGATGCATCGTCAATAAACGGCAGAATAGGCTTTAAGGCGTTAGGAATATCGTATGCATCCATATGCCGCTCAACTTCTTCTGTCAGTTGATGTACACGGCTGATTATCCAAGTATCGAGCATATTGTTAGTCGAATCAGCAGGATCACTATGATCACCATTCCACTCCCAGCCATCAACCTCTGCATACATCGTAAAGAAATCGTACATATTCCAGACCATACTAAGCTTTCTGGCAACGTCACCAACTTCTTTATCTTGTAGCGCAAAATCCTCTCCATTCAGCAGTGGACTCTGTAATAGCAAAAAGCGCAGAGAATCTGCCGAATATTGGTCCATCAGTTCGTTGGGGTCGGTATAGTTACCGTAGCTTTTACTCATTTTACGCCCATCGTTTCCGGCAACGTTACCAGTTACAATGACGTTTTTGAATGAATTCTCGCCGAACAGCGCAACACTCATGGCGTGCATATAGTAAAACCAAGCCCTCACCTGGCCAATATATTCGACAATAAAGTCACCGGGGAAATTCTCTTCGAACTTCTGTTTGTTCTCGAATGGGTAATGGAATTGAGCAAACGGCATACTACCTGCTTCGAACCAGCTATCCATTACTTTATCGATGCGCGTATATTCTTCGCCATCAATCGTAAACTTTACGTCGTCAATCCACGGACGATGGTAATCGTTAAGCTCTACGCCACTTAACTGCTTTAGCTCTTCATAACTACCCACCACCTTGGTATTACCATTCTTACTCTTCCAAACAGGCATAGCAGTCGCCCAGAAGCGATCTCTTGAAATATTCCAGTCTGGCGCTTGCTCGACCGTTTTTGCAAATCGACCATTCTTTACGTGCGGCGGAAACCAGTTGATTGGCTGGTTCTTCTCCAGCATTTGCTGGCGTTGACCATCTATGTCCATGAACCAGCTGGGGTGCGCCCGATACATCAGTCGCGTATTACAACGATGACAATGCGGGTAGCTATGGCGAATGTAGTCAATTTTCCAGACTATGCCGCGCTCTTTTAGCTCTTTGGCTATTGGCTTATTAGCCTCCCATACATTCTGCCCCTTCCAGTCGCCCTCGGTATAGAAACCATTCTGGTCAATAACGTGAACAACTGGGATATTTTTTTCTTGCGCCAAGGCAAAGTCTTCTTCACCATATGCCGGCGCCAAGTGAACAATGCCAGATCCATCTTCGTCGCTCACATAATCAGCATGCCAAATCTTGTGGGCACCCTCGCCGCGATGCACAAAAAGCGGCTCATACTCTTTTCCAACCAGATCCTTACCTGTTAACTTGCGTATAATTCTATAGTCTAATTGCTGATGTTTTTCATCGGTTAGAACTTTATCGACCAATGCTTCTGAGATGATGAGTTTTTCGCCCCCATGCTCAACTTCTACATATGTGAACTTTTGATTAACTGCTAATGCAGTGTTTGCCGGTAAAGTCCATGGTGTTGTTGTCCAAGCCAATAGATATGCATCTTCGTTTTTGAGCCTAAATTTAACAAATACACTTGGGTCGGTTACATCTTGGTAGGCACCGGCATCCATGGTAACTTCCGCCTTGGAAAGCGGCGTTCCGTCGAGCGTACAGTACATGAGCACCTTTTCGCCTTCATAAATCTTGCCCTTGTCGTACAGCTCTTTAAACGCCCACCAAACGCTCTCCATGTAATCTTTATCCATGGTTTTATAGGCACCCGTAAAGTCGACCCAACGGCCGATGCGGTCCACTACATCTTCCCATTCGCTACTGGTTTGGATCATGTTTTCACGTGTAGCGGTGATGTATTTTTCGATTCCGTACTCGATAACTTCCTGTCGAGAATGAATGCCAAGTTTTTTTTCTGTGTAGCGTTCTGCCGGCAAACCATGGCAGTCCCATCCCCAGACGCGCTCAACCCGCTTACCTTTCATGGTTTGGTAGCGCGGAACCGCGTCCTTTACGATTGAGCTCAGCAGCGTGCCATGGTGTGGTACCCCACTAATAAACGGAGGCCCGTCATAAAATACATAGCTATTTTCTTTTGATCGATTCTCGATAGATTTTTCAAACGTCTTGTTCTGTTTCCATTGTCGAACAAGATCTTTTTCGTATTTGAGCGCTCGTCTTCGTGTGCCTGATTTAAATTTCATACTATCTCCATTAAAACAAAAATCGCCGCTTTTGGCTGCCAGAATCCGAATGACCGGACGGTACCATCTGGCTTCCAAAAGAGACGACTCTTTTAGCGCTTACTTATTGCTGTTACGGGCTGCCCGTTCGGTTCTACTAGGCGTTTGTCGCCGTTCTTCCGACTGCTTTTGTGGTTGATAGCCACTTACTAGTTTTACCTAGACGCATTTCTGCTGTAAATTATACACTTTCTGAGTGATTAGCTCAAGGCTCTACCGCATAATACGCAACCTCATTCATGAGTGGCAACACCGCACCCTGCCACATTTGCTGCATATGGCCATCGTTATCAACCGCAATAATCGCTGGGTGTTGCACAATTCCATACAAATCAGCCATTTGTACGCCTTCTCGTGAATCTATATTGACCAGTTCGATACGTTTATCGGTTTGGTGTTGAAAATCGCGTACAAAGGCTTCTGCGCTTCGCGCATGCTCAGAATTTGGGCGATACAGCATAATCACTTTCATGCAATCTAGTGTATCAGCTAAAACGCCTCAGGGCGAGACATATAGCCCCGCCCTGTTTACTGCTTTTTGCGTCCTTACCTAGCTACAGCCAGTTGTGCTACCACATGCAGTACACACATAACAGCTGCCCGCTCGCTGTGTCTGGTTACCGCAGTTGTAACAGAGCGGTGCCGTATCGTCAGCGGCCGTCTTCTGTTGTGTTGCTACCGGAGCCACCTTTTGTTCTTGCTCGACTTTTACTTCCTGTACTTTTGGTTCGGGAGCAACTGTATCGAGCAAGTTTGTCTGGGTATCGGGCATATCATCGACTGACGCAAGACCGAGTTCAAGCCTGTCATCAAAGCTTAGATACGTCATCGCCAAACGGCGTGCAATATAGTCAATGATAGATGATGCCGTGCGAATCTCTGGGTCATCGGTTATGCCTGCTGGCGCAAACGACATACTCATAAACGACTTAACGTAGTCTTTGAGCGGCACGCCAAACTGAAGACCATGACTAATGCTTATAGCAAAAGCATCCATGATACCACGCAGAGTTGAGCCTTGCTTAGATATGTTTACAAACACTTCGCCTGGATTGCCGTCGTCATACTCACCGACCGTCATAAAGCCATGACTATCCGCAACTTTGAATGAAAACGTCTTAGAGTTGCGCACCTTTGGTAGTTCACGGCGCACAGCACCCTTCAAGATAATCTTGTCCGTAACATCACTCACTTGCTGTTTTGCTTCTTCGCCGTCCTTCTTAGCCATGCTGAGTGGCTGCCCAACTTTACAGTTGTCACGATAGATAGCAACCGCCTTAAGACCAAGCCTCCATGCATCCATATGTAGCTGTTCAACATCTTCAACTGTTACGTCTTCTGGCATGTTAACAGTCTTGCTGATAGCCCCCGATATGAACGGCTGGACTGCGGACATCATCTTAACGTGTCCAAGATAGTGAATTGGGTTATCGCCCATAGAACACGCAAATACTGCTTCGTGCTCTTTCTTGAGGTGCGGTGCGCCAGTTATCTTCTTTTCGACATCGATATGAGTAACAATGTCATCAATCTGACTTTGGGAATAGCCAAGCGCCTTAAGCGCACGAGGCACTGTTTGATTCACAATGCTCATCGTACCACCACCGACCAACTTCTTAACTTTAACAAGACCGAGGTCTGGCTCAATACCGGTAGTATCACAGTCCATCATAAGACCAATTGTTCCTGTCGGCGCCAAAACACTGGCCTGAGCGTTGCGGACACCATAAAGTTGCCCTAGCTCTACTGCATCATCCCAGGCAGCTGCAGCCGCACTGAGCAACTCTTCCGAGACTAAACTAGCATCTATCTGAGAGACAGCTTCTCGGTGCATACGCAATACTTTTATCATATTGTCTTGGTCTTTATGAAAGCCCGCGAATGGACCAACGCGGTGTGCGATCTTTGCGCTCGTTGCATATGCATGACCTGTCATTAAAGCCGTGATTGCTGCTGCCTGAGCTCGTCCTTCGTCAGAATCGTATGGCAAGCCTTGCGCCATTAATAACGCGCCAAGGTTTGCATAACCAATGCCTAGCTCACGATATGCTTTAGCGTTTTTGGTGATATTTTCAGTTGGATATTCAGAGTAGCCGACAAGAATCTCTTGAGCCGTAAAGATCAACTCAACAGTGTGTTTAAAGGCTTCAACATCGAATGAAGCATCGTCGTTAAGATATTTTAGTAGATTGATTGACGCCAGGTTACATGCCGAGTTGTCCAGATGCATATACTCACTACACGGGTTGCTTCCGTTGATACGTCCTGCATTTGGCGTAGTGTGCCACTTGTTGATGGTTGTGTCGAACTGCATACCGGGATCTGCACACTCCCATGCTGCCTCAGCGATTTGTCGATACAAATCACGCGCACGAACAGTCTTAACCGTATCGCCATTGGTAACAGCCTTCAAGTCCCAATCTTTGTCGTCGGCAACAGCCTGCATAAATTCATCGGTTACACGTACCGAGTTATTAGCATTTTGGTACTGTACAGAGAACGAATCCCTGCCGTCAAGGTTCATGTCAAAACCGTTTTGCTGCAGAACGCGCGCTTTACGCTCTTCGATTGCTTTACACCAGATGAATTCTTCGATATCTGGGTGATCGGCATTCAAAATAACCATTTTAGCGGCTCGCCGTGTTTTTCCTCCACTCTTGATTGCACCTGCCGATGCATCCGCTCCACGCATAAAGCTTAGAGGGCCAGATGCTGTGCCGGCACTTTTGCCAAGACGCTCTTTCGATGAACGAATTGAACTCAAGTTGAGCCCCGCTCCAGAGCCACCCTTAAAGATCATGCCCTCTTCTTTATACCAATTAAGGATCGAGGGCATAGTATCTTCTACCGCAAGAATAAAACATGCACTTGCCTGTTGAGAACGTGAAGGAGCGCCAATATTAAACCATACTGGCGAGTTAAACGCAGCGCGTTGCGTTGCAAGTACGTACTTTAGTTCCTCTTTAAAGTCTTCGGCCTCTTCTTTTGACTCGAAATAACTCTCTTGAAGACCTTGCTTAGTTATCGTATCTACAACACGATCGATGAGATGACGAAGTGAGGATTCGCGATCATCAGATCCCGGTGTACCGGTAAAGTATTTTTGGGCAACAATATTAATTGCATTGAGCGACCAACCCTCTGGAAACTCTACGTCTCGCTGCTCGAATACAGCCTTTCCAGTCATTGGATTAGTAATAATTGAATCGCGCTTTACCCAATTTAGCGCGTCATATCCCTTAGTTTTTGGCTGAGTAAACAGCCTCCTACGCTCTAGGATCGTAGTCTGCCCCATTTTTCTACCCTCACATGTATTAGTTTTATATAGTTTTTGTTTAGAGTCTCTACAAGGACATGCTCTCTAAATGCCTTGCGCTGCTCCCCATTAATCCCATCCTAATCAAAGGGGAACCGTCAAACACTCTATTGCTATTTGACGTCTTTTGTTTGGTTTTTGCGTATCTGAGAGAGTTCTTTTTCGAAACTTGCAATGTCTTTGAAGCGACGATATACGCTTGCGAACCGTACATAGGCAACTTCGTTAACTTTTGCGAGCCTCTCCATCACTATCTGTCCAATTCGATTGGAAGATATCTCAGATTCTCCACAAGTATACAACTCATGTTCGATGTCTGCTACAAGTTTTTCGAGCTGAACGCTCGTAACCGGCGTTTTTTCGCATGCCCGATACAATCCACTCAGCAACTTGTCTCTATTGAATAGTTCACGTGCTCCAGTATTTTTTATAACAATTAGCTGGGGGCGTTCTATTCGCTCATACGTTGTGAAGCGAAATGCACATGCAGTACAACAACGACGTCGACGAATAGCCTGACCCTCTGCTACATCACGAGACTCAATCACTTTTGTATCTGCCGCCTGACACTGACTACATTTCATTATTTCCCTCTCACATACATTTTTTGCAATGTACTATCACTATATATAGTGTATATGCTTATCATGGTAACGCTATTATTGAATACGCGCAAGCACATATTTGCTGTATTTTTTAGTACGTGCAATGCACAACATATCGCTTATTCTTCGGTCTTTTTATCGGCTCGTCTTTTTTTAAGTCTTCGCAAAAACGAGGGCTTCTCTAGCTCTTCTTCCTCGTGTGACCCAAGCGGGTCAGCAGTCGAAGGCTCGTCATCAGAATGACCGTCAAGCGACCATATATTCGGCACCGGATCATTAGAATGAAAATCGTGATGAGCCGATTCATCGGTAGCCGCATCAAGATCCATATTCATCGTGTTCACTTCTTCGTCTAAAACGGGTTGTGTAGACTGTGCCTGATTATCATCCGCGTCCAATTGAGGCGCATCGCTATCGGACTGCAATGCCGCTGTTTGAGCATTACGATTGGCATAGTATGCAGCATCAAAGCCTGTTGCCACCACAGTTATAATCAGCTCCCCTTCGAGCTCAGGATTGATTGTAGCACCAAAAATAATGTTTGCATCGGGGTCAGCGGCTGCCGTAATTGTCTCTGCAGCAGTATTGATTTCGTGCATTGAAATATCATTGCCACCGATAACATTAAAGAGTATGCCACGAGCCCCATCTATTGAAACCTCGAGAAGAGGCGATTCAATAGCCTGTTGTGCAGCTTGCACTGCGCGATTCTCTCCACTTGCCCGACCAATACCCATAAGCGCAGAACCCGCATTACTCATGACGGTTTTTACGTCGGCAAAGTCTAGGTTGATAAGTCCGTGAACCGTTATAAGGTCTGATATTCCCTGAACACCCTGCCGCAAAACATCATCCGCTACCTTGAACGCCTCGAGCAAAGGAGTCTGTCGGTCGATAGTCTGCAGCAATCTATCATTTGGAATAACAATAAGTGTGTCTACCGCTCGTCGCAGATTCTCGATCGCTATATCGGCATTACGACGACGCTTATCACCCTCAAATGCAAATGGCTTGGTAGCAAAACCAACGACCAGAATACCCATTTCTCGTGCCGTAGTTGCGACGACGTGCCCTGCACCGCTCCCCGTACCACCACCAGCGCCAATAGTTACAAACACCATGTCAGCACCCTCGATAGCTTTTTTAATCTCGTCTATCGATTCTTCTGCTGCTTTCTGTCCAACCGACGGATCTGCACCCGCACCCAGCCCTCTGGTCGTGTCGCGGCCAATATGAATTTTAACGCTGGCTTTTGAATGATGGAGCGCCTGTGCATCAGTGTTAACTGCAATAAATTCAACGTTCTTAACCCCAGCATCAACCATGCGATTAATCGCCGCACCGCCGGCGCCACCGACGCCAATAACCTTAATTCTTGCGAAGGTTTCAATTTCTGGTGCTACTTGCGGCATGTCATGTATCCTCTGAACTAATTTCTTGTTACATGTTTAGTATACTGCACACATTTAAGTTCATCAATCAACGACGGATTTGTGCGCAGCAATTCTGGGGAAAACTTTCGTGCACAAATTTTATTCAAACAGAAATTACTTCTTAAATCGTCGCAATATTCCCTCAATCAGGCTGCCTGCCGATTGGTTTGGCGAGCCAGGATTCTGAGCTCCACCCTCGCCAAGAAGCATATCAAGTATCATCAAACCTACCGCACTTGCGTAGGCTGGATCCTGTACCGTATCCAGTAGTCCTGCTAAGGGCTGCAATTTGCCAACTCGAGCAGCGAGTTCTAGTTTTTCTTTGGCAAAGTCGGCTATGCCCTGAAGCTTTGCCGTCCCGCCCACCAATACAACACCCCCTGGAAGCTTACGTGAACGCTGTATCTTCTTGAGCTCTTTATCAACATATTCGAATAACTCCTCGACGCGTGCTTCGATGATCATATGAATATCTTCCGCATCGAACTCATGACGCGCTCGATTAATCAGCACCGAGACCATGCCTTTTTTCGCAAAGCGACCAAGACCACCGTGATCTATTTTCACCCGCTCGGCAATATCAAGATCAGTCTTAAGTCCAATCGCAAGATCATTGGTAATATTCATGCCCCCGATTGGAATAACCGCTACATGCTGTACCTCGCCTTCCTCCAGCACTACCAAGTTGGTTGTGCCTGCACCAATATCAAGCAACACTGTCCCAGATTCCTTTTGCTGCCTTGTAAGAACTGCCTCAGCAGCCGCTAAGCTTGATACGGTATAGTGCGACGGACGCACCCCAGCCTTCTCAAGCATTATGTCTACACTTTTAAGATTAGGGCTTGCCGCGGTTACAATATGCGTATCAACTTCCAGACGCACACCTTGCATGCCTACCGGATCCTTAATGTTATCTTGACCGTCTAATCGATAGTTTTTAGCAAAAACCTGAATAATCTCACGGTTGGGTGGTAGTTTTACGATAGTAGCCGCTTCTTCCACCCGAAGTCTATCCTCGTCGGTTATCTCACGGTTGGCAGTACTAATCGCAATAACACCTCTAGAGTTCATGCCAACGACATGCGAGCCATTAACATTGACTGTTGCATATGGAATTTTCGCACCCGATACGCGCTCTGCTTCTGAAAGCGCATGAGTCACCGCCGCTGCCACATCGTCAATATGAACGACCGAGCCCTTTCGCATGCCAGTGTTAGGCGAGCTGCCATTTCCAATCACTGAAAGTATATTAGTATCTCCTACTTCGAGCATCCCTACGACACAACGAACCGTACTTGTACCGATATCTAGGCCAACGAAGTGCCTTGTGACTTGTTCACGCATGACCAAAGTATACCGCTTACGGCTTTGGCGTACAAGCTATGCCAACGTTAGTATCTCTGCGCCTTCGTCCGTAATGAGCACTGTGTGTTCGAAATGCGCAGCAAGCGAGCCATCTTGCGTTCGGATAGTCCAGCCATCATCATCAACTTTAACAGCGTACCCGCCAAGGGTAGCCATGGGCTCAATAGCAATAGTCATACCCGCTTTTAAAATAGGGCCTGTTTTTTTGTGGCCGTAGTTTGGTATATTCGGCTCTTCATGAAGCTCATGACCAACGCCATGACCCACCAAATCGCGCACGATCCCTAATTTGCTGCCTTGCAATACCCCTTCTATCGAAGCAGCCACATCCCCTACCCGAACGCCATCTCGGAGCTGATCAATACCGGCCAGCAGGGATTTTTCGGTAGACGCAATGAGTCGCTCAACATCTTTTGAACCCCGACCAACAACAACACTAATTGCTGCATCGGTAATCATACCGTCAACAACCACACCGAAATCCATACTGACTATATCACCCTCCTGAATGAGATGATCTTTTCGAGGAATCCCATGAACTACTTCATCATTCACCGAAACGCATAAGACATCGGGAAAACCATAGTAACCCAAAAATGCTGGCTTGCCGCCAAGCTCCTTCAGTTTGGCCGCAGCCATATCTGCTAAGTCTTTCGTACTATGACCGGGCTTTATTTGATTACGTAAATGCTGCAGAACCAACCCAAGCTGTTTGCCAGATTCACGCATTGCTACGATTTCTACGTCTGTCTTAACTCTCGTGTACATGTAGCTTTTCTACGCTCAGGCCCGACATTATTTGCTGGTGAACCCTATCTACCTGTAGCTCACCGTTTACCTCTACAACTGGAACGCCAGCCGCTTTAAACGCAGCAATGATTGGCTTTGCCGACTCCTCATATTCTCTAAGCCGTTCTCGAATTGCATCGTCATTATCGTCTGGACGGCCACGAGATTTTAAGCGCTCCAACACGACAGACTCAGACGCTTGTAAATGGACAACCGCAGTAGCCGGAACCTGGCCGTGCTTAACTTGAGCCAAGAGCCATTCTGCCTGTGCATCTGTACGCGGAAAGCCATCAAGCACAAACTCTTCATGGGGGTCAATAATCGTAAATATCCGCTGTACAAGTGCAATTATCTCGCTATCTGACAGTAATTTACCTTTTATCATGCTCTTTCGCTTCTCGCCCGATATCAGCATACGGAGAAACTCACCCGTGGAAAGCCATGGCAGCCCCAATTCATCGGCCAGCATGCGACCCTGAACACTTTTACCGCTTCCAGCAACACCCATAAATATAATCATGAGACAAGCCTTTCGCGCACTATTCTAGCGATAATACTTCCGTCGGCTGCCGAGCCAAGCTGCTGTTTTACCAAGCCCACCACCTTACCCATGTCTTGCATGCTTTTCGCATCCGTCGCTTCTATGGCTTGTGCAACTGCTTGCTGTATATCCTCCTCACTCATTTGTGCGGGCAAATAAGCGTCAATTACTTTCTTTTCATTAAGTTCTTGCTGTTGTTTCTCGGCATTGCCACCTTTTGCGAATAAATCGGCGCTTTCTTGGCGCTTCTTTGATTCTTTCTGAAACAGTTTTATTACTTCTTCATTATCTATACCCAAATCACGGGCTCCACTTGCAACTTCGGCATACAGAATAACACTTTTCAGTCCTCGAAGTGTGGTTGCAAGCACCTTATCCCCTGACAGCATCGCTTTTTTTAAGTCAATCTCAATTTGTTCTTTTATTGTCATAGCTTTCTCAGTGTAACAGATACGGTCGCGCAAATAAAAATAAAAACACCCCGGCTTCGCGGGGTGTTTCAGCGAACCATTACTTTAACGCTGACCAAGCTTAATTTTTTTAAGCTTAACGGCTTTTCGTTCTTTGCGAACAATCGCCTTCAGACGTCGCTCCCGCTTACTTACTGGCTTCTCAAAATACTGAGCTTGTTTTACTGCAGCAAGAACACCAGATTGCTGGACTTTTCGATTAAATCGACGCAGCAGGTTTTCGAATGACTCTTTAGAATCTTTTCGCGTTACTTGTATCATGGTTGTTTATTATACGCTAACAGAGATGATTGCGCAAGCCTAGGAGTTAGCTGTCGTTCGTTTTTGATTAAGTCGTTGCGATTTTAACACTATACTTTGTAGTTCTTTAAAAATCGCAAACTGCTTATTCGTATGATAGATCTTCGTATTGCCCTGCTTTTCAGAAATAAGAAAACCGATTTTTTCTAGACGCTTTAGTTCTCGCTGAATATTGCCTGCATCTTCTTTGATAAGCTTAGCAAGCCCGCGAACATGTGTCTTAAAATCGGGGTATTTAGCATATACCACTATGATTTTGCGTCTGACTCGTGAAGTTATGAATACATCTAGCATAAGCTTTTATTGTTATTAGAACAACGTAAATTTTAGTATAGCCATTCTTTTAAGGGTTTTCAAGTACTTATGCGACGAAATTGCCTATAATACAAGAATGAACTACTACCATGTGGGTGTTTCTTCGGTAAAGTATCATGGTTACGAACCACTCACGTATGCGTATGCTCAAAAACTTCGTACTGGAGATATCGTAATCGTTGAAATGCGCGGGAGCTCATACGTTGGTATTGTAATGGGAGCAACTTCAAAGCCCCCATATAAAACCAAAGAGATACTACAGCACTTAACACAGATCCCTCAGGAGCTGGTTTCGTTATTAGAATGGCAGCAAGCCTACTACCCAGCACCGCTTGGTGTTCACTGCGCCCTAGTAGCACCACGTTATATTGCAAACTACTCACAGGCCAAACCCGAGGAGATCTTGGCGCAAAAATCAACATCCACACCTCAGCTTCCACCTCTTACCGCAGAACAAAGGTCCGCACTATTGCAAATCCAGAAGAACAAACAAAGACCAGCAACCTTTATAATTCATGGTCGGACTGGCAGTGGCAAAACACGGCTATACATTGAACTTATCAAAAAATCATTAGACGAAGGCAAGTCTGCCCTAATCCTATCGCCAGAAATTGGGCTTTCGTCTCAACTATCACTTACACTAAAGGCTTCTTTACCCAAGAAAACAGCCTTCTTCGTCATACACTCTGCAATGACAACACGAGAGCGTCGAAATGCATGGATCGAGATAAATCGTGTATCTCGGCATTCGCCGGTGGTTATCATTGGCCCTCGGTCTGCACTTTTCAGCCCAATATCCAACCTTGGATTAGTTATTGTAGATGAGTTCCACGACGCTGCCTACAAGCAAGATCAGAGCCCGTACTATCATGCTAACCGTGTTGCAAGTAAACTTGCAACACTCCACGAGGCAGTGCTCGTTTTTGGGTCGGCCACCCCTCCGATATACGATCTCTATATTGCAAAGTTAAAGAACGTTCCTATCATCACAATGCACAATCGTGCGGTTGAAAGCGACAAACAGGCACATATTACGCTCGTGGATATGCACGACAAACAGGCATTTTCGAACAACAGTGAAATAAGCGACCCCCTCGTTAAGGCAATTACAATCGCCATGCAGAATAAACAGCAATCATTATTGCTCCTTAACCGGCGCGGAACCGCCCGAATCATACTTTGTCAAGCTTGCGACTGGCAGGCATTGTGCCCCGAGTGCGACCTACCGCTAGTATTTCATGCCGATTCATACAATCTGCGTTGCCATACATGTTCATACACCGCCAAGCCGCCCATAAGCTGTCCTGTATGTTCTGATACGGATATCGTCTTTAAAAGCTCCGGAACAAAGTCTATTGAAACAATTACTCGGCGACTATTTCCTTCGGCGCGAATTATGAGGTTTGATGCAGACAACAAAAAGTCCGAGCAACTCAACAACCACATCGCCAGTCTTATTAATGCGGATGTCGACATCATCATTGGCACGCAAATAATCGCCAAGGGACTCGACTTGCCAAAACTGGGTACAGTTGGTGTTCTCTATGCGGACAGCAGCCTTTCGTTCCCAGACTACAGCTCAAATGAGATAACGAATCAATTAATTACTCAGGTTATCGGTCGAGCCGACAGGGGTCATAATGAAACCAATATCTTTATCCAAACGTTTCGTCCCGAGAACCCTGCAGTATTATCGGCGGTGCGCGGAGACTGGAGTTCATTTTACGAAACCGAAATACAAGAACGAAAAGCATATAACTTTCCCCCTTTTAAGCATGCACTAAAAATTACACTTAATGCGACAAAATCAGAAAAGGCATGCGCCGATGCACAAAAACTTGCAAAACAGATTAATGCCATATTTCCCACCTGCACCGTCTCACAACCGACACCCTCTTTCTACGGTAAACGTGCCGGAAAATTCTACTGGCAAATTATCATCCGGAGCAGTCGCCGCAGTACATTAACCCAACTTATCAGAGAACACCTACCTGCAAATGCGCACTACGACATCGACCCGCTAAATCTCCTATAACAGTGGTATACTAGACTAATGCCAGTAACAAAATCAGCCATTATAACCCTACCCAACAAGCATTTACGGTTACGCTCAAAAAAAATCGGTCTTGTTGATGATACTATTCATCAACTCATAGAAGACATGAAGCATGCAACCCTAGATTGGGAGGATAGTCGGGAGCACGAAATTGGTGTTGCACTCGCAGCCATACAAATCGATAAAGCATATCGAGTGGTGGTGGTCCGTAATGATTTTGAAAATAAGCAGGACAGAACGTTTAGTGTATTCATAAATCCAAAAATCACGAAATATGAAGGAGCAATTATTGACGATTATGAAGGCTGTCTTAGCGTCAAAGACATATACGGCAAGGTTCCCCGCCATGAAAAAGTCCGTATCTCTGCTGAAGATGAAAATGGCAATAACATACGCTTAACTGCAGAGGGCTTTCTCGCGAGAATATTCCAGCATGAAATAGACCACACTAACGGTATTCTGTTCGTTGACCATATTAAACAAAAGAAAGATCGCTTTTACCGACTCGATAAGAACGGTCAACTCGAGAAATTAGACTATGAAAAAGAAATCGCCAACAGTAGTATTCTTTGGTAGTGGCCCAGTAGCAGAAAAATCATTGTCTCTGCTGCAAAAGCACGCGTCAATTGAAGCCGTCATAACTAAGTCATCTACTGCACAGCAGATGAAACAAGTTACGGACGCTCCAATCTATTCTGCGACTCATTCGGTCGACCTCGATGCGCTTATATCATCGCTTGATATACACAGCCCTGTTGCAGTTCTTATCGATTTTGGGATAATTGTTAGCCAACGCGTCATAGACGCATTCCCACTTGGTATTATTAACAGTCATTTTAGCCTATTACCTGAACTGCGTGGTGCCGACCCTATAACATTTGCTGTTCTGTCTGGCCAAAAGACAACCGGTGTCAGCCTCATGCTCCTTGTGCAGGCCATGGACGAGGGTCCATTGCTTGCGCAATCCCCGTTTGAGCTGCCCAAATCAATAACCACCCCAGAGTTAACTGAGCAGTTGATAAATCTAAGCGACCAGATGCTTTCACATATTCTTCCGCTCTACCTCAGCGGGAGCATAAACCCTGCCCCTCAAGAAACAGCCACCATAGCGCCCTCAACTACGCCAACGTACTCAAGAAAACTAACCAAAGAAGATGGTGAGATTGACTGGAAAAAACCCGCAGATCAGATAGAACGCGAAATTCGAGCGTATGCGGGCTGGCCAACAAGCTATACGCACATCAATGACTTGCGGTTAACAATAGTAAAAGCCCATGTGATAGAAAGCACACCTGGCGACCCTGGTACCCTACACATAGTACGCAGTGGCAACAAACCAACTGCCTTAGAAATATCCTGCGGAAACAATAGTATCTCTGTCGACATTGTTAAGCCAGAAGGGAAAAAGGAAATGGATATTCGTTCTTTCCTGGCGGGCTATGCAGCCAGAATAGAAGCCTGAATATCTACACTACAGGAGTTGCTGGTGCAGGTGGCGTCTGCTGATCACCGCCGGCCTGTTGCGCAGAAGCCACAATTTGAGGAGCTACAGCTTTGATCTCCGCCTTAAGCGCTTCGAGTTGCTCTGCCACTACTTGTTTATAATTCGGAAAGTTAGTCTCGAGCCACTTTAGTGCCCCTGCTTCGTCGTTTCTGTCAATAAAGCCTTCGAACTCATTGAGCTGTTCGTTGGTCATGTTTTCTGCCAGCTTCATACCTACACGCATTTCAAGCGTTTCATAGATATGCGTCAGCATACGGTTCTTCTCGCTTGCAGGAAGTTCCCCAAGTCCAAGTTCTTTTAACAGGTTGTCGTCTAGTTTAAACATTCTCTATCCTTTACTTCTTATCTATTTTATCAAATTATCCACCAAACGCCGCATACAGTACCATAAACACCACAATTAGAATAACCGCAACCCAAAACCCTGTTGTTGCCGCCTGTTGGTATACCGAGTTCTGGCTCGACTGGCCCTCTGCCGCCAACTTAAGGAGTTTTTCTCTTTGTTCGGCTTCGAATTGCCGCTGTGCAGTGGCGTGCGCTTCTAATTCAGTGCGTCGTACTTGGTCTTCATTGTCCTTAAAAAAGCTTCTATCGACCGGGTCAACAGAACCTTTAATTTCGTGTCGCTTTTCAAACAGCTGTTCGATAGGCGCATTTTTTTCGGCTGCCTTTTCAACACTTTTCAGAACGATTTCTGGTGCAGCCTCACTAGTCACTGCAGCTCGTTCAATCTGTTCAATAGCACGCACATGACGCTCTGCGATTTCGGGTGAAGCAGGCTTTGGTATTACAGCTTCAGCTTTAGGCTTAACACCCTCTCCTGAAGTGGCTGGTGTTTTTTCAACGTAGCTAATATTTGGCTTTATTGACTCTTTGCTCGCCTCGAGCTTTCGCTGTAGTTCATGATTAATACGCTCTTGGAGCATTTGCTGCTCTTCTAGGCGCGATGTAGCAATTTTTTGCGCTTCAATTTTTGCATCAAGCCGCCTATCTCGACTCCTGCTCATCAGCTCTGCTCCTACAAATGCCGTCGCAGACGCACGAACAGCTTTCTTGTTAGCAGCGTGTAAGATTTTATCATGATCCGCTTCATGGTCGGAACTGAAAGCAGAACGTTTTTCGTGGACATGACCAATATCTTCAGCTGCGCTCTGGCGACTCAATATTGTGCCGATACTTTCTGGCTCGGGTACAGCTGGATCGACCCTTTCTGGAACGGCCTCGCCTTCGGTATCTTCTTCTGCGTCTACCTCGGCACTCACTTCTTGCAAAATATCATTAACCGAAATCTCCTCTGTTTCCGAGAGTGCCTCCGGGCTATCAAGAGAATCGGCAGCGGCAGCTGCCAGCTCGTCTGGTCGACTGGTCTCATTGGACTGCTCTGGCGTCGCTTCTGATGACTGAGAACGGACCACATCAAAGAAGTTTAAGCCCAAACTTCTTGATACTTCTGGACTAGACTGATCCGGTGTCGTAACATGTGCCTCCTGCTCCTCCCCAGCTGCATCCGTTCTTGTTGCGATGCGAGACCGAAATAATTGAGAGAACTTACGGGCGAAACGCTTTTTTCTTTTTTTGTTCGTTCCGCCTTCTAGCGACTCTTCGTCATCCTCATCTTCTTCGTCATCCTCAGGATTGTTTGCCGCCTCCTGGTTGCGTCCAAAAACGTCCTTTCCAGCCATGATGTCTCGAAGCATTTCGCTTGCACTGCGACGACGAACACGCGTTTCTTCTGCCTCCGCTTTTTCTTTTGGAGTTTTCTGCTCTTCTGCAGAAGGAATGTAGTGCGAATCTTCCATCTTTTTAGCTTATCATGCTTACATTTCTAAAGAGTTCGTTCTACTGTCTCACGTGTAAAGAATTCGAGCATATCTCCCTCTTGCAGATCAATACGCGAATTGGTTTCAATATTCACACCACACATATCACCTTCAAAGACTTCTTTAGCGTCCGTTGGGCCTCGTTTTAGATTCTTAACTTCTACTTCAGCGATTTGCTCTTTTGATCGCTTTACGCGCGCAAATGCGGGCGCTATCAGCTTACCAGAAGTCACTTCTCCACCACAGATTATTTCAGTTTTCGTTGATTTAAAAATAGCTTTTACGGTCAGCACCCCGTGCTCGGTCTCTACGATTTCTGGTGCCAGTAATTTACTCATTTCTTGCTTTGCGTCATCTATGAGTTCATAGATGATTCGATACATTCTTACCGAAACTTTATCCCGTGACGCCAAGCGTTTACTGCTCTGAGGAAGCTCAACATTAAAGCCATATATAACTGCGCCAGAAGTATGCGCTAAATGAATATCACTCTCGGAAACAGGGCCTACGCCACTACTCACAACCTGCACGGCCACTTCATCGCTATCGAGGGTTTTAAGGCTATCAATAACCGAAGTCAGTGAACCCTGTACATCGGCTTTGATAATTACAGGAAACTCTGACAGCTTATTGCTACGATTGATAATGCGAATAAGTTCACTACTGCCCATATCTAGTTTGCTACCATCTGAACGACGTTGGCGATTAACGTCTTGTGATTGTAAACGCGCCTCTTTTTCATTTGGCACCGCGAAGAATTCATCACCAAATTCTGGTAACTGTTTAAATCCTGTTATGACGACAGGTGTCGATGGTGTTGCAGCTGCTATTTTCTCTTTCGTTGGGGTCTCAAGATTACGAACTTTGGCATAGGTTGCCCCTGCTACTACAAAATCACCTGGACTAAGCGTACCCTCGTCTACTAAGCAAATAGCGACCGGGCCCCGGCCTTGCTCCATATGCGCCTCAATAACCAGACCTTTTGCGGGTGCTTTTGTAACTGCCTTGAGATCTTCAACATCAGCGAGCAGCAATATCATGTCGAGTAACTGATCAATTCCCTGTTTTGTTTTAGCAGAAACCTCAACAACAACAGTATCGCCGCCCCACTCTTCAACCAACAAGTCTTGTTCAGCAAGCTGTTGTTTTATGCGCGGGACATCTGCACCTTCTTTGTCAACCTTATTAATTGCAATTAACATTTTTACACCGGCTTTTCTTGCAAAACGAATTGCCTCGAGTGTCTGTGGCTTTATGCCGTCATCTGCCGCCACAACAATAACCACGATATCAGTAAGACTAGCACCGTGTTCGCGGAGTGCTGCGAATGCTTCGTGGCCAGGAGTGTCCAGAAACGTTACTTTACGCTGATTATACATGATCTGGTATGCAGATATATGCTGCGTAATACCGCCTGCTTCTCGCTTTGCAGTATCCGCATCGCGAATTGCATCGAGTAAAGACGTCTTACCATGGTCAACATGGCCCATTACCGCAATAACCGGCGGACGAGAGTCGCCTTCTTTATTGCTTTTTCTACGCTCCTGAATTTGGCTCGCTGCTGTCTGTGCAGCCTCTTTTTTTTGAAGCTCCACATCAAGACCAAGCTCTTCTACGATAATCTGAGCAGTATCTACATCTATACGCTCATTGACCGTAGCCATCACCCCGTTTTTCATCAACTCACCAATAAGCTTGGTAACTGGTATCATAAGCTTTTCGGCTAGCGCACCAACAGTGATTCTGTCTTCGACTTCTATCGTTCTTTGGGCCATCGCTGCCTCCTTTCTTATGATTTATGGGTATCTACATAACAATGTGTAACGCAGACTATTTCGTGTCTTTAAGACTCAGCGCAATTTTGCGAGCCTCTGTATCGATTTCAATAACCTTGAATTGCTTCTTTTGGTTAAGCTGGAAGATCTTTTCAGGGTCAACACCTTCGTCATCACTCATTTCGGATACATGAACCAGCGCTTCGACGCTTGGGCTCAGTTGAACAAAAGCACCAAATGGCGTGATACGCGTGATTTTTCCTTCAACCACATCACCCTTTTTGAATGATTTAACTTCTTTAAGCCATGGGTCTTCGGTCATTTGCTTAATTGAAAGGCTTAAGCGGTCTTTATCGATAGCAATAATTTTAGCCTTGATTTCTTGACCATTTTTTACGTAATCACGCGGGTCTTCAACACGCTCCCAAGAGATCTCAGAAATATGCACCAAACCTTCAATGCCATCAACGTTTACAAAAGCGCCAAAGTCAATAACACCAGTTACAACACCGGTAACTTCGTCTCCAACATTAAGCTCTGTCAGACGTGACTGCATATCATCTTTGATTGCTTCTTTTTCAGAGAAAATCAGCTTATTGTCCTTGCGGCTCACATCTAAGATGCGTACGCGTATTGGCTTGCCAACCAATGCGTTAAGCTTTTGCAAGATTTCGTCTTTATCGGCACCCGATACTCTCGGATAGTGACCTGCTGCGAGTTGAGATACTGGCAAGAAACCTCGAATGCCTTCGCTCTCAACGAGTAAACCACCACGGTTTGCATCGTACGGTGTAATCTCGATGATCTCACCAGCTTCAAATGAGCGCTGAAGCTCATCCCAGCCCCTATCTTTAACGGCGCGGCGCATGCTGAGCAGCGCATAGCCCTCTTCCATTTCTGGATCAACAACACTGGTGGTAACCTTTTCGCCCACCTCGAGCTTTTGACCATGACCAATTTCGCGGCGTAAAACCACACCAACACCGTTAGCGCCAAGGTCTAGCCAAACCTCGTGCTTCTTTACAGACGTAATAACACCTTCGATTACGTCTCCTGTTTTTAGCTGCTTGATTTCAGCGGATGCAAGCAATTCATCCATAGTTATAGCTGTTTTTGACATGTGTTCCATGCCTCCTTCGTAATGTATTTCTGACAAACTCTTAGACAAGTCTGTTAGTTGGGTACCATTATATCTGTTCTACCCCTATAAGTCAAAGTGCTTTACGTACAGCTACACAGCGCCGTATACTACAACCATGTATTTGGGTGTAGACATAGGAGGAACAAAGACGCTGCTTGGCGTATTTACTCATGATGGCGAACTTGTTGAGTCAGTCAAATTCCCTACCGATCAATCTTATGCCAATTTTCTGACAACGTTAGCAACCAATCTCGCTTCACTTCGTCATCAGGATTTCCTTGCATGTGGCATTGCTATCCCTGGTGTTGTAGATAGAGAACATGGTTTTGGTATTCGATTCGGCAACCTTGACTGGAAAAATGTACCCATCCTACACGACATCGAAAAACGAACAAACTGTCCGGGTGTACTCGAAAATGATGCAAAAGCAGGCGCAATATACGAATCTAATAATATCATTAAAGAATTTAAAAATGTACTTTACGTCCCAATTGGCACAGGTATTGGCATTGCCTATACCGCCAATGGCATTTTGGATACAAGCCTTGGTGATCGTGGAGGTAACCGGATAATACTAGAACGAAATGGCAAAAGCAATACATGGGAAGAGCTCGTTGCGGGCAAAGCTATTGTGCGACGTTTTGGTTGTAAAGCGAGTGAAATACAAGACCCAAAGATTTGGAAAATAATCGCAAACGATATTGCAGCTGGACTCGTCGAACTGCTTGCCCTGCTTGATATTGATGCTGTTGTTTTTGGTGGCGGTGTTGGTGCGCATTTTGAAAAATTCGAAGACTATTTAACGGCAGCGCTCAGAAAATACCAAACACCGCTTATGCCAATACCAGAACTCCGAATGGCACAACGCCCAGAAGAGGCAGTAATTTATGGCTGCTACGAATTAGCAAGAAGACACTATGGACACGCTGCTCACTAAAATTAGCATAGACTTTCCTAATCTTCGATTAGCCGAAGGGCCTACCTTCTATTGGTCCCCCAAAGACCGTATCGTGTATTATCGTAACCAAGCTGACGAACGTGCACAGTGGTCGCTGCTGCACGAAGTCTCGCATTCTTTGCTTGGACATACAACATTCAACTCAGATTTTGAACTACTACTCATGGAAGTAGCCGCTTGGGATCATGCCGCAAAAGTGCTTGCGCCTCAGTATGCTATCGCTATAGATGACGATCATATACAAGATTGTCTGGACACTTATCGAGACTGGCTATACCAAAGAAGCACCTGCCCCGCCTGTACCAATAACAGCTTTCAAAACGACGAATACACCTATACTTGCTTTAACTGCGACACTACCTGGCGCGTATCTGCATCTCGGCATTGTAGACCATATCGTAAAATACAAAAAAGAACCACTGCGTAGGCAGCGGTTCTTTTATTGTTGTCTATCTGTAATTTATACAGACTTAGTTCGGCGGCTAATACGACCACCCTTGGCGCCAGCAATACGTGCTAGCTCGCGGTTTGCGAAGAATCCACCAGTGCGGCCTCGCTTACCACCCTTGGCACCGATTTTTGCATAAAAATCAGAACCGTACTTTGATTTATTTGTTGCAGCAGCAGCTTTGCCGCCAGCCTTAGTTCCAGCCATTCGTTTTGGCCTCCCCTGTTAATTAACACTCCACCCGGACCCTGAAGGATATAAAAAAGCCCGTGCAAATTGCACAGACCCTCTCTTCCTTTCAGAATTACGCTTATGATAGCATTTTATTTCGCTAATGTCAATAAATATTCTGGCCTTTTTATCTGTTTTTCGTTTATACTACTGCTCATGAATAGCTATACAAATATAGACGAATACATGCAAAACTTTCCTCAAACCATCCAAGCAATCCTTCAAGACATACGCAATACCATTAAAGCTTACGTACCGGCAGCAACAGAAGCTATTAGTTACGGCATCCCAACCTTTAAGCTGAATAAGAAAAACTTCATGCACTTTGCTGCGTATGAACATCACATCGGTATATACCCTGGCGCCGCAATTGTTGCACAGTTTAAACGCAAGCACCCGGAATACAGCACCTCAAAAGGAACGATTCAATTCCCGCTCGACAAACCTTTTCCCATGTCTATATTTGAAGAAATACTAGATATGGCAACCAAGAACGAATGACATGAAAATAAAAAGAGCCGGGAAAAGGCTCATTTTATATAATTTGACACCCCGTTCAGCAATTTTTTGCTGGACTAACTGTTTTATTGTTTTCCTTTTGGGAAAATAGCACAATACCGGTCGTGTTTTTTCATACAAAAAGACCCCCTTAATAATTTAGTGATCTGATTCTACAGAATAATTGAGGTATCATGTATATATGAAAGTAAAAGTATTTACCACCGGCGGAACGATCGATGGCCTAGAGTACTCGAAAGAAGAAGATGCACCAAAATCTAAAAAGTCACTCATCCCTTTTGTTCTACAATCTTTAAATATCACTGATTACTCTATTGAGCATCTCATGGATAAGGATAGTAGATTCATCACAAATGATGATCGTAGGAAAATATCCAATAAGTGCAGAGACTGTAGTGAGAAATATATCCTGATTACACACGGTACCATCACAATGGTTAAAACAGCACTATATCTGAAGAAAGATGTTCTTAACAAGGTGGTGGTGATTACTGGAGCAATGATTCCTGCGGATCAAGAGAATACTGATGCCCCTCATAATATTAAACTTGCTATAGCAAGTCTAGGTACCCTCCCAGCTGGAGTTTACATATCAATGAGTGGAAGAATCTTTGATGCTGACAATGTTCGGAAGAATGTGGAAAAAGGAATCTTCGAAACTCTCAAATAAATGTTTCAGGGGAGAACAGCCAGAGCGAGGCGATTCATTCGCCCGCCCTGCGCGTTAGGAGGAGATATTCCCCTTCTAAAAGCAAAGAACCATCCGTGAAGGATGGTTCTGAGCATAATTCGGCACCGTGCTATTTTCCCAGGCTTTGATTGGCCAAGTATTGTAACCGCTGCGAGGCTTAACTTCTGTGTTCGGCATGGGAACAGGTGTCTCCCTCGCGCCATGGGCACCGAAATGACTATGTCTTATTACGCGGTGTGCCGGAAACAATCCGTCACGCCGGCTGATCTTCCCAATCAGCGGAAGACTTAACCTATCGGTGTCCATATTGCAATGGTGTGAATTGTAAAATGACAAACGGTTGCATATCTTTACAGATACGCACCAAAAACTGGCTAATCGTCTGCTACCATGAGATAAACCAATAAAGATTCATCTCATGGTACGTAAAAAGTCAGTGTCCCTATTAGTATGCTTCGGCTCAATACGTTACCGCACTTTCACCTTGCACCTATCAACCAGATCGTCTTTCTGGGGGATCATAGAGAAATCTAATCTTGAGGTTAGTTTCGCGCTTAATATGCTTTCAGCGCTTATCTAGTCCGCACATAGCTACTCAACAATGCCGTTGGTACGACAATTGATACACCAGCGGTGCGTCCACTCCGGTCCTCTCGTACTAGGAGCAGATCCTCTCAAATTTCTTAGCGTCCACAGCGGATATAAACCGAACTGTCTCACGACGTTCTGAACCCAGCTCACGTACCACTTTAATCGGCGAACAGCCGAACCCTTGGAAGGTGCTCCCCCTCCAGGATGTGATGAGCCGACATCGAGGTGCCAAACAGCGCCGTCTATGTGAACTATTGGGCGCTATAAGCCTGTTATCCCCGGCGTAACTTTTATCCGATAGCGCTGCCGATACCACTCTCATGTACGAATGTACGGACAGCGGAAAACTTACTCCCACTTTCGTGCCTGTTTGGCTTGTAGGCCTCACAGTCAAGCTGGCTTCTGCGTATGCACTATCGATTCGATTTCCATCCGAATCTAGCCAACCTTTGAACGCCTCCGCTACTCTTTAGGAGGCAACCGCCCCAGTTAA